>NZ_SCNE01000003.1:0-560177 GCF_005503595.1 Enterobacter sp. 2VL
GATGCCATGGTTTTGGTGTTCAGTGCACCGCCGGACGCGCCAGCAGCCGCCAGGTTGAAGCTGTCGCTCGCGCTCAGGGTGATGCCGATGGTTTCACCATCTTTCGCGCCAACCTGGAAGCTGTAGTTGCTGGTGCCGGAACCGGTGTTCAGCACTTTGATGCCGTTGAAGTCGGTCTGGGACGTAACGCGGTTAACTTCCTTCATACGCTCGTTCACTTCCGCCTGAATGGAGTCGATATCAGATGCGGAGTTAGAGCTGTTCTGCGCCTGAACGGTCAGGTCACGGATACGCTGCAGGTTGTTGTTGATTTCGCCCAGCGCGCCTTCAGCGGTCTGCGCCAGAGAGATACCGTCGTTGGCGTTACGTGCAGCAACGGTCAGGCCGTTGATGTTAGACGTGAAACGGTTGGCGATTGCCTGGCCTGCAGCGTCATCTTTCGCGCTGTTAATACGCAGGCCGGAGGACAGACGCTCAATCGCGGTGCCCAGGGAAGACTGAGACTTAGTCAGGTTGTTCTGAGTCATCAGAGACAGGGTGTTAGTATTAATAACAGCCATGGTGTATTCCTTTGAAAAAGTTGTCGATATCAGGCATCTGCCTACGGCTTTCTCACCGTCAATCAGATTATCGACACCCCTTTCTCGATCTTTAGAAAAAAAGATCATTTTTTTAAAGACGCAAACTGCCCGATATTCCCCCGCTTTATTCCGGCATTAGATTTAAAAAATAACGCTAATCTTTTTCTCGTTTCTGCCGATAGTGCATCCAGTGATTGTCTCAATAAAGGATGAAAAAATGGCAAGTATCAGTTCGCTCGGCGCAGGTACCAATCTTGGACTCAGCACCCTGTATGACAACTTACAAACAGCAGAGCAAACCAAGCTGACGCCGATTACCACGCAGCAGACCTCTTATAAAGCAAAGCTGACGGCCTGGAACGTGGTGCAGACATCATTAACCAAATTACAGACCGCGACTGACGCGCTGAAAAATACGTCGTCTATTGCTCAGGCAAAAGTGTCCAGCACTAATACTGCGTTTAGCGCATCGCTTGCGAATAACGCGACAGCAGGAACCTATTCTGTTGAGGTAAACAAGCTTGCCGCGGCGCAATCGTTACTCAGCCCGAAAGTGGCGAGTAAAGATACCGATCTCGGCGACAGCAGCATGAGTTCGCGCACCATCACGATCTCCCAGCCGGGCCAGAAAGATCCGATGACCGTGACGCTGGCGAGTGATAAAACCAGCCTGGCTGACGTGCGCGATGCCATTAACGCCAAACAGGGCAGCGTTACCGCAAGTATCATTAAAGCGGACGATAACAGCTACTACCTGTCGCTGACCTCACGCGACAGCGGTACGACGAATAAAATGACCGTCTCAACCGACGATGCAGCCTTAGCGCAGTACATCAGCTACGACGAGAGCGGTTCATCCAGTGCGATGACGGAGCAGGTTAAAGCGTCAGACGCCGTGGTGAAAATTAACGGGATTGAAATCACCCGTAGCAGCAACACTATTACAGACGCACCTGAAGGCGTGACGCTTAACCTGACTAAAACGAATACAGGTAACCCGGAAACCCTGACGGTGGTGAAAGATAACCAGCCGATGGTGGATGCGATCCAGGCGTTTGTGGATGCTTATAACTCGCTGCAAACGACGATCACTAATCAGACGAAGTACACCTCGGTTGATCAGGGCAGCGGTACGCAAGACACCAGTAACGGTGACCTGTTAGGTGATGGCACGTTGCGCAGCATTCAAACGCAGCTTCGTTCAAAGCTTTCCAGCTCACAGGGCGGCAACCTGGGATTACTGTCTCAGCTCGGCGTCACTCAGGATCTTACCGGCAAGCTGACCGTAGACAGTACCAAACTCAACAAAGCGCTGAATGAAAAATCGGCCGACGTGGTTTCATTCCTGTCGGGAGATGGCAAAACCACCGGGTTCGCCACGGAAACCAGCAACCTGCTGAAAACCATGTTGGGCAACGACGGTTCGGTTAAAAGCGCCACCGATGGTATTAACAAGACGCTGAAAAACCTGTCCGAAGAGTACGATCGCGTCAATGCGCAGATTACCGCCACCATGGCGCGCTACAAAACGCAGTTTACAAGTTTGAGTCAGCTGGTGTCGCAGATGGACTCTACGGGCAGCTACCTGACCCAACAGTTCAATGCCATGAACAGTTAATGAATGATGAATTGAGGTTTTACCATGTATACAAAATCGGGAATTCAGGCTTACGCCCAGGTCGGTGTTGAATCTGCCGTCCTGAGCGCCAGCCCGCATCAACTGGTGGTACTTCTTTTTGATGGCGCATTAAGCGCCATGAAAAAAGCCGCCATTTTGATTGAACAAGGCGATATTCCCGGTAAAGGGCAGGCCTTAAGTAAAGCTATCAATATTATCAGCAACGGTTTGCAGTCAGGTCTTAATCATGACGTTGGCGGCGATTTAACTGCAAACCTTGATAGTCTTTACGACTATATGACAAGGCGTCTTTTACAGGCCAACCTCCATAATGACATCGATGCCATTAATGAAGTGGTGGAGTTGCTGAACAACATCGCTGAAGCCTGGAAAGAGATAGGCCCCCATTCTCAAAACATGCGGGACAATTACTAATGGACGTCAATCTCGGGTTGCTCCAACACTATCAGCAGTTGTTAAAAACCAGCACGACCATGCTCGCACTGACCAAAGCCGGACGGTGGGACGATCTTATTGCTTACGAGGTTGATTACCTTACGGCAGTCGAAAAGCTTACTCTTTTTCAGGATGCCAGCGATATTCCTGCGGCCATGCAGGCACAGATCCGCCCTATTCTGCGACAGATCCTCGATAATGAAGTGGAGCTAAAAACCTTACTGCAACAGCGCATGGAAGAGTTGCGGGCACTGGTTGGACAGACATCGAGACAACATAATCTGAATGCAACCTATGGACGTTTATCAGGAAATGTTCTTTACCCTACCGATCTCTGAACAGGGTATGACCGTAAGCGGATGAATAATATTTTGTTATTTCATCCGCCTTTTTCTCCCGCCTCGCCCATACTCTCTATGTTCTCAATCTGGAGCACGGACGATGAAAAACCCCACCCTGTTACAATGTTTTCACTGGTACTACCCTACTGGCGGCGAGTTATGGCCCGAGGTCACGGCGTTAGCCCCAAATCTGAATGAAATCGGCATCAATATGGTCTGGCTGCCCCCGGCGTATAAAGGCGCATCCGGCGGCTATTCCGTGGGTTACGACTCGTACGATCTGTTCGACCTTGGCGAGTTTGACCAGAAAGGCAGCGTGGCCACGAAATATGGTGACAAGGCCCAGCTGCTTGAGGCCATCAACGCCCTGAAAAGCAATGACATTGCGGTGCTGCTGGACGTGGTGGTTAACCACAAAATGGGGGCGGACGAGAAAGAGACTGTTCGCGTGCAGCGCGTGAATCAGGAGGATCGCACGCAGATTGACGATGAAATCATCGAGTGTGAGGCCTGGACCCGCTACAGCTTCCCCGTTCGCGCGGGGCAGTATTCGCAGTTCGTCTGGGACTATAAATGTTTCAGCGGCATTGACCATATCGAAAACCCCAACGAAGACGGCATCTTTAAAATCGTTAACGATTACACCGGCGATGGCTGGAACGATCAGGTCGATAATGAAATGGGTAACTTCGACTACCTGATGGGCGAAAACATCGATTTTCGCAATCGTGCCGTTACCGAAGAGATCAAATACTGGGCACGCTGGGTGATGGAACAGACGCAGTGCGATGGCTTCCGTCTGGATGCGGTTAAGCACATTCCCGCCTGGTTCTATAAAGAGTGGATTGAACACGTTCAGGAAGTGTCGGAAAAACCGCTGTTCGTGGTGGCAGAATACTGGTCACACGACGTCGACGCGCTGAAGAACTATATCGATCAGGTCGAAGGCAAAACCATGCTGTTCGACGCCCCGCTGCAGATGAATTTCCACGAAGCGTCGCGCATGGGTCGCGACTACGACATGAGCCAGATCTTTACCGGCACCCTGGTTGAAACGGACCCGTTCCACGCCGTCACCCTGGTGGCTAACCACGACACCCAGCCGCTGCAGGCGCTGGAAGCGCCGGTAGAAGCCTGGTTCAAACCGCTGGCGTATGCGCTTATTCTGCTGCGCGAGAACGGCGTGCCGAGCGTGTTCTATCCCGATTTGTTCGGTGCGACCTACGACGACACCGGCGGTGACGGCGAGACGTATCACATTGAGATGCCGGTCATTGAACAGCTTCACGAGTTGATCCTCGCCCGCCAGCGTTTTGCGCACGGGGTACAAACCCTGTTCTTCGATCACCCCAACTGCATTGCGTTTAGCCGCAGTGGAACCGAAGACGACCCCGGCTGCGTGGTGGTCCTTTCCAATGGCGATGACGGCGAGAAGACGATCTGCCTTGGCGAGAACTACGGCAACAAAACCTGGCGTGATTTTCTTGGCAACCGGGAAGAGACGGTGACTACCGCAGCGGATGGCGAAGGCACCTTTACCTGCAATGGCGGAAGCGTCAGCGTGTGGGTGATTGAGGACGCGTTGTAAATGCTTGCCAGGTGGCGCTAAGACCTTCCGGGCCAGGGTTTGGTAGGCCGGGTAAGGCGCAGCCGCCACCCGGCTAAAAACGCTAAGGAAGCTGACTCTCCAGCGGATGTTTGCTGAGGAAGTCAGCGCACTCGACCGTTGGACGGTCAACCCGGTGAAGCTCCATGCCGTCATACTCCAGCACGCCATCGTCAATCTCAAGCGGATACACATCGCGCTTTTGGGTCACGTTATAGTAGTCATCCGAACGGAGCATCAGTTTGCCTGGCACCGCCAGAACGCGCTGCCACTGGCGGCAATCCAGCGTATCGCCCTCCTGCGTCACCACCAGCGTGGCAATCGCCTCCGGGCTTACCATGCTGCTTTGCGGCCCTTTTGACTGCCAGTACCCCGTCAGCTGCGCCGGAGCAGGATGCTTAATCACGTCCTGGTAATTCTCGACCTGTACACATCCGGTCAACGCCAGCAGTGCGCCAGCAAATACTATTTTTTTCATCATCTTTCCCGCGTGCGAAGAAAAAAATATTGTGGCATTAAAGCGTTGAGGCCGCCAGCGTAAGATGCGTTGGCGCTACACCTGCATCGACATGACGTCCTGATAGGCCGAGATCAGCTTGTTACGTACCTGGATCCCCATCTGCAGGGAGACCGATGCTTTTTGCAAATCGGTCATCACATCGTTCAGCGCCACGCCCGGCTCGCCGAGGCTAAATTTCTCGGCCTGGGTACGCGCCGCCGTCTGGGTCTCGCTGATGCGGTCAAGCGCGGCGTGCAGTTGCCCCGCAAAACTGATGCCCGGCTGTTGTTCCGCCACGTTCTGACTGCGTGCCGACACCGCCGTCGCCTGCAGCTGACTGAGTACCCCTTCAATGCCCTGAATAGCCATGACTCTCCCCTGGATGGTTTTTTACGGGGTCAAGACTAACAGCTTGTCAATAAGATAATGGCGGTAAATAACGTGAAAAAACCAGGTTATTTGACGCATAGAAAATCCCGAATCATCAAATAATGGCAGTGCCATCAATATGGAACTTTTGTCGTGTTTGCCGACCCGGGAGTCAGTTTTGTTTCTCTACACGAATAACGTAAACCACCAGGATTTAAGAGGTGCGCAATGAGTGCAGCAGCATCGACAGCGCCACAAAATAAATCACTTGAGTGGATGAACCGCCTTCGCGCGAACCCTAAAATCCCGTTGATCGTGGCAGGCGCTGCCGCAATTGCGATACTGGTAGCAATGGTCTTATGGGCGAAAAGCCCGGATTACCGCACCCTTTACAGTAACCTTTCCGATCAGGATGGCGGTGCCATCGTCACCCAGCTTACCCAGATGAATATCCCTTATCGCTTTGCTGATAACGGCGGCGCGCTGGAAGTGCCCGCAGATAAGGTGCATGAGCTTCGTCTGCGTCTGGCGCAGCAAGGGCTGCCGAAAGGCGGCGCGGTCGGTTTTGAACTGCTGGACCAGGAAAAATTCGGTATCAGTCAGTTCAGCGAGCAGGTGAACTACCAGCGCGCGCTGGAAGGCGAACTGGCCCGCACCATTGAAACCTTAGGTCCGGTCAAGAGTGCCCGCGTGCACCTGGCGATGCCGAAACCGTCCCTGTTCGTGCGTGAACAAAAGTCTCCTTCTGCTTCCGTGACCGTTAATCTCGAGCCGGGCCGCGCGCTCGACGAAGGACAAATCAGCGCCGTGACCCACCTGGTGTCCAGCGCGGTTGCCGGTCTGCCGCCGGGTAACGTTACTCTGGTCGATCAGAGCGGCCACCTGCTGACCCAGTCCAATAGCGCCGGTCGCGATCTGAACGACGCGCAGCTGAAATACGCCGCGGACGTCGAAGGCCGCCTCCAGCGTCGTATCGAAGCGATCCTTGGCCCGGTTGTGGGTAGCAGCAACGTGCACGCGCAGGTCACCGCGCAGATCGACTTCGCCAATAAAGAACAGACCGAAGAGCAGTACAGCCCGAACGGTAACCCGTCTCAGGCGGTGATGCGTTCGCGCCAGGTGAATGAGAATGAGCAGGTCGGCGGACCTTACCCTGGCGGCGTGCCGGGCGCACTCTCAAACCAGCCTGCACCGGCTAACGCAGCGCCGATTACTACGCCTGCAGCGAACCAGCAGAACGGCCAGCAAAACAACGCGCAAACCACCTCAACGGCGGCCAGTTCAGGCCCGCGCACCAGCAGCCGTAACGAAACCACTAACTATGAAGTCGACCGTACTATCCGCCACACCAAGCTGAACGTGGGCGATGTGCAGCGCCTGTCGGTTGCCGTGGTGGTGAACTATAAAACGCTGCCGGACGGCAAGCCGCTGCCGCTCACCACCGAGCAGATGAAGCAGATTGAAGATCTGACCCGTGAAGCCATGGGGTATTCAGAGAAGCGTGGCGACACCCTCAACGTGGTGAACTCGCCATTCAGCTCGGTGGATGAAACCGGTGGTGAACTGCCGTTCTGGCAACAGCAGGCGTTTATCGACCAGCTGATGTCCGCAGGCCGCTGGCTGCTGGTGCTGATTGTCGCCTGGCTGCTGTGGCGTAAGGGCGTGCGTCCGCAGCTCCAGCGCCGTGCAGAAGCCGAGAAGGCCGCGCAAGAGCAGCAGGTCACGCGTCAGGATACGGAAGAAGCCGTTGAAGTTCGCCTCAGCAAAGACGAACAGATCCAGCAGCGTCGCGCTAATCAGCGTATGGGTGCCGAGGTGATGAGCCAGCGCATTCGCGAAATGTCAGACAACGATCCGCGCGTCGTCGCGCTGGTCATCCGTCAGTGGATGGGTAACGAACATGAGTAATACGCTTACGGGCACCGATAAAAGCGTCATCCTGCTGATGACCATTGGCGAAGACCGCGCGGCGGAGGTGTTTAAACACCTCTCCCAGCGCGAAGTGCAGATCCTCAGCGCCGCGATGGCGAACGTGCGTCAGATCTCCAACAAGCAGTTGACCGAAGTGCTGGCGGAGTTTGAGCAGGAAGCCGAGCAGTTTGCGGCGCTCAACATCAACGCCAACGATTACTTGCGCTCCGTGCTGGTTAAAGCGCTTGGCGAAGAGCGTGCCGCCAGCCTGCTGGAAGATATTCTTGAAACCCGCGATACCGCCAGCGGCATCGAGACGCTCAACTTTATGGAGCCGCAGAGTGCCGCCGACCTTATTCGCGACGAGCACCCGCAGATTATCGCCACCATCCTGGTACACCTCAAACGGGGTCAGGCGGCCGATATTCTGGCGCTGTTCGACGAACGTCTGCGCCACGACGTGATGCTGCGTATCGCCACCTTCGGCGGCGTGCAGCCTGCCGCGCTGGCGGAACTGACGGAAGTGCTGAACAACCTGCTCGACGGTCAGAACCTCAAGCGCAGCAAAATGGGCGGCGTGAGAACCGCAGCCGAGATCATCAACCTGATGAAAACCCAGCAGGAAGAGGCGGTCATTACCGCGGTTCGCGAGTTCGATGGCGAGCTGGCGCAAAAGATCATCGACGAGATGTTCCTGTTCGAAAACCTGGTCGAAGTGGACGATCGCAGCATCCAGCGCCTGCTTCAGGAAGTGGACTCCGAATCGCTGCTTATCGCCCTCAAGGGTGCCGAACAGCCGCTGCGCGAGAAGTTCCTGCGCAACATGTCGCAGCGTGCAGCCGATATCCTGCGCGACGATCTGGCCAACCGTGGCCCGGTCCGTCTGTCTCAGGTGGAAAACGAACAGAAAGCCATCCTGCTTATCGTTCGCCGTCTGGCAGAGACCGGCGAGATGGTGATCGGCAGCGGAGACGACACCTATGTCTAATGAGCTGTCGTGGAAGCCCTGGACGCCTGACGATCTGGCCCCGCCTGTGGCGGAGTTCAGACCCGCTATGGCCGCGCCCGACGAGGATGATGCCGGGGCAGATGTCCCGGAACTGAGCGAAGAAGAGCAGCGGGCGCAAATGCTGGCCCAGCTGCAAATGCAGGCGCACGAGCAGGGTTTTAACGCGGGCATGAACGAAGGCCGACAGAAAGGCCACGAACAGGGCTACCAGGAAGGGCTGGCGAAAGGCCTGGAAGCAGGTCAGGAGCAGGCGCGCCAGCAGCAGGCGCCGCTTCATGCCCGGATGCAGCAGCTGGTAAGCGAGTTCCAGCACACCCTGGACGCGCTGGACAGCGTGATCGCCTCGCGCCTGATGCAGATGGCACTGGAAGCCGCCCGCCAGGTCATTGGCCAGACGCCGGTGGTGGATAACTCGGCGCTGATTAAACAGATCCAGGGTCTGCTCCAGCAGGAGCCATTGTTCAGCGGCAAACCGCAGCTGCGCGTACACCCCGATGATTTACAGCGCGTTGAAGAGAGCCTCGGCGCGACCCTCAGCCTGCATGGCTGGCGTCTGCGCGGCGACCCTTCCTTGCATCACGGGGGCTGCAAAGTCTCTGCCGATGAAGGCGATCTGGATGCCAGCGTGGCGACGCGCTGGCAGGAACTGTGCCGTCTGGCGGCACCGGGAGTCGTCTGATGACCGCACGCCTCACCCGCTGGCTGAACACGCTCGATAACTTCGAGACAAAGATGACGCAACTCCCCTCGGTGCGTCGCTATGGCCGCTTAACGCGCGCCACCGGACTGGTGCTTGAGGCAACGGGCCTGCAGCTTCCGCTCGGCGCCACCTGCGTGATTGAGCGTC
Organism: Enterobacter sp. 2VL; assembly: GCF_005503595.1. Lineage (NCBI taxonomy): Bacteria > Pseudomonadati > Pseudomonadota > Gammaproteobacteria > Enterobacterales > Enterobacteriaceae > Enterobacter > Enterobacter sp. 2VL. Next base: position 9,238 of record NZ_SCNE01000003.1, read on the forward strand.
AGGACGGGCCGGAGATGCGTGAGGTGGAAAGCGAAGTGGTCGGCTTCAACGGCCAGCGCCTGTTCCTGATGCCGCTTGAAGAGGTGGAAGGCATTCTGCCCGGCGCGCGGGTTTACGCCAAAAATATGAGCGGCGACGGATTACAGAGCGGCAAACAGCTGCCGCTTGGCCCGGCGCTGCTGGGCCGCGTGCTGGACGGCGGCGGCAAACCGCTTGATGGCCTGCCCTCCCCGGATACCACGGAAACCGGCGCGCTGATCACCCAGCCGTTTAACCCCCTGCAACGTACCGCCATTGAACATGTACTCGATACGGGCGTTCGCCCCATCAACGCCCTGCTGACCGTCGGTCGCGGGCAGCGTATGGGGCTGTTCGCCGGTTCCGGCGTGGGGAAATCGGTCCTGCTCGGCATGATGGCGCGCTATACCCAGGCCGACGTGATCGTGGTGGGCCTGATCGGCGAACGTGGTCGCGAGGTCAAAGACTTCATCGAGAACATCCTCGGCGCAGAGGGCCGCGCGCGCTCGGTGGTGATTGCCGCCCCGGCGGATGTCTCCCCGCTGCTGCGTATGCAGGGTGCCGCGTATGCCACCCGCATTGCGGAAGATTTTCGCGACCGCGGGCAGCACGTCCTGCTGATCATGGACTCCTTAACCCGTTATGCCATGGCGCAGCGTGAAATCGCGCTGGCCATCGGTGAACCCCCGGCGACCAAGGGCTATCCGCCCTCGGTGTTTGCCAAACTGCCCGCGCTGGTTGAACGCGCGGGGAACGGAATTACAGGCGGTGGCTCGATTACCGCGTTTTATACGGTGCTGACCGAAGGCGATGACCAGCAGGATCCGATTGCTGACTCCGCGCGCGCGATCCTCGACGGCCACATTGTGTTATCGCGCCGTCTCGCCGAAGCCGGGCACTATCCGGCTATCGATATTGAAGCATCCATCAGCCGTGCAATGACGGCCCTGATAACCGAGAAGCACTACGCCCGCGTGCGTAACTTCAAACAACTGCTCTCCAGCTTCCAGCGTAACCGCGATCTGGTCAGCGTCGGGGCGTATGCCAAAGGCAGCGATCCGATGCTCGATAAAGCGATTACCCTCTGGCCACAGCTGGAGGCGTTTCTGCAACAAGGTATTTTTGAACGCGCCGACTGGGAAGACTCGCTTCAGGCTCTGGAGCTGATTTTCCCGCAGGTGTAACACAGGTGGAGGGCGAAGGTCATGGCGCAAAACAGCGCGTTATCAACGCTAAAAGATCTGGCTGAAAAAGAAGTTGATGATGCCGCACTGCAGCTTGGCGCAATGCGGCGCGGATGTCAGCAGGCTGAAGAACAGTTGAAGATGTTAATCGACTATCAGCACGAGTATCGCACCAACCTTAATACCGACATGACGCAGGGCATCGGCAGCCAGCGCTGGATCAACTACCAGCAGTTTATTCAGACCCTGGAAAAAGCGATTGAACAGCATCGTCAGCAGCTTTTTCAGTGGACGGAAAAAGTCGACATCGCGCTCAACTTCTGGCGCGAGAAAAAACAACGACTGCAGGCCTGGCAAACCTTACAGGACCGGCAGATCGCCGCATCGACCCTGGCGGAGAACCGTCTGGATCAGAAAAAAATGGATGAGTTTGCCCAGCGCGCATCAATGAGGAAACCGGAATGATCACACTGCAACAACTGCTGATGACCGACAGCGACCTGTCAGGCGGCACGCAGACGGGGAAAGGCACCGAGGGTGCACAGGATTTTCTCTCCCTGCTGGCGGGCGCGCTGACGGAAACCGGCGGTCAGGGCAAAGATGCGCCGCTAACCCTGGCAGACCTGAAAGCCGCCGGCAGCACGCTGTCGAAAGCCGCGGCGAAAGGGGATAACACCCCGCTACAGGCAAAACTTGCCGACCTTCTCGCCCGCCAGGAGACCCTGGTCGAGGAGGACGCGCCGCACTCTACCGCGCTGCAAACCCTGGTGGCCGGTCTTGCGCCTGCGGCCCACGGTGACGCGCTGAAGTCGTTAACCACGGCGGCAGCGAAAGAAGAGGCGAAAACCTCGCTCACTGACGAGGAGCTGGCCGGGCTTAGCGCGTTAATGGCCATGCTGCCGCACCAGCAGACGGCGGTTGCCGCGCAGCCGAAGAGCGCCGAAGGCCTGAGCGCCCGCGCGTCCCTTCCCTCCGCCGCACTGACGCCGTCCACTGCCGGGCGACACGCGTTGACCGCTGACCTGCCGGGTCGCGATGAGGGCAAAACCGCCTCGCCATACCAGCCCCTTGCGCAAGGTGCTGACGCCTCTGTGCCCGTCGCGCCGGTTGCGAACGGCGTAGCGGAGAAACAGGATATCGCGGCAGCCTCGACGTCTACCGCCACCGCGCCAACCGCCACGCTTGCGCCGATGGTGAGTACCCCTGCGCCTTCACAGCCTGCGGCAACCGTTGCGACGGCCCCGGTGTTGAGCCAGCCGCTCGGTACACCGGAATGGCAGCAAACGCTGAGCCAGCACATCACGCTGTTCACGAAGCAGGGACAACAGTCAGCTGAGCTGCGTCTCCATCCGGAAGATCTCGGTCAGGTACAGATTTCCCTTAAGCTCGATGATAACCAGGCGCAGCTGCAGCTGGTGTCGCCGCACAGCCACGTTCGCGCGGCGCTGGAAGCCGCACTGCCAATGCTGCGCACCCAGCTCGCTGAAAACGGCATTCAGCTTTCCCAGAGCAGCGTCAGCAGCGAGAGTTTTGCCGGGCAGCAACAGTCTTCCTCTGAGCAGCAACAGCATGCCTCCCGCTCCGGCCAGCAGGGGGGCTTCAATGAAGAGAGTGACGACCTGCTTATTGCTCCCGCGTCCCTGCAATCCGCCGCGCGCGGTAACGGCGCGGTAGACATCTTCGCCTAAACGCCAGAGGTAACGTGATTATCCCCGTCTTTTCCACGCTTTGACCTAAGCCGGACACGGGATAATCACCGTATTAAGCTGTACCGAAACAGGAAGCTCGTATCAGATGACTGACTCCGCTATCACCAAAAAAAGTAAGCGTTCCATCTGGATCCCGCTGCTGGTGTTGATCACGCTCGCCGCCTGCGCCACTGCAGGCTACAGTTACTGGCGTATGCAGCAGGAACCGACCGGCGCTGCCGCCAAAGCAGAAGCACCGCCGCCACCGGCACCGGTCTTCTTCCCGCTGGATACGTTTACCGTGAACCTGGGCGATGCGGACCGCGTGCTGTACATCGGCATTACGCTGCGCCTGAAAGACGAAGCCACGCGCGCCCGTCTCAACGATTATCTGCCTGAAGTGCGCAGCCGCCTGCTGCTGCTGTTCTCGCGTCAGGACGCCTCGGCGCTGGCCTCCGATGACGGCAAGCAAAAGCTGGTCGATGCCATTAAGCAGACGCTGGCGACACCGCTGGTCCATGGTCAACCTAAGCAGGAAGTCACCGACGTTCTGTATACAGCTTTCATTTTGCGGTAACGACATGGGCGATAGCATTCTTTCTCAGGCAGAAATCGACGCGCTGCTTAACGGCGATAGCGATAAAAACGATGAGCCAAAGCCGGGTCTGGCCGGTGACGATAACATTCGTCCCTACGACCCGAATACCCAGCGTCGCGTGGTGCGCGAGCGTCTTCAGGCGCTGGAGATTATCAACGAACGTTTTGCGCGTCAGTTCCGTATGGGGCTGTTCAACCTGCTGCGTCGTAGCCCGGACATCACCGTCGGCGCGATCCGCATTCAGCCCTATCATGAGTTTGCCCGCAACCTGCCGGTGCCGACCAACCTTAACCTGATCCACCTCAAGCCGCTGCGCGGCACCGGTCTGGTGGTGTTTTCGCCAAGCCTGGTGTTTATCGCGGTTGATAACCTGTTTGGCGGAGATGGCCGCTTCCCGACGAAGGTGGAAGGTCGTGAATTTACCCACACCGAGCAGCGCGTAATCAACCGCATGCTGAAGCTGGCGCTGGAATCCTACAGCGACGCGTGGAAAGCGATTAACCCGCTGGAAGTGGAGTACGTGCGTTCCGAGATGCAGGTGAAGTTCACCAACATCACCACCTCGCCGAACGATATCGTGGTGAATACCCCGTTCCATGTGGAAATTGGCAACCTGACCGGCGAGTTCAATATCTGCCTGCCGTTCAGCATGATCGAGCCGCTTCGCGAGCTGCTGGTCAACCCGCCGCTGGAAAACTCACGCCATGAAGATCAGAACTGGCGCGAAAATCTGGTGCGTCAGGTTCAGCACTCGCAGCTGGAGCTGGTGGCTAACTTCGCCGACGTGTCGATGCGCTTATCCCAGATCCTGAAATTACAACCCGGCGATGTTCTGCCGATAGACAAACCCGACCGCATTATTGCCCATGTGGATGGCGTACCCGTGCTGACAAGCCAGTACGGCACGATAAACGGCCAGTATGCGCTACGCGTTGAGCACTTGATCAACCCGATTTTGAATTCGCTGAATGAGGAACAGCCCAAATGAGTGACATGAACAATCCGTCCGATGAAAACAGCGGAGCACTGGACGATCTGTGGGCTGATGCGTTGAACGAGCAAAAAACCACCCCGGGCAAAAGCGCGGCGGATGCCGTGTTCCAGCAGTTAGGCGGCGGTGACGTCAGCGGTACGCTGCAGGATATCGACCTGATCATGGATATCCCGGTCAAACTGACCGTGGAGCTGGGACGCACCCGGATGACCATTAAAGAGCTGCTGCGCCTGACGCAGGGTTCGGTTGTTGCCCTTGACGGCCTGGCCGGTGAGCCGCTGGATATTCTGATCAACGGTTATCTGATTGCCCAGGGGGAAGTGGTGGTCGTGGCGGATAAATACGGCGTGCGTATTACCGACATCATTACCCCATCCGAACGTATGCGTCGTCTGAGCCGCTAACGATGAAAACCCAGGCAACAGTATCCCAACCCTCAGCGGTACCGGGTTCGCCGCTGCTCCAGGTGAGCGGCGCCCTGTTCGGTATTATTGCCTTTATTCTTATTGCCGCATGGCTGGCAAAGCGCTTTGGCGTGGCGGGTAAAACCGCCGCCGGGCGCGGTCTGAAGGTCAGTGCCAGCACCACGCTTGGGCCACGCGAGCGCGTGGTCATTGTTGACGTTGAAGATGCGCGCCTGGTTCTTGGCGTGACCGCCACGACGATCAACGTGCTCCATAAACTGCCTCCTGCGCCCGTCGTAGATGACGTGACGACAGACGCCCCGGCGGATTTTCAGTCCATCATGAAGAGTTTGCTTAAGCGTTCCGGGAGATCCTGATGCGCCGTTTGTTATCCCTTACGCTTGCCGGCCTTGGCCTGTTTGCCCCTGCCGTTTACGCCCAGCTGCCGGGCCTGATCTCCACCCCGATGGCGGGTGGCGGACAAAGCTGGTCCCTGCCCGTGCAGACGCTGGTGTTTATCACCTCGCTGACGTTTCTTCCTGCAATCCTGCTGATGATGACCAGCTTCACCCGCATCATCATCGTCTTTGGTCTGCTGCGAAACGCCCTCGGCACGCCGTCCGCACCGCCTAACCAGGTTCTGCTCGGGCTGGCGCTGTTCCTGACCTTTTTCATTATGTCGCCGGTGATCGATAAAATTTACACCGACGCCTATCAGCCGTTCAGCGAAGATAAGATCTCGATGGAGGTCGCGCTGGAAAAAGGCGCTCAGCCATTGCGCGAATTTATGCTGCGCCAGACGCGTGAAGCGGATCTGGCGCTGTTCGCCCGCCTGGCCAACACCGGCGAATTGCAGGGGCCGGAAGCCGTTCCGATGCGCATTCTGCTGCCAGCGTACGTAACCAGCGAGCTGAAAACGGCATTCCAGATTGGCTTTACGATCTTCATTCCGTTCCTGATCATCGACCTGGTGATCGCCAGCGTGCTGATGGCGCTGGGTATGATGATGGTTCCCCCCGCTACCATTGCCCTGCCCTTCAAAATCATGCTTTTTGTCCTGGTCGACGGCTGGCAGCTGCTGGTCAGTTCCCTCGCGCAAAGTTTCTACAGTTGAGGATCGCGCAATGACGCCAGAATCGGTCATGATGATGGGCACGGAGGCAATGCGCGTGGCGATTGCCGTAGCCGCGCCGCTGCTGCTGGTGGCGCTGGTCACCGGTCTGGTCATCAGTATCCTGCAGGCCGCGACGCAGATTAACGAAATGACGCTGTCCTTTATCCCGAAAATCATCGCGGTATTTGTGGCGATCATCGTGGCCGGGCCGTGGATGCTGAATCTGCTGCTGGATTACATGCGCACCCTGTTTACCAACCTTCCCTACATCATCGGCTGATAACAGGATGCTGCACTTTACCAGCGACCAGTGGATGCAGTGGCTTGGCCTCTATTTTTGGCCGATGCTGCGCGTTCTGGCGCTGATTTCCACCGCCCCTATCCTCAGCGAACGCACCATTCCCAAGCGCGTAAAGGTCGGGCTGGGCATTATTATCACCATTATTATTGCCCCTTCGCTGCCGCCGGTTGATATCCCGATTTTTTCCGCAAAAGCAGTCTGGGTGGCGCTGCAGCAGATCATGATTGGCGTGGCCGTCGGGTTTACCATGCAACTGGCGTTTGCCGCCGTGCGTACCGCCGGTGAGCTGATTGGCCTGCAGATGGGGCTCTCTTTCGCGACCTTCATCGACCCCGGCTCCCATCTGAATATGCCGGTGCTGGCGCGCATTATCGATATGCTGGCGATGCTGCTGTTCCTCACCTTCAACGGCCATCTGTGGTTGATCTCCATGCTGGTCGACACCTTTCACACGCTGCCGATAGGCGATAATCCCGTCAACAGCAACGCGTTTCTGGCGCTCACGCGGGCTGCGGGCCTGATCTTCCTTAACGGGCTGATGCTGGCGCTGCCAATCATCACCCTGCTGCTAACCGTCAACCTTTCGCTGGGGTTACTCAACAGAATGGCCCCGCAGCTCTCCGTATTTGTGATTGGTTTTCCGGTGACCCTGACCGTTGGTATTTTATTAATGTCATTGCTAATGCCACTTATCGCTCCGTTCTGCGAACATTTATTCAGCGAACTATTCAACCTGTTAGCGGATATTGTCAGCGAATTGCCACGAAAGTAATAACCCGCCTAACCGCAATGTCTTTCTGAGGATATTCCTAAAATAAAACTCGAAAAACATCTACCAGGATATATCTGACGCGGTTTAATTGTTTCTAACCACCTCACAATACTTAATATTTACTTTACTTTAAGAAGATTCCTGGCAAATTATACGTAACTTTACGGGATAGTGAGTCCGCCTGAAAGTCTTTGTGATGCTCACAGGTTTTATTACGTTTTTTCCATCCCGTATGGCTGTTTATGAGCTCTCAGGCAGATGGTGAATTATCGTTACGCATTGAGTGAGGGTATGCCATGTCAACGATCATTATGGATTTATGCAGTTACACCCGGCTAGGGTTAACCGGGTATCTGGCAAGCAGAGGGGTAAGAAAGAGAGACATCAACGATGCACACACCGTTGACGACCTTGCAGCCGCTTGTGACCAACACAGGCCCGGCGTGGTGTTTATTAATGAGGACTGTTTCATACACGATCCAGCCAACAGTCAGAAAATTAAGCTAATCATTAATCAGCATCCTAAGACTCTGTTTATTGTTTTTATGGCGATCGCGAATATTCACTTCGACGAATATTTGTTGGTTCGAAAAAATTTATTGATCAGTTCAAAGTCAATTAAACCCGAGTCGCTGGATGACATTTTGGGTGACTATTTGAATAAAGAAGTAAAAGATGTAGGCGCGGTTAACTTACCCACGCTTTCATTAAGCAGAACTGAATCGAGCATGTTAAGAATGTGGATGGCTGGGCAAGGGACAATTCAAATCTCAGACCAGATGAATATCAAAGCCAAAACCGTTTCGTCACATAAGGGAAATATTAAAAGGAAGATTAAAACGCATAATAAGCAAGTGATCTATCACGTCGTACGCCTGACGGATAATGTGACAAACGGAATTTTCGTCAATATGCGCTAACCCCTTTCAACATCTTACTGTACCCTACCTTCGATCTCTGGCCTGGCCAGAGATTTTTGCGTTGAAGCAGCAAAGTCGGGCGCGTTGCCCGACGCCGCGTTATTCTGCCGTTTCCACAAAAATGCCATCCGGATGACCCAGTTCATTAAAGAACCAGATGCCGAGCGGGTAGTCTTCCAGTGACACCAGGTACATGGTGCCTTCGTTGAACTCCTCTATCGCCAGCACCACACCCGGGCGGCGCGGCCCACCGTCCGTTTTGACGGTTACCCGATCGTTGACCTTCATACATTCCTCCTGTGGTTTTGAGCCAGTGTAGAACAAAACGCATAAGCTGACATCGCTGGCGGATGCGAATGCCGTTTTTGTGTGCGGTCTATACTTAACCGTGGACACGTTTATATGAGGTACCCCGTAATGAAGACCAACAAAGAGTATAGCGACACCATCAAACGCGAAGTCGAAGTGGATGTCGATGCCCTGCTGGCCGCCATCAATGAGATCAGTGAGTCCGAAGTACGTCGTGCAGAGGATGATTCCGAAAGGGTGATGGTAAACGGGAGGGATTACCATACCTACCGCGAACTGGCCGAAGCCTTCGAGCTGGATATTCATGACTTTAGCGTGTCGGAAGCGAACCGCTAGGGCGAAAAAAATCCCGGTCATGGGGATGACCGGGATCAAACTTGCTTTTGCAAGAAGCACTTGAAAATTCGTTACACCAGGAAATCTGATGTGGGAGAAACACTATCCTTAACGTATTAGCATGACAAGGATATATTCTCATACGGAATATGCCATCACAGGGCTGTACATTTACGTTATGAGTGTACAACTAGCATGTTCCGTGGCTTGCACGGGATCGGTTCCAAAACAACGCACGCATTTTCAGAATTTTTTTAGGAAAATTCTTAGAGCGCCATCCACTTTTAATCAGGAGTAGTTATGATTTCACTGCAGGAGACGCTGGTCATCATCACCGATCTGGATGGAACACTCCTCGATATTCACACCTATGACTGGCAGCCTGCAAAGCCATGGCTCGAGACGCTGCGCGACCGTCAAATCCCCGTGGTTCTGTGCAGCAGCAAGACCGCCGCAGAGATGGCGAACATCCAGCGAGAGCTGGGTCTGGATGGCCTGCCGTTGATTGCCGAAAACGGCGCGGTTATTCAGCCTGACGTTCGCTGGGAAGACACCTCGCGAAGCCTCAGCGGAATGGCGCACCAGGACATTGCGCAGTGTCTTGCCCGGATACGTGCCAGCAGGCAATACAAATTCACGACGTTTGACGATGTGGATGTTCAGACCATTGGCGAATGGACGGGGCTTACCCGCCTTCGCGCCACCCTCGCCTGCAAGCATGAGGCGTCCGTGACCTTAATATGGCGCGACAGCGACGCACAGATGGCGCAATTTGAAGAAGAACTGGCCCAGCACGGCCTTAAGCTGGTGCAGGGGGCACGCTTCTGGCACGTCCTGGACGTTCGCTGCGGTAAAGACGTGGCGGCCCGCTGGCTGGTTGAGCAGTACCGCCAGCATGAGAATATCGAACCCACGACGTTAGGCCTCGGGGATGGCCCCAACGACGCCCCGCTGCTGGAAAACGTTGATTATGCGGTGGTCATTAAAGGCATCAACCGCCAGGGCATTACGCTTGTGAACGACTCGCCGGAGCGGGTTTATCATACGCAACACGCGGGCCCGGAAGGCTGGCGCGAGGGGCTGGATCACTTCTTGTCGTGATCCTGCCACACCACCTGATTGCGTCCGCGCTGTTTCGCCTGGTAAAGGCGCAGGTCGGCGATTGACTGCAGCTGATCAAAATTGTAGTTCCCCTTCTCGTGGGCGCAGCTCACGCCAAACGAGGCGCTGATGCGCAGCGTCGTACTCTTTTTCAACAGGATCTCTTTGCTGTCGATGCGCGAGCGAATGCGCTCGGCAATGGCGGCCGCTTGCGGAAGGGCAAGACCTGGCAGTACCACGCAGAACTCTTCTCCACCCACGCGCCCGGCGACGTCGCAGGGCCGCAACCCGCCCGCAATCAGCCCTGCGGCATGAGAGAGCACTTTATCCCCGGCCTGATGCCCGAAGCGGTCATTGATGTTCTTGAAGTGGTCAAGATCGATCTGGATAACCGAAAACGACCGGGACTGCGCCTGACACTCTCTGGCGAGCCTGTTGGCACGCTCAAACAGCGCTCCGCGGTTGTGGAGCCGGGTGAGCGGGTCATGCCAGGCCTGCCACTGCAATGAGTGCTGGAGGGTATACATGTTGCTGACCATCCGCCGGATAAGCAGCCAGGAGATCAGCAGCATGGCGCTGAACAACGCCCACAGGAGCGCCAGCACGATACTGATGCTGCCGAATTCGCCGCGCACGCCTTCATCAAGCGTGTGGACCCGCAGCATTACGCCGTCGAAATGTCCCAGCCTGACCCAGCTCACATAGCGGCTGCCCAGGCGCAGCCCCCCTTCCGTATCGCCCTCAATCGCCTTCGCAATCTGCGCAAGCTCGGCGGCGTCGAATTGATTAACGTTGGCTGATGAAAGCTCAGAGGAGGCAATCAGCGTAAGGCGGGTGTCGTACAGCTGATACTCCCCTTCCGTGCGGTCATCTACCGCCTCCATTAGCAAACGCCGCAGGGTTGCCTGGGTAAATTCCAGGGCAATGACGCCATACCAGTAGCGATCGTGATAGACCGGTACGCTGGCGGTGACGGTTGACTGTGGATCGACGGCTGACGGGGTCGACGCATAAAACCAGCGCACTGCGCCCGCGCGGTTTTCACGTTCGGACTGCCCGGTGAACCACGGCTGGGTCACGAACGCGTAATAACGTGAAATGGCGTCGGTGGTTTTCGCCGGTGCGTCGGTGGCGAGCCAGAATCCGGCGCGGGAAACGTACATCGCCCGCGTTTCCCGGCGGGACGAAGAGGAGGCCAGGCGCAGTAAATACCCGACCTCAAGCGCGGCCGAGATTTCATGGTTAAGCAACGCGTTATCCCGGTTCAGCAACGTGGTTTTTTCGACGAAAACGTCGGAGACGCCGTTCACGGGCAAGGTTCGGGATTTATCGACGGCCAGCTGCCAGAAGGGTTTTGTCCGCAGTGCGTTAAAGCGCGAAACGGCATCCTGCAGAACGCCAAACGCCAGCGGGGTACTCAGAGCCTCGTTCATGCTTTTGCGAAAAAAAAGCAGCTTATCCACGCTAAACTGCAGCTGCCGGTCCAGCGCATTCGCCACGATGTCCAGATGGTTTCGCTGGCTTGAGACATACGCCTCCTCCAGCACCACCACCTCACGCCACGTCAGCAGCGTAGAAAAGATCAGCACCACCAGAAAACAGACATTTACAATCAGGCCTGGATTGCTACGCGTGCGTAACCCGTGCAGAAAAGACCGTCTTACAACAAAGGTATCGCGTTGCACACACACTCCCTGATTGCCACTCTTTATCTACTACATTAAGCCCAGTAAAAACGCCCGGCCAGGCCGGGCGTTACGTGATCAAGCCTTATCGCGCTGCTGGCGTCGGTCACCGGGGAGAAGCTCGTCTTCACGAAACGCCTCCCGCTTAATGCCGTAACCATCATGCCATCGACACTCCACCATTCCGCTGGAATACCCGGTGACAATCATGCGTGGGCCGCCATTTTTAGGCTTAACTTCATCACTGACCAAAAAGACCATACCCGCCTCCTTATCAGGGTGAAACTGTTTCAATTTAGACGAGGACCGGCCTTTTTGCATCCTGACGCGCGTAACAATTAATGCGAGTTGCCGCGCACTTTGCCCACCATCTTAACCACAAGAACCACAGCGACGCCAATGATAAACCCGATAACCAGGTTAAGCAGCGTAGGCAGTATGGTTGCCACGAGTGCCCCCTGCGCTGACGCAAAATGCTCGATCGCATGATGCAACGGCGCAATGCCGTGGACCACGATCCCGCCGCCGACGAGGAACATCGCCAGGGTACCCACGATGGACAGGCTTTTCATCAGCCAGGGCGCAAGCACCAGCAGGCCTTTACCAATGCCTCTCGCGACCGCGCTCGACTTCTCTTCAAGCCAGTAGCCAATGTCATCCAGCTTAACGATAAGCCCCACCAGGCCATACACGCCCACCGTCACCAGGATGGCGATGCCGGACAGGATAAGCACCTGATTGAGCAGCGGCGCGTCGGAGACAATCCCGAGGGTGATCGCCACAATTTCCGCCGACAGAATAAAGTCGGTACGGATAGCGCCTTTAACCTTATCGCGCTCGAAGGTTTTCGGATCCTGCGCGGCCAGAGCCTCCAGACGCTGCTGGCGCACCTCCGGCGTGTCGTTCTCTTTACGCGATGCAAAAGAGTGCAGAATTTTTTCTGCCCCTTCGAAACAGAGAAAAGCCCCGCCAATCATCAGCAGCGGCGTGATCGCCCAGGGGATAAATGCGCTGATCAACAGCGCCAGCGGCACAAGAATAACCTTGTTGAGAAAAGACCCCTTCGCCACGCCCCATACGACGGGCAGCTCCCGGTTCGCCCTGACCCCACTGACCTGCTGGGCATTTAGCGATAAATCATCTCCCAGCACGCCGGCCGTCTTTTTCGCTGCCAGTTTTCCCATGACCGAAATGTCATCCAGCAAGGTGGCGATATCGTCCAGCAATGTTAATAAGCTACTTCCTGCCAAAATTTCTATCCTTCTTTTTTTGGTAATTAAGTAAATAGTATGGAGCAAAAGCGAAAACCCTGAAACAGGCACTTCAAGTCAACAATTATTTCACATCTATAACACAATTAAAGCGCTCGCCTGTGGGATAGTTTTGGCGTTTACTATGAGCGAACTTTTTATTTCGTCGTGAGGGATTATGCGTTTCCGGCACTTATTACCGCTCATTGGGGCGCTTTTTTCGCTGTATATCATCTGGGGTTCCACCTATTTTGTGATTCGAATTGGCGTCGAAAGCTGGCCACCGCTGCTGATGGCTGGCGTCCGTTTCCTGTCGGCTGGCGTTCTGCTGTTGGCCTTTCTGCTGCTGCGCGGCCACAAACTTCCACCGCTGCGCCCAATGCTCAACGCCGCCCTGATTGGCCTGCTGCTTCTGGCGGTGGGCAATGGGTTCGTCACCATTGCGGAACACCGTAACGTGCCCTCCGGCATTGCGGCGGTAGTTGTGGCGACCGTGCCGCTGTTTACGCTCTGCTTCAGCCGCCTGTTTGGCATTCGTACCCGCAAGCTGGAGTGGCTGGGCATTGCTATTGGGCTTGCCGGGATCGTGATGCTGAACAGCGGCGGCAATCTGAGCGGCAACCCATGGGGCGCGGTGATTATTCTGATCGGCTCGATGAGCTGGGCGTTTGGGTCCGTGTACGGCTCGCGCATTGCGCTGCCGACCGGGATGATGGCAGGGGCAATTGAGATGCTGGCGGCAGGCATTGTGCTGCTTATCGCCTCGCTGTTAACCGGCGAGAAGCTGACGACGATGCCGCCGCTTTCGGGCTTCCTTGCCGTGGGTTATCTGGCGCTTTTCGGCTCCATTATTGCGATCAACGCATATATGTTCCTGATCCGCAACGTCTCCCCCGCCGTCGCCACCAGCTATGCCTATGTGAACCCGGTGGTTGCGGTGCTGCTGGGAACCGGTTTTGGCGGCGAAACGCTGTCCACCATCGAGTGGCTGGCGCTTGGGGTGATTGTATTTGCCGTGGTGCTGGTGACGCTGGGCAAATACCTGCTGCCCGCTAAGCCGGTGGTCGTGGCGTGTGAGGGGGAGAAACCGTAAGCGGGCTGATCCCCTGGGTATCGATCTGCGCGGCCTGACCGCCGCCGCAGATCCACTCTTCCAGCCGTTCGCTCAGCTCCGCATCCTTCAGCTTTAACCTGCCGCGCAGCGCACACTCCCAGACCACCAATACCCGCCAGCCCTGCGCGATAAGCGCGGCGATATCGCGACGATCGCGCAACACGTTCTTGCCGATTTTATCCAGCCAGAAGTCAGTCCGCGTGGCCGGGACTTTAAACAGATAGCAGTCGTGGTGATGCCAGAAACAGCCGTGGGTAAAAATGATGCACGTGTAATCAGCGATAACGAAATCAGGACGCCCGGGAAGCGCCGCGTCCTGCACGCGAAAATCGAAGCCAGCCTCGGTCAGCAGGCCGGCCAGCCGTTTTTCAATGGCGGTATCACGCGTGCCGATGGCCCGCATGTTTTTACTGCGGGTGGCCTTATTGTGAACATCCGTCATTGACGGCCTCGCTCTGACGTCGCGCAACGGCCTGCTGAATACGAGGAAGCAGCAGCTTCGCGACCGCGGCAAACGCCGGGACGACCACTGAATTGCCGAACTGACGATAGGCCTGGGTGTCCGACACAGGAATGCGGAAACTGTAGCCCTGTGGCGTTTCAAACCCCATCAGACGCGCACATTCACGCGGGGTCAGGCGACGCGGGCGGTGCTGCTGGTTGATCGGATCGTCGAAATCTTTTTCACCCAGCGCTTTATCCCAACCTCTGTCGATAAGGATCTCGGCACCGTCTTTGTAATAGCGCGCCGATAACGTCCGGGTAACGCTGTGCGGATCGTTCGGATTCACCATGCCAAAACCAAAGCCGTTACCCTTGGCCTGATGTTTTTTGGCATAGCGGTACAAATATTTCCACAGCACCGGGGTCAGAATAAATTTTGCGTCCACGGCGGGTTCCAGCAGGTCCGCAATGGTGGGACGACGAGCCGGATAGAGGGCGGGAAGATTGCGCAGCGTGAAATCCCCCATCAGGTTGAGATCGCGGCGGAAGCCCACCAGCACAATACGCTCGCGGTGCTGCGGCAGGAAATGTTTGCCGTCGATAATTTTCGGGTCGTCGGCCCCCATGTCCTTCGAATCCGCCACGTCATAGCCCAGTTCGTCCAGGGTTTGCATGATGATGCGGAAGGTTTTCCCGCCGTCGTGGCTTTTCAAATTCTTGACGTTTTCCAGCACAAAAATAGCCGGGCGGCGGGCGTCAATAATGCGTACCACGTCGAAAAACAGCGTTCCCTGAGTATCACAGGCGAAACCGTGGGCGCGCCCCAGTGCGTTCTTTTTCGAGACCCCTGCCAAAGAAAAAGGCTGACACGGAAAGCCCGCCAGCAGCACATCGTGCGCCGGGATAGCCTGGCGAATATGGTGGGCGGCCTCTTCATCGGTCACGCCGCTTTTATGGCTCAGGGTGACGTCGCGGATATCCGCATTGAAATGATGTTCGTCGGGATCGCAATACCAGTTGGCTTTGTAGGTGCGCACCGCATGTTTATTCCACTCGCTGGTAAACACGCACTGGCCGCCAATCGCTTCAAAACCGTGGCGAATGCCGCCGATGCCCGCAAAGAGATCGATAAAGCGGAACGCATAGTTCGGGTGCGCGGCAGAGGGACGCGGGAGCAAATTTTGCAGGTAGCGGAACTCATCGTCGCTCAGGCGCTGGCCTGCCCGGTCGCTGATGAGCAGTCTTTTAACGATTGCCGGGCTCCAGTGGCTCCCGCCGTGGTTCTCCAGCTGGTTTGCCAGGGTTTTTGCATCATAGATATCCAGCAGCTGGCGCAGTAACGCCTGCACCGCTGCCGTTGATTTCTCAACCCGCTCGGGCGCGGGCTCAGTGACGAATTGATTTTCCTGCATTATTTTAACCGGACAATAAAGACGGGGAACAGATTACCACAGTTCAGGATCACAAACTGCGACGGAAGCGGTTCTGCACCTGGCGATCACGCCCCAGGCAATCACCCTGCAGTTCAGCGCTGAGTTTCGCCATAAAATCTATCAGGAAATCGGTGTTATGCCGCGCGAATTCGCGCCCGGCTGCGGTTTGCATTGTGTCAGGTAAACGGAGCAGCTTGGTCTGGAAGTGATCGAGCGCCCAGGCTTTGTCATCTAAGGTTCGGGCTTCGGCGAAAGGGTCCTCTGGATTAAAGAGTGCCGCGCCCAGCGCGCCGGAGACCGCAAAGACGCGCGCCAGGCCAATGGCTCCTAATGCTTCCAGCCGGTCAGCATCCTGAACGATTTTTGCCTCCAGGCTTTGCGGCGCAATCCCGGCGCTAAAGCTGTGCGCTTCGATAGCATGTTCCACGGCGGCGTAATGCTGCGCCGGGAAGTCCGGGAAATCGCGCTGCAGAATGTCCCGCGTTTTACGTGCCGCCAGCTGCGACGACTGACCGCGTTCAGGATGATTTTTCGGCAGGCTGACAATGTCATGAAAATAGCATGCGGTGAGGACCACCAGCGGATCGACCGGCTGGCCCGCCATCAGTTTTTGAGCCGTCATCCAGACGCGGCGAAAGTGCGATATATCATGGGCGGCGTCATCCGACGTGTGGTTTTTGGTCAGCCACGCTTCAAAGCGGCGCTGCCAGGGTGCAAGTTCCATGGTCTTATCCTTTTTTAAACGCTAACCATAGCAATTTTCCCTGCAACCATCACCCTTCCCTTACGAGATACACATTACCCCTTATCCATTTATTACCTGAAGGCGTATGGAATATATAAGCATCAAAAATTAAACATCCCGAATAATACAAAATAGAAATACTTAATAATAATTAGGCCTTATACAGCAAGGCAATGCATTCATATGAAAAATAAAGAGATAAATAGAAATATTTTGTAATATTTATACCAGATTAATTACATTTATTTTTGAACCAAAAAAACAATCCTTAGAATAGTATCGACCCTGTAATTGCGGAGAGTGATTACATATATTCATATAAATTATCTTTAAAGGGAATATATAATGAAAAGAAAAGTTCTGGCAATTCTGGTACCCGCCTTATTAATGGCAGGCGCAGCAAACGCGGCTGAAATGTACAACAAGAACGGCAACAAAGTTGACCTGTACGGCAAAGTCGACGCGCGTCATACCTTCTCTGATAACCCAGGCGATGACGGTGACGAAACCTACATCCAGGTGGGTTTCAAAGGCGAAACGCAGATCACTAACGACCTGACCGGTTACGGCCAGTGGGAATATAAGATCTTCGCCAACGACACCGAAGGTGCCAATAAATCTTTTAACCGTCTGGCGTACGCTGGCCTGAAATATGGCGAATACGGTTCATTCGACTATGGCCGTAATTATGGCGTGGTGTATGACGTTGAAGCCTGGACCGATATGCTGCCGGTATTCGGTGGTGATTCCTACACCTGGACCGACAACTTCATGGTTGGCCGTGCCAACGGCCTTGCAACCTACCGCAACAATGATTTCTTCGGTCTGGTTGAAGGTCTGAACTTTGCGCTGCAGTATCAGGGTGCGAACGAAGGCGCTAACGCTGAAGAAGACCAGGAAGGCACGAAAAATGGCCACAACGACGTTCGCTTCCAGAACGGCGACGGCTACGGCATGTCTACCTCTTATGATTTCGCGGGGGATCTCGAAGGCCTGAGCCTGGGCGCGGCCTACTCTTCTTCCGACCGTACCAACAAACAGGTAGGTTATGGCAACAGCAGAGAAAGCGTTGGTGTAGCTGCTGGCGAGCGTGCTGAAGCATGGACCGTTGGCGCGAAATACGACGCGAACAGCATCTATCTGGCCATGATGTATGCAGAAACCCGCAACATGACGCCATTCGGTGATTTCGGTATCGCGAACAAGACTCAGAACTTCGAAGCGGTAGCTCAGTACCAGTTCGACTTCGGCCTGCGTCCTTCTCTGGCGTGGGTTTACTCAAAAGGCAAAGACCTGGATGGTCAGGGCTTCAGCAAAGACCTGGTTAACTACGTTGACCTGGGCATGACCTACAGCTTCAATAAAAACTTCTCTACTTATGTTGACTACAAAATCAACCTGCTGGATGAAGACGAAGGCCTGTACAATGCATACAGCATTTCTACCGACGACATCGTTGGCGTTGGCATGACCTATCAGTTCTAATCCTGATAAATGATAAAGCCCGCGTATGCGGGCTTTTTTTGTTATGGCGCTTCCTGCAACGCCACCCGGATAAACCCGTTATTTTGCGCCAGCAGCTCGTGCGCCTGCCAGGCATCCAGCCCTGTCAGCACCATTAAGACCGCCGTTTTGCAATTCTGGTTACAGCCCTCCAGTGCCGCTTTCGCCACCGCCCGGGTGCAGCCCGCCGCCGCCATCACAATGGCGATTTGCCGCTCCGCCCATCGGGTATTTTTCGCCTCGATATCGACGCGCAGATTGCTGTAGACCCGCCCGGTACGAACGGCCAGCCCGGTCGTCACCTGATTGAGGATCATCTTTTGGGCAATTCCGGCTTTGGTATTGCCATACCCGGCCACCACGTCCGGACCCAGTTCAGGGGCGATCACCATGCTTGCCAGCTGCGCCGCTTCGCTTTGGGCGTCGCCCGTAATAACCGCGACAACAGCCCCCAGAGACCAGGCGTGGCGCATTGCCCCCCAAACCCAAGGCGTTTTGCCGCTGACGGTGAGAGCCAGCATCATGTCATGCTCGCCGAAGTTGATCGCCTGAAGATCGGCCACGCCCTGCTCGTAGCGGTTCGCCTCATCCCCCGCCGTGATGGCCAGGACAGGGTGTTTACCCGGCGCATACTCCGCCGCCGTCTGTTCCGCTATCCGCCCGGAAGGGCCTGCGCCCACGATCACCAGGCGTCCGCCATGGCTTAGCGTGGCGGCGGCGTTATCGACCACGCGGGCAATAAGAGGTAAAAAGGGAGTAATGGCTTGTGAGATGTGGGCATCATCCTGGTGAATGACGTTCAGCATGTCCAGCGTGGACAATCGGTCGATATTCATCGTGCTGGCGTGCCGTCTTTCCTTGACCGAACCGGTAAGCATAATGCTCATAAACAGCCTCCTTATTATGAGTTCCCACACACTATAAAGTGTTTTATATGGATGACCTGCGAGGAGGGTCACGAAAGCGGCGCAACGGCCAGATTTACACGGCTTTAAGAAATGCCCGTCATCGGTGATAATTACCCCCTTTCACGATCATCGCGGAGCGGTAATGAGCGATTTGCAGCAACTTTCTCCGGCGCGCAGGCGTCCGATGAAACTCTACACTCTGGTCACGCTCATGGTATGTGCCATCATCGGCTCCGTTCTGCTGCTGGTATTTGCGCTCTACTCCATGCAAATCACCCGCGCCACGCGAGACGATGTCAAAGATACCGCCCTCGGCATTGCGCGCACCTTTGCCGACAGCCCGGACGTCCGGCGCGGTTTAATGGCATCGCCTCAGGATAATATTATTCAGCCCATCGCGCAGGCCGTTACCCGGCGCAACGATCTGCTGTTCACCGTTGTTACCGATATGCGCGGTATCCGCTACTCGCACCCAAACGAAGCGCTGCTGGGGCTGCATTTTATTGGTGACGATCTGACACCCGCGCTGGAGGGGAAAGAGAACGTCTCCGTCAACCGGGGCGCGCTCGCCGAAGCGCTGCGCGTGTTTACCCCCGTCTACGATAGCCAGCACGATCAGATTGGCGTGGTGATCGTGGGGATCTCCCTGAAAAAGGTGGAAGATCAGATCACGCGCGGAAGGCTGAACGCGGTCTGGACGATCCTGTTCAGCATATTAATGAGTTCGCTGGCGATCTGGGGCCTGGTCCGGGTGCTGAAACGGATCCTGTTTGGGCTGGAGCCGTATGAAATTTCGGCCCTGTTTGAACAACGGCAGGCGATGCTTCAGTCGCTGCGCGAAGGGGTTATCGCGGTGGATACCCATGGTCGCGTGACGATGGTGAACCACGCCGCGCGAGAAATTTTGCTGTTGCCGTCGGGCCAACAGTCGGAGAATGCCAGCGAACCGCTGCTGGCAAGCCTGCGCGAGGTGGCGAAAACCGGCGTGGCGCGTCAGGATCGGGAGATCGGCTGCAACGGCAGGCTTCTGCTGTGTAACATGGTGCCGGTGAAAAGCCAGAACCGGGTTATCGGTGCGATCAGCACGTTCCGTGATAAAACAGAGGTCAGCCAGCTCATGCAGCGTATCGACGGCATGGTGAACTACGTGGACGCCCTGCGCGCCCATACCCATGAGTTTATGAACAAGCTGCACGTGATCCTGGGCCTGCTGCACATGAAACGCTATGACAAGCTGGAGGAGTATATCCTCCAGACCGCGAATAATTACCAGACCGATATCGGCGCGATCCAGCGCAAAATCAAATCACCGGTCATTGCGGGCTTCCTGTTTGGCAAAATCAATCGCGCCAAGGAGGCCGGGGTTACCCTGACGCTGGCCGAAGACTGTCACCTGCCCGATACGGCTAACGAAGAACAGGCCGCGGTGCTGGTCACCGTGCTCGGCAACCTGATTGAAAACGCGCTGGATGCCATGCACGATCAGCCAGAGGGCGAGATTGGCCTTTTATTGCACTATCAGGGCGGCTGGCTAAGCTGTGAAGTCAGCGACGACGGTCCCGGTATCGATCCCCTCCATCTGGAGGACGTTTTTACCAAAGGGTACTCAACGAAAGGTGAAAACCGCGGCGTTGGGCTATTCCTTGCACGCCAGCAGATCCAGAATCTGGGCGGTGACATTACCGTCGAGTCTGAGCCGGGCGTATTTACTCAATTTTTTGTTCACATCCCCTGGGATAGCGAGAGGAATATCGCGTGATAAATGTATTAATTGTCGATGATGACGCCATGGTAGCCGACCTCAACCGTTTGTATGTCAATCGTGTTGACGGGTTTAGCTGCTGCGGCGTCGCCTCCACGCTCAACCAGGCCGAGGCCATCATCAACAATCCCGACCAGCCTGTCGATCTGGTGCTGCTCGACGTCTATATGCAGCAGGATAACGGCCTGGATCTGCTGCCCGTGATCCGCGCGTCCGGCCGCCCGATTGACGTGATTATGATCTCTTCCGCGTCCGATGCCGCCACCATTCAGACCTCCATGCATTACGGCGTGGTCGATTACCTGATCAAACCGTTCCAGTTCCCGCGCTTTGAAGAGGCGTTGAACGGCTGGAAGGCGAAGCACAACCTGATGGGTTCACATCAGTACTATGAGCAGGCGGATGTGGACAGGCTGCTGCACGGCGGCGCGCCTGAGCTGGCGGACAGTAAAAAATTGCCGAAGGGGCTGACGCCGCAAACGCTGCGCACCATTTGCCAGTGGATTGACGAACATCCCGAGACGGAGTTCTCTACCGACGATCTGGCCAACGCGGTCAATATTTCCCGCGTGTCCTGCCGCAAGTATCTGATTTGGCTGGCGCAGATCAACATCCTGTTCACCAGTATTCATTACGGTGCGACCGGGCGTCCGGTTTATCGCTACCGTCTGCAACCCGAGCAGATCGGGCTGCTTAAACAGTATTGTCAGTAACGCGGTAGGCGTTATCCAGTAAGGTGAAGCGGAAGTGGTGCATCGACGAGATCACCACTTCTTTGCTTTTGGTCACAAAGATGGCCTCAATGTCCGGGCGCGCGCGCAGCGCCTCGCAGCCTTTTTCTGCGCCCATCCCGTATAACAGCGTGGTCCAGAGATCGCCATCCAGGGAATCTTTCGACACCACGGTGACGCTGTCCAGCGCGTTGTCCAGCGGGTAGCCGGTACGCGGGTCAAGAATGTGGTGATAGCGTTTGCCGTTTTGCTCAAAATAGCGTTCGTAAGTTCCTGAAGTCACCACTGATCGGTTCTCCACCACAATGGCACCAATCAGTGCATCGGTACTGAACGGTTTTTTCAGCCCCACGCTCCAGCCCCCCTCCGGCGAGCCGAGCGTCTGGATATTGCCGCCGAGGTTAATCAACCCCCGTTCAGCGCCCTCTCTTTGCAGATAATCACGCACCCGATCGGCAATGTAGCCCTTGGCAATGGCTCCCAGGTCGATCTCCATTCCGGCTTTGGTCAGAAATACGCTGGAGTCAGTTTCATCGAGCACCACCTCTTGCGGGCGGGTGATGGCCAGCAGCGCGGCAATATCATCGGCAGGCGGTACGCTGTCGCCCTTAAAGCCGATCTTCCAGCGCTTGACCAGGGGACCAATCGCGAGGTTGAACGCGCTGTTTTTCAGCAGGCTTGCCGCCCGCGCACAGCGGATCAGCTCAAACACCGGGCGGCTAACGGTAACCGGATGTTGGCCGGCAGCATGATTGATCGCCATCACCTCTGACTGAGCGCGGTTGACGGTAAACAGATCTTCATAGTGGCGGATCAGGCGAAAAACGCGGGAGGCGAGCGCTTCGTCATGGGAGAAGAGTTTCAGGAGGATGGGTGACCCCATCAGAACGGCGGAATAGCTGTAGACGCGATGGCCGTCGGGCATAACATGTCTCCTCGATGTCGCCCCGGCAAGCACCGCGCCGCCGGGGAAAATGCCGGATGGCGCTGCGCTTATCCGGCCTGCAACACAGATACCTTAGGCATTTTTCGCGCGCATCGCCGCCTGATGTCCGGCAAGGGTACCAAAAATAATGATATCTGCCACGGCGTTACCGCCGATACGGTTACCCCCGTGGATCCCGCCGACCACTTCACCCGCGGCAAACGCTCCCGGCAGCACGTTGTGGTGAGTATCCAGCACGCAGGTTTCGGTGTTAATGGTCACGCCGCCCATGGTGTGGTGCACACCCGGTGCAATCTGAATGGCGTAGAACGGCCCTTCGTTGATTGGCGCACGCAGCGCGGTGGTCCGGCCAAAATCATCGTCATGCTGTTTTTCGACAAAGCCGTTGTAACGCGCCAGCGTCGTCAGGAAGGCCTCGCAGTCCATTCCCAGCTTCTCGGCCAGCGCCTCAGGTGAGCTGGCGCTGGTGACAAAGCCTTTGGCGATATACTCATCCGCCGCTTTGTTTTTGGTGCGAACATGCTCGTCAAAGACGATGTAAGCGTATTTCTCCGGCAGGGCAATAATCTGCGCGGAGACTTTATCGCGGGTCTCCATTTCGTTGAAGAAGCGGTTACCCTGCTGGCTTACCAGAATCGCCCCGCCACCGCGAATGGATTCAGAAATCAGGTACGAGGTGTTCTGCTCAACGGTTGGGTGGATCTGAATTTCACCCATATCCACGGTGCCCGCGCCAATACGTTCCAGCAGGGCGATGCCGCCGCCGGTGGCCCCTTTATGGTTGGTGGTCACAAACCCGTCAAGGTCAGGACGGTATTTGACCACCATCTGGCTGTTGGCGCTAAAGCCACCGGTCGCCACAATGACGCTTTTCGCATCGACGGTGAAGGTTTCGTTCTCTTCGGTGGTCAGCCGTACGCCGGTCACTTCACCGTTTTCAAACAGGATGTCGCTGACGGAGGTGTCGAGCATCACGTCGATATTGCGTTTGTTGATATTGCGCACCAGGCCGCTGATCAGATAGCCCCCCACCGCGGAGCCGTCTTTTGGACGGTGGGTGCGGTCGATGCTCATCCCGCCGGTGGTAGTGATGTCGTTCAGCATGATACCGCGCGTTGCCAGCCATTCGATGGCCTCAGGCGCGTTCTCAACGAAGCGATGCAGCAGTTCCGGGTTGTTCTTGTTGCCGCCGCCTTTCAGGGTCTCCTTGTAGAACAGCGCTTTGCTGTCCTGGATCCCTTTTACACGCTGGAAGCGGGTTTCTGCCGCGTTCATCCCGGCGGAGGCTTTGATGGTATTACCGCCAATGGTCGGCATTTTCTCGACGATCAGCACGCTCGCGCCTTCATCGTGGGCCTGAATGGCCGCTGCCAGCCCCGCACCGCCGCTGCCGATCACAACAACATCAAAGGATTTGGTTTCGTTCGGGTCCGCCCCCTCCTCTGCCGCCAGCGCTTTACTGGATTTCAGCATCGCTTTGGAAACGGCTTTTTTCACCGCTTCGCTCTGGCTGGTCGCGCCGGTAATGGCATCGACGTGCGGGGTGTTAGCATCAAGGATGCGGGTGCGGATCTCTTCAAAGCTGGTAACAAACTCAACGTTGTCCTCCGGGCCGGAGGCCAGTTCGATATCGGCAATGCGGTCGGTCTCAAGGCTAACGTTGATTACCAGCTCGTTAGTGTCGTCCTGGACTTTCTCAACAAACGTGCCCGGTTTGAATTTGGATTCGCCCATGCTCATGTCGCGGATCATGGCTTCGACCAGCGAGAAACGCCACAGCGGTTCCGGGATGTTCAACGCTTCACGCTGTGTGCTGTCCATAAACAGCTCAAGGTTTTCGCCCGCGGCAATGCGGTCGGTCCAGTCCGGGTAGGCGATGGTCGCACGGCCTACGGCAATCAGATCGTAGCCGTGGTCCAGCGCTTCATTGACGTCAGACGCATTCACCACGCCACCCACGCCCATCACCGGCACCTGAGCCAGGGTGTCAGAGCGCATCGCGAGATATTTTTCGATAAGCGGCGTTGGGTCCTGGGTATCCACGATGGACGGACGCAGGGTTGCGCCGACGGAGAAGTGCAGGTAATCCACGCCGCGCGCCGCCAGTTTTTCCAGCAGGTACAGGGTGTCGTCGAAGCAGATCCCGGGCACTTCCATCTCTTCGGGTGAGAAACGGTAGCCAATGATGAAAGCATCGTCCGCGTACTGGCGCACCATTTTATGGGTGATGTCCAGCACCGCCAGCGGGAATCTGGCGCGCTTATCGCGGCTACCGCCCCACTCGTCGTCACGCTGGTTAGAGTTAGGGGAATAAAACTGTTGAATCAGGTAGGTGTTGGCACCGTGGATCTCGACGCCGTCAAAGCCGGCCTGAATCGCGCGACGCACCGCGTCGCCAAACTTAACGATCATCCCTTCCACTTCTTCGGTGGTCAGGGCAACCGGCGTTGCGGCCCCCTCACGCGGCGCGGCAACTGCGCTCGGCCCAACCGGCGTGCGGCCACCAATCAGCTTCGGGTCGACCATGCGGCCGCCGTGGTAGATCTGCAGTAACGCTTTGGAACCTTTGGATTTGATGGCCTCCGCAATTTTTGCCAGCCCGGCAATTTTTTCGTCGTTATCGATACCAATCGCGCCGGGGAAAGCGAGGCCCAGATCGTCGACAAAACAGCACTCAACGATGATTGTGCCGATGCTTCCTGACCGCGCCCGGTAGTACTCCACCAGCTCGCTGGTCACGGAACCATCGTAATAGCCGGTGCAGGTGGTCATTGGCGCCATTAACAAACGGTTTTTCAGTTCGGTACCATTCGGTAAAGTGAAAGGACTCAACATGCGTTCGTTAGTGTTCATAATAAAAACTCCAAACTTGAGAAATTAAGAATTCGTTATCGGGCGTAGTTTTATTTCGTTTTTTATGCCGATGTCATAATACTAATATAAAGATTTTTTTAGTTACTAAAGCTATTACGTTAGTTAAAAAACTATTTAATCCCTGAAATAACATTCGTAATACATTGGTGTTAGTAACATTGTTTCAGCCATTCACAATTATTTAAAACATGTTAAGCTACAAATGGCCTTACCATTACCCCAATATCAATAAAAATACATTAAAATCAATAATATAAAACCATACCACACATAATATAGTTATCAATATGATAAATCGATTCTCAAAAAACCATAATACCCACATAAGCCGGAGTGGTTATTTTAAAAAGTTTAAAAATACTCCCTCAATTCTATTTATTTGATCGCGATCAATAGAATTGGACTCTAAAGGCGCAATATATAAATATCATCATTTTTTAATTTAGCGCATTCAGAAATGCGTTAAATCGCTATTACTGAATAGACAAACCGCACCTTAAATAACTAAAAAAAGCGAACCACGAAAAGAATGCGGAAGTGTGTATTCACCCTGAGCCGAATTTTTTACAACTTAAGACGTGACACTATGAATACAAAAACTGCTGTAACGCCTCCTGCGGCGAGTAAAGCATCTGACGGAAAGGCAAAACGTCTGCTGATGATGGCGCTGCCGATCGTGGTCGCCATACTTCTGCTGTTTGTTCCCGTCCCTGACGGGTTGCCTCCTTATGCCTGGCACTACTTCGCCATCTTCGTCGGCGTGATTGTCGGGTTAATCTTCGAGCCCCTGCCGGGCGCGGTCATTGGCCTGACTGGCGTAGTGGCGATTGCGCTCTGCAGCCAGTGGGTACTGTTCAGTCCGGAACAGCTGGCGGACCCGAAATTCAAACTGGCGGGTGCCTCCTTTAAGTGGGCGGTGAGCGGGTTTGGCAACTCTACCGTGTGGCTGATTTTCGGTGCCTTTATGTTCGCCGCGGGCTACGACAAAACCCGCTTTGGCCGCCGTCTGGCGCTGATTCTGGTTAAGTATCTTGGCCGCCGCAGCCTGACGCTCGGTTACGCCATTACCTTCGCAGACCTGCTGCTGGCCCCGTTCACGCCGTCCAATACCGCGCGCAGCGGCGGGACCATCTACCCGATTATCGCCAACCTGCCACCGCTGTACGGTTCAAAACCAAACGACCCGAGCGCGCGCAAGATCGGCTCGTACCTGATGTGGGTTGCCATTACTGCGGCCTGTATCACCAGTTCCATGTTCCTTTCCGCGCTGGCACCCAACCTGCTGGCGCTGGCCCTGGTGAAAAGTACGGTGGGTATTGATATCTCCTGGGGGACCTGGTTCCTCGCCTTCCTGCCGCTGGGTATCCTGCTGATCCTGACCATGCCGCTGCTGGCCTACTGGTTCTACCCGCCAGAAGTGAAAGTGAACAACGAAGTGCCGCTGTGGGCGACCCGTGAACTGGAAAAACTGGGCAAACTGTCGCGCAACGAAATCCTGCTGCTGGTGTTCGTCTGCTGTGCGCTGATGATGTGGATCTTCGCGGCGGCGTGGATTGAACCGGCCATGGCGGCTCTGTTAATCGTCGGCCTGATGCTATGGACGGGCGTGCTGGAGTGGAACGACATCACCGGCAACAAAGCGGCATGGAACACCTTCGTCTGGTTCGCTACCCTGGTGGCGCTGGCAGATGGCCTCTCCTCTACCGGCTTTATCAGCTGGCTGGGCAAAGAAGGCGGCATGCTGATGAGCGGTATTTCACCGGGCGTGGCGACCATTGTTCTGCTGCTGGCGTTCTACCTGCTGCACTATCTGTTTGCCAGCACCACCGCGCACACCACGGCGCTGCTGCCTGCAATGCTGACTATCGCCTCCACCATCCCGGGCATGAATATGGAAGTGTTTGTCCTGCTGATGGTCACCTCCCTGGGCGTGATGGGGATCATTACCCCTTACGGTACGGGTCCAAGCCCGATTTACTACGGTAGCGGCTACCTGCCAACCAAAGACTACTGGCGTCTGGGCACCATCTTCGGCGCCATCTTCCTGGCGGCCCTGCTGCTGATTGGCTATCCGTGGATGTCCATGATGTTCTAAGAACAATGCCCGGTGGCGCAAGCTTACCGGGCCTACCCGTTCTCATCATGCTTTGATGTTGTAGGCCTGATAAGCGAAGCGCCATCAGTCAAAAACAGATTTTGGAGTTGAGTATGTCGAATAAGCCCTTTGTGTACCAAAACCCCTTCCCGCTGTCTCACGACGACACCGAATACTATCTGCTGACCAAAGAGTATGTCTCCGTGGCCGACTTTGAGGGTCAGGAGATCCTGAAAGTTGAGCCGCAGGCGCTTACGCTGCTGGCGCAACACGCCTTCCACGATGCCGCGTTCATGCTGCGTCCGTCGCACCAGCGGCAGGTCGCGGCCATTCTTAACGACCCTGAGGCCAGCGAAAACGACAAATACGTCGCCCTGCAGTTCCTGCGCAATTCTGAAATCGCGGCCAAAGGCGTGCTGCCAACCTGTCAGGACACCGGCACCGCCATCATCATGGGGAAAAAAGGCCAGCGCGTGTGGACCGGAGGCGGCGATGAAGCCGCGCTGAGCCAGGGCGTTTACAACACCTACATCGAGGACAACCTGCGCTATTCCCAGAACGCGGCGCTGGATATGTATCAGGAGGTCAACACCGGCACTAACCTGCCAGCGCAGATCGATCTGTATAGCGTCGATGGCGACGAGTATAAATTCCTGTGCATGGCGAAAGGCGGCGGTTCAGCCAACAAAACCTACCTTTATCAGGAAACCAAGGCGCTGATTACCCCGGCAAAGCTGAAAAACTACCTGGTTGAGAAAATGCGGACCCTGGGTACGGCGGCCTGCCCGCCTTACCACATCGCGTTCGTGATTGGCGGCACGTCGGCGGAAAGTACGCTGAAAACCGTAAAACTGGCCTCAACCCGCTACTACGACGGTCTGCCTGTCGAAGGGAACGCGCACGGTCAGGCGTTCCGCGACGTGCAGCTTGAACAGGAACTGCTTCAGGAAGCCCAGAACCTCGGCCTCGGCGCGCAGTTCGGCGGGAAATACTTCGCCCACGATATCCGCGTGATCCGCCTGCCGCGCCACGGCGCATCCTGCCCGATCGGCATGGGCGTTTCCTGCTCGGCGGATCGCAACATCAAGGCGAAAATCAACCGCGACGGGATTTGGATCGAGAAGCTGGAACATAATCCGGGCCAGTATATTCCTGAATCGCTGCGCCAGCAGGGTGAAGGCGACGTGGTCAGCATCGATCTGAACAAGCCGATGGCTGAGATCCTCGCGCAGCTCTCGGCTCACCCGGTTTCAACCCGCCTGTCGCTGAGCGGCACCATTATTGTGGCGCGCGACATCGCCCACGCGAAGCTGAAAGAGCTGCTCGACAACGGTGAAGAACTGCCGCAGTACGTGAAAGATCACCCGATCTACTACGCGGGCCCGGCCAAAACGCCGGAAGGCTACGCGTCAGGCTCGCTTGGACCAACGACCGCAGGCCGTATGGACTCGTATGTGGATTTACTGCAATCCCACGGTGCGAGCATGATCATGCTCGCAAAAGGCAACCGCAGCCAGCAGGTGACGGATGCCTGCCACCAGCACGGCGGATTCTATCTGGGCAGCATCGGCGGCCCGGCGGCGGTGCTGGCGCAAAACAGCATCAAGAGCCTGGAGTGCGTGGCGTATCCTGAACTGGGTATGGAGGCTATCTGGAAAATTGAGGTCGAGAACTTCCCGGCGTTTATCCTTGTGGATGACAAAGGCAACGACTTCTTCCAGCAGATCCAGAACAAACAGTGCAAAGGTTGTTCACAGCGCTGAGCATAATGCCGGGTAGCGCCGCGCTTACCCGGCCTGGCGCATGCTTTTTTGCCACAGCGTCGGCAGCAGCGACAGCGTACGATCGATAGTCCCGCGCTTGTCGCTGCCCGGTTTCCAGATGGTGACCATCGTCTGGCTGATTCCCTGGCTGCCCACTTCGGTGTGCAGCCTTTTGACGTTTTTCCACTGCGTCGCCTGCAGGTGCGTCGGCAAAAATCCCCAGCCGCATCCCTGCTCCAGCAGGCCGCGAAGCATCTCCAGCTCGTTGGTAAAAATCGTATGCCCGGAGATTTGCAGGCGACGTGCAACCGGTTCGTCAGAGGCGTCGTGCATCACGATCTGCGGCACCAGAGAGAGGTCAAGCAGCGAAAGCGGCGGCGTGGCCGACGCAAAACGCCCCTTCGAGGCATAAAAATCCATATCGATTGCGCCCAGTGCGCGCCACTCCATGTCACTGCCCACGCTGCGGTTGCGCGCCTGGCAGATCCCCAGATCGGCCTGGCCGCTGGCCAGCATCGCCTCGGCCTCGTCCCGCGAGGCACTCTTCAGGCTCAACCGGACGTTTTGCCCGGCCATCACGTCTATCAGTGCCTGCAAAAACGCCCTGGGCGTAAAGGGATCGTAGACGAGGGAAATTTCCTGCGTGGCGCTTTCAGGCACCTCTTTCGCAAAGGCCTCAAAGGCCTTTACCTGGCGCATCAGCAGGTGCGCCTGCCGTCGGAGCTGCTCCCCTTCCGGGGTTAACCGCAGCGTGCGCCCTTCCCGCTCGAAGAGCGCGTAGCCCAGCCCATCTTCGAGAAAATCAATCAGATCGCGCAGGGTCGTCCGGTCTTTACCCAGTTTGCCCGCCGCCTTCATCAGGCTCCCGTGCTCCGCCACGGCGGTGAACGCCTCCAGCTGAGCAAAGGAATAGAGTAACGTCGCCACGTTGCATCCTTATCATAAATACGGGGGATTTTCCCCCATTACGCGCTTTTTATTATAGGCCGCAGGTTCTTAAACTGAAGGCATTCTTAACCCATACGAGAAAACCATGAAAAATAAATCGTTAAATTTCACACTGCTCGCGGGCCTTGTCTTCACCAGCCTGCTCTCTCCTGTCGCCATGGCGGCCTGTGAAGGCACCGACCTGGCGACCTGTCCGGCTCCGTTTGATGCAAAACTGCCCGACACGCACAGCATGCTCACCTGGAGCCAAAGCGATCGCGTTGTCGGCTTTCGCAATGACTACCGCAACTACGCGGGCGACGTGTTCCGTCACGGTAATGCCACCCCGCTGCTGGCCGCAGAAAAACCGCTGAAAGACGCCAGCTATCAGGTTAATGGCAAAACCTACAATCTTCAGGATTACCTTAAGCGCCAGAACGTCAGCGGTATGCTGGTGCTGAAAGACGGCAAAGTGGCCTGGAAGTATCTGGGTGAAGGCAATACCGACTCCACGCTCTGGACGTCTCGTTCTGTAGGGAAATCGGTCGTTTCGGCGCTGGTAGGCGTGGCGATTAAAGAAGGCAAGATCCACTCGCTCGACGATCTTGTTACGCAGTACGAACCGGATTTAAAAGGCACCGCCTGGGACGGCGTGACGTTAAAACAGCTGATCACCCATACCTCCGGCGTGGCGTGGAACGA
Source organism: Enterobacter sp. 2VL (assembly GCF_005503595.1). Lineage (NCBI taxonomy): Bacteria > Pseudomonadati > Pseudomonadota > Gammaproteobacteria > Enterobacterales > Enterobacteriaceae > Enterobacter > Enterobacter sp. 2VL. The sequence goes on from NZ_SCNE01000003.1 coordinate 39,859, forward strand.
GGATTACACCAACCCGAAATCGGATTTCGCCCAGCTCACCGAGTGCGAAGCCAAACCTGGCACCTATGACTGCGTGCGTAAGCTGGTCTCCGGTTTACATCGTGAACACCCTGCCGGGGAAAACTGGTCTTACTCATCCGGCGGCGCATGGCTGCTGGGGGATGTCCTTGAGCGCGCCACCGGCATGACGCTGGCGGCGTACCTCGAGAAAAGCATCTGGCAGCCATACGGCATGGCGAGCGACGGCGTGTGGCACGCCTACAGTAAGGGCCAGCACGACGTCGGCGCGCATGGCTTTAACGCCACGCTGGAAGACTGGGGTCGCTTCGGGGAGTTTATCCTGCACAACGGCACCCTGCCAGACGGCAAACAGATCCTGCCGGACAACTGGGTTCAGCACTCGTCCGACTGGACGCACGCGAAAGGCTCGGTATCTGACGCCCATCCAGACGGTCTTTACGGCTACCAGTGGTGGAACAATGAGGTTCCCGCCAATGCCCAACACGTCAGCCCTGCGGTTCAGGATTCACTGAAAGGCTCTCTGTGGGCGCTGGGGATCTTCGGTCAGATGATCATGGTGAACCCAACGGAGAATCTGGTGATCGTTCAATGGTCAACCTGGCCGCAGGCGGAACCGTCGTTCAGCGCGCAGCCGCTTGAGGCATCCCTGATGTTCAGTGCGATTGCCAACGCATTGCGGTAAGCCAGGGTAAAAAGCCAGGCATCGCCTGGCTTTTGTCTTCTTTGCTACCAATGTCGCCTCTGCGCGATGTCACAAAACAGCATTATCAGTGGCGCGCCCAAATTGGTGAATAAAAAATCAATTAATTGTTAAGTTACTGTTACAACAATCCCTGCCGATCGGCTCTTCACCATTGATGCGTTAAATGCATCAGTCCTTGTATTAATTGCGCTTATAAATTTGGGGTAGTTGATCCAGTTTTCAGAAACAGACGAGCAAAACGTCAACAATAAACTGGAGATAACCATGTTTTCCTCAACCTCACCTGCAACCCTTCGCACGAAAGCAGGCGCGATATTTCGTGTTACGTCCGGCAACTTTCTCGAGCAATTCGACTTCTTTCTCTTCGGCTTTTATGCGACCTACATCGCGCATACCTTTTTCCCGGCGAGCAGTGAATTTGCTTCCCTGATGATGACGTTCGCCGTCTTCGGCGCGGGTTTTTTAATGCGTCCCATCGGGGCAATCGTACTGGGTGCCTATATCGACAAGGTTGGACGCAGAAAAGGATTGATCGTGACCCTGTCGATTATGGCGGCGGGAACCTTCCTGATCGTGCTTATTCCGTCTTATCACAGCATAGGTTTGTGGGCACCGTTACTGGTGCTGTCAGGCCGACTATTGCAGGGGTTTTCTGCCGGAGCGGAGCTGGGTGGCGTGTCGGTCTATCTGGCTGAAATTGCCACGCCCGGCCGCAAAGGTTTTTACACCAGCTGGCAGTCCGGCAGCCAGCAGGTCGCGATTATGATTGCGGCAGCCATGGGGTTTGCCCTGAATGCGCTAATGGCAGAGAGCGCCATTCGTGAATGGGGCTGGCGTATTCCGTTCCTGGTCGGCTGTTTAATCGTACCCTTTATCTTTTTCCTGCGCCGCAAGCTGGAGGAGACAGAGGAGTTCAGCGCGCGCCGCCATCATCTGGAGATGCATCAGGTCTTTAAAACCCTGCTCGGTAACTGGCAGGTGGTCATTGCCGGCATGCTGATGGTGGCGATGACCACTACGGCCTTTTATCTGATCACCGTTTATGCGCCGACTTTCGGGAAAAAAGTACTGATGCTCAGCGCCTCGGACAGCCTGCTGGTCACGCTTCTGGTGGCAATTTCTAACTTTATCTGGCTGCCGGTGGGCGGTGCGCTGTCGGACCGCTTTGGGCGTAAACCGGTGCTTATCGCCATGACGCTGCTGGCACTGGCGACAAGCTACCCGGCGCTGACGCTGCTGGCGCAGGCACCGAGCTTCTCAATGATGCTAAGCGTCCTGCTGTGGCTCTCTTTCCTCTATGGCCTTTACAACGGTGCGATGATCCCGGCACTCACGGAGATCATGCCTTCTGAAGTTCGGGTGGCGGGGTTCTCTCTGGCCTACAGTCTGGCAACGGCTGTATTTGGGGGATTCACCCCGGTGATGTCTACCGCGCTGATTGAATATACCGGGGATAAAGCCTCTCCCGGCTACTGGATGAGTTTCGCCGCGGTGTGTGCCCTGCTGGCCACACTCTATCTGTATCGTCGTCGTGCAGTGACGCTGCACAATACCGTGAAATCCGAGGGGGCGGCATGAGACCGATCCCTCGGCTGACCACCAGCGCGTTGATAATGACCGCCCTGAGCTTCTGCGCCTCTGCAAAAGAGGTGACGGTCATGATCTCAGGCGGTTTTAAGGCCGCCCTTGAAAAGCTGGCACCGGAATATGAACGCCAGACCGGAGATAACATTGTGCTCGTTCCCGGCCCGTCTATGGGTACGACTCCGCAGGCAATTCCTAACCGACTTGCGCGCGGGGAAAAAGCCGACGTGGTGATCATGGTGGGCGATGCGCTGGCAACGCTCGAAAAGAACAACCTGACTCAGCCTGGCTCACGCACGGAACTTGCTGACTCCCCTGTCGGTATGGTGGTAAAAAAAGGCGCTGACGTCCCGGATATCGGTAATGAGGCGAAACTTCGCCACACGCTGCTTCAGGCCGGATCCATCGCCTACTCCGACAGTGCCAGCGGCAGATACGTCAGCCAGAAGCTGTTCAAAACGCTGGGGATTGAAAAAGAGGTGATGGGTAAAGCAACGAAGGTTGAGCGCATCCCCGTCGCCGAAGAAGTGGCGAAAGGGAAATACGCGGTAGGTTTCCAGCAGGTCAGCGAACTGTTGCCGGTTCCGGGGGTTACGGTTATCGGCAAACTCCCGGACAACCTGCAATACATCACCCGCTTTGCTGGCGCCGTGACCCGCCACGCCGACCATCCTGGCGAAGGGAAAGTGCTGCTGAATTACCTTTCATCGACACAGTCCAGTGCCGTGATCCGCGACACGGGATTAAGCCCCGTCACGTCCCGCGGTACTGCTCAGTAATGTGTTTTTCCAGTTCAGCCGCAATGTAAGACTGGATGCGCCCCCGGCGTCGGATAAGCCCCACAGTGCGTTTCACTTCCGGCGCCACGAGCGGGACAGACGTCAACAGCGAGTGCTCTGACGTTGGCATCGACATGGCGGGAACGGCAGCAATGCCGATCCCCGCCTCTACCATGCCGAGCATCGTGGTCACATGGCGCGTTTCGCAGACGCTGGGACGCGCAGGAACCCTGTCCCCCAACAACCGGTCGAGCAGGTTACGGTTACCTGACGTTTTGTCGAGGATGATATAGTCCTGCTCATAAAACGCCTGCCATGTCAGGTGCGTTTTTTTTGCCAGAGGGTGATCGCACCTGCATGCGGCGACATAGCTATCTTCCACCAGCGGGAAAAACTCTATTTCAGAGGGCAAACTCCCGGCGAAACAGATCCCGAAATCCGCCTGGCTACGGGCAACAGCGTCAAGGACATTCCCTGCGCTGCTGTCGATGAGCTTAATCCGGACACGCGGGTAGCGGGACTGAAAGCGACGTATAACATCCGGCATAAAGTAACAGGCCGCAGACGGTACCGTAGCGACGGTAACCAGCCCGGTGCGCTCTTCGCTCACTTTATCGATATCAGCCAGCATGGACTCAACGTTATCAAGCAACTGCGCTGAACGTTCAGCAAAGTTCTGCCCGTACAACGTCAGAGCCACGTGGCGGGTGGTCCGGTCAAACAGCTTTGTTCCCAGCGCCGCCTCCAGTTTTTCAATCCTGCGGCTCAGTGCTGACGGGGACAAACAGATAGATTCAGCAGCAACCCGAAAGTTGCCGTATTCCACTAACGCTCTGAAAGCATAAAGATCGTTAAGGTCAAAATTTACGGGCATAGTATCGACATTTCTCCGTTTTGATGACGGTCATCATGACGGGTAGACGCACATTTTAACAGTCCCTTAACGTTTCAACCTGACGCTCCGGGCACCGTGTTATCTCAGGCCCGGTCTTCAGCGGGGTTTTATCATTGGGAGTTTTGTCACTGAAAGGAAACGGGATAAGTGGTTGAATAATGGCAGAGAGGCTGGCCTTTTCTGCCATTCCGACATCTCAACGTTTTGTAGTTGCTTTCATGCCGGGTTCTTTGGCATGTTAGCCTGACCTTTCAATTTTGTTCATGTGACGAGTTTGCGAGCAAAGCGATGATTAAGTGGCCCTGGAAATCGAATGACGCTGGTCGAAATATGGCACAGCCATGGGAAGAGGCGCTGGCGATCCCGGTTCTGGCTAACCTCGAGCCGGATGAACAGCGAGTGCTGATTCAACTGGCGGACCGTTTTCTGCAGCAAAAACGTCTGGTTCCGTTACAGGGTTTCGAACTCGATCCCCTCAAAAACACGCGTATTGCCCTGCTGTTCTGCCTGCCCGTTTTGGCGCTCGGCATTGAATGGCTGGATGGCTTTCACGAAGTGCTTATCTACCCTGCTCCGTTCGTGGTGGATGACGAATGGGAAGATGACATCGGTCTGGTGCACAGCCAGCGCGTTGTGCAGTCCGGGCAAAGCTGGCAACAGGGGCCTATTGTGCTCAACTGGCTGGATATTCAGGATTCGTTTGATGCCTCCGGCTTCAACCTGATTATCCATGAAGTGGCGCACAAGCTTGATACCCGCAACGGCGATCGCGCCAGCGGCGTGCCGCTGATCCCGCTACGCGAAGTGGCCGGATGGGAGCACGATCTGCATGCGGCCATGGACAACATTCAGGATGAAATTGATCTTGTCGGTGAAAGCGCCGCGAGCATCGACGCCTATGCTGCCACCGATCCAGCCGAATGTTTTGCGGTTCTGTCGGAATATTTCTTTAGCGCGCCGGAGCTGTTCGCACCCCGCTTCCCGGCGTTGTGGCAGCGTTTTTGCCAGTTCTACCAGCAGGACCCGCTTCAGCGTTTACGTAAGAATGGCGACAGCGGCGAGTATGCCACCGCGCACGTTCACTAAAACAGCAGTTTGCAGCTTAATTAATCATTTGAATCAGCACCTTAAATTTAGTGTTGACACATTTTAGCGAGGCCATTAACATGCGCCTCGTTCACACGATTCCTCTGTAGTTCAGTCGGTAGAACGGCGGACTGTTAATCCGTATGTCACTGGTTCGAGTCCAGTCAGAGGAGCCAAATTTAAAAAGCCTGCTTTTAAAGCAGGCTTTTTGCTTTTCTGCATTCGCGGTTCAAATCTGATAATCAATCGCCACGTCCTCTGGCTCCATCACGTGGCGCTTAATCTCATCCACCGACAGCCCGGCATTACACAGCTCGATAAACCGCCATACGTAATTGCGCTGCAGCTGCCCGCGCTTGAGGCCCAGCCATACAGTATTGGCATCGAACAGGTGGCGGGTATCAAGCCGCACAAGATTGCCCTCCTCGTGCTCACCGCCCGACTGTTCCGCCACCAGACCAATGCCCAGCCCAAGCTCAACGTAGGTTTTAATCACGTCGGAATCCTGTGCGCTGAGGACCACATCCGGCGTCAGCCCCTTGCGGCTAAAGGCTTCATCGATACGTGAACGCCCGGTAATGCCCTGGCGGTAGGTGATCAGCGGCCACTTAACGATATCGTCAAGCGTAAGCGGTGACACCTGGTTGAGGGGGTGATCGTCCGGCAGCAGCAGGCTGTGGTGCCAGCGGAACCACGGGAAAGCCACCAGCAGCGGGTCGGTACTGAGGCGTTCACTGGCGATACCGATATCCGCCCCGCCGTTTTGCAACAGCACGTCTATCTCCTGCGGCGTTCCCTGGATCAGCTCCAGCCGCACATCCGGGAAGAGTTCACGGAAGGCTTTAATGACCGGCGGCAGGCTGTAACGCGCCTGGGTGTGGGTCGTCGCGATGGTGAGCACGCCGGAAGCATCGTTGGTAAAGAGGTCCGCGAGACGGCGAACGTTGCTGGCTTCGTTGAGGATACGCTCCGCAATGGCCAGCAGCGCTTTTCCCGGCTCCGTCATTCCGAGCAGACGCTTGCCGCGACGTATGAAAATCTCAATACCCAGCTCTTCTTCCAGCTCGCGAATATGGCGGCTGACGCCCGACTGGGAGGTATACAGCATGTTGGCGACCTCGGTCAGGTTGTAGTCCCGCCTGGCCGCCTCACGGATAATTTTAAGTTGCTGGAAATTCACGTTTCGCTCCGGCCTGTCTGACATAACGCTATTGTTAGAGTCTGCAGGGCTGCAGAACAAATAATAAAAACCAGCATCTTATGCTTTTATGGAATATCAGCTGACCAGCTGCAGCTCGCGGTTCTCCAGCGATGGTTTGCTTACCAGCGACATCAGGATCTCTTTCACCGCCTGCGCCTGCGGGGTGAGCGAGCCGCGTGCGGACATATTGAGCGACAGCGGTAAGCTCATGGACGGCGTGGTGATCCGCGCCATCCAGCCGTTTGCCGCGCTGCACAGCGAGCGTGCCGCAGACTCCGGCAGCACGGTGACCCCCATCCCGCTGGCAATCGCGGCGGTCAGCGTGGAGATAGAGTCGATCTCGCCGATGATTTTGGCCGTCAGGCGACGCAGGGAAAACGCTTCGTCCACCCGCACGCGCACGGCGCTGTAATCACGCGGCAGGAACAGGTTCATCTCGGCGACCGCCGTCAGGTCAACGCTTTGACCCGGACAGTCGCGCGTACCAACCAGATAAAGATCTTCTTTCAGCAGCGGCTGGCTGGTGATCCCGGCGATGGGCGAGCGGTCGTACAACACCGCCATGTCCAGCTGCCCGTTGAGCAGTTTGTCATTCAGCACGGAGCCGCTGTTCTCGTGCAGGTAAACCAGCACGTCGGGCAGCTCGGCACGCACCGCCTGCAGCAGCGGCATGGTAATGGATGATGCGGCGGTCCCCGGTGCAAGGCCGATAGAGACCGTGCCGCTCAGCGTCTGGCCGACGTTATTGACCGCCAGCTGCGCCTGTTCGCACTGGCGCAAAATGGTGCGGGCATGGGTATAAAGAATTTTCCCGGCTTCGGTTGGCGTCACGCCGCGCTTGGTGCGGATCAGCAGCTGTTGATCCAGCTCCCCTTCAAGCGTGGCAACCTGCTGGCTCAGCGCGGGCTGCGCAATATGCAACACTTCCGCTGCCTGAGTCAGGCTGCCGATATCGACGATTTTTACGAAGTATTTGAGTCGTCTGAAATTCATATTGCCCCCTGTAACAAATAACTGTGCCTTTAACGGCTTCGAGTGTTGAACAGGTATTGCAATATGAATGCCACTTTTTGAGCCGGGAGTAGATCCATGCCTAATGCCCTGAAAATAAGGAAATCTAATCATCGCTGGCGACTTTATGAGTGAAACAGCGGTTTATGATCTGCCCCATAAGGGGTATATCTGCACAATGACGGTGCAAAGCGTTGCCAAAAGCACCACTTTGCTGAATTTGTCAGCAAACGAACAAAATCGTCTGATACACCCTTTGACAACCACAGCCGACGTCGATAATATGCGCCCCGTTCACACGATTCCTCTGTAGTTCAGTCGGTAGAACGGCGGACTGTTAATCCGTATGTCACTGGTTCGAGTCCAGTCAGAGGAGCCAAATTTCAAAAGCCTGCTTTTAAAGCAGGCTTTTTGCTTTTCTGCGCTCGGTTACATTGTCGGGTGGCGGCTTCGCCTTACCCGACCGACAAATTTCATTGGACCGCAGCCGTCACCCGGCGACAATGCCTCCGTTGCCGATCTTAACCGGCATCCCTGACCGACGTTCCAGTTCAGCGCCCGCCCCCTCGTTTATCAGCTGCGTCCGCTGCGTGGCGGAAATGGGCAGAGGCACTTTCTTTGTCGATTCAAACTCGGCACGGTTACGCGACAGCGGCTCGTGGACTTCCACCCAGCGGCTGCCGTCCGGCTCCGTGGTCATTTTAACCGGGCGATCGATAAGTTCGACGCGCGTGCCGACCGGGACGTTATCGAAAAGATATTTGATATCCGCGTTTCGCAGACGAATACAGCCCTGGCTTACGCGCAGCCCGATACCAAAATTCGAGTTAGTGCCGTGAATGGCGTATAGCCTGCCAATATAGATGGCGTAGAGGCCCATGGGGTTATCCGGCCCGGCAGGCACAAACGCCGGCAGGGTTTTCCCCTCTTTTGCGTATTCGCGGCGCGTGTTTGGCGTAGGCGTCCAGGTTGGCCCATCCTGCTTGCGCTCCACGGCAGTAACCCAGTTACGCGGGGTTTCACGTCCGGCCTGACCGATCCCGATCGGCAGTACCTCCACGGTATTGCTACCCGGCGGGTAATAGTAGAGGCGCATTTCCGCCACGTTCACCACAATGCCCTCCCGCACGGTGGAGGGCAGGATCAGCTGTTGCGGCACCACGAGTTGCGTTCCTGCTTTAGGCAAAAAGGGATCGACACCCGGGTTGGCTTCAAGCATGTTGCTCAACCCTTGCCCATACTGCGCGGCAAAGGCTTCCAGCGGCAGGGTGTTCCCTTCCGGCACGGTGATGGTTATTGGCGTACCAACCAGGCGGCTGCCCTCAGGCGGAAGCGGATAAGTTACAGCCCATGCACTTTGGGTCACGGCGACCAGCGCTAACGCCAGCAAGCGGGTTCGGATCATAATGTCCCTATAATTACGATGTTGAGCACAGAGTAACTATAACCCCTGCCAGCCATTTCGTGAGAAAAGCCTGCTGTTATACAGGCTTTTCTCAATGTCGCCTTACTTTTTGCGCCATCTGCGGGTCAGCGGTTTTTCCACTTCAACGATCAGGAACATTGCGAAACCAATCAGGAAAGTGATGAACCAGTAGCGGAACGGCAGCGCTTCGGTGCCAAACAGCATTTGCATAAACGGCGCATAGATGATCAGCAGCTGGAGGATCAGCAGCACAGCACTCACAATCCAGATCCCCTTGTTCGCCAGCAACCCTTTGCTCAGCGAGAAGCCATCCGTTACGCGGCAGTTCAGCATGTAGAACCACTGCGCGGTCACCAGCATTTGCAGTAGCACGGTGCGGATAAACTCCGGCGAGTAGCCGCGCGGCTGCAGCCAGGCCTCCAGCACGAAGGCGCTGATGGCAATCATCAGCCCGACAAACACCACGCGCCAGATGGCGAAACCGTCCATAACGTGCAGGTTAGACTTGCGCGGTGGCCGGTTCATGATGTCCCGCTCACCCGCTTCAAACGCCAGGCCAAACGACAGAGTGGCCGACGTCGCCATGTTCATCCACAGGATCAGCACCGGCGTTAACGGGATCAGGTTGCCCGCCAGCAGCGCAATGATGATCAGTAACGCCTGGGCAATGTTGCTCGGGATGATGAACAAAATGGTCTTTTTCAGGTTGTCATAAACTCGCCGCCCCTCGTGCACCGCTCTGGCGATGGTGGCAAAGTTATCATCCGTTAACACCATGTCGGCCGCCTCCTTGGTCACCTCGGTGCCTTTGATCCCCATGGCGATACCGACGTCAGCGCGCTTGAGCGCCGGAGCATCGTTCACGCCGTCTCCGGTCATCCCCACCACTTCCTGTCGGCTTTGCAGCGCCTGCACCAGGCGGAACTTATCTTCCGGGCTGGTTCGCGCGAAGATATCGTATTTTTGCGCGGCTTCGCTCAGCTGCGGATCGTCCATCGCCTCCAGCTCGCGTCCTGTAATAGCGCTGGCGGCATTGCCGATCCCCAGCATCTGGCCAATGCTCATCGCCGTTTGCGGGTGATCGCCGGTGATCATCTTCACCCGAATTCCGGCCTGCAGGCAGTCGGCAATGGCGGTAATCGCTTCCGGCCGCGGGGGATCCATCATGCCGGCAATCCCGAGCAGGATAACCCCGTCCTGTAAATCTGCATGATCCAGCTCGCGCTGGCCGTCGGCGGCGGGCTTCCAGGCGGCAGCCACCATGCGCAGCCCCTCACGGGCGTATTCTTCAATCTTCCCTTCCCAGTAGGGTTGATCGAACGGCTGCAGCCCGGTCTCCGTCTGCTGATACTGGCAGAGGCGGAACAGCACCTCTGGCGCACCGGTAATGAGGATCGTCTCTTCATCGCCCAGGCGGTACAGCGTGGACATGTATTTGTATTGCGAATCGAACGGGATTTTACTGCGCATTTCCGTATCCAGCGCCGGGAGCGGTATTTTCGCCGCCAGCACCTTCAGCGCGCCTTCGGTCGGCCCGCCGGTGATTTTCCACAAGCCCTGCTCGTCCTTCATCAGCTGGCTGTCGTTACACAGATCGATGGTGCGCAGATAGCGCTCCAGCAGCGAGCCAGGGGTGACGGTGACGGGCGTTGGGTCGTCAATCGGATGAATATTGCCTACCGGCTCGTAGCTGTCTCCCTCCACGCGGTAGGTCGTCCCGGCGGTGATCACCGCTTTGACCGTCATTTCGTTCATGGTCAGGGTGCCGGTTTTATCCGAGCAGATCACCGTCATTGCGCCCAGCGTTTCGACGGTGGGCAGCTTACGAATAATCGCCTTCCGGCGGGCCATCGCCTGTACGCCAAGCGAAAGGATAATGGAGATAATGGCCGGCAGCCCTTCGGGCACCGCCGCCACCGCAAGGCTTATCAACGACAGCACCAGCTCAGAAACCGGCATATCGCGGAACAGGAGGCTGAAGACAAACAGCACCACCATCATCACCAGGATGGTGATAAAGATGGTTTTACCAAGCTTGTCCATCTGCACCATCAGCGGCGTGCGGTGTTTTTCGATGTCCGACATCATCTGGTTGATGTGACCGAGTTCGGTCTCGCCCCCGGTCGCGACCACCAGCCCTTTTCCGCCGCCGGCGCTCACGGTGGTGCCGGAGTAAAGCAAGTTATAGCGGTCGCCGAGCGGCAGCTCGCCGCTCAACGCGTCGGTGTTCTTTTCAACAACGGTGGATTCCCCGGTGAGAATCGCCTCTTCGACGCGCAGGTTATGGGCCTCAATCACGCGCAGATCGGCAGGAATGCGATCCCCGGCGCGGATCACCACGATATCACCGGGCACCAGCGCCGTGGTGGGGATGGTTTCATGGTTGCCCTGCCGTATTACCACGGCTTCACTGGAGAGCATATTGCGAATGCTTTGCAGCGATTTTTCGGCATTACTTTCCTGGATATGACCAATCAGGGCGTTAATGATGGCGACCCCGAGGATCACGAACATATCAACCCAGTGGCCCATGATCAGCTTGAGCAGCGCGGCCACCAGCAGAACATAAATCAGGACGTCGTTGAAATGGGCCAGAAAGCGCAGCCAGGCAGGCTTACCCGGTTTTTGCGGTAAGGCGTTCTCACCGTATTGCTGTAGTCGGGCGGCTGCCTCGGTACTGCTCAGTCCATCCACCGTGGAATGGTTTGCAGCCAGCGCCTCTTCAACGCTTTGCTGGTAAAACGGACGGCCAGGTTTCTCTGTTTTCATTGTTCCTTCCTCAGGTTCTTTCAGAAATCACCTTGGTACTCATGCAATTAACAGATAAATAAAAGAAACAGACGCACGGGAAATTCGGACAGGGTTATACATAGCAAGCTTCCGTGTTTGTTTTATTACCCCAAACGCCAGCATATGAATCAGGAGAGAATGTATAAAACGTAGCACAGGAATATCAGAATTAACCTTTGATTGTTAATTTCATGCATTATCATGATGTTGCTTTGCGCATTCACCTCCTCAGCCCAGCGGGGCTCAACACGCGCCCGGCCCACCGAAATCGGTTGTTTAACATTTGTTTTATCTGCGTCTATGCTCAGTGAGTGCATCCATTGCGTTGGTTTCATTGACGCTATCGCCTTTTCCCGGCCCATGGAGAAGAGAATGTTCGGTTATAGCCTGATTCGTCTTGGTTTTTATATTGCGCTCGCCATTATTGCCAGCACCGCGATCGGTTTATTCACCTATATTGTGGTGTCGACTTTCGCAGAATAGCGTTGCCCCGGTTATGGCGAGGGAATAAATAAAACAATTATTTATTAGGGGAATACCGTGAACCGCTACCTCTTTTTATTGCCGTGGGTGATTTTCACGCTCGCGGCCTGCGATCGCAAGGCGGAGGAAAATACGCCGCTGCCCCGCATGGTGAAAGTTACCGAGGTGAAAGCAGCAGGCACTGCCCGCCAGCGCGTTTTCCCGGCACGGATTGAATCCGGTGACGCAACCGACCTCGCCTTCAAACGCCCGGGACAAATAGAAGCCCTGGACATTCGCCAGGGCGCGACCATCAAGCAGGGCCAGCAGCTTGCCAGGCTTAATGCCCGCGATGCCCGGCAGCGCCTGAACGACAGGCAGGCGGCAGCTACACTGGCGCAACGCCAGTTTGACCGCTTTCAGACGCTGGCAGGCCGTCAGGCGATTTCAAAAGCCGAGATGGACGTTCAGCGTGCAAACCGCGATTCGGCAAATGCCGCGCTCCAGATAGCCCGGGAAGAGCTGAACCAGATGACGCTTGTCGCCCCGTTCAGCGGCACGGTAGCGAGCGTCCACGTGCGTAACCATCAGGTCGTTTCAGCGGGCCAGCCCATTGTAACGTTAACCCGCAGCGATCTGCTGGATGTCGTCTTTAGCATCCCGGAAAACCTGTTTAAGGCGCTGGATATACGCAACGCCCGGTATCAGCCCATCGTTAAAATTAACGCCTTCCCTGACCGGGAATTTACCGCCGTTTATAAAGAACATTCGGGCAGCAGCGACAGCAATACACTCACCTGGCAGGTGATACTCACCATGCCGCGCCCGGCCGACTTTCCTGTCGTCGGTGGCGTGAGCGGAACGGTAACCGTCAACCTGGCGAATTTGCCCGCCGGGGCGAGTGACAGCGTGCTGGTGGTGCCGGTGGAAGCAGTCTTTAACCCGGACAACAGCCCGCGCAACGAGCCGCACGTCTGGGTGGTGGCGGGCAAAGGTGATGACCTGCATCTGGAAGACCGAAAGGTCAGCGTCGGGCAGGTCGGTACCGAAGGCGTTGCGATCGTCAGCGGCCTCTCTGCGGGTGAGCGTGTAGTCACGGCAGGCGTAAATGAACTTCATGCCGGGCAGCCTATACGCATCTGGACGCGTGAACGGGGGCTGTAATGGATATCTCACGCCAGTTTATCAATAACCCTATTCGCGTCTGGCTGACGATACTCCTGCTGGGCGTGGGGGGGATTTTCGCCCTGCTGAACATTGGTCGGCTGGAAGACCCCGCATTCACCATTAAAACCGCGGTGGTGATTACCCATTACCCCGGCGCATCGGCCCAGCAGGTCGAAGAAGAGGTGACGCTGCCGCTGGAAAATGCGCTTCAGCAACTCCCCTATCTCGATAACGTCAGCTCAATCTCATCGAACGGACTGTCCCAAATTACCGTCAATATTGCGTCGCGCTACCACTCGAGCGAGCTTCCGCAAATCTGGGATGAGCTGCGCCGCCGCGTGGGTGACGCCGCGCGGCAGTTTCCGCCAGGCGTAGTGACTCCGTTCGTCAACGATGATTTCGGCGATGTCTTCGGCTTCTTCTTTGCCATTTCCGGAGACGCGTTCAGCAACCCGGAACTGGTGCAGTATGCCGAGCAGCTTCGCCGCGAGCTGGTGCTGGTGCCCGGCGTCGGGAAGGTCGCCATCGGCGGGGTGATTAGCCCGCAGATCAACATTGATATCTCGTTGACCAAAATGGCGGCGCGCGGCATTACGCTGAACCAGCTTTCTGCCCTGCTCAGCCGGCTTAACGTGGTTTCCAGCGCCGGTGAAATCACCGCAGGCACCGAATCCATCCGCCTGCATCCTACGGGTGAGTTTGAGAATATCGACGAACTGGCCGACCTGATCGTCACCCCATCCGGCACGGGAGCCGCGACGCGTCTGCGCGACATCGCCACGCTGTCGCGCGGGCTGAATGAATCCCCGGCCAGCATTTACCATGCTAATGGCCGAAAAGCCGTCACCATGGGCGTCTCCTTTATCCCGGGCGTAAACGTCATTGACGTCGGTCACGCGCTGGAAGCGAAGCTGGAGCGGATGTCGGCAGAAAAACCCGCGGGTATCCATCTCGATCTCTTTTACGATCAGGCGGCGGAAGTCGGCCATTCGGTTAACGGGTTTATTGTGAACTTCCTGATGGCGCTGGCGATTGTCATCGGGGTGCTGCTGATTTTTATGGGCGTGCGCAGCGGGATTATCATCGCCTTCTCCCTGGCGCTCAACGTGCTGGGCACCCTGCTTATCATGTACCTGTGGGGCATTGAGCTGCAGCGTATCTCGCTCGGGGCGCTGATTATCGCCCTCAGCATGCTGGTGGATAACGCCATCGTGATTGTTGAAGGGGTCCTGATCGCCCGGCAGCAGGGCTCCCCGCTGTTAACGGCGATTAACTACATTATCCGCCGCTCGGCCCTCCCCCTGCTGGGAGCGACGGTGATCGCCATTCTGGCCTTTGCACCGATTGGCCTGTCGCAGGACTCTACCGGTGAATACTGCAAATCGCTGTTCCAGGTGCTGCTCATTTCGCTGATGCTGAGCTGGTTTTCCGCACTCACCATCACGCCGGTGCTGATCACGTGGTGGTTGTTCAAACACGACAGCGCGCCGGAAAAAACGCCGGCGGCCGATCCCTATGACAAAGCGTTTTACCGGCTTTACCAGCGCCTGCTCAACGCCCTGTTACAGCGTAAAGCGCCAACGCTTATCGTGATGGCGGCGCTGCTGGCGGCGGCTATCTGGGGGTTTGGCTCGGTGCGCCAGAACTTCTTTCCGTCGTCGAATACCCCGATTTTCTTTGTCGACCTCTGGTTACCCTACGGTACCGATATCAACTGGACCGAAAAAATGACCAGCGATATCGAAAAAACCCTCAACGACCAGCCGGGCGTGGAAACCACCGTCTCCACCATTGGTCAGGGGAGTATGCGTTTCATCCTGACCTACAGCGGGCAGCGCCAGTACAGCAACTACGCGCAAATCATGGTCAGGATGGACGATCGGCGCAGCATCGCGCCGCTGACGCGTCACGTTGAGGAGTACATCGCGCGAAACTATCCCCAGGTCAATGCCAGCACGAAACGCGTGGCGTTTGGTCCCTCCGGCGACAGTGCAATTGAGGTGCGCATCAAAGGGCCAGACCCGGACAGGCTCCGTCTGATTGCCAGCCAGGTTGACGATATTCTCAGCCGCGACCCGGCCACCGACAGCGTCAGAAACGACTGGCAGAACCGCAGCAAAGTGATCCGTCCCCAGTATGTGCCTGCCCTTGGCCGTGAACTGGGCGTGGATAAACAGGATGTCGATAACGCGCTGGAGATGAACTTCTCCGGCAGCCGCGCGGGGCTGTACCGGGAAGGCAGCGACCTGCTGCCGGTGATCGTCCGGCCACCGGAGAGTGAACGTCAGGACGCGAATCATCTTAATAATGTGCTGGTGTGGAGCCAGACCCGGCAGCAGTACATCCCGCTGAACAACGTGGTAAGCGGATTTGCGCTGGAGTGGGAAGATCCGCTGATCCTGCGCCGCGACCGCATGCGCGTGCTCACCGTGCAGACCGATCCGGCCCCGCAGAGCCAGCAAACGTCCGGCGACATCCTTGCCCGCGTGCAGCCGAAAATCGACGCCCTCCCCCTTCCCGCAGGCTACAGCATTGAGTGGGGCGGAGACGCGGAGAACGCCAGCGAAGCACAGCAAGGGGTGTTTACCACCCTGCCGCTGGGATACCTGGTAATGTTTGTGATAACCGTGCTGATGTTCAGCTCGGTGAAAAATGCCGTGGCTATCTGGCTGACCGTGCCGCTGGCCCTGATTGGCGTCACCCCCGGTTTTTTAATCACCGGGATCCCGTTTGGCTTTATGGCGCTGATTGGCCTGCTGAGCCTGAGCGGGATGTTGATCCGCAACGGCATTGTGCTGGTTGAAGAGATTGAGCAGCAAAAGGGGCTGAAAAATCAGCATGAGGCCATTATGTATGCGGCCACCTCGCGTCTGCGCCCGATTCTGTTGACCGCCTTCACCACCGTGCTCGGGCTGGCTCCGCTGCTGCTGGATGTTTTCTTCCAGAGCATGGCTGTTGTCATTATGTTTGGACTGGGATTTGCTACAATCCTGACGCTGCTGGTTCTCCCGGTAATTTATGCGTGTTTCCATCGTAAGGACAAAGCTGAACAATAATGAATGCCACAGGACTGAATATCATTAAAACGCTGGGGTGTATGACGGCGGTGACGTTCTTCACTATCTACAATACCTGGGATCGCTACGACTATGACTATCACTGGATCCTCGGGTTTTTGACCTTTATTTCGACCATCGCCACGCCGCTTTTCTTTGTGGTTGCGGGCTATCTTGACGGGCAATCCCGGCACGGCACCCGCTGGCAGCTGGATAAAATCAAAAGTCTGGTCACGGTGTTTCTATTCTGGGTAACCCTTTATTACCTGTGGGAACCCTATCAGCGCGGGTATTTAATTCAGCCGTGGTTCGTCTTTGCGTTCATTGTCATCTATACCTTCCACCCGGTGATAGAGTGGTTAAGCCAGCGTCGGACGCTTTTTTGCACCCTTATCGCGGGCCTGCTGGTCTTTTCCTACGGGTACGATTTACTGTCAGTGCTGTACCCACAAATCCATGTCTTCTCGCTCTCTCCCCAGTATCGCCTGTGGACGTGGCTGCTCTTTTATCTGACGGGGCAACTGTTTTGCGATCCGCAGATCGCCGCGTGGATCGCCCGCCGAAACGTGGTCAGAGCAGCGCTTGTGGCGATCCCGTTTATTTACCTGTTCACCTGGTTTTATGAGCGGCACTTCTTTTTTGCGCTGTTCAAAGCGGACAGAAACGCTTTTATTCTGACCGGCTCGCAGATCTATATCCTGATTGTCGCGCTGGTGATTGCGGCTAACGGCGTGCGTTTTCGTCGCAACGTCGAATTTAAAGAGGCTATTCTCGCCGCGATCAGCAAAACGATGACCGGGGTGTATATTCTGCACTATTCCGTTTTTCATCTGCTCACGGCGCTGATACCTGTGACGTCGCTCAGCACAAAACTGATGCTGATAGTGCTGACCTTTATCACCTCCGTGCTCTTTTCCCTGCTAGTTCTGGCGAACCCGGTGGCGAAAAAGGTCATTACGCTTTAGAAGCCCAGGCGCAGCCAGGCGAACAGCACGTTACCGTTATTGTAGGTGCCGGGAATGTAGGTGAACTGGACGGTGGCGCGCTTATAGCCCGCCGAGAATAGCGGGAAGATAAACGGCAGCGGCACGTAGTTGGCAAAATCGTCTCGCGCGGTGATCCCTGCTGCCGCCCCCAGACCCAGGCGAAAATCTTTGGCGTTATCGAGATACCAACCCTTCTCCCAGCCATAGCCCATCGCGGGTTGCCACTCGTTATGGGAATCTTTAAACATCATGGCGAAGAGCGCGCTCCAGTTGCCCTCCTCGTTATAGCGGGAAATACCCAGTCCGCCGCCCCACGGCATTTCGTTATAGTTATCGGTTTTTTCCTTGTCGTACATAAAGCGGGCGTGCCAACTCAGAAACGGCAGATAGAGATCGTAGCGTTCTGGCTGTTCCCACGTTTGAGAAATATCGTCCGTCACGGCATCCCACCAGCGGCTGATGCGTTGTTCACCGTACACGGTGGGTTCAGCACGAAGGGGAAATGCGATTAAAAACAGGGCCATCCAGAGTGCCGGAAAAAGGCGTTGCATAGTAAATTCCTCAGCATCATTCACGCAGGGTTAGTAATACTGTAATCCATCCATTCCTAACCGCAGCCAAACGCGCGGATTTATGTTGCACCCGGTGAGATGAAATTTGCTTATTCAGAGCCTTCCGGAAAGATAAAAACGTTTTCTCCGCTTTCATGTCGCGGTAGTCTCATACGTTCCGTCACAGGACGGACGCAATGTGAGTGACCTTTTCTTATACCAATAATTAAAAATCAGTACAGACAGGACAACTATGGACTCCACCCTCATCTCCGATCGTCCCGACGAGGAGACCCCTTCGCTTAACCGCGCCCGCCGCGCCGCTCTGGGCAGCTTTGCCGGGGCCGTCGTCGACTGGTATGACTTTCTGCTTTATGGCATCACCGCCGCGCTGGTGTTTAACCGCGAGTTCTTCCCCCAGATAAGCCCGGCGATGGGCACGCTCGCCGCCTTTGCAACCTTTGGTGTCGGCTTCCTGTTTCGCCCGCTCGGCGGCGTGATCTTCGGCCACTTTGGCGACCGTCTGGGGCGCAAACGCATGCTGATGCTGACCGTGTGGATGATGGGCATTGCCACGGCGCTGATTGGGATTTTGCCGTCGTTTGCCACCATCGGCTGGTGGGCGCCCGTCCTGCTGGTGACGCTTCGCGCGGTGCAGGGCTTTGCCGTCGGCGGCGAATGGGGCGGCGCGGCGCTGCTCTCCGTTGAAAGCGCGCCGAAAAACCGCAAAGCCTTTTACAGCAGCGGCGTACAGGTGGGGTATGGCGTCGGCCTGCTGCTTTCCACCGGGCTGGTGTCGCTGATTAGCCAGCTCACCACCGACGAGCAGTTCCTGAGCTGGGGCTGGCGCATTCCGTTCATCTTCAGCATTGTGCTGGTGATTGCCGCCCTGTGGGTTCGAAACGGCATGGAGGAATCCGCCGAGTTTGAACAACAGCGGCGCGAAAAGCCGGAGGCAAAAAAACGGCTGCCGGTGATGGAGGCGCTGATCCAGCATCCGGGGGCGTTTTTGAAGATCATCGCCCTGCGGCTGTGCGAGCTACTGACGATGTATATCGTGACCGCCTTCGCCCTGAACTATTCGACGCAAAACCTCGGCCTGCCGCGCGAGCTGTTTCTGAATATCGGCCTGCTGGTTGGCGGCATAAGCTGTCTGACTATCCCCTGCTTTGCCTGGCTGGCAGACAGGTTTGGGCGCCGACGGGTCTACATCACCGGTGCGCTGGTTGGCACCCTTAGCGCCTGGCCGTTCTTTATGGCCCTGGAGGCGCAATCCGTCTTCTGGATCGTCTTCTTCGCCATCATGCTGGCAAACATTGCTCACGACATGGTGGTGTGCGTCCAGCAACCGATGTTTACCGAACTGTTCGGCGCGAGCTATCGCTACAGCGGCGCTGGCGTGGGGTATCAGGTGGCGAGCGTGGTGGGCGGCGGATTCACGCCGTTTATAGCCGCCGCGCTGGTGACCTTCTCCGGCGGCAACTGGCACAGCGTGGCGCTCTATCTGCTGGCAGGCTGCTTGCTCTCGGCCCTCACCGCACTGCTGATGAAAGAGCCGAAGCCGCATTAATCGGCAGCGTTTGTCCTAAACTGCATGGCTGTCTTTTGTTTCACAATCGTGTGACATACTATCGGTGAATGCCGCACACCTGTGGAACAAGGAGACAGACATGCATAATAAGGGCTCCAGCCTGACCCCGGCTCAGGCGCTGGACACACTCGACGCGCTGTACGAGCAATCCGTTAACGCGCTGCGCAGCGCCATCAGCGACTATATTGAAAGCGGCAAACTGCCCGACGAAAAGGCCAGAAGTGAGGGCCTTTTTGTTTATCCATCGATCTCCGTGACCTGGGACGGTAGCGCCAGCTCCAACCCGAAAACCCGCGCTTACGCCCGCTTTACCCACGCCGGTTGTTACAGCACAACCGTCACCCGCCCGGGGCTGTTTCGCCCCTACCTGGAAGAACAGCTTACGCTGCTGTATCAGGATTACGGCGCACACATTTCGGTGGAACCGTCGCGGCATGAGATCCCCTATCCGTACGTGATCGACGGCTCCGAGCTGACGCTTGACCGATCCATGAGTGCGGGGCTGACGCGCCACTTCCCGACGACTGAGCTATCTCAGATTGGCGACGAGACGGCTGACGGGATCTATCACCCCGCCGAGTTTTCCCCGCTGTCGCATTTCGATGCCCGCCGCGTCGATTTCTCGCTGGCGCGCCTGCGTCACTACACCGGCACGCCCGCAGAGCATTTCCAGCCTTTCGTGCTGTTCACCAACTACACCCGCTACGTTGACGAGTTTGTCCGCTGGGGCTGTAGCCAGATCCTCGACCCCGACAGCCCGTACATCGCCCTCTCCTGCGCGGGCGGTATCTGGATCACCGCCGAAACCGAAGCGCCGGAGCAGGCCATTTCAGACCTGGCGTGGAAAAAGCACCAGATGCCCGCCTGGCACCTGATCACGGCTGACGGCCAGGGCATTACGCTGATTAACATTGGCGTGGGGCCGTCCAACGCGAAAACGATCTGCGATCACCTGGCGGTGCTTCGCCCGGACGTCTGGCTGATGATCGGCCACTGCGGCGGCCTGCGTGAAAGCCAGCTGATTGGGGACTACGTGCTCGCCCATGCGTATCTGCGTGACGACCACGTGCTTGACGCGGTGCTGCCGCCGGATATCCCGATCCCGAGCATTGCCGAGGTTCAGCGCGCGCTATACGACGCGACCAAAGAGGTGAGCGGCATGCCGGGCGAAGAGGTGAAGCAGCGCCTGCGCACCGGGACGGTGGTCACCACCGACGATCGCAACTGGGAGCTGCGCTACTCCGCCTCTGCGCTGCGTTTTAACCTGAGCCGTGCGGTCGCCATCGATATGGAGAGCGCCACCATTGCCGCGCAGGGATACCGCTTCCGCGTGCCTTACGGCACGCTGCTGTGCGTCTCGGATAAACCCCTGCACGGTGAAATCAAGCTCCCGGGCCAGGCCAACCGTTTTTACGAAGGGGCGATTTCGGAGCATTTGCAAATCGGCATCCGTGCTATCGATTTGCTGCGTGCGGAAGGCGATAAGCTGCACTCCCGTAAGCTGCGCACTTTCAACGAACCGCCGTTCCGCTAAGAACGTTAAGGAAAAACCATGCACACACCCTCTCCGCTCTCTGCCCTGCGGCAGTGGCTACAGGAAAACCATCTCGACGGGATGATCGTCCCGCGCGCCGATGCCTGGCAAAGCGAATATTGCGCGCCCTACGATGAAAAGCTGGCCTGGCTGACGGGCTTCGACGGCTCCGCCGGGCTGGCGCTGGTGATGAAAGACAGAGCGCTGCTGTTCGTTGATGGCCGTTATCAGGTGCAGGCGCGCGTTCAGGTCAATATGGATGAGGTGGAGATCCACCACCTGCACAACGAACCGCTGGCCGGGTGGCTGGCGGAAAACGTGGCTGCGGGCACGCGCATCGGGTTTGAGGCGATGCTGATGACCCACGCAGACATTACTCAACTGTCGGCCACCGCGTGTGAGCTGGTGCCGCTGAGCGGCTCGCCGTTCGATACGCTCTGGACCGACCGCCCTGCCGCCCCCGCAGGGCCGATCCGCGAGATGCCGCTGGCGGTCAGCGGCGAAAGCAGCGCCGACAAGCGCCAGCGCGTCACGGCTGTTCTTGCCGACAACGAGGCCGATTATCTGGCGGTGACCTTGCCGGATAACATCGCCTGGCTGCTGAACGTCCGCGGTTCCGACATTCCGACCAGCCCGGTTCCGCTGTCGTTTGCCCTGCTGAGCCGTGACGGCTCGGTTGAGTGGTTTGTCGATGACGTTAAGCTCAGCGGATTACCGGCCCCGGTACGTGACGCGTTTAGCGTTTCACCGCAGGATACCTTTATCGATCGCTGCCAGCAGCTCGCCCAGGGCAAGCGGGTGATCGTCGACCCTGACACCGCTCCGGTCGCCCTGCGTTACGCCATCGAGCCGCAGGGAGAGATTATCTGGCTGACCGATCCTATCACCCTGATGAAAGCCCATAAAAACCCGGTTGAGCTGGCGGGATATCGGGAGTGCCATCATCAGGACGGTGCGGCGTGGGTGAACTTCCTGGCCTGGCTGAGCCGCGAAGTGCCTGAGCGCGCCGCGTGCGGCCAACCGCTGACAGAGCTGGAGGTTCAGGCAAAGCAACTCGCTTTTCGCAAGCAGCAGCCGGGGTTTGTTGAGCCGAGCTTTGCGACGATCTCAGCCTCCGCCAGCAACGCGGCGATGTGCCATTACCACGCGAGCGAAGCCAGCAACAAACCGATTGGCCATAACCATTTTTATCTGAATGATTCCGGCGGTCAGTACCACAACGGCACTACAGACGCCACGCGCACCCTGGCATGGGGCAAAGTGGAGCCGCAACAGCGCCTGCACTATACCGCCGTACTCAGAGGCTTTTTATCGCTGATGACGCTGCAATTCCCATCCGGCAGCCACGGGCACCAGCTGGATGCATTTGCGCGCCGTCCGCTGTGGGAAATGGGGCTGGATTACGATCACGGGACCGGGCACGGCGTGGGGCACCAGTTGTTGATCCACGAAAACCCGCACCGTATCGCGAAAAAGGTCAATCCGTGGCCGCTGGTGGCGGGCAACATTATGACCATTGAGCCGGGGTACTATCTGGCTGAAAGCCATGGGATACGCATTGAGAATCAGGTGGAAATCACAGAAAGCCGTCCGGGTTTCTGTCAATTTGCCTCGCTGACGCTGATCCCGATTGACCTGAGCCAGGTTGAGCTGCAGTTGTTAACCGAGCAGGAGAAAGAGTGGCTGGATGAGTATCACCAGCAGGTTCGGGAGGCGCTTTCCCCGCTCGTGGAGAGTGATGCACGACCGTGGCTGTTTGAAGCAACAGCACCGATTCGGGTGAACCGCTAGCGCGGTTTGTTGCCCGGTGGCGCGACGCTTACCCGACGATGTCACCGAGCGCAGAAAAGCAAAAAGCCTGCTTTAAAAGCAGGCTTTTTAAATTTGGCTCCTCTGACTGGACTCGAACCAGTGACATACGGATTAACAGTCCGCCGTTCTACCGACTGAACTACAGAGGAATCGTGTGAACGGGGCGCATATTATCGATGCTCCCCGATGATGTCAAAGGCAGAATGCAGATTTCCGATCGTTTGCCGATTTATTCTCCACTTCGTGCATTTGTCAGACGTTCTTCAGGCTCTGAGAGAGCACGCTCTGCTTTTTTGCGCGGGTATTTCCACAACCAGCGCCCGCTTACCATCCGCCAGTAAAACAGCGCGCCGCGCACCGCCCAGTCGAGGAACATCCCCAGCCAGACGCCGACCACGCCCATGCCGAGCACAATCCCGAGCGTGTAACCCGCCACCACGCGACAGCCCCACATCCCGAGCATCGAGACCCACATCGCAAAGCGGGCATCGCGTGCGCCTTTCAGCCCGGCGGGCAGCACCCAGGATGCCGCCCAGATCGGCATAAACGCGGCGTTGAGCCAAATCAGGATCTTCACGACCTCTTTGACATCATTTTCATGGGTGTAAAACGAGGCCATTAATCCGGCGAAAGGCGCGGTTCCCCAGGCTATCGCCGTCAGGCCGATGGTAGAGAGCCAAAAAACGTGTCGAAGCTGCCGTTCCGCCTGTGCAATTTGCCCTTTTCCGAGCCGTTTCCCGGTAATGATGGTCGACGCGGAGCCCAGGGCGTTACCCGGCAGGTTAATGAGCGAGGCGATGGAGAACGCGATAAAGTTACCGGCAATCACATCGGTGCCCATGCCCGCAACAAACATCTGGGTCAGCAACTTACCGCCGTTGAACAGCACCGACTCGATGCTGGCCGGGATCCCAATCCCCATCACTTCCCAGATAATGGCGAAATTGAGCGGACGAAAATAGCTTTTGAGCGTCAGGCGCAGCGACGGCGTAATGCCGGTCATCAACACGCCAACGATCGCCGCCGCGCCGATATAGCGTGAAATCGTCAGCCCCAGTCCGGCACCGACGAAGCCCAGCCCGTCCCAGGAGAAAATTCCGTAGATAAGTACGCTACTGATGATGATATTCAGGATGTTCATCCCGCCGTTGATCAGCAGCGGAATTTTGGTGTTGCCCGCCCCGCGCAGCGCACCGCTGCCGATCAAGGCGATTGCGGCAGCCGGGTAGCTTAAGACCGTCATTTCCAGATAGGTGAGCGCGAGCTCCTTAACCTCGTTTGTCGCCTCGCCTGCGACGATATCGATAATTTCCTTGCCGTAATAGTGGATCACCGCCGCCAGAATTATCGAAAACAGGGTCATGATCATCAGCGACTGCCGGGCCGCCTCGCGGGCGCGCTTCGGATCGAGCTTGCCGAGGCTGAAGGCCACGACAACCGTGGTACCCAGGTCGATAGCGGCAAAAAAGGACATCACCACCATATTAAAGCTGTCTGCCAGGCCGACCCCTGCCATCGCCTCTTTGCCTAACCAGCTCACCAGGAAGGTGCTCAGCACGCCCATCAGCAGAACGCAGGTATTTTCCAGGAAAATGGGAACGGCAAGGGGGGTGATTTCTCGCCAGAACAGAACACGATAACTTTTACGTTTTGCATACCATGGCGTACGCATGATCGCCTGGCGTAGGGGGGCGGTGACGTTCAAAATGGACCTTAGCGAGAAAGTTGAAACTCCATTTCAAATGATGAGGCAGAAAAGGCTATCCTGCAAAGTATTTTCCATAAAAAATTTGTTTGAATTTACAACTAACTGACGACAGAATCAGCAATCAACCGCGGTTTGCAAAGAACAGGTTTGACAAAAGTTTTTTCGCCGTTAATATGTGCCTCCACAACGATTCCTCTGTAGTTCAGTCGGTAGAACGGCGGACTGTTAATCCGTATGTCACTGGTTCGAGTCCAGTCAGAGGAGCCACATTCTGAAAAGCCTGCTTTTAAAGCAGGCTTTTTGCTTTTCTGCGTTCGGTTACATTGTCGGGTAAGCGCCGTGCCACCGGGCATCACCCCATGCACAGGGGAAATAAAAAAGGCCCTCTGTCACCAGAGAGCCTTTTTAACACCTGTCAGGGATTACTCGCTTTTAACTTCAGGGTTTTTCATTTCACCCATCGCTTTCAGCTTTTTAGAGATCTCACGACGTTCTTTTGAGATCTCAGCGTTTTTGATGATGTAGTCATCAACACGGTCTTCGTAATCGCTTTTCATGCTGGCGATGATGCCCTGAATGGCTTCCACGCTCATGCCTGGCTTGATGTAGTCGCTCAGGTTGTCCAGCAGCAGTACGCGTTTTTGGTTGTCACGGATCTTCTTCTCAACGTCCTGGATTTCACGCTGCAGTTTGTTTTTGCGGCGGAACAGGCGGACGAATTCCAGAACATCCTGGAACGAAGGCTTGGTAGTTTCCATTTTTACACCCCTGATAATGTGAGAGTCGGATTCGTTAATGCCACCGTTGTAACAGACAGCGACGGCGAATGACAATGAGTATATCGTTTAAGACTATCATAACCCCAATTGATGCTGAATCGAAGCAGCAGGCATCACATATGGCGATGGCTGCTTTTTATTTGCGCAGTGCCCGGCAGATAAGATGCGAGAGCAACTCCAGCTGCCGCGCCAGTTCCATGCTGAGCCAGACATAGCCATGAATCGGCGTTTCTGCCACGTTGTCCCCCTGCCGCTCGTTCATCAGCACCTTCAGCTCGGCCACGATCTCATTCAGACGCTCGCTGTTCGCCAGAATCGGCTGCGGATTCCCTTCGTAAAGCGCATGAGCGATGGTGAGCAGCGTTTGCTGGGTCATCTGCTGCGTCTCTCTCAGTGTGTGTGCGTTGAGCATCAGCAGATGGCTGGGACGCGACGCCCAGTGGGCATTGATTTGCAGTTCGAGCATGCACACCAGGTTGCGGCTCACCGTCTGGATGGCTTCGAAAATGGCTTTCTGAATATGGGTTTCTTTGCTGGCAGGCGTAATCAGGCCGCGCATCTTAACCACGTCATTCAGGATTTTTTGCAGATGTTTTTCCAGACGCGGACGCTCGACCAGGTTGGGGGAAAACCCCGCCTGATAAACCCGGTTGAACGCGGTAACGTAGTTGGCCATCTGGATACGCCAGTGAAGAAAGGCGCGCTGCGGCCAGATACCGGTAAACAGCATAGCCAGAAGTGACCCGAGGATGACATCTCCGCTTCGCCACAGTGCGGTCGTCATGTCACCTGCCGGCGCACCAACAACCACCGAAAGGGTTATGCCAATCAGCAGTGCCTGATACGGTTTTTTCCCCAACGCCAGCCAGCCGCAAAGAAACATCGCCGCGGCACACCACAGCAGCATAACGGGGAAGGAGATCAGCTCCAGTTTGAGCGCGATAAGCCCCAGCGCAGAACCAAGAACCGTGCCGCCAATACGTTCAAACGCGCGTGGTACCACGTTCCCCCAGAAGGAGATAGGCCCCATGATAACCACCAGCGTAATCAGCGGCCATGTCCCTTCCGGAACATTCAACAAACGCACCAGCACAAAGGTCAGAATAAACGCCAGCGTGATACGAAGGCCGTGCACCACGCGGTAATGTTTGTACAAGCGAATTTCAAAAGGCGTTAATGATTTGTCGGGACGCACACCCGCTCTCCAGCTAAACGGCAAACCGCGATTGTACTGTGTTTTCAGCCGGGCGAAACGCCCTGGCTGAAAAAACCCTGCGTTTACTGGGTCAACCCGCCTTGTGCTCTACTGGGACATACATTTCGATGTCCCAGTAGCCATCCGCGTTGCCATCGTTCAGGTAACGTTCAAAACAGGGTTTGGGTGCAATTTGGTAGTGACGATCCTGCAAAAGAGAATTGAAGAACTGGTACCAGGGCGTCGCGAAATCATGCTCCTCAACGCGGGCGCTTGCCACCGCGTAGTCCCCGGCGGCGATTTCGGTCAGCATCACCCCTTCACTGTTGTCAGGAATGACGAACGCCTCCGGCACCGTAACGGCCGTGTCGCATCGCAGTTTTTCCGCCGGGACTTCGTCCGGATTGTCATAGTACACGGCCACCCACTCGAGCGGCTGGATTTGACGCCCCTCGACCCACATGCCTAACTGCTCAAAGCCCTGCTTAACGGTTTTCTCCCATGGCCCCACCAAGTGAAAGCCCGCGATTTTACGTTTCTGCTGCTGCGTGATGCTGTAGTCCATGCCGCCTCCGGTTTCACTGTATATTCATACACTGTAAAGCAAATGGCCTGTTCTCGACAAATGCGGAGTGTTTATTATGCGAGCAGACTCGCAACCCTGCCAGTCTGCTCGGGGGACGTGCGGTGTGGGGTTAAAGCGTGTGGTGCAGGTAATCCCCTAAACGGGAGAAGAATCCGCCTTTATTCACCGGCTCCAGCGTCACTAATGGCCAGTGGGCCACCACTTTGTCACGATCGTACAGCTGGATCTCCCCTACCCGCTGATGGGCCGCGAGCGGAGCCTCCAGCTCTTTTTTGTCCAGGACGTATTTGGCCTTGATGTTAGGCACTTCCGTCTTCGGCAGGGCCAGCCAGAAATCCTGATCCGTTCCCAGCTCCACCTGCTCTTTATCTCCGTACCAGATGCGCTCGGTCCCGACTTTTTTTCCGTTATGCAGGATCTGCACCGTGTCGAAATTTTGCTGGCCCCAGTGCAGCAATTTGCGCGCCTGATCTTCACGCCCTTTTGGGCTGTCGGCCCCCATGACGACCGCAATAAGACGGCGTTGACCGTCCACCGCCGAGGCGATCAGGTTAAAGCCTGCTCCGGACGTATGCCCTGTTTTCAGGCCGTCGACGTTCATGGTTTTATCCCACAGCAGGCCGTTACGATTCTGCTGGGTAATGCCATTCCAGGTCAGGCTCTTTTCGCTGTACATATGGTAGAACTCAGGCTCGCCGTGAATGATGGCCCGGGAAAGCACGGCAAGGTCGTACGCTGAGCTGTGCTGGCCGGGGGCATCCAGCCCATGCACCGTTTCGAAGTGAGTATCGCGCAGGTTTAGCTTTTGCACGTAGTCGTTCATCATGTTCACGAACTGCGGCTGACCGCCCGCGACGTGATCTGCCAGCGCGACGCAGGCGTCGTTACCGGAATCCACGATCAGCCCGCGGCTTAAGTCACGCACCGAGACGCGATCACCCGCTTTCAGGAACATCAGCGAGGAGCCGTCAAACACCGGGTTACCCTTCGCCCACGCGTCACGGCCCACGGTAACGATGTCATCAGGCGTAATGCGATGGCTATCAATGGCGCGATCGACGACATACCCCGTCATCAGCTTGGTCAGGCTCGCCGGGTTGCGCTGCTGGTGTTCATTGCCTGCCGTTAAAATCTGACCCGTGGTGTAATCCATCAATACCCAGGACCCGGCCTGAATGGCGGGAGGCTGCGGCGAAAAATCCAGCGGATCGGCAGCCAGCGCAGATGAAATGCTCGAAGCGAGCAAAGAAACAGCAATAAACAGACGGCGTTTCAACGGTATATCCTCAGGTCATTAAAAATCGTTGACCTTTTTACGGGAGTTCTGATGTCGTTACTTGCCTTAATTGCAAAAAAATGTGACAGAGAGCATATTTTTCCTCAGGCCCGCTCGCAAATTTCATCCCTGACGGCGCTTTTTATTCGGCCTCTCCCCTGCGATCGTTTACCATAGAGACGTCAATTTTTAACAGGATGGTATCACTGGTGTCTGACTCTGACGCGCGCCCAACTTTTTTATTCCACGATTACGAAACCTTCGGCACGCACCCGGCGCTTGACCGCCCGGCGCAGTTCGCCGCCATCCGCACCGATGAGGATTTCAACATCATCGGCGAGCCGGAGGTTTTTTATTGCAAGCCCGCCGATGACTACCTGCCACAGCCTGGCGCGGTGATGGTGACCGGCATTACGCCCCAGGAAGCGCGGGAGAAAGGAGTTAACGAGGCCGAATTTGCTCGCCGTATTCACGCCCTTTTCACCGTTCCGAATACCTGCGTGGTGGGCTATAACAACATCCGTTTCGATGACGAAGTGACGCGCAATATCTTCTATCGCAACTTCTACGATCCCTACGCCTGGAGCTGGCAGAATCGCAACTCGCGCTGGGATTTACTGGATATCATGCGTGCCTGCCATGCGCTGCGCCCCGAGGGGATCACCTGGCCAGAAAATGAAGAAGGATTAACCAGCTTCAGGCTGGAACACCTGACGCGCGCAAACGGCATTGAACACAGCAATGCCCACGACGCCATGGCCGATGTCTATGCCACGATTGCCATGGCTAAGCTGGTAAAAACGGCGCAGCCGCGTCTGTTTGACTATCTGCTGAGCCATCGCAGCAAGCAGAAACTCATCACCTTGATTGATGTGCCGCAGATGAAACCGCTGGTCCACATTTCCGGCATGTTTGGCGCATGGCGGGGGAATACCAGCTGGGTCGCTCCGCTGGCATGGCATCCCGATAACCGAAATGCGGTCATTATGGTCGATCTGGCGGGCGATATTTCTCCGCTGCTGGAACTCGACAGCGATGCATTGCGCGAACGGCTGTATACCCCGAAAGACGCGTTGGGTGACGTGCCCGCCGTTCCGGTGAAACTGGTGCATATTAATAAATGCCCGGTGCTGGCGCAGGCCAATACGCTGCGCCCGGAAGACGCCGACAGGCTGGGCATTAATCGCCAGCACTGCCTGGATAATTTGAAAGTGCTGCGCGATAACCCGCAGGTGCGCGAGAAAGTCGTCGCCATCTTTGCCGAGGCAGAGCCGTTCGTGCCGTCTGAAAACGTGGATGCGCAGCTCTATAACGGCTTCTTCAGCGATGCTGACCGTGCAGCAATGAACATTGTTTTGCAAACCGAGCCGCGTAATCTGCCGGCACTGGATATTACCTTCGCTGACAAGCGCATTGAGAAACTGATGTTTAACTATCGGGCGCGTAATTACCCTGGCACGCTGGATGAGGCAGAGCAGGAACGCTGGTTGCAGCATCGTCGTAATATCTTCACGCCGGAATTCCTGCAACGCTACGCAGAAGAGCTGGAGATGCTGTACAGCCACTATAACGGGGATGCTGAAAAACAGGCGCAGTTGAAAGCGCTGTTTCAGTATGTGCAGGAAATTGTCTGAGGAATTGCAGGCATAAAAAAACCGGAGGCGATGGTCTCCGGTTTTTTTTATGGGTTACGTATCAGGCAACGTCTTCGTACTGAGGTACGGGATTACGGAAGCTTTTGGTTACGCAGGCCAGGTAGATTAAACCAATAGCCGCCCAAATCAGACCCAGAACCATTGAGCTCTCTTCCAGGTTCACCCACAGCGCACCCACGGTCAGCGCGCCGCACATTGGCAGGAACAGGTACTGGAAGTGGTCTTTCAGCGTCTTGTTACGCTTCTCGCGGATCCAGAACTGCGAAATCACGGAGAGGTTTACAAAGGTAAACGCCACCAGTGCCCCGAAGTTGATCAGCGCCGTCGCCATCACCAGGTCGAAGTTAATCGCTAACAGCGCGATAGCCCCAACCAGAATGATGTTCATTGCTGGCGTGCGCCATGTCGGGTGGACATAGCCAAAGAAGCTTTTCGGGAACACGCCGTCACGGCCCATTACGTACATCAGACGCGCAACGCCCGCATGTGCAGCCATGCCCGACGCCAGAACGGTGATGGTAGAGAAGATCAGCGCCCCGACCTGGAATACTTTACCCGCCACGTAGAGCATGATTTCCGGCTGAGACGCATCCGGATCCTTAAAGCGCGAGATATCCGGGAAGTACAGCTGCAGGAAATAGGTGGCGAAGATAAAGATCAGTCCACCGATCAGCGCGGTCAGGAAGATAGCGCGCGGAATAACACGCTCTGCGTCTTTCGTCTCTTCCGACAGGTTGCTGATGCCGTCAAATCCGGTAAAGGAGAAGCACAGGATCGTCGCCCCGGTAATCATCGGTATGACATGCGCATCACCAGACCAGAACGGTTTGCTGCTCGCCAGGGTTCCCGCACCTTCACCGTGGAAGACGCCATAGATCACCATACCGAGAATAACGGCAATCAGCACAATCTGCAGCACCACGATAACAGAGTTAAAGTTGGCAACAGATTTGATGCTACGCAGGTTGAAAGCGGTCATAAAGGCCACCAGCGCAATCACGAATACCCACGAAGGTATCGATGGCACCAGGGCTTCAAAATAAATTTTTGCCAGTAAGATGTTGATCATCGGTGCGAACAGATAGTCGAGCAGCGAAGACCAACCCACCATAAAGCCAACGGTCGGGCTAATGGATTTCTGGGCATAGGTGTAGGCGGAACCGGCAGACGGATAGCGACGCACCAGCTTACCGTAGCTCAGCGCGGTAAACAGGATCGCGATCAGCGCGAAGGCGTAAGCCGTCGGAACGTGACCGTCTGTGAGGCCTGAAACGATACCAAAAGTATCGAACAGCGTCATTGGTTGCATATAGGCAAGGCCCATCATAACAACCGGAAATAGCGTAAGCGTCTTACGTAATTCCACGCGAGAGGTGTTTGGAGTTGCATTATGCGACATTGGATGTCTCCTTAACGGTGATACCCGCCGCGTAAGCGAATGATTGCCCCATTTTCTGTATTCCTCAGCGACAACAACTGTCGGATTTTAGTAAATATCTATCCGGTACGAAGCCCGGCCTCTTGGTTTTTAGTTTCGTTTCGTACATGCAAAAAAAAATAACCGACGCCTTTTATATCGTCGATTATTCATTTGTTTGCAGCGGCGGCATTTTGCCCTAATCATGAGGCAAAAGGCAATAGATTGAGAAACCCATCAATAAAATAATTTCACTAACTGCTTGAATTACCTTACTCAGGCTGAGTGTAAACGGCAGCAATAGCACTATTTGCTAAAATTTCATCCCGCCACCAGGCGCTCGCCAGCCCGGCGGTTTGTTCATTCCAGCCAACCCACACCGACTCATTACTGTTTTGGGCGATAACCTGTTTCTCGACCAGCGCCCCGCTTTCGATAAACCGCTGCGCGAGATAGCGCGGGAGGTATCCGCAACCCAGGCCGCTAATTTGCAGCTCGAGCTTGGTTTTAAAATCAAATACGGTGATCGCCTCCTGCTCGTCCAGTAGCTGCGACGATATAGCGCACTCTGCACGGGAGCTGTCCCCAACCACGATAGCGCGGAATCCTTTAATCACCCGCCGGTTGATGGGGTCAGGTTCGTTCGCCAGCGGGTGATGCGGTGCGACGACAAACACCTGGTCGAGCACGCCCAGACGGGCAAAACCGAAATCGCTGAGCTGGGGAGGTTCATGCAGCGCTCCGACGATGATATCCGCCCTGCCCTGGGTTAACGCATCCCAGGAGCCGCCCAGCACGCCGTTTATAAATACCAGCCGCGTCACGCTATGGCGTTCATAGAACGCTTCGATAAGCGGGGTCAAAAGAGAAAACGGAAAGGTATCATCAACGCCAATGACCAGCTCATTTTCCCAGCCCTGATGCAGTTTAATCGCCTGCTTTTCAAGCTCGCGAACGGTATGGAGCACGTCGCGCCCCTTCTCCAGCAGCATTTGCCCCGTACGGGTAAAACGCGCACGGTGACCGGAGCGGTCGAGAATCTGAATATTAAGATCGCTCTCCAGCTTGTGAACGGTGTAGCTCAGCGCAGAAGGCGTTTTAAAGAGCTTCGCTGACGCCGCAGCGAAGCTCCCCTCTTTTTCCAGCGCGTCCAGAATAATGAGAACATCCAGCAGCGGTTTCATGTTCGCCCCCTTGCGGTGTGCGAGTAACCCCGCTGATGGCATTACTCCATGGGCATAACCATCGGGTCGGGGTACTGATACTCAAACCCCAGTTCATGGCAGATACGGTTGCCATCAATGATTTTGCCTTTTCCTTCCCCTCCTTCACTGCTGAAGACCGGGGGCGCCAGGCCAAGCTGGCGAGCCATGAGCGGATAAAATGTCTGACGCGCCGGATGAGAAGGCGCACATATATTATAGATGTGACCGCCTTTTGGAGCCTGTAACAACAGTTCGATTGCGCCAATAACGTCATCAAGATGCACCAGATTGACGCCCTGCAGCCCGTCCGGAGCTGATTTTCCGGCAAAGAAACGGCCCGGGTGACGTCCCGGCCCCACCAGCCCGGCAAGGCGCAAAATATCGACCTGGGTGCCCGGCAGGTTATGCAGCCAGTCTTCCAGCTCCTTCAGCACCTGACCACTGGCAGTGACAGGATGACGTTCTGTGGTCTCCTTCGCCGTCCCGTCGATGTTCCCGTAAACGGAGGTCGAGCTGGTAAACAGAATGCGCGGAATATGATGCGCGAGCGCGCTATCGACAATCTCCTGTACCGCCTGGCGGTAAAAGGTCTCTCCAGGCCCACTGCGGCGCGCCGGTAAGGTGATCACCAGCGCGTCGACGTTCATCAGGGCGTCCAGGTCATCGGTATCACAGATCAAGTCCGGTTCAAGGCGCAGCTCGACGCCCTCTATCCCGCACATTCTGGCAGCCTCCACCCCGTCCAGAGTGGTTTTACTGCCGGTCACCTGCCAGCCTTTCGCGGCTAATGACATCGCCAGCGGCATTCCCAACCACCCTAAACCGACAATTGCGACCTTTTTCATGTCCATTCTCCAGGCTTACTCACGTTTCTATTAAGGCTACGCCAGCACCGCTGATCACACAATTCATAGCATCAATATGAAATGAATTAATGATTAAAAAAAGCCCTTGCAAAGCAGCGTATAAGTGGTTTAGGTTAAAAGACATCACATGAATAAGCATTCATAGAGAAATTACATGACACGCGTTCAATTTAAACACCATCATCACCATCATCCTGACTAGTCTTTCAGGCGATGTGTGCTGGAAGACGTTTGGATCTTCCAGTGGTGCATGAACGCAAGAAAAAGCCCCCGGAAGATCCTCTTCCGGGGGCTTTTTTTTGGACCAAATTCGGACAGGTTAACGAGGAATAAAGAATGTTAGATAACTCACGTTTACGCATAGCTATTCAAAAATCAGGCCGTTTGAGCGACGATTCACGCGAACTGCTGGCCCGCTGCGGAATTAAAATCAATTTACACACCCAGCGTCTGATTGCTCTGGCTGAAAATATGCCTATCGATATTCTGCGCGTACGTGATGACGATATTCCCGGGCTGGTAATGGATGGCGTGGTTGACCTCGGTATCATTGGTGAAAACGTGCTGGAGGAAGAACTGCTGACCCGCCGCGCGCAGGGCGAAGATCCACGCTATTTCACGCTCCGCCGCCTCGATTTCGGTGGTTGCCGCCTGTCGCTGGC
Organism: Enterobacter sp. 2VL; assembly: GCF_005503595.1. NCBI lineage: Bacteria > Pseudomonadati > Pseudomonadota > Gammaproteobacteria > Enterobacterales > Enterobacteriaceae > Enterobacter > Enterobacter sp. 2VL. The sequence goes on from NZ_SCNE01000003.1 coordinate 73,863, forward strand.
TACACCGGCGGACGAAGCCTGGGACGGCCCGGCCGCGCTCAATGGCAAACGTATCGCCACCTCTTACCCGCACCTGCTCAAGCGTTACCTCGACCAGAAAGGCGTGCAGTTTAAATCCTGCCTGCTGAATGGCTCCGTTGAAGTCGCCCCGCGTGCGGGCCTGGCAGACGCCATCTGTGACCTCGTCTCTACCGGCGCAACCCTTGAAGCAAACGGCCTGCGTGAAGTGGAAGTGATTTACCGCTCCAAAGCCTGCTTGATCCAGCGTGACGGCGAGATGGACGATGCCAAGCAGCAGCTCATCGACCGCCTGTTAACCCGTATTCAGGGAGTGATTCAGGCCCGAGAATCAAAATACATCATGATGCATGCACCAACCGAACGCCTGGATGAAGTCATTGCTCTGCTGCCGGGCGCTGAACGCCCAACCATTCTGCCGCTGGCGGGGGATCAGCAACGCGTCGCAATGCACATGGTCAGCAGCGAAACCCTGTTCTGGGAAACCATGGAAAAACTCAAGGCGCTGGGGGCAAGCTCCATTCTGGTACTGCCTATTGAGAAGATGATGGAGTAACGGCCATGAGCTTTAATACCATTATCGACTGGAATAGCTGCACTGAAGAGCAGCAAAGTGAATTACTGATGCGCCCGGCTATTTCTGCCTCTGAGGGTATCACCCGCACCGTCGCGGAGATCCTCAATAACGTCAAAGCCCGTGGTGACGACGCGCTGCGCGAATACAGCGCAAAGTTCGACAAAACCGAGGTTGGCGCGTTAAAGGTGACCGAACAGGAAATCGCCGAGGCGGAAAAGCGCCTCGGCGACGAGATTAAACAGGCGATGGCGGTGGCGGTAAAAAACATCGACACCTTCCACACCGCGCAAAAACTGCAGACGGTGGACGTAGAAACGCTGCCAGGCGTTCGTTGCCAGCAGGTTACGCGTCCGGTTGCCTCGGTTGGCCTCTATATTCCTGGCGGCTCCGCCCCGCTGTTTTCCACCGTATTAATGCTGGCTACCCCGGCGCGTATCGCCGGTTGTCAGAAAGTGGTGCTCTGCTCCCCACCTCCGATTGCCGATGAAATTCTGTATGCCGCTAAGCTCTGCGGCGTGCAGGAAGTGTTTAAAGTGGGCGGTGCGCAGGCCATCTCGGCCCTGGCGTTTGGTACGCAATCCGTTCCCCGGGTCGATAAAATTTTCGGGCCAGGAAATGCGTACGTCACCGAAGCCAAGCGCCAGGTGAGCCAGCGTTTCGACGGTGCGGCCATTGATATGCCTGCGGGTCCATCAGAAGTGCTGGTGATTGCCGACAGCGGGGCCACGCCGGATTTTGTTGCCTCTGACTTGTTGTCTCAGGCGGAACACGGCCCGGATTCGCAGGTGATTTTGCTGACGCCGGATGCCGATATGGCAAAACGCGTGGGTGAAGCCGTTGAGCGCCAGCTTGCCGATCTGCCCCGCGCCGAAACGGCCCGCCAGGCGTTATCCGCCAGCCGCCTGATTGTGGCCCGCGATGTTGAACAGTGTATTGCCATTTCTAACCAGTACGGCCCTGAGCACCTGATCGTTCAGACCCGCAACGCGCGCGAGCTGGTCGACAGCATTACCAGCGCCGGCTCGGTCTTCCTCGGCGACTGGTCCCCGGAATCCGCGGGTGATTATGCATCAGGAACCAACCACGTGCTGCCGACGTACGGCTATACCGCAACCTGCTCGAGCCTCGGCCTGGCAGATTTTCAGAAACGTATGACCGTGCAGGAGCTTTCCCGCGAGGGCTTTGCCTCGCTGGCCTCGACCATTGAGACGCTGGCTGCCGCCGAGCGCCTGACCGCCCACAAAAACGCCGTTACGCTACGCGTGGCCGCCCTGAAGGAGCAAGCATGAACATTGAAGATTTAGCCCGTGAAAATGTCCGTCGACTGACGCCCTATCAGTCCGCGCGCCGTCTGGGCGGCAAAGGTGACGTCTGGCTAAACGCCAACGAATTTCCGACGGCGGTCGCCTTCGAGCTGTCTCAGCAGACGCTGAACCGCTACCCGGAGTGTCAGCCCAAAGCGGTGATTGAGAACTACGCCCAGTATGCGGGCGCCAAGCCCGAGCAGGTGCTGGTCAGCCGCGGGGCCGATGAAGGGATTGAACTGCTGATCCGCGCCTTCTGCGAGCCGGGCAACGATGCGGTGATGTTTTGTCAGCCTACCTACGGCATGTACAGCGTAAGCGCGGAAACCTTTGGCGTGGCGTGCCGCAACGTGCAGGCGCTGGACGACTGGCAGCTGGATCTGCAGGGCATCGCCGATAATCTTGACGGCGTGAAGGTGGTCTTTGTTTGTAGCCCCAATAACCCAACCGGGCAAATTATCAACCCTCAGGATATCCGCACCCTGCTTGAGTTGACCCGCGGCAAAGCGCTGGTGGTGGCCGATGAAGCTTACATTGAGTTTTGCCCACAGGCGACGCTGGCCGGCTGGCTTGCAGAGTATCCACACCTGGTGGTGCTGCGTACGCTGTCGAAAGCCTTCGCCCTGGCGGGCCTGCGCTGCGGCTTTACGCTGGCCAACAAAGAGGTGATCGACCTGCTGCTGAAAGTCATCGCCCCCTATCCGCTTTCTACGCCGGTGGCGGATATCGCCGCTCAGGCGCTGACCCCACAGGGCATCAACGCTATGCGCGAGCGCGTGGCGCAGATCCTTGAAGAGCGTCAGTACCTGATGACGGCCCTGAAGGCTATTCCATGCGTAGAACAGGTGTTCGACTCCGAAACCAATTACATCCTGGTGCGCTTTACCGCCTCAAGTGCCGTATTTAAATCTTTATGGGATCAGGGCATTATCTTACGTGACCAAAACAAACAACCCTCTTTAAGCGGCTGCCTGCGTATTACCGTGGGGACCCGTGAAGAGAGCCAGCGCGTTATTGACGCTCTGAAAGCGGAGACAGTATGAGCCAGAAGTATCTCTTTATCGATCGAGACGGGACCCTTATCTCGGAACCCCCTGCCGATTTTCAGGTCGATCGTTTCGACAAGCTGGCTTTTGAACCCGACGTCATCCCGGTTCTGCTCCGGCTGCAAAAAGCGGGCTTTAAGCTGGTGATGATCACGAACCAGGACGGTCTGGGTACCGACAGCTTCCCGAAGGCAGACTTTGATGGCCCGCATAACCTGATGATGCAAATACTGACCTCGCAGGGCGTGGCGTTTGATGAAGTACTCATCTGCCCGCACCTGCCTGCCGACGAATGCGACTGCCGTAAGCCTAAAGTGAAGCTGGTTGAACGTTATCTTGCCGAAGAGGCGCTGGATAAGGCCAACAGCTATGTGATCGGCGACCGCATCACCGACATCACACTGGCCGAAAACATGGGTATTACGGGGCTGCGCTACGACCGCGCCAGCCTCAACTGGGCAACGATTGGCGAGCAGTTAACCCAACGTGACCGCTACTCGCACGTGGAACGCAACACCAAAGAAACCCAGATTGACGTAAAGGTCTGGCTCGATCGCGAAGGCGGCAGCAAGATCCACACCGGCGTAGGTTTCTTCGATCATATGCTGGATCAGATTGCGACCCATGGCGGCTTTCGCATGGAAATCACCGTTAAAGGTGACCTGTACATCGACGATCACCACACCGTGGAAGATACCGGCCTGGCGCTGGGCGAAGCGCTGAAGCTGGCGCTGGGTGACAAGCGCGGCATTAATCGCTTTGGCTTTGTCCTGCCGATGGACGAATGTCTGGCGCGCTGTGCGATGGATATCTCCGGTCGCCCGCATCTGGAATATAAAGCAGACTTTACCTATCAGCGCGTCGGCGATCTGAGCACTGAGATGGTTGAGCACTTCTTCCGCTCGCTCACCTACACCATGGGTCTGACGCTGCACCTTAAAACCAAAGGCAAGAACGACCATCATCGCGTGGAAAGCCTGTTCAAAGCCTTTGGCCGCACGCTGCGCCAGGCCATTCGTGTTGACGGCGATGCACTGCCCTCGTCGAAAGGAGTGTTGTAATGAACGTGGTGATTCTGGATACCGGATGCGCCAACCTGAACTCGGTGAAATCGGCAATTATGCGCCACGACTACGAGCCGCAGGTCAGCCGCGATCCTGAAGTGGTGTTACGCGCAGACAAACTTTTCCTGCCGGGCGTGGGGACCGCGCAGGCGGCGATGGACCAAATCCACGAACGTGAACTCGCGGACCTGATCAAAGCCTGTACTCAGCCGGTACTGGGGATTTGCCTGGGTATGCAGCTTCTCGGGCGTCGCAGCGATGAGTCGAACGGTGTCGACCTGCTGGGCATTATTGAAGAGGATGTGCCTAAGATGACCGACCACGGTCTGCCCTTGCCGCACATGGGCTGGAACCGCGTCTATCCAAAAGCGGGCGATCGGCTGTTCCGCGGTATCGACGACGGCGCGTACTTTTACTTCGTGCACAGCTACGCCATGCCGGTCAATACGTACACCATCGCCCAGTGCAGCTACGGCGAGGCGTTCACCGCCGCGGTGCAAAAAGATAACTTCTTTGGCGTGCAGTTTCATCCGGAGCGCTCCGGCGCTGCAGGCGCGCAGCTGCTGAAAAACTTCCTGGAGATGTGATGATTATTCCCGCTTTAGATTTGATTGACGGCACGGTTGTGCGTCTCCACCAGGGCGATTACGGCCAGCAGCGCGACTACGGTAACGACCCGCTGCCGCGCCTGCAGGATTATGCGGCCCAGGGGGCTGAAGTTTTACACCTCGTCGATCTGACCGGCGCAAAAGATCCGGACAAGCGTCAGATACCCTTGCTCAAGAAACTGGTCGCCGGTGTGGCTGTTCCGGTGCAGGTTGGCGGCGGCGTGCGTACGGAAGAGGACGTTGCGGCCTTGCTGGACGCGGGCGTGGCGCGCGTGGTGGTGGGTTCAACCGCAGTGAAAGATCCTGAGACCGTCAAAGGCTGGTTCCGCCGCTTTGGCGCGGATGCGCTGGTGCTGGCGCTGGACGTGCGTATCGATGCAGAAGGCGCTAAACAGGTTGCCGTCAGCGGCTGGCAGGAAAACTCCGGCGTAACGCTGGAGGCGCTGGTCGAGACATATCTCCCTGTTGGCCTGAAGCACGTGCTGTGTACGGATATTTCCCGCGACGGGACGCTGGCTGGCTCCAACGTCGGGTTATATGAAGAGGTCTGCGCCCGTTATCTGCAGGTCGCGTTCCAGTCTTCTGGCGGAATCGGTGATATCGGTGACGTTGCCGCCCTGCGCAGCACCGGCGTGCAGGGCGTGATTGTAGGACGCGCTTTACTGGAAGGTAAGTTTACGGTGACGGAGGCAATTCAATGCTGGCAAAACGGATAATCCCCTGCCTGGACGTGCGTAACGGCCAGGTGGTAAAAGGCGTGCAGTTCCGCAATCACGAGATCATCGGCGACATCGTGCCGCTGGCAAAACGCTACGCCGAAGAAGGCGCAGACGAACTGGTCTTTTACGATATCACCGCCTCCAGCGATGGACGCGTCGTCGACAAAAGCTGGGTGGCACGCGTGGCGGAAGTGATTGATATTCCCTTCTGCGTGGCGGGCGGGATTAAATCCGCGGACGATGCGGCCAAAATTCTCTCTTTCGGCGCTGACAAGATTTCAATCAACTCCCCCGCTCTGGCTGACCCGGACCTCATTACCCGCCTGGCTGACCGCTTTGGCGTGCAGTGTATTGTGGTAGGGATCGACACCTGGTACGACGATGCAACGGGCAAATATCACGTCAACCAGTACACAGGTGACGAAAGCCGGACCCGCATCACCCAATGGGAAACGCTGGACTGGGTGGAAGAAGTGCAGAGACGTGGCGCGGGCGAGATCGTGCTCAACATGATGAACCAGGACGGCGTGCGTAACGGCTACGATCTGGAACAGCTCAAAAAGGTGCGTGCGGTATGCAACGTCCCGCTGATTGCCTCCGGCGGCGCGGGAACTCAGGAGCACTTCCTGGACGCCTTCCGCGTGGCGAACGTCGACGGCGCGCTGGCTGCCTCCGTGTTCCACAAACAGATTATCAATATTGGTGAGTTAAAAGCGTACCTGGCAGCTCAGGGCGTGGAGATCAGGGTATGTTAACAGAACAACAACAGAAACAGCTGGACTGGGAAAAAACGGATGGCTTACTGCCCGTAGTTGTGCAGCATGCCGTATCAGGCGAAGTGTTGATGCTGGGCTATATGAACAAGGACGCGCTGGCGAAAACCATCGACAGCGGCAAAGTGACCTTTTTCTCACGGACAAAACAGCGCCTGTGGACCAAAGGGGAAACCTCCGGTCATTTCCTCAATGTTGTCAGCATCACGCCGGACTGCGATAACGACACGCTGCTGGTGCTGGTAAACCCGATTGGCCTGACCTGCCATAAAGGCACCAGCAGCTGCTTCGGCGAAGCGAGCCACCAGTGGCTGTTCTTATACCAGCTGGAGCAATTGCTCGCCGAGCGTAAAACGGCCGATCCTGAAAGTTCCTACACGGCGAAGCTTTACGCCAGCGGAACCAAGCGTATTGCGCAGAAGGTGGGCGAAGAAGGCGTTGAGACCGCGCTGGCCGCAACGGTGCATGACCGGGAAGAGCTGACCAACGAGGCGTCTGATTTGATGTATCACCTGCTGGTCCTACTACAGGATCAAGAGCTGGATTTAACGGCGGTGATAGAGAATCTTCGCAAGAGACATAAATAAGAAAGACCGGGGAGACCCGGTCTTTTTTTTGCCTGTGAATCAGGCTTTTGGTTTGTAGTTTCGCAGCGCGTTGCGGCCCAGTACTACTGCTGAACCGATAATCCCGCCAAGCAGTACGGCGAGGATCAGGGTGATGGCTTTTTTCGGGCTATCGCGACGGACGGGCAGGTTAGGCTTCATAACGTAGCGATAAACGTGAATGCTGTCTGGATTCACATTGAGGTTCTGGATATCCAGCAAGTTCTGTTTGGTCTGGTAGTAAGCACCAGAGAAGACCAGCGGACGCGAGGCTTCGTTATCAATCATGGATTTCAGCGCTTCGCTGCCCAGCAGGAACATCGTTTCCTGAGTAACATCCTGAGTTTGCTGAATTTGCGGGGTGGTAATTTTCGCCGCTTCAGCGTTTTTAAGCGCCTCAGTAATCTGTTTGATGCGCAGATCTTTCTGCTCCTGAGAAACCTTCTCCTGGTTTTCCAGAGAGTCTTTCAGGGTGGTGATCTGCTGCTTGATGTTGTCTTTAAGGTCAACGGTCAGCTCTTTTGCGGTCTGCTCGTCAACCTGCTGAATATACTGGGCAAGCTGCTTTTGTGCGGCTTCCGCAGATTCAGCCTCATAGCTTACCGTCAAAGGCAGCGTTTGTCCTTTTACCGTAGGCTCGATGGTCAATTTTTCAGGTTGGTCCTGATTTTCAAGCGCCTGAGATAACGCGGAGAAGGAGGAGTTGAAACGACCGATCGCGCGAGTCTGAATATCGAGCATTGACGGCGCTGCGCCGCCGTAAAGAATATTCAACGCATTAGTGTACGTGGCGATTTGTGCCGCATCAGGCTGGGCAATGATGGCGGATGAGGTCCATTTCTCTTTTGCGACCGTGATATATACGCCAGCTAAAACGATAAAAACAGCGATGAATGCCCCGATTACCCACTTTCCGCGCCAAAGTTGCAGCACTAAATCAAGTAAATCAATTTGCTCCGGGTCCGTACTGCGCGTGACCAGGCTATTGTTGTTTTGCGTCATACAATCCCTAACAGATAAAAGGGCAAAAAAATTATGTTTACGTAGTTTATCTGTTACTGCGGATTTTTCTATAGGAATTCGATGAGTTATATCGTAAAGATGCGTTATGTAACTTATCAGCAACGCGTTATCATAGTCACAATCTGGTGCCCTGTGCACCAACAAGAACGAAGCGTTAACGAGGAAAGATATGAAATTTTTGGTAACGGGCGCAGCAGGTTTTATCGGTTCGCATGTCAGCAAGCGACTTCTGGATGCTGGCCATCAGGTCGTAGGTATTGATAACCTGAATGACTACTATGACCCCAACCTTAAGCTGGCGCGTCTGGATCTGCTCAAATCCGACAATTTCTCTTTCCATAAACTGGATTTAGCCGACCGTGAAGGCATGGCTGCGCTCTTCGCCGATGAAAAGTTTGACCGTGTGCTCCACCTGGCCGCTCAGGCAGGGGTTCGCTACTCGCTGGATAACCCACATGCTTATGCGGATGCCAACCTGGTGGGTCATCTCAACGTGCTGGAAGGCTGTCGACACAATAAGGTTCAACACCTGCTTTATGCCTCTTCCAGCTCCGTTTATGGGCTCAACCGTAAGATGCCTTTCTCAACGGACGATTCAGTGGATCACCCTGTTTCGCTTTACGCGGCAACTAAAAAGGCCAATGAGCTGATGTCGCATACCTATTCTCATCTGTACAACCTGCCAACGACCGGCCTGCGCTTCTTTACTGTGTACGGCCCGTGGGGGCGTCCGGACATGGCGCTGTTCAAGTTCACCAAAGCGATGATCGAAGGTAAGCCGATCGATGTTTACAACTACGGCAAGATGAAACGAGACTTCACCTATATCGATGATATCGCCGAAGCCATCATCCGCCTGCAGGACGTTATCCCTCAAGCCAATGCGCAATGGACCGTTGAGAGCGGTTCGCCAGCAACCAGCTCTGCACCGTATCGCGTCTATAACATCGGCAACAGCTCTCCTGTTGAACTCATGGATTACATTACCGCGCTGGAAGATGCGCTAGGGAAAGAGGCCGAGAAAAATATGATGCCGATCCAGCCGGGTGACGTGCTGGAAACCAGCGCCGATACTCAGGCGCTGTATGAGGTGATTGGTTTTAAACCACAGACTTCAGTGAAAGATGGGGTGAAGCACTTTGTCGACTGGTACCGAAATTTCTATCAGGTTTAAAACAGAAAACCCGGCGTAATAGCCGGGTTTTTTATGGGCAACAGAGTAAAACTCAGTCGCTTCCGAACAGATCGCGGGTATAAACCTTATCCTCTACATCCGCCAACTCTTCCGCCATACGGTTTGAGATAATTACATCCGCTTCTTTCTTAAAGGCATCCAGATCGCGAATCACGCGTGAGTGGAAGAACTCATCTTCCTGCATCGCAGGTTCATAGATAATAACCTGAACGCCTTTAGCCTTAATACGCTTCATGATCCCCTGAATGGAAGACGCGCGGAAGTTATCGGAGCCGCTCTTCATAATCAGACGATAGACACCCACCGTCTTCGGCTGACGCGCCAGGATCGAATCGGAGATGAAGTCTTTACGCGTGCGGTTAGCATCAACGATGGCAGAGATCAGGTTGTTCGGCACCGCCTGATAGTTAGCCAGCAGTTGCTTGGTATCTTTTGGCAAGCAGTAGCCACCATAGCCAAACGACGGGTTGTTGTAGTGGTTGCCGATGCGCGGGTCAAGGCACACGCCTTCGATAATCTGGCGCGTGTTCAGGCCCAGGCTCTCTGCATAGCTGTCTAACTCGTTGAAGTACGCTACGCGCATAGCCAGATAGGTATTCGCGAACAGCTTAATCGCTTCTGCTTCGGTGGAGTCCGTAAACAGAACCGGGATATCCTTTTTAATTGCGCCTTCCTGGAGCAGCGCAGCAAAACGCTCCGCACGCTCAGAGCGCTCACCAATCACGATACGGGAGGGGTGCAGGTTATCGTATAACGCCCTGCCCTCACGCAGGAACTCTGGCGAGAAGAAGACATTATCAATACCCAACTCTTCTTTGATAGATTTGGTAAAGCCGACAGGAATGGTCGACTTGATGATCATCACGGCATTAGGGTTGATTGAGATGACATCTTTGATAACGGCTTCAACGGTAGAGGTGTTGAAATAGTTCGTTTTAGGATCGTAATCCGTTGGCGTCGCGATGATAACATAATCCGCGTCGCGGTAGGCATCCTCTTTGTCCGTGGTGGCGCGGAAGTTCAGCGGTTTATTCGCCAGGTAGTCCTGAATCTCTGTATCAACAATCGGGGACTTCTTCTGATTAAGCATGTCCACTTTAGACTGGACGATATCAAGCGCTACCACTTCGTGGTTCTGCGCAATCAGAATACCGTTCGATAAACCAACATAGCCTGTACCGGAGATTGTTATTTTCATTCGCTAATGACTTCCGTAAGTTAACTGTACTGATGGTCAAATGACCATCGCGATAAACATAACTGTTGGGCTTTGTACCTCCAGGCCGACAGAACTGTCAAGGCGAAGCAGGAGTATTGCCTGTTAACGGGGCGACATTCAGACTACTTCGAATAACAATCAACTTTTTTAGAGCAAAAAAAACCCGGAGCTTTTCTCCGGGTTCTGATGGCATCGAGTAGATTAAATTAATCCAGCCATTCGGTGTGGAACACACCTTCTTTATCAGTGCGCTTATAGGTGTGCGCGCCGAAATAGTCGCGCTGCGCCTGAATCAGGTTCGCAGGCAGTACGGCTGCACGATAGCTATCGTAATATGCTACAGCGGCAGAGAAGGTTGGAACCGGAATGCCGTTCTGCACGGCATAAGCAACCACGTCACGCAGCGCCTGCTGGTATTCGTCGGCAATTTTCTTGAAGTACGGCGCCAACAGCAGGTTCGCGATCCCCGCATTTTCAGAATAGGCATCGGTGATTTTCTGCAGGAACTGGGCGCGAATGATGCAGCCAGCGCGGAAGATCTTCGCGATTTCGCCGTAGTTAAGATCCCAATTGTTTTCGTCAGAAGCGGCGCGCAGCTGCGAGAAGCCCTGTGCATAAGAGACGATTTTACCGAGATACAACGCACGACGGACTTTCTCAACGAACTCGGCTTTATCACCGGCGGGTTTCGCCTGCGGGCCAGACAGCACTTTAGATGCTGCAACGCGCTGCTCTTTCAGAGAAGAGATGTAACGCGCGAAGACGGACTCGGTGATCAGGGACAGTGGCTCGCCCAGATCCAGCGAGCTCTGGCTGGTCCACTTACCGGTACCTTTGTTAGCAGCTTCATCCAGAATCACATCGACCAGGTATTTACCTTCTTCATCTTTCTTAGTGAAGATATCTTTGGTGATGTCGATCAGGTAGCTGTTCAGCTCGCCTTTATTCCAATCGGTGAAGGTCTCAGCCAGCTCTTCATTGGAGAGATTCAGGCCGCCTTTTAGCAGGGAGTAAGCTTCCGCGATCAGTTGCATGTCGCCGTATTCGATGCCATTGTGAACCATCTTCACATAGTGGCCAGCACCATCAGCACCGATATAAGTTACACACGGCTCGCCGTCTTCAGCAACAGCAGCAATTTTAGTCAGGATTGGTGCGACCAGCTCATACGCTTCTTTCTGACCGCCAGGCATGATAGATGGGCCTTTCAGGGCACCCTCTTCACCACCGGACACACCGGTACCGATGAAGTTGAACCCTTCAGCTGACAATTCACGGTTACGACGGATAGTGTCATGGTAGAAAGTATTGCCACCATCAATAATGATGTCGCCTTTATCCAGATACGGTTTCAATGAATCGATAGCAGCATCGGTACCCGCGCCCGCTTTCACCATTAACAGGATACGACGTGGCGTTTCGAGAGACTCAACAAACTCTTTAACCGTATAGAAAGGAACCAGTTTCTTGCCTGGGTTCTCGGCAATCACTTCTTCGGTTTTTTCACGGGAGCGGTTGAAAACGGAGACGGTATAACCACGGCTTTCGATGTTGAGCGCCAGGTTGCGCCCCATCACTGCCATACCGACAACGCCGATCTGTTGCTTGGACATTACATACTCCTGTCAGGTGTGAATACCCCGCCGTAACAGAGTCGGCGGGTAAAGTGAAGAACATGTTAACCCAGGTCAGCGACCTAAAGGTAGCAATAGATGTCTTCTGTAGAATGAACTTTATACGTTCAAAAATCGGTTATTGGTGCATTAATATGCGCCGTCACGATGAAGGACAACTTTCACAGTTTTGAATAGAATAGCAATGTCATTCCATAGCGACCAATTTTTAACATACCAGGAATCAAAGTAGACACGCGTATCGTAATCAACATCATTTCGACCGCTCACCTGCCATAAACCTGTCATGCCCGGTTTTGCCATTAAATAATAATCAACATTATCATCATAACGAGCCAACTCTTCAGATATAATTGGACGTGGGCCAACCAAACTCATTTGTCCTTTCAAGACATTGAAAAGTTGTGGCAACTCGTCCAGACTAGTCTTACGTATAAACTTACCTACAGAAGTGATTCGCGGATCATTTTTCAATTTAAAATCACGATTCCATTCTTCACGCGCTGAGGAATCTGATGCTAGTAATTCTTCTAATACTTCCTGAGAGTTCAGCACCATTGAACGGAATTTGTAACAGGGAAATAATTTTCCATGACGACCTACACGCATATGCCCATATATTGCTGGACCACCATCTCGCGTAACCTTATAGTATAGATAGATCAATAATGGCGAACTTACGAGTATTATTAAGAAAGAACATATTATATCGAATGTTCGCTTAACGAAGCGCGATGTCCTTTTTGCCAGATTGTTATTTACACGGAAAATCATGACTTCATGACTGAATAAAAATGCCATATCAGTTCCATATAACGGCAACCCTCGCGTGGTAGGGATAACAGATACATGTCGAAAACCATGCTTCGATAAAGTTTTAAGCCAATAATCTCTCACATCAGATTCATGAGATTCAACCGCGATAACGAACTGAACAACTTTACCGCTGAAAGAACTAAGCAGCCATGATTCATCATTGATATAAGTTATATTTTGTAGTTGATCATTATATCTGGCAGAAACATCAAACATATACCTTACATCGAATCCCATGCTTTCTTCGCTACGAAGAGCCAGGCATGCCTCAAATGCATTTTTCCCTGAACCGATAATGACGGTGGTTTTTTTCCAGCAACCGAGACGATCAAGTATTCTCCGTGACAAAGCGCGACCAACAGGTACCATCATCATCGCGAACATCCAGGTTAAAACCCAAAGATAACGTGATGATTGCCACTTAGAAAAAGCAATGACTGAAAGTTCAATTACAGCAAAGATAACCAACGTGCGTAATAACTCTTTCAATTCAAACCAAAACGGTTTTCTATACGAGTAATGCCTTAATCTTATCCAAAACCAGCTAACACAAATTACAGACAGTGAAATATGGGTAATTACACGGTCATCAAACTCACTTTGTGGTATGAAACGAGGCAAATTTCCTGTAAAAAGATCAAGTAACCCTAATGCCAAGAAGAAAGGTAATATTAAAGTTATCAAATCAACCAAGGCTACAGTGCACTTTGAGTAGAAGAAAGTGCGTAATGACGCTATGTTCCTGTTCACTTAATCTCCGATTTCCAATAAGCTTTGTGCATGCTAAAAGCTTTGCGTTTCGAAAGTGATAATTTCTGATAATTCTTCCCAAGTTTATAACCAATTATTTTCATGAAATTATTAATTTCAGCTGGGATTATGTAAAAAGGATTATGCTTCATTAAAAATAAGAACTCTGACAAAAGGAATTTTTTCCCCTCACCGCCAGCACCTCCAAAAGTGTTGCCAATCCAATTTTCACAAGTATGAAACACCCCAATATCAAAATATCTTTTGAATTCATCTAATGGTGTATAATTATGAGAGTGTTTGGCAACAATCTCAGGACAATATCCAATCGAGTAATTGTTCTGGATAGATTTCGCGGCGTAATACATATCCTCACATAGAATAGTGTTTTCAGGAAAACCGCCAAGCAGAACAAAAATTTTTGAATTATATGCTGAGAAAGAATTCGATAAGAAAACAGCTTTCAAACCCATTTCCTTATAGTTTTTTGAAGATGCTATATATGGTTTATCTTTATAATTATAATAGCGAGCATGCTTTGCAATATAATTAGCATCATCATGTGGCAATTGCTTTCCGTATAGTGCAGAAAGCTTAGGATTGTCAAAAAATTTTTCCAGAATTATTTCAATCGCGTCCTTTGGTGATTGCAAGATCGCATCTTGCGTTAAAAACACAATAATTTCCGCATCAAGTTTTTCAATACAATAACGAGCGGCTATATTTCTCGTTCCACCATGATTAAATTCCGAACGCTTGACATCCAGTATAATGAAACCATATTTCTCGGATATGATTCTTGTTGCATCAGTGGATTCCGAATCAATTGTCACAACGGATACTGACTGGCTTTTAAGATGCGAGAGCTGGAATGCTGCCTCCTCCCATACTTTACCGCCATTGCAAGTTGGAATCACTACACAGAGATTTTTATGCATATAGCTTTCTCTTTTTTAAAAGTAGTATTTTATAAATATACAGAAACATTACAGCTAAGACTTGCCCAATAGCTACACCGTATACACCAAAGAAATACGCACCTATTGGCATAGTAATTACGCCCACCAATGCAGCAAATACTGATGATATAATTATTTTTTTATCTTCATTATATGCATATAATTCATAGTGAGGTAGTAAGGCATAACTATAAATAATGCTACTTAACATCAGCGCAGCCAGTAATGGCATGTATTCAATATATTCGGTTTTTTTCATCCATAATAACAGTGCATATACTCCAACAGGTAAAACAACCACTAGCGTTAAACTTAAAAAAGAAACAGCTCTTATAAATTTTTTTCTAAAATGAGCCAATCCTTCAAAATCTTTATTTTTCACTGAACTTACTATTTTAGGATATATTTGCATTACTACTACAGCATCAACAAAAGCAAGTAATGCACTAGCAAAGCTTGAATAAAAAGAATAGATGCCTACTATTGATAAATTACTAAAATAACTTAGAGAATATCTATCAACCAAATAAATGGAGCGGAGGGCAAGTGTGCCTATAAGTAAGGGGGCAGCGATCTTTACCCCTTTCCGCATCCAGGCAAAATCAACGCTAGTATCCTCGGCAGTAATTTTGCGCAAACGGAGAAGCTCAGGTACTACCAGCAAAATCGATACACAGGAACCCAAAAGCCACAATATTAGTATTACATTTATCTCCCGCTTATCAGTATTAAGGAACATTACTAATACTGCAGCGTAAACCCAAACTCCCGAGCGGATAAAAAGAGCCACATTTGCCAAAAAGGCCCTATTCAAAACTACAAGTAATCGCATTGATTCTTGCGCTAAATGCTCGGCAATAAGGATCAGATAAAACCAAATAATAAATTGTTTTGGAAGAAAACCTAAATAAAAGAAACTATATATCAATGGAAAAGCAATGAGGTAGAAAATAAAATAGAAAATGTATTGATTTTTTATAATTCCATACCACAATGGTTTATCAACTGACAATATTTCTCGGGAGGAAAAGGTATAAAAATCCATACCGACAAAAAAAAGTGCGTACGTAATCGAAGCAGAAAATAATGAATACGCACCAAGTTCCTCTGTTGAGAGGAACTTAGCAATAAAAATTACCAAAACGAAGCGACTTGCCAAAGTTGCTCCGCGAATGAGTAAATTATAAAGTTTCACAATTAATTTTTAGCAAGAATAACAGAACGAGTGACTTCGAGGAAAGATTTACCCATGACTTCATCCGGTTCAAGATGACATCCTTCAGCCCATTCGTTCCAGGCGTTAATAAAGATAAATTGTTTATCATGATCGTAGGCAGATGTGGACTTAATCGCATAATCAAGCCACTTCCGGAAGTCTTCTGGATCATTATTTTGGATGACAGTCGGGGTTTTTCTTCGAGCAGTATTATCCCATGATGGAAACACCGCAGGGTATTTAACGTAATTTACTGGCCATTCTTGCGCCACTTTCTCTGCAACAAGTTGCTTATAATCAATACGGTTAACGGCCGAAACACTACCTTTCAGCGCTTGGTAAATTGTTGTTGGTAGAATTTTACGGGCGGTATCAACAATAAACTGAGATGAAGACTTATTTTCCTTTGGAAAATCATTACGATTTGGCTGGAAATCCATAATCGCATCGAAACCAAGGGAGAGAATTGCTTCATCGTTCAGTTCAACAAATCCATTTTTAACAGCAACAAGGTGCAGTTCTGCTACGCCATTTTCACTCGCATATTTTCTAAGGCGTTCGATATAGTTTTTTGGCTCAGGGATATTATCAACACGGTAAATTAAGAAAACAGGTTTTCCTTCGACCAAAATATGACGACGATCTAAAAAGTATGGCGCAAGATATTTCATATGGGCTGATGCATCAGCATCAGTGTAATCTTGTTTAATCAAAACTTCTCGCTCCATCCCATCCCAGGCGCGAGTCCAGTTTTCATTCGCCCAACATAAGCAGAATGGAAAATCAGGCGCACCAGTAGTTAACATATCTTCAACTGGTTGCTCTAACAACAGCTCCCCATTAAACCAATAATGATAGTAGCAGAAACCATGGATACCATATTCTCTTGCCATTTCGGCTTGTTTATTTCTTGTAGCAGCAAGACGTAAATCGTAATACCCCAAATCTGCCGGAAGCTGCGGTTGATGATGACCTTTGAAACGAGGTCTTGCCTTGACAACATTACGCCACTCAGTAAACCCTTCCCCCCACCATTCATTATTCCGTTTTACTGGATGGAATTGAGGTAAATACATGGCTACTAACTTGTGCATTTTTCAACCTTAGTTCAGAAAATATTAATAATAACAAGAAATATATGAAGAATTTGATATCGACGACATTGTAAATGTTTCCCATGTTGAATGCATGGGTTTCTATTAATAATACTTTCGCTGATAAGAAAAGCGAAATGATATTGGGATATTCAATTGATTTCTTTATTAAAAATAATGTTACACCAATTAAAACCGCGAACATTAAATTCAAAAAGTATCCACTAATATAACCCACAGAGGAAATTAATATTGCAGGGTAACCCATTGTAAACGTAATGCCTCGCTCACAATAAGAGTCAACGAGGCTTACAGGAGCTATTTGGTACATTAATGAGTACAGCCCTCCCGTTAATTTGCAATTTTGGTTATAGGTGTACAAATAAGCAATACCATTCCCGGATGGATTAAGTTCATCTATCGCCCACCATACTTCACCTTGTAAATTGAGCACACGACTTTCAATGAATGAGAATATACTCCCAGGCAACTGATGTATATATTTGTATTGATAATATATCAAGCCATACAAAATCAACATCAGCAATAATAAAAACAGAACTGTTTTGGTATTAATGATTTTTACTTTTTTATAAATCACTAAGGCCCCAAACAACCCGACAAAGAAATACATTAAAGTTAAAAAAACGCCGGTGAATTTTTCACCATAAATAACATTGAAAACACAAAAAAGTGCCACGACCAATATATAGGATTTGTAATTATTTCTTCCATTTAATTTTAACCTTGTTATATAAACACCTAAAATGAAAGAAAGTAAGTAGCCTTGGTATAAAAAATTTCTAATGCCTGGATATGGATGTAATGCCCAATAGTCAAATCGCTGCACTCCTTTAAGTAAGGGACTTCCCCAAAGCAAAGCACTCACCGTGAGTACTGCGAATATTGACATTGAAAAAAGTAAAATTAATTGTTTTTCCAAAAGAAAATAATCACCTTTCAGCGTAAAACTAAAACGATTTATTCTATATTTGTTTATAATACCAAATGAAAACATCCCAATAACAAAAAAGGATAATAAATAAAAAACTAATCTGGTTACCCCTCCCGTTGCATATGAGGTAACTTGTAACTCCTCTATAAACGCTCCCGTTTCAAGCGATATATTCGAAACTATTGCTGTGAAATGTGGAAATATAAATGGCATAAGCAAAAAGAAAAAATATTGTTGCTTCTGATACAGATGCTTGCAAAACAAAATAAACAATAAGACGCTAAAGAATCCTGAAATTAGATATAACTCTGGAAAAATGGAAACTGCAATAACCGCCGTAAGAGAAATAAATAATGTTGCAATCGGATATAAATTTATTCCAAGAGATGATTTCACATATTCACCTTTGAAAGCTCTTCAATCTGGTACACTAAATTATCAAAACCTGGCATTTCTAAACTAAATGGCGGATTATTGATTGTTGGAAGTAATAATTTTTCGAGATCCTCGCTTTGAATAGTATATGCATAGCCGAGCATTTCAAAATTATCACAATTAAATTGTGGATCATATATTTGAATACTAACCTTGCCTGACATAGTTACTTCAAGTAACGCAGTTGAGGTGAGCGATAGAAATACATCATGATCTCTAATTGCATCTTCCATATTTCCATGATAAATATTTTTCATATTTTGAAGATATGGAGCATCTGTTTCCCAAGGATGGGCCTTGAAATTATAAAGTATAGCATCCTTGCTTAACTGTGATGATAGCAGTTCTATAATAGCCAAATATTTTTGTTTGTATTTTTCCCCATATTTGAACCACGGTTGACCAAGAAAGCAAACTCTTATTGGGTTAGAGTACTCAATGTTAGTTATTTTTTTTATAGGCTCATAAAAACCACCTATAACGACTTTGGTTGAATCAAGACCTAACCCGGTAACTACATTTTTCTGATTATTATCATAACAAACGAAGTAATCGCATATCCAACCATCAATTGTTTCAGCGTCAGTTTTAGATTGAAATAATCCATGTTGTATACATACTGTTTTGATGTTAACCGCGCTAGCAATGTTACAAAATACCCTCTGAAGTGGTAGGGAGTCGTTTTCGACAATAATTAGTGGCTGCGCTGAGCGGTCGATTACTTTCATAAAATTGTGCTTCATTTTTGATGAAAGCATTGTTAGTTGCGCATGAATATCTCTTTCAAAACCAATACTTAAAACATTCCAGAAGGTTCCGTTTGGAAGATAGCTAATGTTATTTTTAAGACAAAAAAGTAACTGTTTGGGACCACCGATGATGCAAATTTCATTTTTTGGCAATGCTGTAATCAAATTAGCAAAGCGAGTTCCTAAGAAAAAATATTTTTTGTTACCTTTAGGTATGAGCCAAAAAAAAATGGACTTTACTAAAACATCATAAAAGGGGACAATCCATTTTGCATTATTTTTATATAGCTGAGCAATATTGCTTTTGAAATTTACATCTTTATTATTTCTTTT
This sequence comes from Enterobacter sp. 2VL, assembly GCF_005503595.1. Classification (NCBI taxonomy): domain Bacteria; kingdom Pseudomonadati; phylum Pseudomonadota; class Gammaproteobacteria; order Enterobacterales; family Enterobacteriaceae; genus Enterobacter; species Enterobacter sp. 2VL. Next base: position 92,955 of record NZ_SCNE01000003.1, read on the forward strand.
TTCAACATACTCATAAACATCATCGGTGTTCAATCTTAAACTCCCTTCTCAGCTATCTAATATATGCAAACTTAAGCGGTTCACCCATTTTAATATCGCAGAGTGAAGTTTTTCCAATAAATTCTTCGTAGTGCTTCGGCGGGACACCAAAGCCAGGTCGGATACTCTTTATATTATCTGGGGTGAAGACGTCCCCGGCTTTAATGTCTTTAACAACATAAAGTGAACGCCGGAACTTTACATTTCCTTTTTCACTCTCTTTCCGTGCATAGTTTACACTGCCTAAAGCCTGCCAGGCCGTTTTTGCATCACGACATAATGCAAACAGCTCTGCAGGTTCAAGTGAAAAACTATCATCTGGCCCACCGCCATTGCGATCCAATGTAACGTGTTTTTCAATCACATTTGCACCAAGCACAACCGATGCTATTGCCGTTGTGTTATCAATTGTATGATCCGACAATCCAGTAATTACACCGAAACGTTCAGCCATATCTGGAATCGTTGCAAGGTTGTAGTCTTCAGCTGGTGCCGGATAGCCGCTAACACAATGTAAAACGACAAGTTCCTTACACCCGCCTTCGCGTGCGGCATTAATCGCTTCCTGAATCTCCTGCTCATCAGCCATACCGGTTGAGATAATCATTGGCTTACCAGTTTTGGCAACATATTTGATTAATGGTAAATCTATAGCCTCGAAAGAAGCAATTTTATATGCCGGTGCGCCTAACTCTTCAAGCAGATCGACTGCTGTAAAATCGAATGGGCTGCTAAAAATAGTAATCCCAAGCTCTTTTGCTTTTTCAAATAAAGGCTTGTGCCATTCCCATGGCATTTGTGCTCCTTTATATAAATTGAAAAGCGTCTGTCCATTCCATAATCCGCCATGAATCTGAAAATCTTCTGTATCACAATCAATAGTAATGGTATCTGCACGGTAAGTTTGCAATTTGATTGCATTAGCACCCGCAGTTTTCGCTTCTTCCATAATTTTGAAGGCGCGGTCGATATCACCATTATGGTTCGCTGATAGTTCAGCTATAATATAAGGAGGATAGTCCTTTCCAATTCGACGACCATCAATTGTAATAAACTCGTTCATTATTTTTTCTCGCTAATATATTCGCTGGGAGACATTTTAAAAAAACCAAGACGCTCAAATAACTGATGTGATGCATTATTCTCTGGCAAAACGGTAGCCAGTATCGAAATATCATTATGCAGCATTAACGTTCGCTTGATAGCTGCTCTCGCAATGCCTTTGCCATGACTTGCTGAGGTTAAAAAGATAGATAGTTCATATCTAGCCTCGACATGTTCAACAGGATCCAATCGAATGACGCCACATGCTGCAATGTGTTCAATGATGTAAAAGAAAGAATCACTAGCCGCTAACTTACGCTGCATCCATTTAACGTGCTTTTCATATTCAGGAATCTCAGGGTTGCGCGCAAACTGCCGTGTCTTTGGTTCACATTGAAGCTGATATACAAAGTCAATATCATCACATGTCGCTTGACGAAGAAATACATTGATTCCATCTTTTGCCGGAATAAGTATCATTTCCTGAGTAACCCTGAAAAGACCTTGACCATCACATATATTCATAGCAAGGAGTCGCTGTACATGATAATGAGTGACCAAATGTGTTAAGGCTGTGCCGAGATCAGAGGCGTTGAATTTTTCAGCATTCATTATAATTGCCCCTGCCTCTGCCAAATTATTGGCTATAGTTCTTTGATTATCCGCAATAACAACATTCACTGCTGGCAACCCCATTACGCAGCGTTCCCATGTAGTCCCCCCTAATGCGCCTATAGCAAAGTCATGTTCTAACATTAATTCAGCCATATTAGAAACATTGAACAGGACTTCAACACAGTATTTTGATTTACTGGCAAGCATAGCGATCTCTTCGCCATGCGGACAAGCAGCACCTAAAATGACAGATATTTTTTCAATGTTTTCAAAATCGAGATGTTCTAAACATTCCAGCATTTTCCCCGCAATGTTTTGTGCATCGACACCGCCCATTGTTAGCATAAGTTTTTTGGGCTTTTTAATGCCAGCTTTTCTGGAAATTGATTGATCTCTTAACTGCGAGAATATAGGGCTAATTAAAGCAAAATTGGTGCCAGCCAAAACCTTGCCATTATTTTCATTGAATTTTACATAATCTCTTGCGTTACGCTGATATGTTTGATCAATAATTAAATCACCGCAATGTGGCCGATTGCACAGATCATCTATAACTACTAAATAAGCTTCAGGAAACCGTGCTTTTACAATCGCTTCCCATTCTCGATCAAGCGAATAATGGTCTACGACGATAATATTCGGAGAACGGCAATTCTCTGCTACTAAACTAACAAACTGCTCAGCATCATCGCACTGGTTACCATCGAGCCATGATTTTTCATCCCGAACATAAACGTCAGGTTTGTCTAATGCGGTAATTACTTTTAAAGGAAATTTTTCCTGTATGATTTTTTCTAAAATATTTCCGTGATGGTTTTTAGATACGAATGTGCACTGCGCGCCTGCTTTTTTTAGTGCCTTTGCCAAGTTCAGGCATCGGATTATATGCCCTGAGCCTATCGAAAGAGATGAGTCAGCCCGCAGATACACGTTCATTTTTAAACTCCATGGTTTTAAACAACCACTCTGCTACACGCCAGTCTTCAGGTGTATCAATATCCTGGACTCGTTCACGCGGAAGTTCGATCGAATAAGAGTCTGCGCTAAAAATCGGCTTTTCATTCAACCATGCAAATGATGTTCCCCAGTAAAATTGACCTGCATCGTGCCAGGACTCTTCAAGATCTTGAGAACGAACATTGAACATTTCTGGTGAGAACATACTTATACGCTGTTCGTTGCTGACTTTCAGTGCCCGTTGGATAGGATAAGGGAATCTGGTAACGGTAAATGCGTAATCGCCTTGTTGTTCACCGAGGGTTACTAGCCCGCGAACAATATCCTCAGCACGAATAAAGGGCGCAGTAGCGTAGATACAGCATACAAAATCTACCTCATAACCGCTGCTTATGAGCCATTCAGTGGCATGGCGAATAACAGGAATGGTACCAGCAAAATCATTCGAAAGCTCTTCTGGACGAATAAATGGCACTTCTGCACCATATTCATGCGCAACTTCCGCTATCTCTTTATCATCAGTTGATACAATGACTCGGTCAAAGACGCCGCTCTTTTGAGCGGCTTCAATGGACCAGGCAATCATTGGTTTCCCACAAAATTCTTTAATGTTTTTGCGTGGAATACGCTTACTGCCACCACGCGCAGGAATGATTGCCACATTCATTTAAAAGAACTCCCGAATGCACTGGATGACGTACTCCTGCTCTTCATCAGTTAACGTGGAGTACATAGGGATGCTAATCGCACGCGCGTAATAGTCCTCCGCGACCGGGTAATCTCCTGCTTTATGCCCTAATTGCTCATAATACGGTTGAGTGTGAACGGGGATATAATGAACGTTAACACCGATACCTTTGTCACGCATGTAATCAAACAATGGCTTGCGCATGGCAGGATCGTTTACCGTTAACGGGTAAAGATGCAATGCACTGTAACAACTCTCTGATTGCAGAGGTGTCGACACGGGAATGCCATCAAACGCAGTATGATAACGTTTTGCGAGTTCATGGCGACGCGCCACAAAACCGTCGATACGCTTAAGTTGGGTCACACCCAGTGCTGCCTGCAGTTCAGTCATGCGGTAGTTCAAACCAAGATCAACCTGCTGGTAGTACCAACCACCTTCTGACGCTTTGGTCATTTTATCTTCGTCACGCGTAATGCCATGACTGCGGAAAAGCTGCATACTTTCAGCCAGCGAATCATTATTCGTCAGCGCCATTCCGCCTTCCGCCGTGGTGATGATCTTAACTGGGTGGAAACTCAGAATGGTGATATCAGCAAAACGAGAGTTGCCAATTTTGGCACTCTGGTAGTTGCCGCCGATGGCATGGGACGCATCTTCTATAATAGCAAAACCATACTCTTTCGAAAGCTGATGGATCGCTTCCATATCGCATGACTGTCCAGCAAACGCTACCGGTACAACAATTTTAGGCAATGTGCCTTCAGCTTTCGCAGCAATGAGTTTGGTTTTCAGCGCGGTAACGCTCATGTTGTAAGTCTGTGGGTCGATATCAACAAAGCTTACATTTGCATCGCAATAGAGCGCACAGTTTGCCGAAGCCACGAAGGTGTTAGGCGAAGTCCAAAGCCAGTCGCCTTTTTTCAGCCCCAGCGCCAGGCATGCAATATGAAGTGCAGAAGTCGCGCTGTTAACCGCCACTGCATGTTTAACGCCGACATAGTCAGCGATTGCCTGCTCAAACTGTGGAACACATGGCCCCTGAGTCAAGAAATCAGACTTCAGTACGCTCACTACTGCATTGATATCTTCATCAGAGATATCCTGCCTTCCGTAGGGGATAAATTTCATTAGATATTGCCTACTTTATCGCGATTATCATCAATCCATTGACGAAGCTCTTCAATGCTCATCCATTCTGCATTGCTATCACTCTCGTAAACGAAGCCTTCTGGAACGCGCTTGCCATCTTTAATACGTTCTGGAGAGTCGCACCAGTTATGGATGGCAGGAAGGATTTTAAAGTGTTCTGGATACTCATAGGTATAATGCGCATCTTCTGCACTGATCATCTGTTCATGCAATTTCTCACCAGGACGAATACCAATCACTTTCTGAGCAGCATCTGGCGCAACGGCTGTTGCGACATCCGTTACCTTCATTGAAGGGATTTTCTTAACGTAGATCTCGCCGCCTTCCATGTCGTTAAAGGCATGCCATACCAGCTCAACGCCCTGCTCAAGGGTGATCATAAAGCGGGTCATGCGGTCATCGGTGATTGGCAGTTCGCCCTTGTCTTTGATGGACAGGAAGAATGGGATAACAGAACCACGAGAACCCATCACATTGCCATAGCGTACCACGGCAAAGCGGGTTTTGGTGGCACCAGAATAAGAGTTACCGGCGACAAAAAGCTTGTCGGAGGCCAGTTTTGTCGCACCATAAAGGTTCGCAGGGCTGCTAGCTTTGTCAGTAGATAGTGCAACAACGCGCTCAATACCTTTGTCGATACAGGCATCGATAACGTTCATTGCACCATTGATATTGGTTTTTACACATTCGAAAGGGTTGTATTCTGCTGTTGGCACGATTTTAGTTGCGGCCGCGTGTACCACAAAATCAACGCCATCCAGCGCACGGTACAGGCGATCTTTATCGCGCACATCCCCAATGAAGAAGCGAATACGGCTTTCATCTTTGAAATGTTTAGCCATTTCCCATTGCTTCATTTCATCACGAGAATAAATAATAATCTTTTTCGGATTATATTTTTCAAGCGTCATACGAACAAATTTATTGCCAAAAGAACCTGTACCACCAGTAACAAGAATTACTTTGTCATTAAACATGATATTTACTCTATTCAAATTTGTTAGGCGACTTGCCAACAATAAAATTACGCAAAAAATTCTACATCATTCCACAGAGGTTGAACTTGATCTTTAGAAGAAAGATTGAAATCACCCTCGCCTGGCCAATCAATACCTAGTGTGGAATCATTCCATCTAATACCACGATCAAATTCAGGAGCATAGTAGTTCGTTGTCTTATATAAAAATTCGGCGGTTTCGCTTAGAACAAGAAAACCATGCGCAAAGCCTTCAGGTATCCATAATTGGCGCTTGTTTTGTTCAGATAAGTGGACTCCAACCCATTTCCCAAATGTTGCAGAACTCTTACGAATATCAACTGCGACATCATAAACTTCGCCAGTGACACATCGAACTAGTTTTCCCTGAGCATGGGGACTGAGTTGATAGTGCAAACCGCGTAAAACACCTTTGGATGATTTAGAATGGTTGTCTTGTACAAACTTAACCTCACGCCCAACGGCGGATTCAAAGACCTGTTGATTGAAGCTTTCCATAAAAAAGCCACGCTCATCGCCAAAAACCTTTGGCTCGAAAATCAACACATCAGGAATACTCGTTTTAATTATGTTCACTGTTAGTAACCTTTAACAATTCTAAGCAAATACTGGCCATAGGCATTCTTTGTTAGCGGCTCTGCCAATTTTTTTACCTGTTCAGCTGTGATAAAACCTTTGCGATAAGCAATCTCTTCTGGGCAAGCAACTTTCAGGCCTTGGCGCTCTTCGATTGTCGCGATAAAATTACTCGCTTCAATTAAACTCTGATGCGTTCCAGTATCTAGCCATGCATAACCACGCCCCATCATGGCAACAGACAGACGACCCTGCTCAAGATAAATACGGTTAATGTCAGTGATTTCTAGCTCACCGCGTGCAGACGGCTTAAGATTCTTAGCCATCTGGACAACATCGTTACCGTAGAAATAGAGACCCGTAACGGCATAATTACTCTTAGGCTCCAGCGGCTTCTCCTCCAGACTGATAGCCGTACCATTCTTATCAAATTCCACGACACCATAACGTTCAGGGTCGTTAACGTGATAAGCGAATACCGTTGCACCATCACCTTTATTCAGCGCATCTTCAAGTTGCTTAGGCAGGTCATGACCGTAAAAAATGTTATCGCCCAGCACCAATGCGCAGCTGTCTTCACCAATAAACTCTTCACCGATGATAAATGCCTGAGCCAGTCCGTCCGGGCTTGGCTGCACTTTGTATTGCAGATTTAAGCCCCACTGACTACCGTCGCCCAGCAGTTGTTCAAAGCGCGGCGTATCCTGCGGAGTACTAATGATCAGGATATCTTTAATCCCTGCCAGCATGAGTGTCGACAGCGGGTAGTAAATCATCGGTTTATCGTAAATGGGCAGTAACTGCTTGCTCACCGCCATGGTCACAGGATACAGACGGGTGCCGGATCCCCCAGCAAGAATAATACCTTTACGCGTAGTCATTATACATTCTCTTTAAACACGCAATGCCCGCGTTCGGGCATTTTATATTGATTAAATTGATTGAACGGTAAACAGTTCAGCGAGCATACGCTTCACGCCAACATCCCAGCCAGGCAACACCAGACCAAAGTTTTTCTGGAATTTTTCAGTGTTCAAGCGCGAATTCTGCGGACGACGCGCAGGCGTAGGATACGCAGTTGTTGGAACGGCATTAAGTTTTTCAATTGCCAGTTCAATTCCGGCCTTTCTCGCTTCATCGAACACCAGTGCCGCATAGTCGTACCATGTAGTGGTATCAGAGGCAACCAGATGATAGAGTCCCGCCACTTCCGGCTTGACCAACGCCACGCGAATAGCATGCGCGGTGCAGTCTGCCAGTAATTCGGCACCCGTTGGTGCACCCACTTGATCATTGATCACCGAGAGCTCTTTCCGCTCTTTTGCCAGGCGAAGCATGGTTTTTGCAAAGTTATTACCTTTGCCCGCATATACCCAACTTGTACGGAAAATCAGGTGCTTAATGCAATGTTCCTGTAGCGCTTTTTCGCCATCAAGCTTGGTCTGGCCGTACACATTAAGAGGTGCTGTCGCATCCGTTTCACGCCATGGCGTTTCGCCATCTCCAGGAAAGACATAATCCGTCGAATAATGGATCACCCATGCACCAATTTTTGCCGCTTCTTTGGCAATAGCCTCGACGCTGGTTGCGTTGAGCAGCTGCGCGAATTCCTGTTCAGATTCGGCTTTATCCACTGCTGTATGCGCCGCTGCGTTGACGATGACGTCAGGCTTAATCGCGCGCACTGTTTCAGCAATCCCCTCTGGATTGCTGAAATCGCCACAGTAATCGATTGAATGCACATCGAGCGCTATCAAATCGCCCAGCGGTGCCAGTGCGCGCTGGAGTTCCCAGCCCACCTGCCCTGTTTTCCCGAACAGAAGAATATTCATTATTGACGCTCTCCATAATTCTGTTCGATCCAGGTTTTATAGGCACCGCTTTTTACGTTGTTGACCCATTCCTGATTATCCAGATACCATTTCACGGTCTTACGAATACCGCTTTCAAATGTCTCTTCAGGTTTCCAGCCTAGCTCAACGCTGATTTTATGCGCATCAATTGCATAGCGGCGGTCATGGCCTGGGCGGTCTGCAACATAGGTGATCTGGTCGCGATAGGACCCTTCTTTCGGCACGATTTCATCCAGCAGATCGCAAATGGTATGTACGACATCCAGGTTTTGCTTTTCGTTATGGCCACCAATATTGTACGTTTCGCCCGGTTTACCCCGAGTGACAACGGTATATAACGCACGCGCGTGGTCTTCCACATAGAGCCAGTCACGGATCTGATCGCCTTTGCCATAGATTGGTAACGCTTTACCGTCTAACGCGTTCAGGATCACCAGCGGGATCAGCTTCTCCGGGAAGTGGTAAGGACCATAGTTATTTGAGCAGTTAGTGACTATTGTCGGGAAACCGTAGGTACGTAGCCATGCGCGCACGAGATGATCGCTTGAGGCTTTAGACGCAGAATATGGGCTGCTTGGCGCATAGGCTGTGGTTTCGGTGAACAACGGCAGCTCGGCTGATGACGGATGTTCGTCCGGGTGCGGTAAATCACCGTAGACTTCATCGGTTGAAATATGGTGGAAACGAAACGCGTTTTTGGCTTCTTCATCTAGTTTTGACCAGTAAGCGCGAGCCGCCTCCAGCAGCACATAAGTGCCGACGATATTCGTTTCAACAAACGCTGCAGGGCCAGTGATTGAGCGATCAACATGGCTTTCTGCTGCCAGATGCATCACCGCATCCGGTTTATGTTCGGCAAAAATGCGATCCATCGCCGTTTTGTCGCAAATATCAGCGTGTTCAAATGCGTAACGAGCATGACCGCTAACGTCAGAAAGCGATTCCAGGTTACCGGCATACGTCAATTTATCCACGTTGACGACTTCATCCTGGGTATTATTAATAATATGTCGTACAACGGCTGAGCCGATAAAACCGGCCCCGCCCGTAACAAGAATTTTCACGTTAACTATTCCGTCTGTTGGATATGGCGAGATATTGATGTGTAGGCGCTCAGTAAATATCACTGAGTCAACAAATAAGCACGCTACCGCCCCTGGCTTAACAGCTACCAGTGCACTGAGCAATGCTTCATGAAATGAAATGTGATGGTCTGTTTACAGACCGAAACTGGCGTTAATTGTCGTCCTAAATGGCATCAGAAACAAGCACAAATCGTTACAAATCAGAGCAAAACACAATCAGATAACTCCATGTTATTACAGGAGTTAATAACAAAAAACGGCAACCCTCATTCTGGTTATGTAACAACAACCATAATGCGGACTGCCGCTTATTCAAAGCGTGGTGAGAACTTAGTCGTTAGCCAGCAACTTCTCAATCCGGCTTCTGAACTTCTGACCTTCCTTCAGGTTACGCAGGCCATACTTCACAAACGCCTGCATGTACCCCATTTTCTTACCGCAGTCATAGCTGTCGCCCGTCATCAGCATGGCATCAACTGACTGCTTCTTCGCCAGCTCAGCAATCGCATCGGTCAACTGGATACGGTCCCAGGCACCCGGCTCGGTTTTTTCCAGCTCGGCCCAGATATCTGCATTCAGCACATAGCGGCCTACTGCCATCAGATCGGAGTCCAGCGTCTGCGGCTGATCCGGCTTCTCAATGAACTCGACGATGCGGCTCACCTGCCCTTCCGTCTCCAGCGCTTCTTTTGTCTGGATAACAGAGTACTCGGACAGATCGCCATTCATGCGTTTCGCCAGAACCTGGCTGCGACCCGTTTCATTGAAGCGTGCAACCATCGCCGCCAGATTGTAACGCAGCGGATCGGCAGAGGCATTGTCAATGATGATATCGGGCAGCACAACGATAAATGGATTATCACCCACCACCGGGCGTGCGCACAGAATTGAGTGGCCCAGACCCAGCGGCTGTGCCTGACGCACGTTCATGATAGTTACGCCAGGAGGACAGATAGACTGCACTTCGGCCAGCAGCTGGCGTTTGACGCGCTGCTCAAGCAACGCTTCGAGTTCGTAGGAGGTGTCGAAGTGGTTTTCAACGGCATTCTTGGAGGAATGCGTGACCAGGACGATTTCTTTGATCCCTGCAGCCACAATCTCGTCGACGATGTACTGAATCATCGGCTTGTCGACAATCGGCAGCATCTCTTTTGGAATTGCCTTTGTGGCTGGCAGCATATGCATGCCCAGACCCGCTACCGGAATGACTGCTTTCAAATTAATCATTATACCTTCCACCTTAAAATGGTTGACGAATTATAGCTTTTAAACCTGTTTTCGCCAGTATGATTTGCCGTAAATCTCATAGAATGTTACGCCACCGCACCACAAATTACAGTAGTTGTAATCTGAATAGTAAACGCTTATCTACCAGGAATAGTCGTAAAATTGCCAAATGTGCTTATCTGTGAGGCAGCGCAAAATTCAGCCGTTCTGTATTCACCGTTTGTTGGTCGACCCGATCAATATCCACCGAGCTCTGCCCTTTTTCATTCACGGCCTTGATGTTTGCCAGCGAGAGCAAGGTCTCATCTTTGGCCATGAATTTCCCGCGCACATCTTTGCGCAGGTCAAAATTCATCTTCAGCGCCGGGCCAGTGGCTGCCTCCTGCATGACGTTGATATTGCGCAGGAAGAGATGCTGAGGCTTGTTGTGCAGTTCAAGTGTAGCACGCTTGAGGTTGAGGTTAGTGATGGCAACAAAGGAGGTTGCATTACCCGATGAAATCTGTATTCCGCGCAGTTTATACGCAAGCTGGCGATTATCCAGGCGAATATCGTTAAGCTTGAAGTTCTGCGGGATCGACAAATAATCCCCCTTGATCACCCCGTACCCGATTAACATTCCGGCACTATTGACCATATCGATGTTATCAATGATGAAATTATCACAGCCATAAATAGCTACCGTGGCATTATCAATCCCCGCCTTCTTACTGAAATCCGGTGTGATATTGGTGGCTTTTACATTACGGATAATGAAGTGTTTGCCGTTTTCGACGTGGACTAATTGCCGACAGTTGCTGCCCGTAATATTGGCGACAACGAAGTTCTTCACCGTTTGCTTTTCAGGGTAGTCATTGTCATAGGTGCTCCCGGCAAGGCCAATGCCGATACCCCAGTTCGTCTTGCCGTTGGTGCAGTTAATCGTGTCAATCACGTGGTCGGAAATCAGGATATTGCGGTCGTTAATCGCCACGTTCCACTCGATTGCATCACCCTGCAAATGGCTGAATTGACAATTGATAATCCGCGCGCCGTCAACCTGGTTATGAAACCCCTGGCGCAGAATGGCGTAATTGGCCTGGCTCACGCTGAGGCCATCAATCAGCAGATTGCGCATCACGCGCGGTTTCTTTCCGCCAATATAAATCTGCGTGACCGGCCCGAAGCCGCTCATCGCCAGGCCCTTAATCACGCAGTCGGACCCGCGAACGTCCAGGGTGATGTTGTGGGTGCGCCCTTTTCCCTCACCGATAACTTTACAGCGTTCCTGGAGGACAAACCGCCCGCGTCCGTTACCTTTCAGCGCGCCGCGAACGAGCAGCGTTTTACCGTCCGGAATAAAAATGCCGGTATTGATGTTTTCGCAGGTGAGCCCGGCGGGCACCACAACGGTATCGGCTTCGCTAAATGCCTGCTTAAAGGCCGCAATCCAGTCGTTATGATTGTAGCGATCGATACTGACCGTCGACCCGCCCGCTGCCTGCGCCGGTCGGGACGAGAGCAGCGGCGCAGCGGCCAGAAGCGATAAAGATGAAACAAAGTGGCGTCGGGTAATCTTTTTCAGCATACAACCTCGGCGTTACAACGTTTGCAGCAGGCTTGCTAACTGGCGATTGATCGCCTGCTGGTTAAATTCGGCTTCCACTTTTCCGCGCGCATTGCGCAATATCGACACCAGATCCTGCGGGTCAATATCGCAAAAGGCGGCGAGACGATCGGCCAGCGCTAAGGCATTGTTTTCAGGCACCAGCCAGCCGGAATGCTCCGACGTAATCAACTCGGGAATACCGCTGTGCAACGTAGACACGACGGGAATGCCCACCGCCATCGCCTCCATCAGCGCCACCGGGATCCCTTCCATGTCGCCGTCCGCTCCTGTCACCGAAGGCAGCAGGAACACGTCCGCCTCATCGAGCATGGCCTTCACCTCGTGGCTCGGCTTAAAGCCCGGCATCTCGACATAACCTTCCAGCTGATACTGTTCGATTAGCGTGCGTAAACGGCGCTCCCACGGCCCAATTCCCAGGATGCGGTAATGGAAGTCCACGCCGCGCGCTTTGAGCTGACGACAGGCTTCGATAGCCACATGCAGCCCCTTCTTCTCGGTCAGACGAGCCACGGAGATAATCTGCAAGGGTGTACCCGGCGCTTTTACCGGACGCTGTGTGAATCGCGCCATGTCCACGCCCATCCGTGATACGGTGATTTTTTCGCTCGGGCAGCCCATGGTTTTGAGCCGTCCGGCCCACAGCTCGCTGATGGGCAGCATCATGTCGCCCCGGCGGAAAAGCTGCTGATATTCAGGCGTATAGTGGTTGAGCACCTCGCGACTCGAGATGTCGATTCCGTGGAAGATGGTGGCGATCTTGCCCTCAATCACGCCAAGCTCACGCAGTTTCGCGGCGGTCACGCCCGCCGGGCCGAAGTGGGCGATAAACACATCGGCACGATACGGCTGCGCCGTTTGCCCGCAAATAGCCGAGAGGATCAAATTGCGGGATTCGGCCCCGTAGCGTGACACGTTCAGCGCCCGCCACGTTGACGCGCGGTGGAGCCCCCGCAGCGTCTGGCCTGCACGGTAGCGCAGCTTCTTCATCCGCCCGCTTGGTTCATCCTGCAGCCAGCGGGTTTTCGCCTCCAGCCCATACTGGGTATACGCCGCATGGGTGTTCTGCGTGTCGCCCTTTTGCAGGGCGACAATCTCCACGTCATATCCCATATCGATAAACGCGGTGATCTGGTTCAGCACAAAGGTTTCAGACGACAAAGGAAATTTCAGTAAGAAGAAACCAACCTTCATTTCCCCTCCCCGACGCGGTCGAGCACCGATTTCACCATCCCAATCCCTTTCTCGCGCTCGGCTTTCACCGCCGCAGCCAGCCGTTCATTGATAGCAGGCAACTGTCCCAGCGTGTCACCGACCATGGCCCCGAGGGAGCTGTCCAGCAGATGACGAATATCGACCGCCATTTCGGGCATGCCGAGCTGCTGCATAATGCCGGCAGATTTGTGCTCGTAGTTAATCGCGATAGCGGGCGTACCGAAGTTCATGGAGATAATCGCCGAGTGCAGACGGGTGCCCACGGTCAGGTCACAGGCAGAGAGGATCTTGCCCATCTCCAGGTCGTTCAGCTCATCCATCACCACATGGTAACGCGAAGGGTCATTGACCAGCCCACGCAGGTTCAGGGCCACCATGCGGTCGTCTTTGTTATAGCTGTCGATACCGGTACAGGTTGAGAGCGCCAGCACCTGATACCCGCTGTCGAGCACCCGGTTAACCACCTCGGCGAAGGCTTTCTCATACGCCGCCTGGGTGGTGCCAAGACGTTTATCAAACGGCGCCAGCTCGCGCAGGGTAATGGCAACGGTTTTCTGTTTCGCGGTCACATCCAGCCAGTGCTGCACGGCATAGCTTGCCTGGAAAGTGGCGTCCTGATGGTCCACCAGCCAGGCGGTATCCACGCCGTGTTCGACTTTTGTGGTATCAATTTCGCTGCGCTTCATCATATCGAGGCTCACCGATTCACGCAGGATCAGCGCGTCGCAGTGGCCAAACACGTAGTTCGCCAGCTGGTTAAACTGCGGATCCTGGAATGGCCCCACGCTGTGGCCAATCATGAACAGCGGCTTTCTCGCCATAAAGGTGCAGAGCGCGTGTTCGAATTGCGGCACACCGTACAGGTCGACAAAGAACGATCCGCCCACCTGAATAATGGCGTCATAGCCCGACAGCAGACGGACAAAATCGGTAAAGCCCTGCGCGATGGCAATATTGCGCAGCTTGCCGGTATCGGTCACGCGGGAGAGCAACACCTGATGCTGATAGCGACGGCGCAGCACTTTCTTCACGCGGCCCATCACGCCCGCGGCGTTATTATGTTGTTTCATCTGGCTGTACAGCGGATCGCCCATCACCGGGCGGTTTAAAAGCCAGGAGGAGCTGACCGGATAACGGCTCATCACGTCGACTTCCGTCTCAGGCTCAAGGGTGTTAATCGCATCCAGTAAACCGCGCAGAATGGCGCTGTCGCCACGGTTGCCGCAGGTATGGTTGCCAAGAATAAGTAATTTCATAATGGCCTCTTAAAATTAGCCTGCGCGAAGCAGCGTTTTCATTTTTTCGTTACGGCAAAACTGACGTTTCATCTCAACCACCAGCGCATTACGCGACAGCACAATCATCACCCCGAACGCCAGCGCGCCCGCCGCCACCTGCACGGCCAGCAGCGCGGCGAGCGGCAGCTGCCCGTTGAGCATCACGCCCAGCCCGTAGCTCACGACAAGGGTCGGCAATGAGAGGTAAAACGGCAGCCACAGGCTCAGGATGTACTGGCGGTAGCTTGAGCCGAGCACCGGCTTAATCATCACGAAGTAGCTCAGCACGGTATTGATGATTTGCACCAGCAGGAAGCCGAGCGTCACGCCGAGGGCGCCGGCCATGTGGCCGCCGACAACGATCGCCGGAATAAACAGAAAGGTTTTGAAGACGTTGAATTTGAAGCTGATATCAACGCGGGCTTTCGCCATCAGCAGCGAACCAATCGGGTTCCCCACCGAGCGCAACAGCCCGACCACGCAAAGCAGCTGCAGGATCGGCACAATGCTGACCCACTTCTCGCCAAACACCAGCGGGACGAAGTTGCTGGAGACCACCATCAGCCCCAGCAGCACCGGGAAGTTGATAATGCCGACCAAGGAGAGCAGCTTGTAGAAGTTGACGCGCAGCTTCTCCGTGTCGTCCTGGATTTTGGCGAACGCCGGGAACAGCACGCGGGTGATAATCGGGTTCAGCTTCATCGGCGGAACAACCGCGACGTTGTACGCCAGGTTGTATCCCCCTGCGACGCTTGCGCCGAGAATACGCGCCAGCACCAGCGTGGAGAGATTGGTATTGACGTAGTTAATGATACTGTCGGCGGTCAGCCATGCACCAAAGCGCAGGTTGGAGGAGACCGACGCCAGCGAGAAGTGCAGCCCCGGGCGATAAATTTTGCGGCCAAAGTAGCCAAACAGCAGCGTACGCACGGCAGAATTGACCAGATAGCCCAGAATAGCGGTCATCGCCAGCGGCCAGAAATGGGCGCTGACCACGGTAAAGGTGAAGCCCGCCAGCACGGCACTGGTTTCGATCATGCCGATTTTGTTGAACTCCAGCTCCTTTTGCATCAGCGCGCGAAACTGCTGCCCATGGGGGATCAGCACAAACGCAAAGGAGAGCGTGCGCATCAGCGGTGCCAGGTCTGGGTTATGCAGCACGCGGGCGATGGTGTCGCTCAGCAGGAATACCAGCACAAACACGACGATCCCAAGCCCAACGTTCAGCCAGTAGAGCGTGGTCAGCTCCAGATGGCTAATCTCCTTGCGCTGGATAATCGAGTTGGCAATACCAAAGTCAGACAGCGTATCGGCGAGGGCGATAATCACCAGCGACACGGTCAGAAGACCGAACTGGTGATTATCGATAATGCGCGCCAGCACCGTCATCTGCACCAGCCCAAGGCCAATGATGACGATGGTCGCCATTGCCGACCACTTGGCGCCACTGATGGTTTTTTCTCGTAAGCTCATCTTAGTACGCCGCTTTGTTCACGAAACCTTTGAAGATAGTCAGAAAGACAATCTTGATATCGAACCAGACGCTCCACTCGCGGATGTACTCCAGATCGAACTCAATGCGTTTTTCCATTTTTTCCAGCGTGTCGGTCTCGCCGCGCCAGCCGTTGATTTGCGCCCAGCCGGTAATACCTGGCTTCACTTTGTGGCGCAGCATATAGCCTTCGATCAGGGTGCGGTACTGCTCATTGTGGGCGACGGCGTGCGGACGAGGCCCCACGATCGACATGCCGCCGGTAAAGACGTTGATAAACTGCGGCAGTTCGTCCAGCGAGGTCCGGCGCAGGAAGTTGCCCACGCGGGTCACGCGCGGATCGTTCTGCGTCGCCTGCGTTACCACGCTGTCGTTTTCCATCACCTTCATGGAGCGGAATTTCCACACCATAATCGGCTTACCGTCCATGCCGTAGCGGGTCTGGCGGAAGATAACCGGGCCGGGCGAGCTGATCTTTACGGCCAGCGCAATACAGCACAGCACCGGGGAAATCAGCAGCAAAATCAGCGACGAGAGCACGATATCTTCCAGGCGTTTCAGCACGCGGTTAATACCGGACAGCGGCGTGTCGTACAGCGGAACCACCGGAACGCCGTTCACTTCTTCAATACGGGAGTGGAGAATGTTAAAGGTAAAGACGTCCGGAATGAGGATTACCGAACAGGTGGTGTCCGCCAGGTCACGCACCAGCGTTTTGATGCAGGATTCATCTTTCATCTGCATGGCGATGTAGACGTTATGGATCTTGCCGGCTTTTGCGTCCTCGACCAGCTGTTCGTAGTTTCCCGCCCAGTCCGACGATACACCGCCCGGCTTAGCATCGTGATAGATCCCGACCACCTCGAAGCCTAACCACGGCTCTTTGCGGAAGGAGTTAAGCAGCACCTGACCTACCGGTAAATCCCCGGCAACGGCCACATAGCGGGTGTTATAGCCCCGGTTACGCAGCCAACCTGCGCCAAAGCGGATCAAGGATCGGCACACCACCATGCCTACGCTGGTCAGCAGATACCAGGCCAGATAGGTCACCAGACGGTTATCGAAATCCTGGCTGAAAGCCACCAGCCCGGCGCTGAAGATCAGGCTCAGGGTCCAGTTTTGCAGGAGAAGCATCAGCTCGGTGGTTATTTTCACACCGCGCCACGAGCGATAAAAATCGGTCATTCCGCCGATCATCTGGAACACCACCAGCGCGATCAGGGCCATCAGCAGATGCATATATAAGAACGACTGCCCGCTGATCTGACACACCACCCACAATCCGCCGACCATGATGGTGATATCAGAAAATCGCTGCACCATAGAGATTAACGATGCATTCGTTCTCGCTCGGTCGCGCTTTTTTAGATTCGTCATCGTTGTTCCTTTAGTTCACAACCTTCCCTCTCACCCTAACCCTCTCCCCTGTGGGGAGAGGGCCGGGGTGAGGGGCCAGGATTTACTGATTCAACAGCGCCAGAATGTCCTTCGTTCGCGCTTCCATCAGCGCCGTATCGGCCCGTGATTCCACGTTCAGACGCACCACCGGTTCGGTGTTGGAGGAGCGCAAGTTGAAACGCCACTGCGGGAACGACATGCTGATCCCGTCGGTGCGGTCGATTTCAAGGGCATGGATCGCAAAGTGATGTTCCACGCGGGCAATGGCCTCGGCAGGCTGCGCCAGCGTGCTGTTGATTTCCCCGCTTGCCGGGAAGGCGGCCATGCGGTCACGCACCAGTTCGCCCAGCGTTTGCCCTTTCAGGCACAGCAGCTCGGTTACCAGCAGCCACGGGATCATCCCGCTATCGCAGTAGGCAAAATCGCGGAAATAGTGATGTGCGCTCATTTCGCCGCCGTAGATGGCGTCTTCTTCGCGCATGCGCTCCTTAATGAACGCATGACCGGTTTTGGACATCACCGGCTCGCCGCCCGCCGCGCTTACCACGTCGACGGTGTTCCAGGAGAGACGCGGATCGTGAATGATCCTGGCCCCCGGGTTCTTCTCAAGGAAGGCTTCCGCCAGCAGGCCAACAATGTAATAGCCTTCGATAAACTGGCCCTTTTCATCGAACAGGAAGCAGCGGTCAAAATCGCCGTCAAAGGCAATGCCCATATCCGCGCCGTGCTCAATCACCGCGTTGCGGGTGTCGTCCCGGCACTCGGGCAGCAGCGGGTTCGGAATACCGTTCGGGAAGGTGCCGTCCGGGGTGTTATGCACCTTGATGAAGGTCACCGGCACGTTCAGCGCCTTAAAGCGCGCTTCCAGCGCATCAATAACCGGACCCGCCGCGCCGTTACCGGAGTTAATCACCAGCTTCAGCGGCTTGAGGTTCGCCACGTTGATGTAGCCCAGCAGGTGGTCGATATACTCTTTTTGCAGGGTGATCTGCTGATAGCTGCCGCGTTTCGCTTCATCCACCGGCGGGAAGTCGTTCGCTTCCGCCAGGCGCTGCACGTCGCGCAGGCCGGTATCACCGCTGATCGGACGCGCACCCTTGCGCACCAGCTTCATGCCGTTGTAGTCCATCGGGTTATGGCTGGCGGTCACTTCGATACCGCCGTCCACGCCCAGGTGGAAAGTGGCAAAATAGATCTCTTCGGTGCCGGAAAGGCCGATATCCAGCACGTCTACGCCCGCGTCCTGCAGCCCTTTCGCCAGCGCCAGCTTGAGGGATTCGCTGGTCAGGCGCACGTCGCCGCCCAGCACGATTGTTTGGGGCTTTAAATATTCGCCATATGCACGGCCAATGCGCCACGCAATGTCTTCATTCAGCTCTTCGCCCAGCTTGCCGCGAATATCGTAGGCTTTAAAACAGGTTAATTTTTCCATGATGACCCCTTTTTCAGGCAACAGTTGGCCCTGACCACGTAATGGCCAAATTTATTTTTTTCATTCGTAGGCCCGGTTAGCGCAGCGCCACCGGGCGAGGTGCAAAGGCGCTATACCCGTCCGTAACGGTCCTGGAAGCGCACGATGTCGTCCTCTTCCAGATAGGAACCGGAGCGCACTTCAATTAAGTCGAGCGGAATTTTTCCCGGGTTTTCCAGGCAGTGGGTCGCCCCCAGGGGGATGTAAATAGACTCGTTCTCACCCAGCAGCTTGATTTCACCGTCGATGGTGACTTTGGCAGTACCCGCCACCACCACCCAGTGCTCGGCGCGGTGGTGGTGCATCTGCACCGACAGTCCTTCGCCCGGCTTCACGGTAATACGCTTCACCTGATAGCGTTCGCCCGCGTCGATGGAGTCATATTTGCCCCACGGACGGTACACTTCACGGTGGATATGATGCTCGTGACGACCGTCGGCCTTAATCTGCTCGACCACTTTCTTCACGTCCTGCACCGCGTTACGGTCAGCGATCAGCACCGCGTCTTTGGTCTGAACGACCACCAGATCCTTTACCCCCACCGTGGTGACCAGGCCGGACTCGGCGTAAACGTAGCTGTTTTCGGTTTTGTGACTGATCACGTCACCGTGATGAACGTTTCCCTCCGGCGTATGGGCGCTGATCTCCCACAGAGAGGACCAGGAGCCGACGTCGCTCCAGCCGGCATCCATTGGCACGACTACGGCATCCGCCGTGCGTTCCATCACCGCGTAGTCGATGGACTCTTCAGGACAGGCGAGGAAAGAGGCTTCATCGACACGGATGAAATCAAGATCCGGGTCAACCACGGCCATGGCTTTTTCGCAGGCGCGTAAGATATCCGGGCGATACTTTTCCAGCTCTTCCAGATAACGCCCGGCGCGGAACAGGAACATGCCGCTGTTCCAGTAATATTCCCCGCTGGCTACGTAGGCCTGCGCGGTTTCAAGATTGGGTTTTTCAACGAACTGCGCCACATCGAACGCCACGCTGTCACCTTCGCCAGCCGTGACCGTGCCGCGGCGGATGTAGCCATAACCGGTTTCCGGCAGATCCGGAACGATGCCAAAGGTCACCAGCTTGCCGCTCTCGGCGTAAGGAATGGCGGCCCGTACCGCGTCGCGGAACGTCTCTTCCTGCTGAATGACGTGATCAGCGGCCAGGACCAGCATCAGCGGGTCACATTCCGGGCTGCTGCGTTTAGCCGCCAGCGCCGCCAGGGCGATAGCGGGTGCGGTATTACGTCCGGCAGGCTCCAGAATGATATTTTCTGTGAGTTTGTTCAGCTGGCGCAGCTGCTCGGCAACGATAAAGCGGTGCTGCTCGTTGCAGATCACCACCGGGCTTTCACACTCCACGCCCTGCAGACGGTTGACCGTCGTTTGCAGCATGGTGAGCTCCCCTTTCAGGCAGAGGAACTGTTTTGGATAGAGCACGCGGGACAGCGGCCACAACCGGCTACCAGAGCCACCAGCCATCACGACCGGAAACAGTTTGCTTTGACTCATGATTTATCCCCGTATATCTGCAATAAATTGGCTCAGCACGTTCTCTTTTTCGAGCGTGCGTTCGGCATATTCACGTGCCACCGTGTTGACTTTTGGCATGGCAAGCGCGTGCTCAATGCCAGCGACCAGGGCGGACACCGACTCCGGCTCGACGCAAACGGCGATCCCCGGATAGTTCTCGCACAGCTGGCCTAACTCGGTCTCCGGCTCGGCGGTGATGACCGCGTTGCCGCCGACCGCCAGAATGTTGGTGAGCTTCGACGGCAATACCGCATCCGCCGCGCCGCGCTTTTGCACCACCAGATGGCAGTCGCCCATCTTCAGCAACGCAGGCAAGGCCTCGTAAGACTGAAGCGGGAAAAATTTCACATTGGTCAGGCCGCGTTCGCTTGCCATTTTTTCCAGGCGCGCTTTACCGCCACCCTGCCCGACAATCACAAACATCCATGAATGTTTGCTTAACTGATGCGCCGCCTCGATAACGCTTTCCAGCCCCTGCTTTTCACCGATGTTGCCTGAATAAAGAATGATTTTTTGGTCATCAGGCAAACCGAGCTGAGTGCGTAACGCCCGGGCATCACTTTCCGTTACGTCACGAAAGCGCGCCACTTCGGACCAGTTCGGGAAAAAGATCACTTTCTCCTGCGCGACGCCCTTCTCCTGCGCTTTGTTCATCATTGAGCGCGAGATGGTCGACACGTAATCCACGTTATGCAGGCCGCTGCGCTCAAAGGCGCTGGCGAGTCTGGCAACACGGCCACCCTTGCCTTTACCGGCCATGCCCAGACCGAGCATCGCATCGACTTCATAATCCTGTATGTGCAGCAGGGTGCGTGCGCCGGAGAGTTTCCCCAGCAGGCGCATGCCCGGCGTGCAAAACAGCGTCGGCACCACGCCGATAATGCGATCCGGCTTCCAGCGACGCTGCGCCATCAGCGGGAAGAAACTGCTCAGGGCAAAGCTGCCGAGATGGAGCAAGCGTTTCAGGGTTGACGGCTGCTTCGGCACGTACAGCGGGCAGCGCCAGACGGTGGCGGCCCCCTGTTCGCGGCGATAGCGCCAGCCCGAGTAACGCTCGCCTACCTTCCACTCCGGGTAGTACGGCGGTGCGGTAATGACCCGCACCTCGTGGCCCTGGCTCGCCATCCACTCCACCATTTCACCGGTATATTTCCCGATGCCGGTCAGCTCCGGGGAGTAGTTGATTCCGTAAACAAGGATTCTCATAAGCCCGGCACTCCGGCCTGACGATCTGCCAGAAAATAGGCACGACTGTTGTCGTGCACATTGTCACTGGCAAGCAGCGCCTCTGGCGTTTGCCAGCGGTAGTCGTCATGTTGAGAATCAGGCAGACGCAGGTCTGCCTCACTCACTTTCAGGCGGAACCCCAGCACGATGTAGTGCGTGGTGAAGTCGCTACCGGAAAAATTATCGTCATAGAAGTGCTGCCAGAGCCCGTAAAACTGGCCCGATGCCATCGGCAGTTGCAGGCCCAGTTCCGCCAGAGTGAGACGTTCAAACGCATCGGTAAGCCGCTCATCCTTCTGCACGCGCCCGCCGGGCACGAACCAGAAGCCCTGTGCAGGACGATTGGTTCGTTTCCCCAGCAAGAACTCGCCGCGTTCGTTCTCCACAATCAAATCCATTGAGATGAGCGGTGTGGAACGAACGATCGTGGCAAAATCTTCCTGACTCAAAAACATGGTTACCCCCGGAAGCGGTGCTGATTTTCAAGGAACCACTGGTAGGTGCTTGCCAGCCCCTGCTCCAGTGACACCTCGTGATACCAGCCCAGCTGATGCAGGCGGGTCACGTCGAGCAGCTTGCGCGGCGTACCGTCCGGTTTAGTGGCGTCAAACACCACGCGGCCTCTGTAGCCCACCACCTGCGCGATGGTCTGCGCCAGCTCGCGGATCGTGCAGTCCACGCCGGTGCCAACGTTGATGTGCGACAGCATTGGCTCGGTGTTTTCCTGCCAGACTTCGCGATCCAGCTCCATAACGTGAATGCTGGCCGCAGCCATGTCGTCCACGTGCAGAAACTCACGCATCGGCGTGCCGCTCCCCCACACCACCACATCCGGTGCATTCTCGGCGGTAGCCTCGTGGAAGCGGCGCAGCAGCGCCGGGATCACGTGCGAGTTGCTCGGGTGGAAGTTATCGTGCGGCCCGTACAGGTTGGTCGGCATCACCGAGCGATAGTCGCGGTTGTGCTGACGGTTGTAGGACTCACACAGCTTAATCCCGGCAATTTTGGCAATCGCGTACGGCTCGTTGGTCGCTTCCAGCGTCCCCTGCAGCAGTTCGCTCTCGGCGATCGGCTGCTTTGCCATTTTCGGGTAAATACAGGATGAACCAAGGAACAAAAGCTTGTTCACGTTGTGCAGGTGCGCCGCGTGAATGATGTTGCTCTCAATCATCATGTTTTCGTAGATGAAATCCGCCGGGTAGGTGTTGTTGGCGACGATACCGCCCACCTTTGCCGCCGCCAGATACACCTGGTCAATGCGTTCGTTCTCAAAGAACGCCTGCACTGCGCGGCTGTCGAGCAGGTTCAGCTCGTCGCGTGTGCGGACAATCACCTCGACGTCGCCGCGCTGTTCAAGCTGTCGGACAATCGCGGAACCCACCATTCCGCGATGACCGGCGACAAAAATACGTTGTTTGGTCATTCTCAGGACTCCAGCGCGATGGCAACCTCGTAGCCATGGGACTTCAGCAGAGAGTGTTTTTTCGCCGCTTCAAGATCTTTAGCCACCATCTCTGAGACCATCTCCTGCAGCGTGGTTTCTGGTTTCCAGCCCAGGGTTTCGTGCGCTTTGGTTGGGTCGCCGAGCAGGGTTTCCACTTCCGCAGGACGGAAGTAACGCGGGTCAACCTGGACAATCACGTCGCCCGGTTTCACGCCCGGTGCGTCATGGCCGGTCACGGAGACCACAATGCCCTTCTCTTCCACGCCGGTGCCTTCAAAGCGCAGTTTGATGCCCAGTTGTGCCGCGGCCATTTCCACGAACTGACGTACGGAGTACTGCACGCCGGTCGCAATCACGAAGTCTTCTGGCTTGTCCTGCTGTAGCATCATCCACTGCATTTTTACGTAGTCCTTCGCATGGCCCCAGTCACGCAGGGAATCCATGTTGCCGAGGTGCAGGCAAGACTCCAGGCCCTGAGCGATGTTGGCGATCGCGCGGGTGATTTTGCGGGTTACGAAGGTCTCGCCGCGGCGCGGGGATTCGTGGTTGAACAGAATGCCGTTACAGGCGTACATGCCGTAGGATTCACGGTAGTTCACGGTGATCCAGTAGGCGTACAGTTTTGCTACCGCATACGGTGAGCGAGGGTAGAACGGCGTGGTCTCTTTCTGTGGGATCTCCTGCACCAGGCCGTACAGCTCAGAGGTGGACGCCTGATAGAAGCGGGTTTTCTTCTCAAGACCGAGGAAGCGAATCGCTTCCAGCAGACGCAGGGTCCCCATGGCATCAACGTCAGCGGTGTATTCCGGGGATTCGAAAGAAACGGCGACGTGGCTCATCGCGCCCAGGTTATACACTTCATCCGGCTGCACTTCCTGCAGGATGCGGGTCAGGTTGGAGGTATCGGTCAGGTCGCCGTAGTGCAGGTGGAATTTCGGGTTCGCGGCATGGGGATCCTGATAGATATGGTCCACACGCTCGGTGTTGAAAGACGATGCACGACGTTTAATACCGTGAACTTCATAACCTTTTTCCAGCAGCAATTCTGCCAGGTAAGAACCATCCTGTCCGGTAACGCCGGTGATGAGAGCGACTTTAGACATGTTTATATTCCTCTGTACTTATCAAAGTTTTTCAGTTTCAACGCGTTCGCGTATCACCACTGCGGGATTGCCACGGCAAATTTTATTTGCCGGTAGCGATTTAAAAACGCTGCTGCGGGCACCAATAACCGTGCCGTCGCCAACAGAAACACCGGGTGCAACAAAAACGTCCGTTGCCAGCCAGCATTTTTCGCCAATCACAACAGGCGTGGCGGTAATATCAAAATGCGGGCTCATAAAATCATGGCTGCCGCTGCACAAATAACATTTCTGTGAAATCACCGAGTTGGCACCAATCGTAATATCGCCAAGGGTATATAGCACCGCGTCATCCCCGACCCAGGCATAATCCCCAAGCGTTAATTTCCAGGGGTACGTAATTTTTACCGATGGACGAATGACTACGTTTTTTCCGATTTTTGCACCAAACAGGCGCAATAAAAATGCTCGCCAGCGGTACAGTATTTGCGGAGACCAGGCAAATAACGTTGCCTGAACCGCCCACCACAACTGCACCTTAATACCGTTCCCGCCCCGAAAACCTTTCGGCACGGAGAATCCGTTAAGTTCCTGCATTACGTTTCCTTATATTTCAGGCTTTGTTATATAAGGCTTTAGCTTTACCCGTCGTTTTAAGACGGAAGAAATAAGACAATTCTGCCCAGAAGCCCGGCACGCGTAATATTTTGCGCTGAACGTTTTTCGCGTCCTGGCATAGTTCCAGATTATTAGACGTTGACACCCCCCCCATCGAAAATTCGGACACCAGCCCTTTAATTCGACGAAACGGATAACCGGCTTTATACAAACTGGCCGTCAGGGCATAATCTGATGACACTTTATACTGCAAATCATAAGGCTGTTTTTTCAGCCCGCTGACCGGGTAGAAAATGGCCTGATGGCTGGCGGGCAGGCTGTGATAGATATACCAGCCCGGTTTTGCGCTACGCAGTACCGTATTACCGTCACCGAAATCGAGCAGCGCATCGCCGATAAACATCGCGTCCTCTTTCTGACGCGCCAGCTGACGGGCAAACAGCGCCACATCATCGTGGAAGGTATCGCCGGAATTGAGGAAGATGGCATAGCGCCCTTGCGCCATGGCGATCCCCTTGTTCATGGCGTCGTAGATGCCTTTATCTTTCTCGCTGATGTAACGTAAGTTGAACTCACCGTTGAGTTTTTCCAGAAACTCCGCCGTGCCGTCGTTCGAGCCGCCGTCGACCACGATCCACTCAAAGGTGATACTCGGATCGCGCGCCAGGTTGCGCAGCGAGCGCCAGGTTTTTACCACGCCTTCGTAGTTGCGAAAGGCGACGGTAACCACACTAAGAAACATAAATCACCTCATTTCGTCATACGCGCGTAATATTAAGCGCCTTGCGCAAAATAAACGGACAGACAATCAAGAATGCATATTCCGGGCTAAATATTGACCCCGTAAAAAACAGCGACACTGGCGTAAAAAGATAAAGCTGTACGCGAAAGTTCTGGTTATCACCAAACGCGTTGATCATCATTTTGAAAACTTTAAACAGATACCACAGCGTCAACAGTACGGCGAACCAGGAAAAATAAATAATTAACAGATACAGGCCATTGTCTATTGTTTTTCCGACGTCCGCACCGTTAAAGATTCCGAATGATGCAACATATTCGTAAAGTGAGCCGAATCTTACTACGCCATCAATGTGGGTTAATGAATACCCCACCATCACCAGCGGACCAATGATGCGATAATAGGACGACGAGCCTTCGGTTCCCAAATCACCAAGACGTTCGGAGATGTACGGAAACGCAAATATTACGCCCACCAGAAATACCGTCAGGGAGATTATCGCCAGCGGCAGCTTTTTCTTAATCGCTTCTTTGTTCAGATACTGGAACGCCCACTCCAGCAGGTAAAACAGGATAAATGTCATTACCCCTGAGAACGATCCGGACAGAACGATTCCTGCAAGAATCATAGCATCGGTCTTAGGGGTTTTGATACCGAACTGTTTAATGCTGAGCCAAATTGAGATTAATGCCAGAGCAAAAAACGCGGGTTCAAAATAGAGGGCGGTGGTACGTTTACCACCAAACTTAATAAAGTTCAGTACATAGCTGTTACTGTAAATGAGATATTTCGAAATTATCTCCATCAGGCTACTGCCGCCGGTCAAAATAATTTGCGCCATCTCCATGGCCGCAAGCATAACAACCAGCCCGACGACAATATAAAAGAACCTGAGGATTTTCCTATAATTGTGCGGAGAAATAGTTTTAAAGCGAATACTCCACACCATGCCAATAATAATGACGATATACACAAACAGCATGGTAGAGGTGACGTATTTGCTGGCATCCAGTGACTGACCAAACAGGTAGTTAAAGGCCGTTAAGCCAAACCCCAGCCCCAGCGCAATCATCAGTTTCTTGAGGCTGATTTTCTCAACGTAGAGCAAAAGCAGGACCGGCAAGAAGGTGACGATAGTGATCGGGAAGCTCTCTCCCAGCTGGGCAATCTTAACGTTGACCAGCAGGTAGATCAGCGGCAGCAGCAGATAACTACAGATTCTGATAGAACGAGACATACTCCTCCAGCATCTGTTGTCCACTGTAGGCCTTGCGGCTGCGGTTGCGGAACGATTCCAGGTCAGTGCCAAAAACGGCCTGCGCAATCTCCGCCTTCGGCAGCTGCACCAGAGGCAGAACCTCACTCTCTGCAAAGGTCTTTCCGCCCGATTTATCCAGCACTTCCCGCGCGGCGTCGCTGTGGGTGGCAATCACCGGCACGCCGATAGAGAGCGCTTCGCACAGGATCAGCGGGTAGTTGTCCACGCGGGAGCTAAACACCAGGGCGTCCATACCGTTGAGCGCACTCATCAGTTTGCGTTTGTCGGTTTCAAACCCGTGGTTAATCACATTCGGCCCCTCAAACGGGGAGAACTTGCCGAAGGTGTGCAGCTCAATCTTGTTCCCCAGCGCCATAATGTCACGCACCAGCTGCTGGTTGGTTTTGCCGTCGTAACGCAGATCGTGCGCCACCACGGCGATTTTCGGCTGACCTGCCGTTACGGCAACCGGCGTCAGTTCGGCCAGGATCTCTTCCGTTGCCACGTCGATCCCGTTGTTGACGATCTTGCACTGCCCTGCCCCGTACAGGCTGTTAAACGCATCCGCGACGTGCTGGCTTGGCGAGATAAAGGTGCAGCCGAGCGAAAGCATGGCGCGGAACAGCTGGCGCTTGCCCTCAACCAACTGGTGCGCGCGATCCACTTTAACCGGCGGATAGTTACTCAGGGTCGGGCATTTCTGGCAGTCGGTTTTCCAGCCTTCGCAGCCGTCGGTAAACGCGCAGCGCCCGGTCACGCTCCAGTGATCGTGCAACGTCCAGACGAATCGCGTGTCCGGCTTGTGGGCCTGCACGTTTTCACAAAACGCTACCACCTCTTCCAGGTTCAGCCAGTAACTGTGCAGGACGTGAAAATGCAGAACAACAGGCCCGGAAGTACGGGTCACGGTGCGATAGAGATTATTCAGATTGCCAAACAGATCGCGGTTAAACAAGCGGAACAGCGCAATGTTCGCCACCGACGTCAGGCGCGGCGTCTGCTTCAGAACGTGCGGATAGTTATCGTGGCTGACGCTTTTCTTGCCGCCCTTGCCGTAACCGTAGACGAAACGGGACTGTAGTCCTTTTTCCAGCGCGCGCTGGTGCAGATCCAGCGCCACGCCTGCCGCGCCGCCTTCCGCCAGGCGCACGTTAAATTGCAAAATATTCATTTGATCACCTTCACGCGGGCTTTCTCACCGACCACCAGCGCGTTGTCCGGGATGCTGTCCAGCACCACGCTACCGGCACCAATGGTGACGTTATTGCCCACGGTAATATCACCAATCATCACCACGTTAGCGCCCAGCTCGACGTTATTGCCGATGACCGGGCAGGCCAGGCTTTCCGGCCCGCGATTGCCAATAGTGACCGCGTGACGGATGGTGAAATCATCTCCTGCCACCACGAACTTATTGATCACCACCGCATAGCCATGATGAATGGTAAAGCGACGGCCAATGGTGGCCGCAGCCTGAATTTCATAGCCGAAGAAACATTCAGTGATGATGCGGTACAGCACCAGCACCGGTGCCGCCCAAAGATTGTTGAGCACATTTTTTTTGCGCCACACCGAGCAAAAATGCGCGATGCGGTAGGCCAGCACCATGCAGCACGGGCGCAGGCTCCAGCCGTTTGCGCGGCAATCTTCCAGAAACATTATTTCCCCCGAAGTCCATCGGCCAGACGCTTGCCGTTACGTACGGAAAGCAGGGTGAGCAGCGTGCGCCAGTTCATGCGCTTGTTGCGGATCTGGTAGAGGGTAAAAAGCTGATACTTACGGCTGGCACGGTCGAATTTTTCTTTGTGCTTGCGGTAAAAGTGGAAATAGCCCGAGAATTTCTTTGGCGACGAGGTGATTTGCATCTCGCCATGATTGATGTGCAGGATCTGCGTGGCCTCTTCCACCTTCCACGGCTCGCCGTACTCCACCACCATCCGCAGGAAAATGTCGTAGTCCTGTGCGGCCTTCAGTTCGGTATCAAACAGACAGGCTTTAAAGCGTTGTGCCCAGGTAAACACCTGATTACCGATAATGTTGCGCTTGTAAAACAGGCGACGGGAGTACGGTGATTTCGGGTACAGCGGCAGGCTCGCCGGCTGCGAATAAACTTCGCCCTGGCAAACATAGTCGTTGGCATACAGGAACGCGTGCGTCACCAGCTGCGCTTTGTGCGACAGGAAGATCGACAGACGGTTTGGCGTCCATTCGTCATCATCGTCGATCCCGGTCAGATACTGCCCTTTCGCCTGCATAATCGCCTGATTACGCACCGCACACGCCCCGGAATTGATGGGGTTATGCGTGTACATCACGCGCGGGTCATTCAGGTCTTCAACAAATTTTTGCAGTTGCTCAAACGAGGAGGAACAGTCATCGACGATGATCAGTTCCCAGTTATCGTAATCCTGACGCAGGACCGATTTAATCGCGCGGATCGCCAGCTGCTGACGATTCCATGTCGGCATATAGATAGAAATCAAAGGGCGTTGTGTGGTCATGGTCTTCCCCGGATAAATTCGATGCCCTCACCCCCGCCC
The DNA here is from genome assembly GCF_005503595.1 of Enterobacter sp. 2VL. NCBI lineage: Bacteria > Pseudomonadati > Pseudomonadota > Gammaproteobacteria > Enterobacterales > Enterobacteriaceae > Enterobacter > Enterobacter sp. 2VL. The sequence goes on from NZ_SCNE01000003.1 coordinate 122,087, forward strand.
TCTCCCAAAGAAGAGGGGGATAACATTCCCTCTCCCTCAGGGAGAGGGTCAGGGTGAGGGAAACTGGTTATTTACTGTCAGACTTATATTCGTACTCGTAATAGCCGTAATCCTGATACCCGGTCGCGCGGCGGAAGATGGAGTTGAGGATCACCCCTTTCACCTCAATGCCGTTCTGCTCGAAGCGGCTCAGGCTGGTTTCCACTTCCTTAAGCGTGTTCACCGCGTAGCGCGCCACCATCAGCGTGGTCCCCGCATGGCGACCCACCACTGCGGCATCGGTCACGGCGAGGATTGGCGGGGTATCGATCAGCACCAGGTCGTAGTGCTTGCTCGCCCACTCGATAAGCTGGGTAAAGCGCTCGCTCATCAGCAGTTCAGACGGGTTAGGCGGTACCTGGCCGCGTGGGATCAGGTCAAACTTCGGAATCGAGGTCGGTTTCGCGCTATCGGCGATCTCCCCTTTGCCGAGCAGGATTTCAGACAGACCGTTGACGTTGTTGGTCCCCAACAGCTCGTGGGTGTAGCCCTTACGCATATCGCAGTCGATCAGCAGCACGCGTTTATTGGTCTGGCTCACCACTGCCGCGAGGTTGGCACAGACGAACGTCTTACCAATCGACGGGCTGACCCCGGTCATCATCAGGACGTTGTTTTTGGCCTGCATCATGGCGAAGTGAAGGCTGGTACGCAGGCTGCGCACGGCTTCAATCGCGAGGTCGGTCGGGTTACCCACGGCCAACAGCTGGCTCTGCTTGTAACGCTTCACGCCCTTGACGGTTTTCACGCTGTCGCGCGATTTCTGCCACTCAGAGAGCGGGATGCTGGCGTAAACGCTGATGCCATTTTCTTCCAGCACCTGCGGGCTTTCGATACCGCGGTTGAACAGGGAGCGCAGCAGCACGCCCACGATAGAGAGCATCAGGCCGAGAATAATGCTGCCGAGAATAATCAGCGCCTTCTTCGGCTTCAGCACGCCAGGCTGCGTGATGGCCGGGTCAACGATGCGCACGTCGCCAACGGTACTGGCTTCGGTGATCTTCAGCTCCTGCTGTTTATTCAGCAGTTGCATGTACACCTGCTGGCCAGATTCCACGTCGCGGGTCAGACGCACAATCTCCTGCTGGGTTTTTGGCATTGCGGTGACGCGGTTATTCAGCTTCGCCTTCTCGTCTTCCAGGGTGCGGCGTTTTTCCAGCAGCGTGCGGTAGGCCGGGTGGCGTTTGGTATACAGCTTGGAGATTTCCGCCTCTTTGAAGGTCAGCTCGTTGAGCTGCGCGTCGATGTTAACCATCGAATCCAGCACCGATTTCGCTTCCAGCGGCAGGTCGACAGAGTCTTTATCCTGACGATAAGCGTTCAGCTTGTTCTCGGCGTCATCCAGGCGCGAACGCACTTCCGGCAGCTGTTTAGCGAGGAAAGCCAGACTTTTTGCCGCTTCCGCCGACTTGCGCTCAACGTTCTGCTCAAGGTAGTTGCGGGTGATGCTGTTGAGGATGTCGCGGATCTGATCTTTATCTTCACCAGTAAATGTCATGCTCAGAACGCCGGTGTCCTTGCCGTTTTCGGTCACGGTCAGGTTGTTTTGCAGGTTATTGATCATCCCGAGCGTGGAGAATTTGGTGACCGTGAACTCACCACCTTCCTGCGCGTGAATGGCGCTGACCATCATGCTAACGCCGTCTTTGGAGAGCATCTTCCCGACTTCACCGCGCGCGCTAAAACCGGCGTCACTGGTAAGCTGATACTGGTTTGGCCCGAGAACCTCCAGGGTGAAGGTTTGATCTCCGGCCCCTTTCGGCAGCACAAAGTCGGTGACTTTCACCGTATCATTGCTGCGGCCCATCAGGCGATCCCAGCCCGCGCCAAACACCGGGAAGGTGTTTTTAGTGACCGAAATATCCAGCCCCAAATCGTGCACCGTTTTGCCGAGTACAAGACGCGACTGGATCAGCTGAATTTCCGCATCCGACGCGGGTGGCTTATTTGCCAGCGCGGAGCCGATGTCCTGTACCAGCGAGTTGCCGGTATTCTGTTCAATCTGGACCAGCGCGTCGGCGCTGTAGATTGGCGTCGCAAACAGCGTATAGATAAACGCCCCAACGGCGAACACGGCGGTGATGCCGAGCACCCACCACTTCGCTTCAACCACGGTGCCGACAAGACGACCAATATCAATTTCATCACTGCCCGAGATCGGGGCGGCAGACGTTTTTGTTTTTTCTGTCATTGTTATCCCTGCTGAGCTTTCAGTGCCTGCGCCCACTGACGGGCAGACTGGTCAAGTAAGGTGTACACCGCCTCAAATGCCTCACGGCTCTTGCGATACGGATCGGGGATCTCGCGTTCATTGTCCCAGTGACCAAACAGCATCACCTTGCCGCGCATCTCCGGGGCGATGTCGCACAGCGCATGAATATGGCGTTTTTCCATCGCGAGGATCAGGTCATACTCGCGGCACATCCGGCCCGTGACCTGACGGGCGATATGCCCGTCGAGGGAGAGGTTATGATCCAGGGCAACGTGGGTGGCACGTTCGTCGGCCCCTTTACCGACCAGCGCACCCAGCCCTGCGGACTCCACCGTGAGATCAGGCTGATACTGTTTCAGCAGGCGTTCAGCCGTGGGGGAACGGCAAATGTTCCCCACACACACCACTAAAATTTTGTTAAACATCGCGGATTACCAGGTGTGAATGTCGCGCGCCGTATCCGTCATGTAGCGAACGCCACTGATGGTTGGCAGCAACTGGTTGATCAGACGGTTCCAGCGGGCAACCGGCGCTGTGGTGACATAGACCACATCGTATGGCTGGAGGCGGAACTCGGTGGCCATGACCAGCGATGTCGCATCGGACATATCCAGCTGGTAGATATTGGCAATCTTGCCTTTCGCGCTGCCCTCGCCCTTCAGCGGACGGATCACGAAGATGCCGCTGGCGTTGGAGGAGGTCAGATCGATGCCTTCCGCATTGCCCAGCGCTTCGGTCAGGGTCATGCCGCTGAAGTCCATTTTGAGGGTGCTCTGTTTCTTCACTTCACCCATGACGAAGACTTTCAGATCGTCGTTACGCGGCACGTACAGAATATCGCCTGGATAAAGCAGGCGGTTCTGGGTCAGGTCGCCGTTTTGCATCAGCGCCTGCAGCGAAATGCGCTGCTCTTTGCCTTCGTGGGTCAGCACGACGTTGCGCCAGTCGGCGCCATCGGTTAAGCCGCCCGCGGCATTGATGGCATCCAGAACGGTAAGCGGTACGTTGGTGATGGCCTGCTGGCCGGATTTGTTCACCTGGCCGGAAATGTAGGCTTTCTGCGAGCGGAATGCGGCGATATTAACGTCCACCTGCGGGTCAGCAATGTACTGCGCTAAGCGGCTGGTAATATCACTACGGATCTCGGCAAGCGTTTTGCCGACAACATGCACTTTGCCAATGTACGGATAGAACATGGTGCCATCGGACTGGACCCAGTTCCCGGTATCGCTTGAGCTGCGGTACTGGCCCGCCGGGGTGGTGAGTTCAGGGTGATCCCAGACGGTAACGCTAATCACGTCACCCGGCCCCACGCGATACTCATAATTGGCGATTTCCTGGTCCAGAGACATATTCGGCTGGGCAACATTCGGACGCGGACGTAATTGTTCGACCAGACGCGGGGTCAGGGGATAAACATTGACCATTTTGTCGAGATCGAAATCGGCATCCTGTTGTTTAATCACATCCTTGCCCGATGTGGACATATTGCTGCCGGGAAAGACCGTGCAACCACTCATCAAGGTCACAGACACCAATAATGGCATCAATTTCATTTTGGATTTCATCATTGATTATTTATCACTTTGGCAGAGTAATTATCCTGTGCAAATTAAATAAGCGCGGGTCGTTTTGGCATTCAGAATGCAGTTAATCAATTTGAAATATAACTGGCATCTGTCCTAAAAAAACCGTATTCATCCATTGGCTATTGACAGAATAATTGAGGCTGTTTTACACGCCTTCAGGCACGCTACCGCCCTTGGCTTTCAGTTACCAATCCACTGACTAAACAATATGTTATGGATAGACACCCTCTTGGACATGGCTTCAGGGAAAATACATCGGCCATGAAAAACCTATGACGGATAAACATTTCCATTCCCTGAATACCGAAACAAAAATAGCAGCAAGAAGTTTTAACATTTGATGCTGGGAGAATTGTTGCAGCTAACCTAATAGCAGGCAAGGAGACAACCGTCTGAATAACAGTTTTTAAGATTAATATTAAGAGCAAATTTTTAAGGTTTTAGGAATTTCTTTATATTGACAAAATATCGAATAAAACCACTCAGTGCGATATATCCGAAATAACGTCTCCTATAATCAAAACCCCGCACTACACTTATTTACACCCTCCCGCATGTTGTTCATTTTTTTGGTTATCGATTAAGAGAAATCTCAGCCTGCCATTGCATTTTTGGTCAGCTTTATCCATGATCGCAATGTGACATTAGTCATATAACAGAAGGTATTACTATTACTATGGAATGGATTGCCGATCCGTCAATCTGGGCCGGGCTGGTTACGCTGGTCGTCATCGAATTAGTGCTCGGTATTGATAATCTGGTCTTTATCGCCATCCTTGCCGAAAAATTACCGCCTTCGCAGCGCGACCGTGCGCGCGTCACGGGGCTGGTGCTGGCGATGGTGATGCGTTTGCTGCTGCTGGCCTCCATCTCCTGGCTGGTCACTCTCACCACGCCGCTGTTTACGGTTTACGGCCTGAGCTTCAGCGCCCGCGATCTGATCATGCTGTTCGGCGGGCTGTTCCTGCTGTTCAAAGCCACCGTCGAGCTTAACGAGCGGCTCGAAGGGAAAGACCATGACAACCCGACCCAGCGTCGCGGGGCAAAATTCTGGCCGGTGGTGGCGCAAATCGTGGTGCTGGATGCCGTCTTCTCGCTGGACTCGGTCATTACCGCCGTCGGCATGGTAGACCACCTCGCGGTGATGATGGCCGCGGTAATCATTGCTATTACGCTGATGATCATGGCCAGCAAGGCGCTGACCCGCTTTGTGAACAGCCACCCGACCATCGTTATTCTCTGCCTGAGCTTCCTGCTTATGATCGGCTTTAGCCTGGTGGCCGACGGCTTTGGCTTCCATATTCCGAAGGGGTATCTGTACGCCGCGATCGGGTTCTCGGTGATGATCGAATCCCTTAACCAGCTGGCGATTTTCAACCGTCGCCGCTTTCTCTCCGCTAATCAGACCCTGCGTCAGCGCACCGCCGATACGGTGATGCGCCTGCTCAGCGGACGAAAAGAGGATGCTGAACTGGACGCCGAGTCCGCCGCGCTGCTTGCCGACCACAGCGACGGGCAGATCTTTAACCCGCAGGAACGGCGCATGATTGAGCGCGTGCTGAACCTTAACCAGCGATCGGTCAGCAGCATCATGACCTCCCGTCACGACATCGAACATGTCGACCTGACGGCCCCGGAAGAGCAGATCCGCGCCCTGCTGGATAAAAACCAGCACACCCGCGTGGTGGTGACCGGGGGCGACGAGGAAGAAGAACTGCTCGGCGTGGTACACATCATCGACCTGCTGCAACAGCAACTGCACGGCGAGCCGCTCAACCTGCGTGTGCTGGTCCGCCAGCCGCTGGTGTTCCCGGAGGCGCTGCCGTTACTGTCCGCCCTTGAGCAGTTCCGCAACGCGCGCACTCACTTTGCCTTCGTGGTGGATGAGTTTGGGTCCGTCGAAGGTTTAGTGACGCTGAGCGACGTGATGGAAACGATCGCTGGCAATCTGCCTAACGAAGTGGATGAAATCGATGCGCGCCACGATATCCAGAAGAATGCCGACGGCACCTGGACGGCAAACGGCCATATGCCGCTTGAGGACCTGGTGCAGTTTGTTCCGCTGCCGCTGGATGAGAAGCGTGAATACCACACCATTGCAGGATTGTTAATGGAGTATCTCCAGCGCATTCCGACGCCAGGCGAAGAGGTGCAGGTAGGAGATTACTTGATCAAAACGCTTCAGGTTGAAAGCCATCGCGTGCAGAAGGTGCAGCTGATACCGCTACGTAGCGAGGATGAGCTGGATTTTGAGGTATAAAAAAGCCGGGTAGCGCTTCGCTTACCCGGCCTGCGATTTACGGATTTTACAGGCCGGGTAAGGCGTAGCCGCCACCCGGCACTAACACTCTCAAAGCTTATCTAACAGCTTTTTCACGTCCTTACCGTTTTGCGAATCCTTGTTGCGATCCGCCCAGTCGTTCAGCCGACGTTTAGCTTCATCCTGAAGGTGCTTACGCAGAATTTGATCAACCTGCAGGCTGTAATTCAGCGCCTGCCATTTTCCATAGACGTGCAGCGGGACTGGCGTCGCTTTGAGGAAATCAATCAGTTCACCCTCGCCTTCCCAGCCGGAAAGCACGCGGACGTTAAATCGGGTGTCAGCCGTCTCTTTCACCAGATCCATCTTGCCCTCACCGGTGAGCGCCAGCATCGACGAGGTGCCCTGCATCTCATTCAGCGACAGCTGCCCGTTATCCAGGGTCAAATCGCTGGTGAAGTTATCGAGACGTGTCGCGCTGTCGTAGTTTTCATTCGCCTTAACGTTGCTGCTGCGCTCAACCGCCTGCTGGACCAGCTGCTGGAAGTTGAGGCCTTCCATGCGGGTGTCTTTCAGCTCAACGTGCGCCTGGCCCTGCCAGTTATGGCGGAACGCGTCGGCGTCAATTTTCGTGCCGGCGAAATCCCCCGCCAGCGACATCTGTCCGGTCAGCGAAATTGGGTAGTTAAAGGCGTTCAGAATGGTGCCGATTTCGACATTATCCAGGCGCGGCTGGAACGCGGCGCTGGCCGTGTCTTTACGCACATCCAGCGTACCCGGCAGCGACACATGCCCTGCCCCCATCTTGCCGCCCAGCTCGGAGATGACCAGCAATCCATTGTGGTTGAACATCTGGCTAGTGACGTCGGTAAACTCAATGCCGCGCCAGCGCAGCCGGTTGGCTTTTAGCAGAATATCGGCGGTAAAACCGCGCAGGCCGTTATAGTCAGGCTGATCGAGATTAGATGAAATCACTGGCCGTGGCTTCATCGCCTGGCTCTGACCGTTTTGTGCCGCACCGGCGTCAGCCGTGCTGGTAGGCTGCGGCGGAAGCAGGTTTTCAAGATTCAGCGTGTCGAACTGCAAATCCAGAACCCATTTCGGCTCCTCGGTCAGGGTCACGCTCGCCTGCCCTTTCATGCTGCTGTCATTGGCCTGCAGATTAAGGTTATTGAGCTGCAGCTGTTTGTGTTCTTCCTGCCAGATGGCCTGCAAGGTCCCCTGGCCGGCAATGCCTTTGGTCGGCAGATCTGCACCGGTGAGCTGCCAGTTCAGTTGGCGGATATCGGCAGTCAACTGGTGCGGATAGTCAGACGCGTTTACGTTGGCATCCATCGACAACGTCAGATCGCGCTGGTCGCGGTTGATACGCCCGGAAAACGCCATGGTCGCAATGTGGTTCGCGTCCTGCTCCATCGTCAGGTTGATGTTGCGCACGGTAACCTGCTCATCGTCTTCATGCTGGAAAACCAGCACGCTGTCGGCAATTTTCAGGTTGGCGATGTCAAACGACCAGCCGGCATCGGACGGCACGTCGGGCAAGGTATTTTCGTGCGGGGCAACCGGCGCGTCCGGCTGGCGTACCGCTTCGCTTTGCGGCGTAAGCTGGATCACCGCCCCTTTCAGCATCACCCGATCAACCTGAAGCTGATGGGAGAAAAGCGGGATCAGCGAGACATCAAGACGCATGTTGTCGGCCGCCACCAGCGGCTGGGATGCCCCTGGCGCAGTCAGCGACATGCGCCCGGAGAGAATGCTCAACTGTGGCCAGACGTGCCAGCGCAGCGGCCCGTCCAGCTTAAGTTCGTAACCACTGCGCGCTTCGACCTGACGCACCATATAGGCACGGAAGTCATTCGGGTTAACCAGCAGTACCAACGCCGAAAGGCCAGCAACCAGAACCACCAGCAAAATCATCAGCGTTGTCAGAACTCTTCTCATGGCATCCTCAATGGTCTAACAATCAGTCTTTATCGATACGACTGGCAACCGCACCCTGCTGGTCGCGATATTTTGCATCCTGACGGCGATTATAAGGACGATCCGCCGGGCCTGTCAGCGGTTCAAAGCTCAGCGCACCGATCATCATGCCCGGACGCAGCGCGAGCGGGAGTTTACCCGCATTGAAGAACTCCAGCACAATACGGCCTGACCAGCCCGGATCGATGCGGTGCGCCGTTACGTGCACCATCAAACCCAGACGCGCCAGCGAGGAGCGGCCATCGAGCCAGCCCACCAGATCGGCAGGCAGCGTGACTGATTCAAACGTCACGGCCAACGCCAGTTCACCCGGATGCAGATAAAACGCCTCACCCTCGTCGAGGACGATTTCGTCGCTCATCACGCGGTCCAGCGCCGCGCTCACCTCGTCTTTCGGCCCGCTCAGGTCGATAAACGGCGCCGTATGGCCGCTGAAGGTGCGAAACTTATTCCCCAGACGCACATCGACCGTCACGCCGTTAATGCGCTCAACCGGCGGACGCGGGGTGATAGACAGGCGGCCTTCATCCAGCCAGGCTTCTATATCGCGGTCACAAAGACGCATGGCACTTTCTCCTTTCGTGCATCGTACCCTGAGGCGTTATCGGCTCAGGGCAAACCAGGTTATCTCTGAACGGTACACAATTCGCGCGGCTTATTCAAAAAACTGACTGATTTTCGCTTTTAAGATATCAATGGCAATACGGTTTTTACCGCCACGAGGCACGATAATATCGGCGTATTGCTTGGATGGGTCGATAAACTGCAGGAACATCGGACGCACGGTTTTCTGATACTGTGCCATCACGGAGTCCATAGAACGCCCGCGCTCGTTGACGTCACGCTTAATGCGGCGCATCAGGCAGATGTCCAGCGGGGTATCGACAAAAATAGAGAAGTTCATCGACTCGCGCAGCCGCGCGTCCGTTAACAGCAGGATCCCTTCAAGGATGATGACCTTCTTCGGCTCAATGCGAACGGTCTCTTTTAAGCGGGTATGTTCTACGTAGCTGTAAACAGGCAATTCAATAGCCTTGCCGCTTTTCAGCGCTTCTAAGTGCTGGAACAGCAGGCTGTGATCCATGGCATTAGGGTGGTCGTAGTTAGTCTTTACGCGCTCTTCCATCGACAGATGGGATTGATCTTTGTAATAGCAATCTTCGGGAATGACGCCGATATGCTCATCACCAACCTGTTCACGCAGTTCGCGATACAGCGTACTGGCAATAAGACTTTTACCTGAAGCCGATGCGCCGGCGATGCCTATAATGACGCACTGATGAGACTTATCAGTCATAAATTTAGCGACCTGATTAACCTGGATGTTAAGGAAGGACGACGCCGGAGCGTCAAACGCGGCAATTATAGGGATTTCGCAGGCGTGATACCAGTCGAAACCGCAGGTAATGCGAGAGAGCCTCCAAAGTCGCTTTTTCTCCCTGAGTGAAATTTAAATGACCACTTTTTGGTCGTTTAACGGGAATTTTTTGGCGAGTAACTATTTAATAAGTCTATGATGTCAAAATCTGAGCAGTCAGCATATGAATTGTAAATTGTTTGTACTAGCATAAACCAAATTCTTAATTTCTCGCGTCCGGACATCGCTCCTGGCGACCTGGCGTCTCGGGATAAAGCGGTAATGAATAAACAATACCAGCGGGTTTTGATTACCACCCAACATCCTTTACTGCGACTTGTCTGTCTGGGTCTGGTCACGTTTATTTTTACCCTATTTTCCCTGGAACTCACCCGTTTCGGCACCCTGCTCGCGCCGTTATGGTTCCCTACCTCTATTATGACGGTGGCGTTTTATCGTCATGCCGGGAAGATGTGGCCGGGTATTGCCCTCGCCTGTTCATTCGGGAATGTCCTGGCCTCATGGATGCTCTTTTCGTGGGGATCCGTTAGCTTCATTTATACCTCCGTCAATATTATTGAGGCCTGCATCGGCGCACTGCTGCTGCGTAAGCTGCTGCCGTGGTATAACCCGCTACAAAACTTGAATGACTGGGTGCGTCTGGCGATTGGCAGCGCCCTGATCCCGCCGCTGACAGGGGGCGTGTTAATTCATTTTCTGGCACCGGGGCCAGAGCCGCTGCGTAATTTTCTGGTCTGGGTGGTTTCCGAATCAATCGGCGCGCTGGCGCTGGTGCCGTTAGGGCTGCTGTTCAAACCGCACTATCTCCTGCGCCACCGCAACCCGCAGCTGCTGCTGGAAACCCTGGTCACCATGGCGGTGACGCTGGTTCTGAGCTGGGCCGCCATGAACTGGCTGCCGTGGCCTTTTACCTGCGTAATTGTCCTGCTGATGTGGAGCGCGGTCCGCCTGCCGCGCGTGGAAGCGTTTCTGGTGTTCCTGGTCACCGTCATGATGGTCTCCCTGATGATGGCGCAAAACCCGACTCCAATTGCGACGCAGAACGCCAGCGCCATGCTCAACGCGCCGTGGCTGCCGTTTTTGATGATGCTATTGCCCGCCAACGTGATGACAATGGTGATGTATGCCTTCCGCGCCGAGCGCAAGCACATTACCGAGAGCGAAGAACGTTTTCGCAATGCAATGGAGTACTCCGCCATCGGTATGGCGCTGGTGGGCATCGACGGCCAGTGGCTACAGGCCAACAAGGCGCTGTGCAACTTTCTCGGCTACAGCCAGACGGAGCTTCAGTCGCTGACCTTCCAGCAGCTTACCTGGCCGGAAGATTTACACTCTGATATCGAACAGCTCGATCAGCTGGTCAACGGGGATATCAACACCTACAGCCTCGAGAAGCGTTACTACACTCGCGACGGGGAAGTGGTCTGGGCGCTGCTTGCCGTCTCCGTCGTACGCCACGCCGACGGCACCCCGCTCTACTTTATCGCCCAGATTGAAGACATTAACGATCTCAAGCATACCGAATGGGTCAATAAGCGCCTGATGGAGCGCATTACCCTGGCGAACGAAGCGGGGGGGATTGGGATCTGGGAATGGGATTTGCAGCCGGACGTCATCAGCTGGGATAAGCGGATGTTTGAGCTGTATGAGATCCCCTCGCACATCAAGCCCACCTGGCAGCTGTGGAATGCGTCGATTGTGCCTGAAGACCGCGAGCATGCGGAACAGGTGATCCGCGACTCCCTGACCGCGCGCATGCCGTTTAAGCTCGAATTCCGCATCCGAGTAAAAGAGGGGGTGCGACATATTCGTTCCCTGGCCAACCGGGTGCTGAACAAGCAGGGTGAAGTGGAACGTCTGCTCGGCATTAACATGGACATGACCGAGGTCAAACAGCTTAACGAGGCGCTGTTCCAGGAAAAAGAGCGTCTGCACATTACGCTCGACTCCATCGGCGAGGCGGTGCTCTGCACCGACGTCGACATGAACGTGACCTTTATGAACCCGGTGGCCGAGAAGATGAGCGGCTGGCCGCAGTCCGAGGCCATCGGGCAGCCAATTCTGAACGTGTTGCACATCACCTTCGGTGAGAAAGGACCGCTGATGGAAAATATCCACAGCGGCGATATGTCCCGTTCCGATATCGAGCAGGACGTGGTACTCAACTGCCGCAACGGCGGCAGCTTCGATATCCACTACAGCATCACGCCGCTCAGCACGCTGGACGGGCAGGCCATCGGCTCGGTGCTGGTTATCCAGGATGTGACCGAATCACGCAAAATGCTGCGCCAGCTAAGCTACAGCGCCTCCCATGACGCGCTCACGCATCTGGCTAACCGCGTCAGTTTCGAAACCCATCTTAAGCGCCTGATCCAGACCGTGCAGGAGACGCGCCAGCGCCATGCCCTGATTTTCATCGATCTTGACCGTTTCAAAGCCGTCAACGATACCGCAGGCCATGCCGCGGGCGACGCCCTGCTTCGTGAGCTGTCATCATTGATGCTGACCATGCTTCGCTCCAGCGACGTTCTTGCCCGTCTGGGGGGCGATGAGTTTGGTCTGCTGCTGCCGGACTGCAATATCGAAAGCGCTCGCTACATTACCGGGCGGCTGATCCACGCCATCAATAACTATCACTTTATGTGGGAAGGCCGCCTGCACCGTATCGGCGCCAGCGCGGGCATTACCCTGATTGATGAGACCAACCATCAGGCGGCAGAGGTGATGTCCCAGGCCGATATCGCCTGCTATGCCTCTAAAAACAGCGGGCGTGGGGTGGTGACGGTTTACGAACCGCAGCAGGAGCGGATCCACAGCGCGCGCAGCATGATGTCGCTCGATGAGCAGTGGCATATGATCAAGGACAATCACCTGCTGATGATTGCCCGCAGCGTCGCCTCCCCGCGCATACCGGAGAGCAGCAACTTCTGGCTCATCTCGCTGCGCCTGTGGACCAGCCAGGGTGAAGTACAGGAGGAGCAGGCGTTCCGTTCTGGTCTCGCCGAGCCTGAGCTGCTTCACGCCCTCGACCGGCGTATCTTCAGCGAGTTCTTCCGCGCGTACGCTGCCCAGGTAGCGGCCAAAGGGATGGGGGTTGCGCTACCGCTTTCGCAAGCCGGGTTATCCAGCGTCACCCTGGTAGACGAGCTGATTGAACTGCTGGAGAAAGGCCCATTCCCGGGCCGCCTGCTGCACCTGATTATCTCCGCAGAGGTGCTGCGCAATACGGATGAGAACCTGCAGCAGGGTCTGCAAAAACTGCGACACGCAGGTTGCCGGGTGGTGTTAAGCCAGGTGGGGCGCGACATGAGCCTCTTTAGCCATCTCAGCGCTAACATGGCCGACTATTTGATGCTCGACCCGGACGTGGTGTCAAACGTTCACGGAAACCTGATGGATGAAATGATGGTGACCATCATTCAGGGCCACGCCCAGCGGCTGGGAATGAAAACCCTGGCAGGCCCCTGCAACCAGCCAATCATGATGGATACCCTCTCGGGCATCGGCATCGACTTTATCTATGGCGACACCATCGGCGAACCGCAGCCGCTGGAACTACTGCTCAACACCAGCTATTTCGCCATCAACTGAGGGCGTCCAGCCGTCGGTATACCAGATGTGCAACAGCGCATAGGAGCGCCACGGCTGCCAGCGTTCGGCGTAACGGCGGATTTGCGCGGGCGTCATGCCAGCGAAGCGCTGTTTAATCAGATAATCATCCGGCAAAAACACATCTTTGGCCTGCCATCCCCGCAGCGCTAAATAGTTTGCCGTCCAGCGGCCAATGCCGGGCCGCTGCTGCAACGCTTTCATGCCCGCGTCGATGTCCACCGGTGGAACGAGAGGAAAGTCACCGTCCACCACCGACCGGGCGAGATGAATTAACGATTCCGCCCTTTTTACCGGCATCCCGAGCGCTTTCAATGCCAGCGGATCGGCAGCGGCCAGCGCCTGCGGGGTGGGGAAACAGAGATAATCCGGCGCATCTTCAACCGCCTCACCGTACAGCGCCACCACCCGTCCGGTAAGTTTCGCTGCCATCGCCACGCTCACCAGTTGCCCGAGGATCGCCCGCACGCCCTGCTCGTAAGCATCCATTGCGCCAGGTAAACGCAGCCCGGGCCGCGCAGCACCCAACTCGCCGAGCGTCCGGGCAATCTGCTGCGGATCGCAGTCAAGATCGAACAGCCGTGCGATGCGGTCCAGGCAGCCTGCCGCCACCGGCATCAGGCCCGGGCTGAGCGTGACGTTGAGGGTGTGGGCGGCAAGGTCAGGTGTGACGCGAAAAATGCCCTGGTGCCCGTCACAGGCAAAACTGCGTTCGTAGTCGTCCTCGGTCACGGTTTCCACGCCCGTCACGGCACGCGCGCCCAGAAAGCCAAACATCCACTGCCAGTCGTAGGGGGGTTGCCAGTTCAAGGTAAACATCGTTGCTCCTGTCATGTTCTCCTCAGCATAAACCGAAAGGCCTTGTTTCGCCTTGCTTTCATATTCCAGTTGTCGCGGAAGAGACATTTCGTTAAAGTCTCGCCCCTTCTCACCGGCATGGGGATTTCTACGTGTTTATTGGATTCGATTACGGTACGGCAAACTGCTCGGTTGCGGTGATGCACAACGGGCAACCACAGCTCCTGAAAATGGAAAAAGAGAGCACGCTGCTGCCGTCAATGCTCTGCGCGCCAACCCGTGAAGCGGTAAGCGAATGGCTTTTCCGCCATCACCAGGTTCCGGCCACCGCGGCGGAAACGCAGGCTCTGCTGCGCCGCGCCGTGAGCTATAACCGCGAAGAGGACATCGACGTTACGCCTGCCAGCGTGCAGTTCGGCCTGTCGTCGCTCGGGCAGTACATTGAGGATCCGGAGGAGGTTTACTTCGTTAAATCACCGAAGTCATTCCTCGGGGCCAGCGGCCTGAAGCCGCAGCAGGTCGCGTTGTTTGAGGATCTGGTCTGCGCCATGATGCTGCACATCCGCAATCAGGCGCAAACGCAGGTCACGGAAACCATCGACCAGGCGGTGATTGGCCGTCCGATAAACTTCCAGGGTCTGGGGGGCGATGAGGCCAACCAGCAGGCGCAGGGTATTCTGGCGCGCGCGGCGCACCGTGCAGGTTTTCGCGACGTGGTGTTCCAGTACGAGCCGGTAGCGGCGGGACTGGATTTTGAAGCCACGTTGACCGCAGAAAAACGTGTGCTGGTGGTGGATATCGGCGGCGGAACGACGGACTGCTCGCTGCTGCTGATGGGGCCGCAGTGGCATCAGCGTCGCGATCGTGAAAACAGCCTGCTGGGGCACAGCGGCTGCCGCGTGGGCGGTAACGATCTGGATATTGCCCTCGCCTTCAAGAGCCTGATGCCGCTGCTGGGCATGGGCGGACAAACCGAAAAAGGGATCGCCCTGCCGGTTCTGCCGTGGTGGAACGCCATTGCGATCAACGATGTGCCTGCGCAGAGTGATTTTTACAGCACCGCAAACGGTCGTTTTCTCAACGATCTGATACGCGATGCGCAGGATGCCGACAAAGTCGCGCTGCTCCACAAGGTCTGGCGTCAGCGCCTGAGCTACCGCGTGGTGCGCACCGCCGAAGAGAGCAAAATTGCGCTCTCAGATCGCCCGGAACATGCGGTCACCCTGCCGTTTATCAGCGACGAACTGGCAACGAGTATCTCGCAGGAAGGGCTTGAAACGGCCCTGTCGCAGCCGCTGCAGCGCATCCTCGAACAGGTGCAGCTGGCGCTGGATAATGGCAGAGAGCAACCGGACGTGATTTATTTAACCGGGGGTAGCGCCCGTTCGCCGCTGATTAAGAAAGCGCTGGCGGAACAACTGCCGGGCATACCTATTGCCGGTGGCGATGATTTTGGCTCCGTAACCGCAGGGCTGGCGCGCTGGGCGCAGGTGATGTTTAGCTGACACGGGTGTGGCCTGGTGCCCTCACCCCGGCCCTCTCCCAGCGGGAGAGGGAGAAAAAGGATCGACTCCCTCTCCCGCCATTCAGACAATTCCAGACAGTGTTCCACATTTCCTCCATTTTTCTGCCGGGTAGCCTGACTAAACTAGTATCATTCCCCGAAGTGTTTCAGGATGAGAACGTAAAACGATGAAAGGCAGTAACAAATCCCGCTGGGCTATCGCCGCTGGCATCATTGTGGTGGTCCTTGCCGCCGCCTGGTACTGGCACAGTCAATCCGCGAAGTCCCCTGCATCCTCGGGGGCGAGCAGCTCATCTCCGCGCGCGGCGGGCGGTGGCCGCCACGGTATGCGCGGCGCGGCGCTGGCCCCCGTGCAGGCAGCGACCGCCGTCAACAAAGCCGTTCCGCGTTATCTCACCGGGCTTGGCACCATTACTGCAGCCAATACCGTCACCGTGCGCAGCCGGGTCGAGGGGCAGCTGATGGCGCTTCACTTCCAGGAAGGCCAGCAGGTTAAGGCCGGTGATTTACTGGCAGAGATCGACCCAAGCCAGTTCAAAGTCTCGCTCGCTCAGGCGCAGGGGCAGCTTGCCAAAGACAAAGCCACCTTAGCCAATGCCCAGCGCGATCTCGCCCGCTATCAGCAGCTGGTGAAAACCAACCTGGTGTCGCGTCAGGAGCTGGACACTCAGCAGTCGCTGGTCAGCGAAACCCGAGGCACGATCAAAGCAGACGAAGCAGCGGTCGCCAGCGCCCAACTGCAGCTCGACTGGAGCCGCATTACCGCGCCGATTGACGGACGCGTCGGCCTGAAGCAGGTTGATATCGGCAACCAGATCTCCAGCGGTGATACCACGGGCATCGTGGTCATTACCCAGACTCACCCCATCGATTTAGTCTTTACCCTGCCGGAGAGCGACATCGCCACCGTGGTGCAGGCGCAAAAAGCCGGTAAAGGGCTGGTGGTTGAAGCCTGGGACCGCACCAACAAACAGAAACTCAGCGAAGGAGCTCTGCTGAGCCTCGATAACCAGATTGATACCACCACCGGTACCATCAAGCTGAAAGCACGCTTTAGCAATCAGGATGATGCGCTTTTCCCGAATCAGTTCGTTAATGCGCGCATGCTGGTCTCTACCGAAGAAAACGCGGTGGTGATCCCAACGGCAGCGCTGCAGATGGGTAACGAAGGCAACTTCGTCTGGGTGCTTAACGATGACAACCAGGTCAGCAAGCATCTGGTGAAAACCGGGATTCAGGATAGCCAGACGGTGGTGATTAGCGCCGGGCTATCCGCAGGCGATCGGGTGGTAACCGACGGCATCGACCGTCTCACCGAAGGGGCGCGCGTCGAAGTGGTCGAGGCGCATGGCGCGAGCAGCAGCGAACAGCCGGCGAAACGCGAGCACGCTAAACAGGGAGCCAGCGCCTGATGCAGGTCATGCCACCGAGCGCGACAGGTGGGCCATCACGCCTGTTTATTATGCGCCCCGTCGCCACCACGCTGTTGATGGTGGCCATTTTGCTAGCCGGGATAATTGGCTATCGCTTTCTGCCCGTGTCGGCGCTGCCGGAAGTGGATTACCCTACGATTCAGGTGGTCACGCTCTACCCTGGCGCCAGCCCGGACGTGGTGACGTCGGCCATTACCGCGCCGCTGGAGCGCCAGTTTGGGCAGATGTCTGGCCTGAAGCAGATGTCCTCGCAAAGCTCTGGTGGGGCATCGGTAGTGACGCTGCAGTTCCAGCTGACGCTCTCGCTGGACGTCGCCGAGCAGGAGGTGCAGGCCGCGATCAACGCCGCCACCAATCTGCTGCCGTCTGACCTGCCTAATCCGCCGGTCTACAGCAAGGTCAACCCGGCCGATCCGCCAATCATGACGCTGGCCGTTACCTCCTCCGCCATGCCGATGACGCAGGTGGAAGATATGGTTGAAACCCGCGTGGCGCAGAAGATTTCACAGGTAACGGGCGTCGGTCTGGTGACCCTGGCGGGCGGACAACGTCCTGCCGTGCGCGTGAAGCTTAACGCGCAGGCCATTGCCGCGCTGGGGTTAACCAGCGAAACCATTCGTACCGCCATCACCAGCGCCAACGTCAACTCGGCCAAAGGCTCGCTGGACGGGCCAACCCGCGCGGTCACGCTTTCGGCCAACGATCAGATGCAGTCAGCCGATGAGTATCGCCAGCTGATTGTCGCCTACCAGAACGGCGCGCCAATTCGCCTCGGCGACGTGGCGACCGTAGAACAAGGCGCGGAAAACAGCTGGCTTGGCGCGTGGGCCAACAAGCAGCAGGCGATCGTCATGAACGTTCAGCGTCAGCCAGGTGCGAACATCATCGAGACCGCCGACAGCATTCGTGCCATGCTGCCGCAGCTGATTGAAAGCCTGCCGAAATCGGTCAGCGTGAAGGTGCTTTCCGACCGCACCACCAACATTCGCGCCTCCGTTACCGACACCCAGTTCGAGCTGATGCTGGCGATTGCGCTGGTGGTAATGATTATCTACCTGTTCCTGCGCAACGTGCCGGCCACCATTATTCCCGCCGTCGCCGTACCACTCTCGCTGGTCGGAACCTTTGCGGTGATGGTGTTCCTTGATTTCTCGATCAACAACCTGACGCTGATGGCCCTGACCATCGCCACCGGTTTCGTGGTGGATGACGCCATCGTGGTGATCGAGAACATTTCGCGTTACATCGAGAAAGGCGAGAAGCCGCTCGCCGCCGCGCTGAAGGGGGCGGGCGAGATCGGCTTTACCATTATTTCCCTCACCTTCTCGCTGATTGCGGTGCTGATCCCGCTGCTGTTTATGGGCGATATCGTCGGACGGCTGTTCCGGGAGTTTGCCGTCACCCTGGCGGTGGCGATCCTGATCTCCGCCGTGGTGTCGCTGACGCTGACCCCGATGATGTGTGCCCGCATGCTGAGCGTGGAGTCCCTGCGCAAGCAAAACCGTTTCTCGCGCGCCTCTGAGCGGATGTTCGAGCGCATCATCGCCGCCTACGGCCACGTGCTGGCGAAGGTGCTGAACCACCCGTGGGCGACGCTTGGGGTTGCCCTGGGTACGCTGGCGCTCAGCGTGATGCTGTGGATTTTCATCCCGAAAGGCTTCTTCCCGATTCAGGACAACGGCATTATCCAGGGCACGTTACAGGCCCCGCAGACCGTTTCGTTCGCCAACATGGCACAGCGCCAGCAGCAGGTATCGGAGATCATCATGAAAGATCCGGCGGTGGAAAGCCTCACCGCCTACGTGGGCGTCGACGGCACTAACCCGTCGCTGAACAGCGCGCGTCTGCAGATCAACCTCAAACCGCTTGATGACCGCGACGATCGCGTCAACACGGTGATCCAGCGCCTGCAAAACGCGGTGGCGAAGGTGCCGGGCATCGAACTCTACCTGCAGCCGATTCAGGATTTAACCATTGATACCCAGGTGAGCCGCACTCAGTATCAGTTTACCCTGCAGACCACCAGCCTGGAGGCGCTCAGCACCTGGGTGCCGCAGCTGGTTGATACCCTGCGCGGCCTCCCGCAGCTCTCCGATGTCAGCAGCGACTGGCAGGATAAAGGGCTGGCGGCCTACGTTAACGTTAACCGTGACACCGCCAGCCGTCTGGGTATTTCCATGGCGGACGTGGATAACGCGCTGTACAACGCCTTTGGCCAGCGCCTGATCTCCACTATTTATACGCAGGCGAACCAGTACCGCGTGGTGCTGGAGCACAACACCGGGAACACGCCCGGGCTTGCCGCGCTTGACACCGTACGCCTGACCAGTAAGGACGGCGGCATCGTGCCGCTCAGCGCCATTGCCAGCGTGGAGGAGCGCCACACCCCGCTGACCATCAACCATCTGGATCAGTTCCCGTCGACCACCATTTCGTTTAACGTCCCGGACGGATACTCGCTGGGCGAGGCGGTGGAAGCGATCCAAAACGCCGAAAAAAACCTCGGCTTCCCAACGGATATACAGACCCAGTTCCAGGGGAGTACGCTGGCGTTCCAGGCGGCGCTGGGCAGCACCATCTGGCTGATCGTGGCCGCCGTGGTGGCGATGTATATCGTGCTGGGCGTACTGTATGAAAGCTTTATTCACCCGATCACCATCCTCTCCACCCTGCCGACGGCGGGCGTCGGGGCGCTGTTAGCGCTGATGCTGGCGGGCAGCGAGCTGGACGTGATTGCGATTATCGGCATCATTCTGCTCATCGGTATCGTCAAGAAAAACGCCATCATGATGATCGACTTCGCCCTTGCCGCCGAGCGCGAACAGGGAATGTCGCCGCGCGATGCGATCTTCCAGGCCTGTCTGCTGCGTTTTCGTCCGATCCTGATGACCACCCTCGCCGCCCTGTTAGGCGCGCTGCCGCTGATGCTGAGTACCGGCGTTGGGGCCGAACTGCGGCGTCCTTTAGGGATCGGTATGGTCGGCGGTCTGCTGGTCAGCCAGGTGCTGACGCTGTTTACCACGCCGGTGATTTACCTGCTGTTTGACCGTCTGGCCCTGTGGACCAAAAGCCGCTTCCCGAAACGTGAAGAGGAGGCGTAAGTGAAGTTTTTCGCGCTCTTCATTTACCGCCCGGTGGCGACGATATTGATTTCGCTCGCCATCACCCTGTGCGGCGTACTCGGCTTCCGGCTGTTGCCGGTAGCCCCGCTGCCGCAGGTGGACTTCCCGGTGATCATGGTCAGCGCCTCGCTGCCCGGTGCGTCTCCGGAAACCATGGCCTCGTCGGTCGCCACGCCGCTGGAGCGGTCACTCGGGCGCATTGCGGGGGTCAACGAAATGACCTCCAGCAGTTCGCTGGGCAGCACGCGCATTATCCTTGAGTTCAACTTCGACCGGGATATCAACGGCGCAGCGCGCGACGTGCAGGCAGCGATCAACGCCGCCCAGAGCCTGCTGCCGAGCGGTATGCCGAGCAGGCCGACCTATCGCAAAGCCAACCCGTCCGACGCGCCAATCATGATCTTAACGCTCACCTCGGACACCTATTCCCAGGGCGAGCTGTATGACTTTGCCTCTACCCAACTGGCGCAGACCATCGCCCAGATCGACGGCGTGGGCGACGTCGACGTGGGCGGTAGCTCCCTGCCCGCCGTGCGCGTAGGGCTCAACCCGCAGGCGCTGTTCAACCAGGGCGTGTCGCTGGACGACGTGCGTTCCGCCATCAGCAACGCAAACGTGCGCAAACCGCAGGGGGCGATTGAAGACAGCAGCCACCGCTGGCAGATCCAGACAAACGATGAACTTAAAACCGCCGCAGAATACCAGCCGCTGATTATTCACTACAACAACGGCGCGGCGGTGCGTCTGAGCGATGTCGCCAGCGTGACCGATTCGGTGCAGGACGTGCGCAACGCCGGGATGACCAATGCCAAACCGGCGATTCTGCTGATGATCCGCAAGCTGCCGGAAGCCAACATTATCCAAACGGTGAACAGCATTCGCGCGCGACTGCCGGAGTTGCAGGAGACCATTCCGGCGGCGATAGACCTGCAGATTGCCCAGGATCGCTCCCCGACGATCCGCGCCTCGCTTGAAGAGGTTGAGCAGACGCTGATCATCTCCGTCGCGCTGGTGATCCTGGTGGTCTTCCTGTTCCTGCGCTCGGGCCGCGCGACGCTGATCCCGGCCGTTGCCGTACCGGTGTCGCTGATCGGCACCTTTGCTGCCATGTACCTGTGTGGCTTCAGCCTCAACAACCTGTCGCTGATGGCGTTGACCATCGCCACCGGCTTCGTGGTGGATGATGCGATAGTGGTGCTGGAAAACATTTCACGCCACCTCGAAGCGGGCATGAAGCCGCTGCAGGCGGCGCTGCAGGGCACGCGCGAGGTCGGCTTTACGGTGCTCTCCATGAGCCTGTCGCTGGTGGCGGTATTCCTGCCGCTGCTGCTGATGGGCGGGCTTCCTGGCCGCCTGCTGCGCGAATTTGCCGTCACGCTTTCCGTCGCGATTGGTATCTCGCTGGTGATCTCACTCACCCTCACGCCGATGATGTGCGGCTGGATGCTCAAACGCAGCAAACCGCACACCCAGCCGCGCCGCAAGGGCTTTGGCCGCGTGCTGATGGCGATGCAGGAAGGCTACGGCAAATCGCTGAAATGGGTGCTGAACCACACCCGCATCGTCGGGCTGGTGCTGGTGGGCACCATCGCGCTGAACGTCTGGATGTATATCTCCATCCCGAAAACCTTCTTCCCGGAACAGGATACCGGGGTGCTGATGGGCGGTATTCAGGCCGACCAGAGCATCTCCTTCCAGGCGATGCGCGGCAAGCTGCAGGACTTTATGAAGATTATTCGTGAAGACAAAGCCGTGGATAACGTCACCGGTTTTACCGGCGGGTCGCGCGTGAACAGCGGGATGATGTTTATCACCCTGAAATCGCGGGATGAGCGTAACGAAACCGCGCAGCAGGTGATCGACCGTCTGCGGGTCAAGCTCGCCAAAGAGCCGGGCGCAAACCTGTTTTTGATGGCCGTTCAGGATATCCGCGTCGGCGGACGTCAGGCCAACGCCAGCTATCAGTACACCCTGCTCTCGGATGATTTAGCCGCGCTGCGCGAATGGGAGCCGAAGATCCGCAAGGCCCTGGCCGCTCTGCCGCAGCTGGCCGACGTGAACTCCGACAGCCAAAACAACGGCGCGGAGATGAACCTGACCTACGATCGCGAAACCATGTCGCGGCTGGGGATTGACGTGGCGGCGGCCAACAGCCTGCTGAACAACGCCTTTGGTCAGCGTGAAATCTCCACCATCTACCAGCCGATGAACCAGTACAAGGTGGTGATGGAGGTCGATCCGCGCTACACCCAGGACATCAGCGCACTGGACAAAATGTTTGTGATTAACAGTGAAGGCAAGGCGATCCCGCTCTCCTACTTTGCCAGCTGGCAGCCCGCGAACGCGCCGCTGTCGGTGAACCATCAGGGGCTGTCGGCGGCATCGACGGTCTCCTTCAACCTGCCGACCGGCTCGTCGCTGTCTGAAGCGAGCGACGCCATTAACCGCACCATGATCCAGCTTGGCGTGCCCTCTACGGTGCGCGGCAGCTTTGCCGGTACCGCGCAGGTATTCCAGGACACGATGAACTCGCAGGTGATCCTGATCCTCGCGGCGATTGCGACGGTCTATATCGTGCTCGGCGTGTTGTATGAGAGCTACGTCCATCCGCTGACCATCCTCTCGACGTTACCGTCGGCGGGCGTGGGGGCACTGCTGGCGCTGGAATTGTTCGGCGCGCCATTCAGCCTCATCGCGCTGATTGGTATCATGCTATTAATAGGCATTGTGAAGAAAAACGCGATCATGATGGTCGACTTCGCGCTGGACGCCCAGCGCAACGGCAACCTGACGCCGGAAGAGGCCATATTCCAGGCCTGCCTGCTGCGTTTTCGCCCGATCATGATGACCACGCTGGCGGCGCTGTTTGGCGCGCTGCCGCTGGTTATTTCCGGTGGCGACGGGTCCGAGCTGCGCCAGCCGCTGGGGATCACCATTGTTGGCGGGCTGGTGATGAGCCAGTTGTTGACGCTCTACACCACGCCAGTGGTCTATCTGTTCTTCGACCGTCTGCGACTGCGTTTTTCACGTAAAAACAGAACAACGGTGACCGAGTAAATGACCGATCTTCCCCGTCAGGTTCGCTGGCAGCTATGGATAGTGGCGTTCGGCTTCTTCATGCAGTCGCTGGACACCACCATCGTGAATACCGCCCTCCCCTCCATGGCGAAAAGCCTGGGGGAAAGCCCGCTGCACATGCATATGGTGATCGTCTCCTATGTGCTGACGGTGGCGGTAATGCTCCCCGCCAGCGGCTGGCTGGCGGATAAAGTCGGGGTGAGGAATATCTTTTTCACCGCCATCGTGCTGTTTACCGTGGGATCGCTGTTTTGCGCCCAGGCGAACACGCTCGATCAGCTTATTATGGCCCGCGTCTTACAGGGCGTTGGCGGCGCGATGATGGTACCCGTGGGGCGACTAACGGTAATGAAAATAGTCCCGCGCGAGCAGTATATGGCGGCGATGACCTTCGTGACGCTCCCCGGCCAGGTGGGGCCGCTGCTCGGCCCGGCGCTGGGCGGGATTCTGGTGGAGTACGCCTCGTGGCACTGGATCTTCTTGATCAACCTGCCGGTCGGCATCGTGGGGGCGATCGCCACCCTGATGCTGATGCCGAACTACACCATGCAGACCCGGCGCTTCGACGTCTTCGGCTTTATCCTGCTGGCCGCCGGGATGGCCACGCTGACGCTGGCGCTCGACGGGCAGAAAGGGCTGGGGATCTCCTCTCTGACCCTGGGGATACTGGTCGCCCTCGGCATCACCGCCATTCTGTGGTATCTGTGGCATGCCAGAGGGAACGACAAAGCGCTGTTTAGCCTTCATCTGTTTAAAAACCCCACCTACCGCCTTGGCCTGTTCGGCAGCTTCGCCGGGCGCATCGGCAGCGGCATGCTGCCGTTTATGACGCCGGTCTTTTTACAGATCGGCCTGGGCTTTTCGCCGTTCCACGCGGGCCTGATGATGATCCCGATGGTGCTCGGCAGCATGGGCATGAAGCGCATCGTGGTGCAGGTGGTCAACCGCTTCGGCTACCGCCGGGTGTTGGTCGCCGCCACGCTTGGGCTGGCGCTGGTAAGCCTGCTGTTTATGGCCGTGGCGCTGATGGGCTGGTATTACGCGCTGCCGCTGGTGCTGTTCTGCCAGGGCATCATTAACTCCGTGCGCTTCTCGTCGATGAATACCCTGACGCTGAAAGACCTGCCGGACGAGCTGGCAAGCAGCGGTAACAGCCTGCTGTCGATGATTATGCAGCTTTCGATGAGCGTGGGCGTGACCATGGCGGGCATCCTGCTCGGCATGTACGGCCAGCAGCATCTCAGCGTCGACACCCCGAGCGCGCATCAGGTGTTTTTATATACCTATCTCAGCATGGCGGTGATTATCGCCCTGCCCGCCTTTATCTTCGCCAGAGTCCCGAACGATACCCGTAAGAATGTCGTGATCCGACGCGGCAAAAGGAGTGCATCATGAAATTCTGGCGTCCGGGTATCACCGGCAAGCTGTTTGTCGCGATTTTTGCCACCTGTATCGTTCTGCTGATCACCATGCACTGGGCGGTGCGGGTCAGCTTCGAGCGCGGCTTTATCGACTACATCAAGCACGGCAACGAGCAACGCCTGCAGGGCTTAGGCGATGCGCTTGGCGAGCAGTACGCCCTGCACGGGAACTGGCGTTTTCTGCGCAATAACGACCGCTTCGTGTTTCAGATCCTGCGTTCGCTGGAGCACGATAACGATGACGACCGCCCCGGCCCCGGCATGCCGCCGCACGGCTGGCGCACCCAGTTCTGGGTGATTGACCAGGAGATGCGCGTGCTGGTTGGCCCGCGCGCGCCGGTTCCACCCGACGGCTCAAAGCGCGCCATCAGGGTTAACAATGAGACCGTCGGCTGGGTCATCGCCTCCCCGGTCGAGCGTCTGACGCGCAACACGGATATCAACTTTGACCGCCAGCAGCGCCAGACCAGCTGGCTGATTGTCGCCCTCTCCACCCTGCTGGCCGCACTTGCCACCTTCCCGCTGGCGCGCGGCCTGCTTGCGCCGGTAAAACGTCTGGTAGAAGGCACCCACAAGCTGGCCGCCGGGGATTTCTCCACCCGCGTGGATACCCGCAGCCAGGATGAGCTGGGCAAGCTGGCGCAGGACTTCAACCAGCTCGCCAGCACGCTGGAGAAAAACCAGCAGATGCGCCGCGATTTTATGGCCGACATTTCCCACGAACTGCGCACCCCGCTGGCGGTGCTGCGCGGCGAGCTGGAGGCGATTCAGGACGGCGTGCGCCAGTTTACGCCTGAATCGGTGGCGTCATTACAGGCCGAGGTCGGGACGCTCACCAAGCTGGTGGACGACCTGCACCAGCTCTCAATGTCCGACGAGGGCGCGCTGGCCTACCAGAAAGCGCCAGTGGACGTGATTAACATTCTTGAAGTGGTCAGCGGCGCGTTCCGGGAACGCTTTGCCAGCCGCAACCTGAAAATTGACCTCTCGCTGCCGGACAGCGCCGTGGTATTTGGCGACCCCGACCGCCTGATGCAGTTGTTCAATAACCTGCTGGAAAACAGCCTGCGCTATACCGACAGCGGTGGCGGGCTACTTATCTCCGGCAAACAAGAGAACGGGCGCTTCGCCCTGACCTTTGCCGATTCCGCCCCCGGCGTGCAGGACGCGCAGCTGGAAAAATTATTCGAGCGCTTTTACCGCACCGAAGGCTCGCGCAACCGCGCCAGCGGCGGCTCCGGGCTGGGGCTGGCGATCTGCGTTAACATCGTCGAAGCCCACAACGGCACGATCCGCGCCGCCCATTCGCCATTTGGCGGGGTTAGCATTACAGTAGAGTTACCTCTGGAACGGGATTTATCGAGAGAAGCATGACCGAATTACCGATTGACGAAAACACACCGCGCATTCTTATCGTGGAAGACGAGCCTAAGCTCGGGCAACTGCTTATCGATTATTTACGCGCCGCAGGCTATGCCCCCACGCTGATTAATCATGGCGACCAGGTGCTCCCCTATGTGCGCCAGACTCCGCCGGACCTGATCCTGCTGGACCTGATGTTGCCGGGCACCGACGGCCTGACCCTGTGCCGGGAAATCCGCCGCTTTTCAGACGTGCCCATCGTTATGGTGACCGCTAAAATCGAAGAGATCGACCGCCTGCTGGGTCTCGAAATTGGCGCTGACGATTACATCTGCAAACCCTACAGTCCACGCGAAGTGGTTGCCCGCGTGAAAACTATCCTGCGCCGCTGCAGGCCGCAGCGCGAGCTGCAGGTGCTGGACGCCGAAAGCCCGCTGATTGTCGACGAAAGCCGTTTCCAGGCCAGCTGGCGCAGCAAGCTTCTGGACCTTACCCCTGCCGAGTTTCGCCTGCTGAAAACCCTCTCTCACGAGCCGGGGAAGGTTTTCTCCCGCGAACAGCTGTTGAACCACCTGTACGATGATTACCGCGTGGTGACCGACCGCACCATCGACAGCCATATCAAAAACCTGCGCCGCAAGCTGGAAGCGCTCGACGCTGACCAGTCGTTTATCCGCGCGGTGTACGGTGTCGGGTATCGCTGGGAAGCGGATGCGTGCAGGATTGCCTAAATAACCCCCCCCTCACCCTGCCCTCTCCCCAAAGGGGAGAGGGTGTTTGAGTCCCCTCGCCCCTTTGGGGAGAGGGTTAGGGTGAGGTGCAAAGCTTTACCTCCCCGCCCCGCAGCGCTACAATGCCCGCCCTTAAAGTATGGGAACTCCCCCTACCGCGTCACCTGGTGCTCGCGGATCTGACCTGTCATCAGAATGAGAACACACATGTTTAAACCGGAACTCCTTTCCCCGGCGGGAACGCTGCAAAATATGCGTTACGCCTTTGCCTATGGTGCCGATGCCGTTTACGCGGGCCAGCCGCGCTACTCGCTGCGCGTGCGCAACAACGAATTCAACCACGAGAACCTGCAGCTCGGCATCAACGAAGCGCATGCCCTGGGCAAAAAATTCTACGTGGTGGTCAATATCGCGCCGCACAACGCCAAGCTGAAAACGTTCATCCGTGACCTGAAGCCGGTGGTGGAAATGGGGCCGGACGCGCTGATCATGTCGGACCCGGGTTTAATCATGCTGGTTCGGGAGAACTTCCCGGAAATGGACATTCACCTCTCCGTTCAGGCTAACGCCGTTAACTGGGCGACGGTGAAATTCTGGAAACAGATGGGGCTGACCCGCGTCATTCTGTCTCGTGAACTGTCCCTCGAAGAGATTGAAGAGATCCGCACTCAGGTGCCGGACATGGAAATTGAGATCTTCGTCCACGGCGCGCTGTGCATGGCCTACTCCGGCCGCTGCATGCTCTCGGGGTATATCAACAAACGCGATCCTAACCAGGGCACCTGCACCAACGCCTGCCGCTGGGAGTACAACGTTCAGGAAGGCAAAGAGGACGACATCGGTAACATCGTGCACAAGCACGAACCAATCCCGGTGACTAACGTGGAGCCGACGCTCGGCATCGGCGCGCCGACCGACAGCGTGTTTATGATTGAAGAGGCTAAACGTCCGGGCGAGTACATGACTGCCTTTGAAGACGAGCACGGCACCTACATCATGAACTCCAAAGATCTGCGCGCCATCGCGCACGTCGAGCGTTTAACCCAGATGGGCGTGCATTCGCTGAAAATCGAGGGTCGCACCAAGTCTTATTACTACTGCGCACGCACCGCACAGGTTTATCGCAAGGCGATCGATGATGCAGCAGCCGGTAAACCATTCGACACCACCCTGCTGGAAACGCTGGAAGGCCTGGCGCATCGTGGGTACACCGAAGGTTTCCTGCGCCGTCACACCCATGACGACTATCAGAACTACGAGCACGGCTACTCCATTTCTGAACGCCAGCAGTTTGTCGGCGATTTCACCGGCGAGCGTAAAGGCCCGCTGGCAGCCGTCGCGGTGAAAAATAAATTCACCAAAGGCGACAGCCTGGAGCTGATGACCCCGCAGGGCAACATGAACTTCACGCTGGAGCATCTGGAAAACGGCAAAGGCGAGGCGATTGAGGTCGCACCGGGCGACGGTCATACCGTATGGCTGCCGGTTCCGGAAGAGGTGGAGCTGGAGTTTGCGCTGCTGATGCGCAACTTTGACGGTGAAAACACTCGCAATCCGCACGCAAAATAGTTGATTAGGGAAATTTTTTCACGCTGGGATAATTCTTAGAAACGGATCACATACCGCTTCGCTCGTTACGGGTATTATCCCCCCCGCTGAAAAACATAACCCATAAATGCTAGCTGTACCAGGAACCACCTCCTTAGCCTGCGTAATCTCCCTTACGCGGGCTTATTTTTTTGCGTCAAACCACCGGACATTGTTTGACGCCGGTTTCACGACCGCTCGGTCTGGATCAGAGTGCGTAGTGCTGGTCAGTTGGAGTCTAGAAATGCGACAACTCTGTTGAGTAACCTTTGGCTGTCATGTAGCTTATCAGTCGGGCTTTAACAGTACCGAGCCATTCCTGCGCTGTCATATTCCAAAGGTCTGGAGCAAACTCACCCTTGTAACGAGCAATAAGCACTTCATACCCATCAGATTGATTTTCTATTTCGATAATATTAGCAAGAAGCATCCGTAAATTAAATTCTGTGGAAGTAGTCAAGTACTCGTCAAGAAGCTTATTGAAATCACAATCTTCAACAATAAGATCGCAATCTTGCCCGAAGTAAACAACAACTAATGTATCAAATTCACATGGTTTGCTGGAATCAGTATTCATAAGTACCTTATGGTGCCGGATATGCTGTCAAAATGAAGTAGGTTTTATCACCATAGCGTCTGGCTTTAATTATCACCCGAACAGTATACGCTTTTTTGACTTCCGTAGATCCTCTATCAATATACCTTCCAACCGGGTAAGGAAAGCTATGCTCCAGAGGTAATTTAGCTTCGGGCTGCATATATTTTAATGCGCCGGTTAATTGACCACGTTTTACTGAAAGAACTTCTGATATCAATAACTCTGCTTGTTTTATACTATTAAAGCTACTCACCCGAGAAAGTCTCGTTGTTGTGAGTCGTGTAATCATTTGCTCTGGAGATTGACCAATATGCCGCGCAATTGTATGCCCGAACGTACCGCCTTCATGCGCCAGCAAACGAATACGGCCAGAATACACTGAGCCAACTCTAGCGGCACCGGCTGCACTTGCGAACGCAAACGGAACAGCGAGATCAACTGTAACACCGACTTTATAGGCAACATCCGGACTTGCACCCAATCCGGTAGCTGCAAACTCTGCCAGTTGAGCGGTTGCTGTAGCAGCCTGTCTGCCCGTAATCACCTGCTTAAATGACGCCGTTAGGGTATCGAGACTATGAGAGCCAACAACAACACATCCTGCTTTAGATAACATTGTGGGTTCAGGAACCACGCACAAAACGCCTGCACCAAACATTTCTACAACGCCGCTTACAACGCCCAGACCGCCCCATAAACGGTTACTCATTGTTTCTCCTTCGCTGACAGTTTTACCACGTAATATAGCGGCCATCTGTACCGGAGATATCGTAACGGTAAGCCCATCCTGGGTTTGCATATAAACTCCCTTTTATCATTAAGCAGTTAAAACCGAGGTTATTATCCATTAGGTGCACGGTCAATAATGATTCCTCAGCTTACGCCTCGCGCGTATTGCTCGTTGTTGAACGCCGCCTGCCCATCAAACACGTTTTAGCCCCGGTAGCATTACGTTTATTGGGTCTGTGCCTGTGAGATATTATCCGGGAATTTCGGAATTTTGGCCGGGCTTGATACCTTAAATTGCGGATGACTGATATCGCCTCCTGCCGCCATAACCCTCCCGCCCAAAGTACACGCATGGGCCAACGTGGTTTAACGCCTCTGCGTAACCTCGGTAGCCTTAGTTTTATCCTTATTTTTTTGCCTTTCGTCCTGTTCTTACCCGCTTTTCCCCTCCCTGAGATACACTCTTGGTAGACCAAGAAAAGGGAGCAACGTGGATGGCAACCTATCCAGACAGTTTATTGATTCTTAATGGTAAAAGTGCAGGCAATGATTTGCTGCGTCAGGCGATCGACGAACTGCGTGAAGACGGCGCATCTATTCACGTCCGGGTGACGTGGGAAAAAGGCGACGCGGCGCGCTATATCGACGAAGGGAGACGCCTCGGCGTTGATACGATTATTTCCGGCGGCGGCGACGGTACCATCAACGAAATCGCCGGGGCGCTGATCGACCTCAACCCGGCGGACCGCCCGGTGATGGGCATTCTGCCCCTTGGCACCGCCAACGATTTTGCCACCAGCGCCGGCATCCCCGAGGATTTTATGAAAGCGCTACAGCTGGCGATCCTCGGTAAAGCCACCGCCGTCGACATTGCACAGGTGAACGATCAGACCTGCTTTATCAATATGGCTACCGGCGGATTCGGCACGCGCATCACCAGCGAAACGCCGGAAAAGCTGAAGGCCGCACTCGGCGGCGTCTCCTATTTGATTCACGGCCTGATGCGTATGGACACCCTTAAGCCGGACAGCTGTGAAATCAGCGGTGAGAATTTCCACTGGCAGGGCGATGCGCTGGTGATCGGCATCGGCAACGGTCGCCAGGCGGGCGGCGGACAGCAACTCTGCCCGGAGGCGTTGATTAACGATGGGCAGCTACAGCTGCGGATCTTCACCGGCGACGGGCTGCTACCCGCGCTGTTTACCACCCTGACCCAGCCAGCAGAAAGCCCGAATATTATCGCCGGAAAATCCGCGTGGTTTGAGGTGGTCGCCCCAAACGGTATGACCTTCAACCTTGATGGCGAGCCGTTGAGCGGCGACCGGTTCCGCATCGAAGTTGTCCCGGGCGCGCTGCAGTGCCGGTTGCCGCCGGACTGCGTGCTGTTGCGCTGATGTTTTTGCCGGGTGGCGGCTACGCCTTACCCGGCCTACAATTCTCGCTCTCACTGTGGGAGAAGGCCGGGGTGAGGGCACCAGACCGCACACACCTAATACACCGCCACCTCCCGCGCCATTTCGCGGGAATACTGCTGGCTGGCGTGAATCAGCATTCGTGTATAGTCGGTTTTCACGTTCCCGGCGACGAGTTCGTCCACCGTCAGGCTTTCGAGGATTTTACCGTACTGCATCACCGCGACCTTCTGACACAGATGGGCAATCACGCCCAGATCGTGGCTCACCATCAGGTAGGTCAGGTTTGATTCCCGCTGCAATTCCGCCAGCAGGTTGAGAATTTCCGCCTGCACCGACACGTCCAGCGCCGAGGTGGGTTCATCAAGCAGCAGCACCTGCGGCTCCAGAATCAACGCCCGGGCAATCGCCACGCGCTGGCGCTGCCCGCCGGAGAGCTGGTGCGGGTAGCGGTCGCGAAACGCCCGGTTCAGCCCGACTTTATCCAGCAGGGTATGGATGCGCCGATCCCAGTCTTTGATGCCGTGGATCTGCAAAGGCTCCTCCAGAATATCGCCAATGGTGTGGCGAGGATGGAGCGAGCCGTACGGATCCTGAAACACCATCTGCACCCGTCGGCAGCGTTCCTGAGTGAGACGTTTTTCCAGCGGTGTACCGTTAATCGCCAGCTCGCCCTCCCAGTGGGTGAACAGCCCGGCCAGGCATTTCAGGACCGTCGTTTTGCCGGAGCCGGACTCCCCTACCAGACCGTAAATCTCGCCCTCTTTCACGCTGATAGTGACGTCATCCAGCACCTGATTGCGTTTCTCGCCCTCGCCGAAGGCCAGGTTGAGGTGATTAATCTCGATCATCTCTGCTCCTTAGTCGGTAAGCCAGCTGGCCTGACGCTGCAGCACCGGCAGCGTCGGACGGCGATGGTGAATGTCCGGCAGCGCGCTAATGAGGCCCTGCGTGTAGGGGTGTTGCGCGTTATGCAGATCCTTTGCGGCAATAGACTCGACCACCCGCCCTGCGTACATCACCAGCACCCGGTCACAGAAGCTGCGCACCAGGTTGATGTCGTGGCTGATGAAAATCAGCCCGAGACCGCGGGACTGCACCAGATCGTCCAGCAGGCCGAGCACCTGCAAACGCACCGATACGTCCAGCGCCGAGGTGGGTTCGTCGGCAATCACCAGCTCCGGCTCAGCAATTAGCATCATCGCAATCATAATGCGCTGCCCCTGCCCGCCGGAAATCTCGTGCGGATACAGGCGATAGACCCGCTCCGGCTGACGAATACGCACCACGTCAAGCATCTTCAGCACGTTGGCTCTGGCTTCGGCCTTGCGCCCCGGATGGTGGGTGAGCCAGGCTTCGGCAATCTGATCCCCCACGCACACCACCGGATTAAGCGAGTATTTCGGGTCCTGCATGATCATCGAGATACGCTTGCCGCGAATGGCGCGCATCTGGGCCTCGCTGACGGTGCGTAAATCAACATCACCAAACTGCATCCGCTCGGCGCGGATGCGTGCTTTGGCCGGATGCAGGCGCAACAGCGCGCGGCCAACCGTCGATTTGCCGGAACCGGATTCACCGACAATCGCCAGTTTTTCGCGTCCAAGCTGGAATGAGACGCCGCGCACCGCGTGAGTGACCGCGCCGCCGTTGATAAAATCGACGTGGAGATCGCGCACGTCGAGCAGCGGACTATTCGCTGCGAGGATCGAGGATGTCACGTAGGCCATCTCCTAAGAAGTTAAACGCCAGGCTGTTAATCAGGATTGCCAGCCCCGGAATTGTGACCACCCACCAGCACTCCATCATGTAGGTACGGCCACTGGAGATCATCGCCCCCCACTCCGGCTCCGGCGGCTGTGCGCCGAGCCCGAGAAAGCCCAGTCCGGCTGCGGTCAGGATGATCCCCGCCATGTTCATGGTGATGCGGATAATCACCGACGGCAGGCACAGCGGCACGATGTGACGCCACAGCACACGCACCGGGGAAGCACCCTGAAGCCGCACAGCGGAGATAAAATCGGCCTGGCGCAGGGAGAGCGTTTCGGCGCGCGCCAGTCGGGCAATTGGCGGCCAGGCGGTGAGCGTGATGGCGATGACGACGTGCTCCAGCCCCGGCCCGAGCGCCGCGACAAATGCCAGCGCCAGCACCAGGCTCGGGAAGGAGATAAAGATATCGGTGACGCGCATCAGCACCGCGTCCACCCTGCCGCCGAAGTAGCCTGCGGTCACGCCCAGCAGCAGCCCCAGCGGGCCGACGGTGACGGAAACCAGCAGCACGATATAGAGCGTGATGCGCGAGCCGTACACCAGGCGGCTGAAGATGTCCCGGCCAAACTCGTCGGTGCCGAACCAGTGCTGCGCATTCGGTGCCGCCAGCGCGTTGTTCAGGTCCTGCACCAGCGGGTTATAGGGTGCAATCAGCGGCGCGAAGGCAGCGACAATCAACAGCAGCAGGATGATGCCGCCGCCGACAGCGGTTAGCGGGTTACGTGCCATCTTGCCGACGAAGCCCACGGCGCGATCCAGCGTGCGCTTAATACGCTGGCGGCGTTCGGATGGCCCGGTCCCCAGCGGCGAATCCAGAGAAACGGTCATGATTTCGTCCTCGGGTCAAAGAGTTGATACAGCATGTCTGAGAGCAGGTTCAGCATCACGAAGATGACCCCCACCAGCAGCACGCAGCCCATCACCGCGTTCATATCCCCGAGCAGCAGGCTGCCGGTGAGATACGAACCAAACCCCGGCCAGGAGAAGACGGTCTCAATCAGCACCGCCCCTTCCAGCAGCGCGCCGTAGGCCAGCGCGACCACCGTCAGCAACTGCACGAGGATATTGCGAAACGCGTGATTCCAGATCACCTGACGCTCGGTTAAGCCCTTCACCCGCGCGGTGATGATGAACTCCTGGGACAACTGCGCCAGCATAAAGCTGCGGGTCATGCGGCTGATGTAGGCCAGAGAGTGGAAGCCGAGCAGCGAAGCCGGCAGCACCAGATGGTTAACGGCGTTCCAGAACACCGCGCCGTTGCCCGCCAGCAGCGCATCGACGGTCATCAGCCCTGTGCGGCGCGGCACTAAACCTTCCAGCCCAAGATCCAGACGCCCTGCCCCGCCCACCCAGCCAAGCCAGGCGTAGAACAGCAGCAGCCCCATCATTCCGACCCAGAAGATCGGCGTGGAATAACCTGCGAGGCTGATAATGCGCACCACGTAATCGGAGAGACTGTTGCGCCGCGCCGCCGCCAGCACGCCCAGCGGAATGCCCAGGCCCGCGCCGACAATAATCGCCATGGTCGCCAGCTCCAGCGTTGCCGGGAAGACGCGCAAAATGTCGTCGGTGACCGGCTTCCCCGTCAGCAGCGCATTACCCAGATCGCCGTGCAGCAGGTTATTGAGGTAGATACCAAACTGCGTCAGCAGGGATTGATCGAACCCCAACTGGTGATACACCTGCTGATAGGTACTGTGATCGGCATCCGGACCAACAATAGCCAGCACCGGGTCGACGGGCATCACGCGGCCGATGAAAAAGGTCAGCAGCAGCAGGCCAAACAGCGTCACCAGCACCTGCGTTAAGCGCTTTGAAAATCGCCGGGTCCGGGAGCCGGGAGAGAGGATCGCCACGCTCATTTTTCACCTCCGGTTTTGTAGACGTCGCGCAGGAAGGTGGTGGCCGACGGGTGCGACTGAAAGTTTTTTACCTCGTTGCGTACCACCACCGAATCCACCATTTGCGACAGGGGGACCATCGCCGGGATCAGTTCGTCGTAGCGCACCTGTATCTGCTGATAGTCGGCTACCTGTTTTTTCGGGTCGCGCTCCAGCAGGGCCTTATCGATCATCGCGTTGAGCGGTTTGTCGTAGAAGCTGGTGCGCCAGCCCTGGAAGTTGGTCAGCCGCGCCTCGTCGCTGTTATCCGGGTTATAGACCAGCGCGCGCAGGCTGGAGTGCGGATGCGGCTCAACCCCGCTACCACCGCGCCCGACGAGCATGTCGAACCTGCGTTCGCGCATCGCGCCGTAGATCTGGTTCCCGGTGCCGGTGATAATTTTGGCGTTGATCCCCGCCTGCATCAGCGTGGACTGGACGGCAATGGCGATGTTGAGGAACGGCTGGTCGGCCAGCACGCGCAGGGTGGTATCAAACCCCTCCGGGTAGCCCGCCTCCGCCAGCAGCTTTTTGGCGCGTGGGATATCGAGCCTGTAGCCCGGATCCGGCAACGTAGAGGGCATGCCGGCTTTGATCGGGCGCTGGTGCAGCACGCCGTAACCCGGCATCAGCGCGTTATTGATGCCTTGATAATCAATCAGATAGCGCACTGCTTCGCGCACTTTAGGGTTGGCGAAGTGTGGCTCTTTCATGCTCATCGCCACGTAGTAAACGGTGCCCTTCTGTACGGCTTCCACGGTCAGCTGCGGATCGCTACGCAGGGCGTTGATGTCCGACACCGCCATGTTGTTGGCGATATCCAGATCGCCCTTCTCAATCATCAGGCGCAGGGTTTGCGACTCCTGGAAATGGCGTAGCACCACGCGGCTCATCTTTGGCTCGCCGCGCCAGTAGTGTGGGTTGCGCTGCATCCGCAGCACGTCCTTCGCCTGCCAGGTGTCCAGCATAAACGGGCCGGAACCGGCCTCGTTGGTGGTCAGCCAGCGGTTCCCCCAGTCGTTGTTCACCGCGTGCTGCTGCACCGTTTTGCTGTCGAGCACGCCGAGGTTGCCCAGCGCCCCCAGCGAGTAAATCACCAGCTGCGGATCGTTGGGCTTCGGCAGGACGATCTGCACGGTATACGCATCGGGGGCGCTGATGTGGCTGTCGATGTTTTTCTTAGAAAATCCGTAAGATTTCCACACCGAGGCCTGCGCGAGGTTCAGGTGCAGCAGTCGGCGCATCGACCAGACCACATCCTTCGCCGTCAGCGGATTGCCGGAGTGAAATGTTACGTCGTCGCGCAGGTGAAAGGTCAGGGTTTTACCGTCCGGGGCAATATCCCAGGACGTCGCCAGCGCGGGTCTGACATGGGTGAGTTCATTCGGATCAAGCTCCACCAGCGAGTCGTAAAGATTGACCACGATACCTACCACTTCGTTACCGGTCATGGCCGCCGGATCGAGGGTGAGCAGGTTGTTCATATTCATGCCGATGATGAGCTGGTCGGGCGGCGTTGTCGCCTGCACCGCCCCGCTCCCCGTCATCAGCGCGAGCGCGACAAGGCACGCCCCGGCTAAGGGAGATCGTTTCATGTATATATCGCCTGTAGGGTACGTTTTTATCTGTCAGTCGTGGCTGACGGTATTGGCTTCGATATATGCAAAATTAATGTCTTCGCCCAGTCCCGGGCGCGTCGGCAGGCTGACCATGCCGTGTTCGTCCATCGGATCGATCAGGCTGTTGAGGTACGTCGCCGGTTCGTCGTAATCGAGGAACGGATGTAGCAGGCCGCGCTCGTACCAGCGGCAGTTTTTGATCGCGCCGATCACCGCCAGGCTCGCCGCCCCGTTGCCGTGCACTTCGCAGTCCATGCCGAAGGATTCCGCCAGGTTCGCCACCTTCAGCGTCGGGGAGATGCCCCCCACACCGTTAGCCCCTGCGCGCAGGATGTCGCACGCCCCGGCCTTGACCCAGTCCGCGCGGCTGTGGTGTTTTCCGCCGAGGCTTTCCGGGCCGATAATCGGAATCGACAGGTTTTCCGCCAGCCAGGCGTAGGACGACATGCTCTCCTCTTCCATTGGCTCCTCAAACCAGGCAAAGCCGAGTTTTTCCAGCTCTTTGCCAATCCACAGCGCGTCGGTACGGCTGTACCAGTGATAGCCGTCGATCATCAGGTCGATATCCGGCCCGACCGCTTCACGCACGGCGGCGCAGGCTTTGATGTCCATTTTAGGGTTGGGCGCGAAGGAGACCGGCGGCATCCAGGTGTGCAGCTTGATGGCCTTATAGCCTCGCGCCACCAGCTTCTCAGCAAAGCGGGCGTACTCGTCCGGCGTGGACAGCCCGCCCGGCAGATCGTCGCCGCACATGGTGCTGCCGTAAGCCGGGACCGTGTCGCGGTAGCCGCCGAGCAGTTTCCAGACCGGCATGTTGAGCTTGCGGCCTGCCAGATCCCACAGCGCCTGCTCGACGAACGAGAGCGCGCGCTCGGTCAGTTGATGGGCGCTGCCGCGCTGCCAGTGCACCAGGTCCTGCCAGATGCGCTCGCGGTTAAATGCGTCCTGCCCTACCAGCACCTTGCGAAAGAATGTGTTGACCACAAAGGGGCGCACCACTTCCGGCGGCGCGAACGAATAGCCCTGAGTGCCATCGTCTGCCGTAATGGTCAGCATCGCCATCTTGGCCGCGCTTTCCGGGCCAGGGTGGGAATGCCCGGCGCTGTCGGAAACGCGCCGCGTCGGATACCGGAATACGGTGACGTTTACAGATTCTATTTTCATGAACAGTCCTTAACGCTACAGAGGATCGGAGTGGCTTCTTATTTTGAAAAGCTGTTTCGAAAACTAACTTTAAGCGCAAAATTCGTCCGCTGCCTTAGACAAATTCCGCTAAGCTTCGGCCATTTTTTGTGCATATGCACGGCAAGGAGTGACACTTTTCACAAAAGAAAGGGGAAATGTGAGGTGGATCGGGATGGGTGTTTGGGTGAAATGAAATAGGGTTTTGGTTTCCCTTCACCCCAAAGGGGAAGGAGATACTATTCCCTCTCCCACCGGGAGAGGGTCAGGGTGAGGGGCAAAACGTTACGCGATCGTCACTTTGCTATCCAGATAGACATCCTGTACCGCATTGATCAGTTTCACGCCGTCGGCCATGGTTTTCTTGAAGGCCTTACGACCAAGGATCAGCCCCATGCCGCCCGCGCGTTTGTTGATCACCGCCGTACGCACCGCGTCAGTGAGGTCGGTATCACCGCCCGCCGCACCGCCGGAGTTAATCAGCCCGGCGCGACCCATGTAGCAGTTCGCCAGCTGGTAGCGCACCAGATCGATCGGGTTTTCGCTGGTCAGCTTGCTGTACACGCGGTCGTCGGTGTAACCATAGTTCACCGCCTTGTAGCCGCCGTTATTCTCAGCCATCTTCTGCTTGACGATATCCGCGCCGATGGTGGCCGCCAGATGATTCGCCTGGCCGGTGAGGTCGGCGGAAACATGGTAATCCACCCCGTCTTTTTTGAACGCGTTGTTACGCAGATAGGCCCACAGCACCGTGACCATACCCAGCTCATGCGCGCGTTCAAACGCCGCAGAAATCTCTTCAATCTGGCGACGCGACTGTTCGGAGCCGAAGTAGATGGTCGCGCCGACCGCGACCGCGCCCATGTTGAACGCCTGCTCAACGCTCGCGTAGAGCGTCTGGTCGTATTCCGTCGGGTAGCTCAGGGTTTCGTTGTGGTTGAGTTTAACGAGGAACGGAATGCGGTGCGCATAGCGGCGCGACACCGAGGCCAGCACGCCATAGGTGGAGGCCACGCAGTTACAGCCGGCTTCAATCGCCAGCTCAACAATGTTTTTTGGGTCGAAGTAAAGCGGGTTAGCCGCAAAGGATGCCCCTGCGGAGTGCTCAACACCCTGATCTACAGGTAAAATAGAGAGGTAACCTGTGCCGGCCAGTCGTCCGGTGTTGTAGAGCGTCTGCATATTTCGCAGTACCGCCGGTGGACGGTTGTTGTCCACCATTACGCGATCTACGTAGTCGTGACCAGGCAGGTAAAGCTGGTCGGCTGGAATGGTCATACAACGATGCTGTAAAAGGCTGTCGGCGTCTTTGCCAAGCAACTGCGCAATATCAGTCATAGTGATGCTCCCGTAAGTCCGACGTGATGTCGGCATGTGTTATCCAGTCCCACCGTGTTGTGGGCAGACTAAGCCTGGTACCGACTTAACAGATTTTCCACCATCTGCAACTTTTTTAAGCACAATCTGCTGGCTCGTTTCGGTTACAACAATTTTGTTACACCGATCAAACAATCGCCTTAAAGGTATTTAAAAGGTATTATTAGATGGTATGTTAAAGGCGTACCCTCTCTGACATGCAGGATTAAACAATGAAAACGAAAGTCCAACTGTCATTCATGATGTTTGTTGAATGGTTTATCTGGGGCGCATGGTTTGTGCCACTGTGGCTATGGCTCAGCAAAAGCGGTTTTACCGCGGGGGAAATTGGCTGGTCTTACGCCTGTACCGCCATCGCCGCGATCGTCTCGCCGATCCTCGTCGGCTCGCTCACCGACCGTTTCTTTGCCGCCCAGAAAGTGCTGGCAGTGCTGATGTTCGCCGGGGCGGTGCTGATGTACTTCGCTGCACAGCAAACCCAGTTCAGCACCTTCTTCCCACTGCTGCTGGCCTACTCATTAACCTACATGCCGACCATTGCGCTGACCAACAGCATCGCCTTTGCCAACGTGGATGATGTCGAAGCCGATTTCCCGCGCATCCGCGTGATGGGCACCATCGGCTGGATCGCCTCCGGGCTGGCGTGCGGTTTCCTGCCGCAGATGCTGGGCTACAACGATATTTCGGATACCAATATTCCGCTGCTGATGACCGCAGCCAGCTCCGCGCTGCTCGGCGTGTTCGCGCTGTTCCTGCCAAACACCCCGCCGAAAAGTACCGGCAAGCTGGATGTCAAAGTGATGCTGGGGCTGGACGCGCTGATCCTGCTGCGCGATAAAAACTTCCTGGTGTTCTTTATCTGTTCGTTCCTGTTCGCCATGCCGCTGGCCTTCTACTACATCTTCGCCAACGGCTATCTCACCGAAGTGGGTATGAAAAACGCCACCGGCTGGATGACGCTCGGCCAGTTCTCCGAAATCTTCTTTATGCTGGCCCTGCCGTTCTTCACCAAACGCTTTGGTATTAAGAAGGTCTTGTTACTGGGCCTGATCACCGCCGCCATCCGCTATGGCTTCTTTGTTTACGGCGGCGCGGAACAGTACTTCACCTATGCCCTGCTGTTCCTCGGCATTCTGCTGCACGGGGTGAGCTACGACTTCTATTACGTGACCGCGTACATCTACGTGGACAAAAAAGCGCCCGCGCACATGCGCACCGCGGCGCAGGGCCTGATTACGCTGTGCTGTCAGGGCTTTGGTAGCCTGCTGGGTTACCGCCTGGGCGGCGTGATGATGGAAAAAATGTTCGCATATAAAGAGCCGGTGAATGGCTTGACCTTC
This sequence comes from Enterobacter sp. 2VL, assembly GCF_005503595.1. Taxonomy (NCBI): domain Bacteria; kingdom Pseudomonadati; phylum Pseudomonadota; class Gammaproteobacteria; order Enterobacterales; family Enterobacteriaceae; genus Enterobacter; species Enterobacter sp. 2VL. Next base: position 162,118 of record NZ_SCNE01000003.1, read on the forward strand.
AACTGGGCCGGAATGTGGACGTTTGGCGGGATCATGATTGCCGTGATCGCCGTGCTGTTTATGCTGTTTTTCCGCGAATCGGATAAAGAGATCACCGCAATTGAGGTGGTTGATGGCGATACCGCGCTGACACGAGGGGAAGTTAAATGAAACGAGAACGTATTCTCGGTGCTCTTTACGGGCAGGCGTTAGGGGATGCGATGGGCATGCCGTCGGAGCTGTGGCCACGAAAGCGCGTCAAAGCGCACTTCGGCTGGATTGACCACTTCTTACCCGGCCCGGCAGAAAATAATGCGGCCTGCTATTTCAACCGCGCCGAATTCACCGACGATACGTCAATGGCGCTGTGCCTGGCCGACGCCATTATCGAGTGCGAGGGGGAGATCAACGCCGACGTTATCGGCAAGCATATTCTGCGTTGGGCGCTGGACTTCGATGCCTTTAATAAGAACGTGTTAGGGCCAACCTCCAAAATTGCCCTTAACGCCATCCGCGACGGCAAGCCGGTCAGCGAGCTGGAGAACAACGGCGTCACCAACGGTGCGGCGATGCGCGCTTCCCCGCTGGGCTGCCTGCTTCCCGCCACGCGTCTGGCGCATTTTGTTGAGCAGGTGGCGCTGGCCTCCAGCCCAACGCATAAATCCGATCTGGCCGTTGCCGGCGCGGTCGTGATTGCCTGGGCGATTACGCGCGCCATCGACGGTGAGTCCTGGCAGAACATCGTCGATGCCCTGCCGGGGATCGCACGCGCGGCGCAGGAGGCGAAATCCACCACCTTTAGCGCTTCGCTTGCGGCCCGCATTGAGCTGGCGCTTAAAACCGTGCGCAACGCAAACGGGACAGAGTCCGCCAGCGAGCAGATTTATCAGCTTATCGGGGCGGGAACCAGCACCATTGAGTCCGTACCTGCGGCTATCGCGATGGTTGAACTGGCCGGAACCGACCCGAACCGCTGCGCGATCCTGTGCGCCAATCTGGGCGGTGACACGGACACCATCGGTGCGATGGCAACGGCAATCTGCGGCGCGCTTCACGGCGTGCAGGCGATTGACCCGGCGCTTAAGGCCGAGCTAGACGCCATTAACCAGCTTGATTTCGGCTACTACTGCGAAAAACTGCTGCACTACCGGGAGCAAAGGGAGGGCGTATGAGTTCATTTGCCCACAGCCTTGCCACGCTTACGACCACGCGTCCGGTAACGGTGCTGGGCGCGGCGGTCATTGATGTCATCGCCGATGCCTACGCCCTGCCGTGGCGCGGGTGTGATATCGAGCTAAAGCAGCAGGGAGTAAACATTGGCGGCTGTGCGCTGAACATCGCCATTGCCCTGAAACGCCTTGGGATCGAGACGCAAAATGCCCTGCCCGTTGGGCACGGCGTGTGGGCGGATATCATTCGTAACGCCATGGCGAAGCAGGATCTGCACAGCGCCATCGAGGCCGAATCCGGCGATAACGGCTGGTGCCTGGCGCTGGTCGAGCCCGACGGCGAACGCACGTTCATGTCATTTAGCGGCGTGGAAAACCAGTGGCAGCAGAGCTGGCTGGATGCGCTGAACGTGCCGCCAGGGAGCCTGGTCTCGTTGTCCGGGTATCAGCTGGCGTCGCCGAGCGGTGAACGGCTGACGCGCTGGCTGGAAGGGCTGCGGGACGTCACCGCGTTTATCGACTTCGGCCCGCGCATTGCCGATATCCCCGACGCGCTGATGGCGCGGATCATGGCCTGCAAACCGATTGTGTCGCTTAATCGCCAGGAGGCGGATATTGCCGCTGAACGAGCGGGTATGCATGTCGACACCCTCGGCGCGCAGTGGCAGCAGCGTTTCGCCGCGCCATTGATCGTACGGCACGATAAAGACGGTGCGGCCTGGTACGACGGCGACGCCTCGGGCTACGTGCCAGCGTTTTCAGCAACGGTGGTGGACACCATTGGCGCGGGCGACAGCCACGCGGGCGGCACGCTTGCCGGCCTGGCGGCGGGCTGGAGTCTGGCGGATGCGGTGCGGCTGGGAAATGCGGTCGCCGCGTGGGTGGTCAGCCACCGCGGCGGCGACTGTGCCCCCACGCGAGAGGCGCTACTCCTCGCATACAAAGACGTATAAATCGCTGCGACAGTAGCTAATACTGTACTCAATCGGCCGGTGCTGTTGGTCAAGCGCAACTTGCTTGATCACCAGCACCGGTATTTTTTCGTCCATCTTAATGTGAGTCTGGAATTCAGCGTCCGGCATCCGCGCGCTGACGCGAGAGCGGGTGCGCTGGGGGAAGATATTCTGGCTGCGGAAATAGTCGTACAGCGAAACACCGATGGCATCGGGATCGGGGATCAGCCCGACCGGCACCCAGGATTCCTCAATCGACACCGCATCGTCATCCACATAGCGGATGCGTTTGAGCAAAAAAACCTGGCTGTCCGGCGGAAGGGAAAGATGGTTAGCCACCTCTTCCGGGCAGGTCACCACCCGCTTGTTGACCCACAGGGTGTTAGGCTTTTGACCGCGTAGCACCACCTGCTGAGAAAACCCGCGCGCTTCCTTGAGCGAATATTCGAAGATATTGTTGATTTGCGTGCCGTAGCCGCGGGCGCGCGTGACCACGCCCTCCTCCTCCAGCGCCTGCATCGCTTTACGCACGGTGATGCGTGACACCCCGGTCAGCTGGCTCAGGTCACGTTCGCCCGGCAGGATATTCCCGTGTGCCAGCACGCCGCTGCGTACTGCGTTTTTGACCGTTTCGGCAAATTTCAGGTACAGCGGCGTATTATCGGGCGCGGCGATCCGTTCATTGAGTTGGGCGATCAACCGGGTATGCGCTTGTTCCATCTCTGTTTTTCTCAGGCGAGGTGTATTCTGTCAGTATACGGCTTACCACCATGCATGAAAATGGTGAACAGGGCCAATACCGTGACCCACTTCCAGAGAATCGGCTTTTGCCAGCGCGTGTGAGAGCCAGACTTTGGCCTCCTGCACCGTATCGGCCCAGTTCGCATGGCGCGGACGCAGCGCCGCCAGCGCGGCAGAGAGCGTACAGCCCGTCCCGTGGGTGTTTTTGGTCTGCACGCGCGGGGCGGTAAAACGTTGCGCGCCGTCCCGCGTGAACAGCCAGTCCGGGCTTTGTGCATCGTCCAGATGTCCGCCTTTCATCAGCACCGCACCGCAGCCCATCGCCAGCAGCGCGGCCCCCTGCTCTTTCATCTCTCGCTCGTTTTGCGCGTGACACGCGTTCAGCAGCGCGGCGGCTTCCGGCAGATTCGGTGTGATCAGCGCCACCTGCGGCAGGAGCTTTTTACGCAGCGTCTCAACGGCCGACGCGGAAAGCAGCGGATCGCCGCTTTTGGCCAGCATCACGGTATCAAGCACCACGTTTTGCACCTGGTAGCGGTTAAGCCGTTCCGCCACCGCTTCAACGATATCGGTCTCGGCCAGCATGCCGATTTTTGTGGTATCAATGCGCACGTCGCTGAAAACGGAATCGAGCTGCGCCGCGACAAAATCCGGCTCAATGCGATAGACCGACTGCACGCCGCGCGTGTTTTGCGCCACCAGCGCGGTAATGACGGAGCAGCCGTACGCCCCAAGCGCCGAGAAGGTTTTCAAATCGGCCTGGATCCCCGCGCCGCCGCTCGGATCTGTGCCTGCGATAGTCAGTGCGTTGATGCGTTTCATGCCTGCACCTCCAGCGTGTACAGCGCGTCGAGGAAGGCGCTGGCAAAACTGCCCGGACCACGGCTTTGCGACGCGGCAAGCGTGCCGGCACGCTTCATAAATCCGCAGGCGGCCGTGACGTTATCCAGCCTGTCGCCGGGAAGCGAACAGCTGGCCGCAACCACCGCCGAGAGCGCGCAGCCGGTGCCCACTACCCGGGTCATCAGCGGATCGCCCCCGGCCACCGTGCGGGTACGCTGCCCGTCGGTGATGTAATCCACCTCTCCCGTCACCACCACTATCGCATTGGTTTGCCGTGCCAGTGCCTTTGCAGCAGGTACCGCGCTGGCGGCGGTATCGGTGGTGTCCACCCCGCGTCCGCCCGCGCTCATCCCGGCCAACGCGAGGATTTCCGAGGCATTGCCACGAATAGCGGCAGGGCTAAGGGTGAGGATTTGATGGCAAAAACGGCTGCGGAACGCCAGCGCGCCTACAGCAACCGGGTCAAGCGTCCAGGGCTTTCCTGCCGCCACGGCGCGCTCAATGGCGCGGCGCATCGACTGCGCGCGCGGTGAAGTGAGCGTGCCGACGTTAATCAGCAGTGCATCAGCAAGCGCGGCAAACTGTTCAGCCTCTTCCGCTTCAATCACCATGGCGGGCGATGCGCCCAGCGCCAGTAGCACGTTGGCGGTAAAGGTCTGCACGACGTCGTTGGTCATACAGTGCGTGAGCGGGGAACGGGTGCGGAATTGATGTAAAACGTGTAAATCGAGCAGGTCAGGCTGCATGGTTTCGCTCCTGCCTTGCGTGAAGAAGCGATGACCGGGAAGGCATCTGACTTCCCTACGCTGGCATTATCCAGATCAGGTAATACGGGTATTTCTCAGCCTTCACGTGGAAGGGCACCCCGAGTCAAAGAGACACCAGTATAACGAATTAGCGCCCTTTGTTTAATCTGTTTTTTTTGATTTTTAAGAGAGGCATTTTCACTTAATACACAGTGAGTTTCATTCGAAATAATAACCTGAGACTGTGCGATTGCACCGCTTCATAATAACCTTGAAAACATTACTCCAGTTAACGCATGTGCAATCAACGACTTATCTTCAGAACGCTATAAAAACACATAAGTTAATGTTTACATTAATATTTTCCACTCACTCTCACTGTTGCAATTCGTGCTTAACGTGATCTTAATCAAAGTTTTAAACGTCACCTTACTGGATAGTTCATCCCAGTTATCTTTTTCACTTTTATGAAACCCCATGTGCGGGTTCGTATATACACGATTATATTAACCTTTAGTTCGTTAGCAATAATAACGAAAACAGTCACTAACATGTCTAAATATATATTTCTCTCTGCCGCCCTCTACCTGATGCTTATTACTCTCGGGATCTGGATTGGCGTGATGTACGTTTCTTATTATCTGTGTAGGTTATAAGGCAATAACATGAAGAAGTTGATGATGATAGTCATAAGCACGGCCATGCTTGCGGGATGTGCCTCGCCTGAACAGCGGATCGCGAATTGCACCGCGAAAGGGGTGAGCTACGATACATGTTATCTCTCTGAGCAACAAAGGCAACAAAGCATTACCAATGCGTCCCTTTCCGCGGCTTATGCAAACGCGGCCCGGGCGACAGAGACGCATCCTGAACATACAAAACATCCTTGAGGCAGGAATATGAAAACGAAATTAGCCCTTATCGCATTGCTGTTCTCCGTCGCCACCGCGCCGGCTTACGCCATCAACGCGCAGTATCGCGCTCAGTTAGAACGCTCGGGATGTACTGAAATAAGCGCCAGCGATGGCTCGTGCGATATTAACAAAAGCAAAGCGGAAAACGCGGCGCCGCCCGATAAGGCAGCACAAATTCACGACCCGATGCGGGAAGCTTCTTTCTCGGCAAACGGGCTTAACGCCACCATTTCAAACGGCTTTTTTAGTGCGACGGTCAATGGCAAAAAGGCGACCGTTAAGCGTCTGAACGCCCATTTCTATGAAATCCACGGCGCGGGGTACGTTATATCGATTGTGCTTGATGACAATGGTATTACGGATGCGTCCTGGAATAAAACGACCGGTCGCGAGCACGGCGTTTTACAGGTGACGCAACAATAACCGGTTAAAGGAGGCGTAAAGCCTCCTTATCCCTTAAAAAAAGGCACGATTTGTAACACTCTTTGACGTACATTTGCAGTCCTCAACAAACACGTGAAACCCCTTGTTCTGCCTGAATAAAAACCACCGTCTGGTGGGTTAAATTTGGGATAAAACCCGCCCTGTTCGCCATGTAACAAAACGGTAAGCAAATTATCGATTGAGCCACGTGTCAAAAGGCTCTATATTGGCGGCGTTTTTTCAGGCCCCATCTATTTTTTAAAACTATTTATTCAATCGTGGCGCATAACGAAGCCGCGGTTGTAGGAGAGATATGATGACGGATAAAGTCCGTATTGACACCGCAGATGCCCCTAAAAGCAACGAAACCTATCTGGCCCGTCAGGCCGAGTTCGAATCTAACGTCCGCAGTTATCCGCGCAAGCTGCCTTTAGCGATCACTAAAGCAGAAGGCGTGTGGATCACCGATGCAGATAATAAAGAATACCTTGATTGTTTAGCTGGCGCGGGCACCCTTGCGCTTGGTCACAATCATCCTGATGTGCTGAAAAGCATCCAAAATGTCATTACCAGCGGCTTGCCGTTACATACCCTGGATCTGACTACGCCGTTGAAAGACGCGTTTTCAGAATACCTGCTCTCCCTGCTGCCAGGTCAGGGCAAAGAATACTGCCTGCAGTTTACCGGCCCGTCCGGTGCTGACGCCGTTGAAGCGGCGCTGAAGCTGGCGAAAAAAGTCACCGGCCGTAGCGGGATCATCAGCTTCTCGGGTGGTTACCACGGCATGACCCACGGCGCGCTGTCCGTGACCGGCAACCTGTCTCCGAAAGAAGCCGTAGACGGCATGATGCCGGAAGTGCAGTTCATGCCTTATCCGCATCAGTACCGCTGCCCGCTGGGTATCGGTGGTGAAGCGGGCGTGAAAGCGCTGACCTACTACTTCGACAACCTGATTAACGACGTTGAAAGCGGCGTGCGTAAACCTGCGGCGGTGATCCTTGAAGCCGTTCAGGGTGAAGGCGGCGTGAACCCGGCTCCGGCTGAGTGGCTGCAGCGCATCCGTAAAGTGACTCAGGAACACGGCATTCTGCTGATCCTCGACGAAGTGCAGGCAGGTTTTGCCCGTACCGGTAAATTCTTCGCCTTCGAGCACGCGGGCATTGAGCCAGACATCATCGTGATGTCCAAAGCGGTTGGCGGCGGTCTGCCACTGGCTGTGCTGGGTATCAAAAAGCAGTTCGATGCATGGGCGCCAGGCCACCACACCGGCACGTTCCGCGGCAACCAGCTGGCGATGGCAACCGGTCTGACGACGCTGAAAATCCTGAAAGACCAGAACATTGCAGACAAAGTGGCTGCACAGGGCGAATGGCTGAAAGGCCAGCTGAAAGAGATGGCGAAACGCTATCCGGTGATCGGCCACGTTCGCGGTCTGGGCATGATGATCGGTATTGAGATCGTCAAGCCAGACGAAGCCGCTGACCACATGGGCTGCTTCCCTGGCGACGGCGAGCTGTCAGCGCTGATCCAGAAGAAGTGCTTCGAAGCGGGCCTGATTCTGGAGCGCGGTGGCCGTAACGGCGTCGTGCTGCGTCTGCTGCCGTCACTGCTGATCAGCGATGAAGAGCTGAAAGTGTTCCTGGATAAATTCGAGCAGGCGCTGCTTGCTGCGGGCGTTCGCCCGGCGTAACCGGAGTTGTTGATTACGATGTCTGATTCAAACCCAATTTTGTTCTCCTCTGCGCAGAGCATTGATGCTTACAAGCAGGCGATTGAACAAAGCACTCAGGCTGTGATGCAGTGGCTTAAACAGCCTGAGATGTATCAGGGCAAAACGGTCGCGGAGCTGCGCGACCGTATTCAGCTGGATTTCAACCCGAAAGGGCTGGGCAACGACGCGGCGATTGAACGCGCCGTGGAGTTCTTCCTGAAAGACAGTTTGTCCGTTCATCACCCGCAGTGCGTGGCGCACCTGCACTGCCCAAGCCTGGTGGTAAGCCAGGCGGCGGAAGTGCTGATCAACGCCACCAACCAGAGCATGGACTCCTGGGATCAAAGCCCGTCCGCAACCATTATTGAGATCAAGCTGATCGAATGGCTGCGTACCCGCGTGGGTTATCAGGCTGGCGACGCGGGTGTCTTCACCAGCGGCGGTACCCAGAGCAACCTGATGGGCCTGATGCTGGCGCGCGACGCTTTCTTCGCGCGTCAGGGCCACTCCGTTCAGCAGAACGGTCTGGTCGGCGATCTGCATAAAATTCGCGTGCTGTGCTCCGAAAACGCGCACTTCTCCGTGCAGAAAAACATGGCGCTGATGGGCCTCGGCTATCAGTCCGTGCTCCAGGTGAAAACGGACGAATTCTCGCGTATGGATCTCAACGATCTGGCGGCGAAAATCGAGCAGTGCAATGCCAACGGCGAACAGATCCTGGCGATTGTTGCGACGGCAGGTACCACCGATGCCGGTGCTATCGATCCGCTGCGTGCGATTGCTGAACTGGCGGCGAAGCAGAACATCTGGGTGCACGTTGATGCGGCCTGGGGCGGCGCGCTGCTGATGTCCGAGCAGTATCGTCACTACCTGGACGGTATTGAGCTGGTGGATTCCGTTACCCTGGACTTCCACAAGCAGTTCTTCCAGACCATCAGCTGCGGCGCGTTCCTACTGAAAGAAGCGCGTCACTATGAGCTGATGCGCTATCAGGCGGCCTACCTGAACTCTGAGTTCGATGAAGAAGCAGGCGTGCCAAACCTGGTGTCCAAGTCTCTGCAGACAACCCGTCGTTTCGACGCGCTGAAGCTGTGGATGAGCCTGGAAGCGCTGGGTCAGGAGCAGTATGCGGCGATTATCGATCACGGTGTGACGCTGGCGCAGCAGGTTGCGGACTACGTGAAAGCGCAGTCTGCTCTGGAACTGGTGATGCAGCCACAGCTGGCAAGCGTGCTGTTCCGCTTCCGCCCAGAGACGCAGATGGACGACGCGGGCATCGCCCTGCTGAACCAGAAAATTGGCGACGCGCTGCTGGAGTCAGGCCGCGCGAACGTCGGCGTGACCGAGCATAACGGCATCACCTGCCTGAAGCTGACCCTGCTGAACCCAACCGTGACGCTGGAAGATGTGAAAGTCCTGCTGTCGCTGGTTGAGCGTACCGCTCAGGAAGTTCTGGCGAAGTAATCTCAGCCCCTCTCTCGTCAGGGAGAGGGGTTATTTTTATATTCCCGCCCACCAGAGTCTGACCTTCATTCCCCAGTAGCTTGTCCAGCCCGTTGTGGTACTCACCACTTTGCCTTTCGACACAATCACCAGCGTCGGCGTGACGCTCACCTGCCATTCCTGCGACAGCGCGCCGTTGGCATCGTTGATGACCGGCATGGCGAGTTGTTTCTTCTCTACCCAGCGGTGCAGTTTGGCATCATCACCGGAGCGGAGCGCAATGCTCACGACGTTGCCGCCCTCTTCTGCCAGAGCGCTGACGGACGGGGTAGTGAACCTGCAGATGCTGCACCAAGTCGCCCAGACGTAAATCAGCAGCGGCCGGTCCTGGCTGAGCGCGGCAATATCGTACGTTTTGCCGTCGATGCTTTGCATGGGTGTCGCGCTGAAGCTGGCAGGCAACGTCGGTTTGCGGAACTGATCCACGCCCCACATCACGACCATAACCAGCAGGATTAAAACACACCCTTCCCGCACCCAGCGGCGCAGTTTACTCACTTTACGGTTATCCATTGTACCCTCATCTATTGACGAGGGTTATCTTAGCGAGCATCGCCCCGCCTCGCTGTAAAGAAGTGTCGCATAGAGGTCAGGATGTCCGCAGGGTGTCGACCATCAGGGTAAAGCAGGATTCGATAAACGGCGGGAGCGTCTGAGGTGCCCGCATCAGCGCCACCGTGCGGGCCAGCGCGGGCTGTTGCAGGTGCACCACGCAAAGCTGCGGGTCCTGCAGATGGGTGGTATACAGCTGCGGTAAAATCGCCAGGGCCAGCCGGGAACGCACCAGACCATACAGGGTTTCGATGTAGTCGACCTGGTAGCGCGTCTGCAGGGACAGACGATGGCTTTCTGCCAGCGCCGCCACCAGCCGCTGAATATTGCCTTTCGAAAAGACGGCGATATCGCGCCCGGCCAGCTGCTTCCAGGGTATGTGTGCCGACGCGGCCAGCGGGTCGTCGCGGTGGAACACCGCCACAAAAGGATCGTCCTGAAGCGGAAAGAGGTCCAGCCGGTCGGGCACCGTATTATCGATAGCACCCACGCCAAAATCGATCTGCCCTTTTAGCAGTTGGGCGACCAGCTCATCGTTAGTTTGATCGAGAAACTCCACCCTCAGACGGGGAAAAGCCTGGGCGAGGATCTGCGGAAGGCGGGGAAACAGCAGCGAACTCACGGAGGGGATCAGCCCAATGCGCACGGTGCCGTCGCCCCCGGCCTGCACGATGTGCTGCATATCATCGAACGCGAGTTGCGCCACGCTGAGCACCCGCTGGGCGTGTGGCAGAATGGCAGCGCCAAGCTCCGTCAGCGTGACCGCCGAGGCCGTGCGGTTCACCAGTTTGCCGCCCAGCACCGTCTCGATTTGCCGCAGCGCGCTGCTCAGCGCCGGCTGGCTGATTGCCAGCTTGTTAGCGGTGTCGGTAAAATGACGCAGCTGCGCCAGCGTCACAAAATACTGTAGCTGTCGAAGCGAAAGCGCGGGCAAGCGCTGCCAGGGTTCCATCATCATTATCTTTGTCTACACGTCACAGAATAACCCGCCGTTATCGGGCGATAAATTTTATCAGCTGGGCAAACGTTTGCCGCGTGCATAGAGTAGCGTCATTGTTTTAAAGCTGGAACCGTTAATTGCATGACTTCCGAAACCCGACGCCGCGCCGTTCAGGCCGCGCGAGGCGAAACGCCCTTTGATCTGCTGCTCACCCACGCGCGCATTATTGATATGGCCACGGGCGAGATCCGCGAGGCGGATATTGGCATCGTTGGCGAACTGATCGCCAGCGTGCATCCCCGGGGCAGCCGTACCGACGCGCATGAGATACAGGTTCTGAACAACCAGTACGTATCGCCGGGGCTGATGGACACGCACGTCCACCTGGAAAGCTCGCATCTGCTGCCCGCCCGCTACGCCGAAATCGTGCTGGCGCAGGGCACCACGGCGGTATTTTGGGATCCGCATGAACTGGCGAACGTGCTGGGTATTGAAGGCGTCCGTTTTGCCATTGAGGCCAGCCGGAATTTACCCCTGCAGGTGATGGTCGCCGCGCCGTCGAGCGTGCCCTCCACGCCGGGCCTCGAGATGTCCGGGGCCGATTTTGTCGGACAGGAAATGCAAACGCTGCTGAGCTGGCCGGACGTGCGCGGCGTGGCGGAAGTGATGGATATGCATGGTGTGCTCAACGGCAGCCCGCGCATGCTGGAGATCATGCAGGCGGGGCTGGAGAGCGGCAAGCTCATTGAGGGCCATGCGCGCGGGCTTAGCGGTGCCGATCTACAGGCTTATCTGGCCGCGGGTGTGACCTCAGACCATGAGCTGACCTCCGCAGACGACGCGCTGGAGAAATTGCGCGCCGGGCTGACGCTGGAAATTCGTGGCTCCCACCCTTATCTGCTGCCCGATATTGTTAACGCCCTGAAAACGTTGCCGCATCTCTCCTCGCAGATCACGGTCTGTACCGACGATGTGCCGCCGGACATCCTGCTGGAGAAAGGCGGCATTATCGCGCTGCTGAACCTGCTCATCGGGCACGGTTTAGCGGCAACGGACGCGCTGCGCTTCGCCACGCTGAACGCGGCCATTCGCCTGCAGCGCAACGATCTGGGGCTGATTGCCGCCGGGCGCCGCGCGGATCTGGTCGTCTTTGATTCGCTGCAAAAGCTCACGGCTCGCCAGGTCTATGTTGCCGGAAAAGAGATCGCCCGCAACGGGAAGATGCTGACTTCTCTGCCCGATACCCCCCTGACGCTCCCGCGCGATACGGTGCAGCTGCCCGCGCCAGGCGTCGATGATTTCCAGATACGTATCGCAAACGCCCACCAAGGCGTTGCCCGGTTGCGCCATATCAGCGGCGCGCGATTCACCCGCTGGGGAGAAACCGAGGCTCAGGTGCGCAACGGGCGGGTGCAGATCCCGAGTGGTTTCAGTTTGATTTGGGTTCAGCATCGCCACGCGCGGCACGCGGCAAAACCGCAGATGGCTCTGCTGGAAGGCTGGGGAGAACTACGCGGCGCCATTGCCACCAGCTATTCTCACGACTCGCATAACCTGGTGGTCCTGGGGCGCGATCCCGAAGAGATGGCCCTGGCCGCCCGCGCGCTTATCCAAAGCGGCGGCGGAATGGCGCTGGCCCAGCATGGCCAGGTGATTGCCCATGTCGCCATGCCGATTGCGGGGATGCTCTCTGAACTGCCTGCTGATGAGCTGGCCCGCCATTTCAAGGCGCTGCGCGATCGCAGCAGCCTGATTGCCGACTGGGAGCCGCCCTACCGCGTCTTTAAGGCGATAGAGGGAACCTGTCTCGCCTGTAACGCCGGGCCGCATCTGACCGATCTTGGATTGACGGATGGATCGACACGCGAAATTGTCGATCCGCTGATTTCTTACCGGGAAACCCCGGACATTACATCATAATTGCGAAGGAGAGCCGGATAATGGCCGACAACACCGTTAATTCGCCAGCACCAGGGAGCTGGCTTGAACGACGTTTTGCACTGCGGGCGCGGGGCAGTACCGTGCGCACCGAGTGTCTGGCGGGGATCACCGGTTTTCTGGCCGCTGCCTATCTGCTGGTGGTGATACCGGGGCTGCTGGCCGTGGGCGGTATGGACAAGGGGGCTGCCACAACCGGCACCATTCTGGTCTTCGTCGCGGGCACGTTGCTGATGGCTTTCTATGCCAATCTGCCGTTTATCGTCGGGCCAGGTATTGGTGGTTCCGTGCTGGTCGGCGTGACCCTGGCGGGAAGCGAAGGCATTGGCTGGCAAATTGGCCTGGGTATCGCCTGCTGGTCAGGGATCCTGTTTTTCCTGCTGACGCGTTTTGGCCTGCGTGAAGTGGTGACCCGCTCCGTTCCCCAGTCAATCAAGCTCGGGCTGACGGCCTCCATCGGGCTGTTCGTCGCCGTGCTGGGGTTCCGCAACGCCGGGCTGGTGCTGGCGAACGCCAAAACCAATGCGCTGATGCTGGGGGATTTTCTCGCTCCGGCCGCGCTGGTCGCCCTGGCGGGCCTGTTTCTGGCTATCGCCCTTCAGGCGCGTCGTATACCGGGGGCGATCCTGTGGGCAATTCTGTTTGCCACGCTGATTGGCATCCCGGCTGGCGTAACAAAATTGCCCGCGCGTTTTCTCGATCTCCCCCACTCGCTGACCCCGGTGTTGGGGCATATCGATATGCTGGGTGCACTCAACATTGCCTTTCTGCCTTTCCTGTTCGTCTTCTTCGCATCGGAATTTTTCTCCACCATGGGGACCACGCTGGCGGTAGGCGGTGAAGCGGGTCTGCTGGACGAGGAAGGCAACATGCCCCACATTAACCGTCCGTTTATGGTGGATTCGATTGCCGCTGCGATTGGCCCGTGGGTTGGCATTCCTGCGGCGACCGCGCTGATTGAATCTTCAGCGGCTGCCGAAGCCGGGGGCAAAACCGGCATGACGGCACTGGCTGCCGCCGTGATGTTCCTGTTGATGCTGCTCTTTACCCCGGTAGCGCTGATGATCCCGAAAGAAGCCACCGCGCCAGCGCTGATTCTGATTGGCCTGAACATGTTTAGCGGGCTGAGAAAAGTGGATTTGGCGAATTTCACCGACGGCCTGCCGGTGCTGATGATGGTGATGATCACGCTGATTGCCAACAGCTTCGGCACAGGCATTGCGGGAGGATTGCTGTTTTACATCGTGATTAAAGCAATTGCCGGGAAATGGCGTGAAATCCCCGTTGGTCTGTGGATCCTCGCCATTCCCCTGGTGTACTACTTTGCGACGCTGGTGAAGCACTAACCTTTGCGCTGTTTACGCTTCGGGGTGTAGCCGTAGTCATACTGGCTATACCCCTCGCTGTAATACAGCGCAGCGGATTTAATAATATCGTTCAGAATAATACCGCTGACGCCCACGCCAGATTGCTGCAGGCGTTTTAAGCTGTTCTCGATCTCTTTCACGCTGGTTTTGGCATAACGGGAGACCAGAAGTGTAATTCCCGCCGTTTGCGCAGCCAGGGAAGCGTCGGTAACGGCCAGCACCGGCGGCGTATCAAGCACGACCAAATCGTAGCGCTCGTTGGCCCATGCCATCAGCGCTCTGAAGCGTTCATTCATCAGTAGCTCCGCCGGATGGGTCGGCGTAGGTCCGCTGGTCATCACGTCGATGCCCGCTTTCTCGAACCGCTGAATCGCCTGCACGCCGTCGCATTTTCCTTCAAGCACGCTCGACAGCCCGCAGTCGTTATTCAGGTCAAAGATTTTATGAACGTAGCCCTCACGCATATCCGCATCGATAAAAAGCACCTTTTGTCCCGACTGGGCGGCAATGGCCGACAGTGAAGTACTGACCAGGGTTTTCCCGCAGTCCTGAGTCGGGCCAGAGAACATCACAATGCGGTTTGCAGCGTCCATCATCGTAAAGTACAGGCTGGTACGCAGGCCCCTCACCGCTTCGACGTAGCTGTCTGCGGGACGGTCTACCGGCAAAAACGGCACGTTCGAGGTGGTGTGCCGCCAGCGTGAGGCAAACAAACTTTTACTGCGAAGGTGCGTTTTCTTCCAGAGCCAAACCGAGCGCGGGAGCGTGGCCAGAACCGGAACGCCCAGCGGCTCCAGCTGTTCCGAACTCATAATGCCGCGTTTTAACGCCACGCTGGCAATGACGTAGCCCAGTGAAAGGGCCAGCCCCGCCACAAACCCGAGAATGATAATCAGGGCTTTTTTAGGTTTGATCGGCTCAGGCTGGGTTTCAGCCTGATCGATGATACGCACGTTACCAATCGCGCTGGAACGCGAGATATTCAGCTCCTGCTGGCGCGTCAGCAGCTGGAGATAGATGGTGCGACCGGATTCAACGTCACGGCTCAGACGCAAGATCTCCTGCTGCGTGGTGGGCATGGTTGAGACGCGGTGGTTAAGCCGACTGCGTTCGTTCTCCAGGGTCTGCCGCTTTTCCCGCAGCGCGCGATAGGTCGGGTGATCTTTCTTAAACAGCTGCGAGATCTCCGCCTCGCGGAAGGTCAGTTCGTTAAGTTGATTTTCAACGTTGACCACCTGATCGAGAATCGACTTCGCTTCCAGCGTCAGGTCGACGGAATCCCGCTGTTTACGATACGCATTAAGCCGTTCTTCGGCCTCATCCAGCTCGCCGCTGATTTTAGGCAGCTGGCGCTCCAAAAACGCCAGACTGCGGGTGTCCTGAGCTTCCTGACGCGCAATATTCTGCTTCAGAAAATTGCTGGTGATGCCGTTGAGCACCTTCGTAATTTTCTGCGGATCTTTGCCGGTCAACGTTAACGCCAGCATGCCGCTCTGCTTGGCCATTTCTTTGACCGTAAAGCTTTTGCTTAACGCGTTGATCGCCTCAAGCTTCGTGAGTGTTTTCAGCGTGAACTCGGTCCCCACCTCTGCGTCAATCGACTGGACATGAAGATAGACGCCCGCTTTCGCAAGCGGCTTGCCAACTGCGCCTTGCGCGTGGAAATTGTCGCCATCCAGAGAATACTGCCCCTGCGCCTGTACGGTGAGCACCAGCGTCTGGGGTTTACCGTCTTGATGGGGGATCTGCAGCCAGCCGAGCTGAATATCGCCCGGCTTGCGTCCCTGAATGCGCTCCCATAAACGCCCGATCACCGGGTAGACGCGCTGATGAACCTGCTGGGTCAGCCCGAGATTTTCCACCGTTTCACCAAGGATCATGCGCGACTTGAGCAGCAATATTTCCGGCGTGGCATCCGGTAACAGACCAGAATCAAGCTGGCCTAAGTTTTTAAGCAGCCCGTTTTCCTGTTTTGATTCAATCTGTACCAGCGCATCCGCCTGGTAGACCGGCGTGGTAAAGAACGCCCACGCGCCTGCCAAAAGGGTAAACAGGAGCGTGATGCAGACGATCTTGACGCGATGATCGATCGCTTCGCCGAGCAGTCGTACGAAATCAACTTCACTGGCTTGAGGTGCGGCTGCACCATAGTTGTCTGTGCTGTAAGACGTCATTAATGCGTTATTCCTTTTTGACCCAAACGGCGAGCCCACTCCCGGCTGGCTTTTCCTAACTGCTCGAAAACATATTCAAATGCTGCATAGCTTTTACGGTACGGGTCGGGAATGCTTTGCGATTCCAGCCATTGCCCAAACAGCAGCGATTTCCCGCGAATTTCAGGCGCAATGGCGGAAATAAAGTGAAGATGTTCCGGCTCCATCACCAGAATCAGATCGGCTTTTTGCATCAGGCCTGGCGTTAGCTTGCGCGATCTGTGGTCGTCAAGAGAGATCCCATGACGTAATGCCACATACTGCGCGCCTTCGTCCGCCGGCGATCCTTCCATCCCCCACACGCCAGCAGAGGAGATCTGCTTGCCGGGTAACTGCTGGCGCAACAGCCGCTCCCCAATGGGTGAACGGCAAATGTTGCCGGTGCAAACCACTAATATTGAATTAAACATTATTGCGGCCACGATCTGATGTAACGCACCGTTTCGGTCAGGTCGTGAACGCCGCTGATCGTCGGAACAAGCTGGCTTATCACGCGGTTCCAGCGCGACAGCGGCGCGGTCGTGACGTAGACAATGTCATAGGGTTCAAGCTGGAATTCCGTGCCTAACACCATGGCAGACGCATCCTGTGCATTCAGCTGGTAGATGCTGGCAATTTTGTCCTGCTGGCCTTTCTTCGCAACGGAACGAATGACAAAGATCCCCGTGGCATCCGCCATATCCTGATTCAGGCCGCCTGCATTGCTCAGCGCTTCGGCAAGCGTCATGCCGCTGCGATCCATTTTGAGGGTGCTTTGCTTAACAACTTCGCCCATCACGAACACTTTCAGGGAGTCGTTGCGCGGAATAAAAAGAATGTCGCCGGGATGAAGCAGTTTATTCTGCGTCAGGTCGCCTTTTTGCATCAGCGCGTAGAGCGAGAGGCGTGAGTCCTCGCCGTTGTGGGTGAGCACCACGTTTCGCCAGTCCGCATCGACAGACAGCCCGCCCGCCGCGTTGACCGCATCCATCACCGTCAAGGGAATGTTGGTGATGGGCTGCTGGCCGGATTTAGCCACTTCGCCGGTGACATACGCTTTTTGCGACCGGAACGCGGCCACGCTGACATCGACCTGCGGGCTTTCAATGACGCTATCCAGCTTGCGGGTAATCGCTTCGCGCACCTCTGCCACGGTTTTTCCCAGCACGTTGAGCTTGCCGACGTAAGGATAGAAAAGCGTACCGTCCGCATTCACCCAGTTACCGGCGTCGCTTGCGCTGCGGTACTGCCCCGCCGGGGTGGTGAGTTCAGGGTGGTCCCACACGGTGACGGTCAAAATGTCACCCGCTCCGATGCGGTATTCCCAGTTTTTGATCTGCTCATCCAGTTTAGGATTCGGCTGAGATTTCGATTCCGCAGGACGGAGTTTTTCGATAATTGAAGGTGTTAGAGGATAGACGTCTATGCGTTTATCTAAATTAGTTTCATCCGAAGATGCGACAATATTTTTTCCGGTCGTGCTGAGATTCTGCCCTGGAGAAAATACGCAACCCGTTAATTGAGATATTGTTAAGAAAATTACAGAGAATGTTGTTGTGCTTTTCATTTGTATAAATTTTTTATTCATGAACGCGACGGACGCGCATACGGCAACATACTGATGTCACCACTTTTTTATTAAAAACTGAATTAAATAAAACAGATAAAGCATGCGTCATCGAATGGTGAGCAGAATTAACATTGCTACCAAAAATCCGCGAGCAATGTTTAAACGGCTCTGCTTTTATTAGCTTAAAACTTCTTTTGATAAAATGCATGCCATATTTATTATAAAATTATATCTGGCATGCATTTTCAGAATTAATTAAAAAAAATATCACAGCAATGAATTAGTCTGAGGTTTTTATATTCACGAAAAATATATCATTAACCTTTTGCCCTACACAAAACCGTCCATTTTTGTTACATTTTTTTTCGAACAACCTCTGCTGGGGTACTTAAAATAGGCTATCTGCCACACTGTCAACGCAACAGCAGGCTGTGAGTATCAGTAACGGTATAACTGGAGAAAAAATGGCTAAGCATAAATGGCTGCTTCTGGGTGTAATGATGTCTCTGGCGGGTGCAGCGTCCGCGGCCCCGCAAACAGCGTCTGCGCCTTCTGGCATCAAGGCCTATGAAGAGCAAGAGTTCATTGCCGATTTCACAAAGTTCAAAATTGGCGATACGGCACCTGCGATGTATCAAACGCCAGAATACACGATCAAGCAGTATCAGCTCCGTAACCTTCCGGCGCCGGATGCTGGCACACACTGGACTTACATGGGCGAGAATTACGTCCTGATTGGCGATGCCGATGGCAAGATCTACAAAGCGTACAACGGCGATATCTTCTATCACCGCTAATCCCGTTTTCGTCCGTCCGTGGCAGGAAAGCGATCGTCCTTTCCTGCGCACGCTGTTTCTTCATGCCCGGCGCGAGGCCTGGCCCTGGCTGAACAGTGAAGACTGGCAGCTGGAAGATTTTGACGCGGCCACCCGCGACGAGCAGATCTGGGTGGCGGTGCAAAACGGGCATCGCGTGGGGTTTGCTTCCGTCTGGCCTAACGATAACTTCCTGCACAACCTGTTCGTCGGCCCGGAGTATCAGGGACTTGGGGTTGGCAGCGTATTGCTGGAGCAGGTGCAACAGACCTTCACCAGCACTGGCGCACTGAAGTGTCTGGTCAAGAATGAACGGGCGGTTGCGTTTTACCAGCGTCACGCCTGGCACATCGAGGCGACGGGAGATTCGCCAGAAGGCGAGTATTATTTGATGCACTATCGGCCTGGTTAAGTCAGGTGGCGATTCGCGTACCTGACTTACCAAACCGTATGTCACAGGCCGGGTAAGGCGAAGCCATCACCCGGCACTCAACGCAGAAGAATTACACCGCGCGGAAGGCGATTTCGCTGGGAATGATTTCGCCCTGCCAGTAGAGTTGCGCTGCAACGCGCCCCGCCAGTTGACGATACATCTCGGTAAATTCACTGTCCGGACGGCTCACCACCGTCGGTTTTCCGCTATCCAGATCTTCACGCAGGGTAATGTGCAGCGGCATCTGACCCAACAACTGAGTGTGATACTGCGCGGCCAGTTTCTCTGCACCACCGGTGCCGAAAATAGGCTCATGATGCCCGCAGTTGCTGCAGATATGCATGCTCATGTTCTCGACAATGCCCAGCACCGGCACGTCAACTTTCTCGAACATCACGATGCCTTTTTTGGCGTCGATCAGGGCAATATCCTGCGGCGTGGTCACAACCACTGCCCCCGTCACGGGAATGTTCTGCGCCAGCGTCAGTTGAATATCACCGGTGCCCGGCGGCATATCCAGCACCAGGTAATCCAGATCCGGCCACATCGTTTCCTGCAGCATTTGCAGCAGCGCTTTGCTGGCCATCGGGCCACGCCAGACCATCGCGTTATCGTCTGTAACCAGATAACCGATAGAGTTGGTTGCCAGACCGTGCGCCATAATCGGTGCCATGTGGGTGCCGTCCGGCGAGGTTGGACGCTGGTTTTCTGCGCCCAGCATAGCCGGGATGGACGGACCGTAAATATCCGCATCCAGAATACCGACTTTCGCCCCTTCGGCAGCCAGCGCCAGCGCCAGGTTGACCGCGGTGGAGGACTTACCTACCCCGCCCTTACCAGAGCTGACGGCAATGATATTTTTGACGCCGTTAATGCCCGGCTGGTTTTTCACGCGCTTAAGCGTGGCGATGCTGTGGCTCAGCTTCCAGTCAATCGCTTTTGCACCGGTGATGCGCAGCAGTTCGGAACTGGTTTGCTCTTTGAGGACATCAAATGCGCTGGTCCAGACGAACGGCATCTGCAGTTCAATATGCAGCGTGTCGTCCAGCCATGCGACGTGGTGAAGCGCTTTCAGCATGGTGAGATTGTGCTTCAGGGTTGGATGCTGAAAATTAGCCAGCGTCCCGGCGACCATTGCTCGTAAGGCTTCCGGTGATTTGGCCTGGGATTGAGAACTCATCCCGACTCCTTTGTTCTTGTGAATAAGACCTTAGATGACAAGTTTACCTGAAAGGCCGTGGTTTGTGCTTACTTAATAATGCCCCTTTTGGTAATATCAAAAACCCTTTTCACAGTTAAAAGAAGTAATGACTACTATGACTCAAGTCGCGAAAAAAATTCTGGTAACGTGCGCACTGCCGTACGCCAACGGCTCAATCCACCTCGGCCACATGCTGGAGCATATCCAGGCTGATGTCTGGGTCCGTTACCAGCGAATGCGCGGCAACGAGGTCAACTTCATCTGTGCAGACGACGCCCACGGCACGCCGATCATGCTGAAAGCGCAGCAGCTCGGCATCAGCCCGGAGCAGATGATCGGTGAAATGAGTCAGGAGCACCAGACGGATTTCGCCGGTTTTGACATCAGCTATGACAACTACCACTCGACGCACAGCGACGAGAACCGCGAGCTGTCTGAGCTTATCTACACCCGACTGAAAGAGAACGGTTTTATCAAAAACCGCACCATTTCTCAGCTTTACGATCCGGAAAAAGGCATGTTCCTGCCGGACCGTTTCGTCAAAGGCACCTGCCCGAAATGTAAATCCCCGGATCAGTACGGCGATAACTGCGAAGTGTGCGGCGCGACCTACAGCCCGACCGAGCTTATCGAGCCGAAATCCGTGGTGTCCGGCGCAACGCCTGTCATGCGCGACTCTGAGCACTTCTTCTTCGATCTGCCGTCGTTTAGCGAAATGCTGCAGGCGTGGACCCGCAGCGGTGCGCTGCAGGAGCAGGTCGCCAATAAAATGCAGGAGTGGTTCGAATCCGGTCTACAGCAGTGGGATATCTCCCGCGATGCACCTTACTTCGGCTTCGAAATCCCGAACGCGCCGGGCAAATATTTCTACGTCTGGCTGGATGCGCCAATCGGCTACATGGGCTCGTTCAAGAACCTGTGCGACAAACGCGGCGACACCACCAGCTTTGACGAATACTGGAAGAAAGATTCCGACGCCGAGCTGTACCACTTCATCGGCAAAGATATCGTTTACTTCCACAGCCTGTTCTGGCCAGCGATGCTGGAAGGCAGCAACTTCCGCAAGCCAACCAACCTGTTCGTCCACGGCTATGTGACGGTGAACGGCGCGAAGATGTCTAAATCCCGCGGCACCTTTATTAAAGCCAGCACCTGGCTGAACCACTTCGACGCGGACAGCCTGCGCTACTACTACACCGCGAAGCTCTCTTCTCGCATCGACGATATCGACCTGAACCTCGAAGATTTCGTCCAGCGCGTTAACGCGGACATCGTCAACAAGGTGGTGAACCTGGCCTCCCGTAATGCGGGCTTTATCGCCAAGCGTTTTGACGGCGTGCTGTCTGCCGAACTGGCCGATCCTGAGCTGTACAGAACCTTCACCGACGCCGCCGCTGCGATTGGCGACGCCTGGGAAAGCCGTGAATTCGGTAAAGCGATTCGTGAAATCATGGCGCTGGCTGACGTGGCTAACCGCTACGTTGACGAGCAGGCACCGTGGGTTGTCGCTAAGCAGGAAGGCCGCGATGCGGACCTTCAGGCTATCTGCACCATGGGCCTGAATATGTTCCGCGTGCTGATGACCTGGCTCAAGCCGGTTCTGCCGCAGCTCTCTGCGCGTGCTGAAGCATTCCTGAACACCGAGCTGACCTGGGATGCCATCCAGCAACCGCTGCTCGGCCACAAGGTCAACACCTTCAAGGCGCTGTATAACCGCATCGAAATGAAGCAGGTTGACGCGCTGGTCGAGGCCTCCAAAGAAGAGGTGAAGGCTGCCGCTGCGCCGGTAACCGGCCCGCTGGCAGACGATCCGATTCAGGAGACTATTACCTTTGATGATTTCGCCAAAGTCGACCTGCGCGTGGCGCTGATTGAAAACGCGGAATTCGTCGAAGGCTCTGACAAGCTGCTGCGCCTGACGCTGGATCTGGGTGGCGAGAAGCGTAACGTCTTCTCCGGCATCCGTTCTGCCTATCCCGATCCGCAGGTGCTGATTGGTCGCCAGACGGTGATGGTTGCGAACCTTGCGCCGCGCAAAATGCGCTTCGGCATCTCTGAAGGGATGGTGATGGCGGCAGGTCCTGGCGGGAAAGATATCTTCCTGTTAAGCCCTGACGAAGGCGCGAAGCCGGGTCAGCAGGTGAAATAACAAAAAAGCCGGAGTTGATCTCCGGCTTTTTTTTGCAACGTGTTTTCTCCCTCTGGGAGAGGGTCGGGGTAAGGGCATCAGGCCGCCACCCGGCTAAAATCACGCTTTCGGGTGATGCACCCGGTGGGTCAGCCCGCGCAGGAAGTTACGCAGAAACTGGTCGCCGCACTCGCGGTAGTTTTTATGATCCGGTGCGCGCATCATGGCGGTCACTTCCGGCACCGATACGCGGTATTTTTGCTCGGTCATAATCGCCACAATATCGTCAGTTTTCAGTGAGAAGGCGATACGCAGTTTTTTCAGCACGGTGTTGTTATTCACGCGGCGCTCCAGCGCCAGCTCGGGTGCAGACTCATCTTTGCCGCGCTTGTCGTAAATCAGGCCGTTCAGGAAGCCAGACAGAATAATGTCCGGGCAGCGAACAAAACCCTCTTCATCTTCTTTGGTCATCCAGGTATCGAAACCTGCCGACGTGGCTTCCATATCGGACAGCGCAAGAATGCGCACCATGTCGTTATTGTTTGCTTTCAGGGTGTAGCGCAGGCTACGAAGAATGTCATTACTAATCATGAGTGCCTTTAACTTTCGATGTTGCAATGGCGCGCAGTGTACCAGTTTTACAGGCCAATCGCTTCTTTCAAACTTTTCAGGTAGCGACGACTGACGGGAACCGTTTGTCCGGCCCGCAGCACCAGCTCGGCCTGGCCGTTATCCTCAAGACGGATCTCCTTGAGATGCGCCATATTAACCAGATACTGTCTGTGACAGCGGATCAGCGGGGTGCGGCTCTCCAGCGTGCGCAGCGTCAGTTCGGTGAACCCTTCGTTGCCCTCGGCGCTGGTGACGTACACGCCGCTCAGCCGGCTGCTGACAAAGGCGACGTCATCCATTTGCAGCAGATAAATTCGGCTGTGTCCGGTGCAGGGGATGAACTTCAGCGGCTGCTGGTTCTCCGGCAGCAGGGTCACATCCTGCACGCCACGCTCCTGGCGCAGGCGGGTCAGCGTCTTTTCCAGACGCTTCTCCTCGATCGGCTTTAGCAGATAATCAAACGCATGTTCTTCAAAGGCTTTCACGGCATATTCATCAAAGGCCGTCAAAAACACGATATAGGGACGGTGCTGGGGATCGAGCATCCCCACCATCTCCAGGCCGCTGATGCGCGGCATCTGGATGTCGAGAAACAGCACGTCCGGGCGCAACTTGTGCACCGCGCCAATCGCCTCGATGGCGTTGGCACACTCTCCTACCACCTCAATATCACTGTGCTCCTGCAACAGAACGCCCAGGTTTTCCCGTGCGAGCGGCTCATCATCCACAATCAGCACTCTCAGCATGCGTTTTCCTCCAGCGGCAGTCGTAAGGTAATGCGGGTAAAGTGGTCTGGCTCGCAGGCGACGGTGATCCCGCAGTCGTCACCAAAATGCGCACGCAGGCGTTTATCCACCAGGCTCATGCCCAAACCGCCTGATGCGGTTGGCGCATAAAGCCCGGCGTTATCTTCAATATCCAGCACCAGATGGTGATTAAACCGGCAGGCAGAAATCGTGATCTCGCCAATCCCCAACAGCTGCGACGTGCCGTGCTTGATGGCATTCTCGACGATAGGCTGCAGGGTAAAGGCCGGAAGGTGCTGGTACGCCAGCTCATCCGGCACCGACAGCGACACCTGCAGTCGCGACTGAAAACGCGCCTGCTCAATTTGCAGATAGGCGTTAACATGCTCGACTTCATCCGCCAGGGTGACAATCTCCGACGGACGCTTGAGGTTCTTGCGGAAAAACGTCGACAGAAATTGCACCAGTTGGGCCGCCTGATCGCTGTCACGGCGAATGACCGCCTTCAGCGTGTTGAGCGCGTTAAACAGGAAATGCGGGTTGACCTGAGCATGCAGAAGCTTGATCTCTGACTGCGTCAGCAGCGCTTTTTGCCGTTCATACTGTCCTGCCAGAATCTGGGCCGACAGCAGCTGGGCGATCCCCTCCCCCAGCGTGCGGTTGATCGAGCTGAACAGGCGGTTCTTCGCTTCATAAAGCTTGATGGTGCCCATCACACGCTGGTTTTCACCGCGCAGCGGAATGACCAGCGTAGAGCCGAGCTTGCACTGCGGATGCAGGGAGCAGCGGTACGGCACTTCGTTGCCGTCGGCGTAGACCACTTCACCGGTCTCGATGGCGCGCAGGGTGTACGCGGAAGAGATCGGTCTGCCCGGCAGATGGTGGTCGTCCCCGGTGCCGGTAAAGGCCAATAGCCGTTCACGGTCGGTAATCGCGACCGCGCCGATATCCAGTTCCTGATAAAGAACCTGCGCCACCTTCATGCTGTTTTCTTCGTTAAAGCCCTGGCGCAGGATCCCTTCGGTCGACGCGGCGACTTTTAACGCCGTTGCGGAGAAGGCCGAAGTGTATTTCTCAAACATCGCGCGCTTGTCGAGCAGAATACGCATAAACAGCGCGGCCCCGACGGTGTTGGTCACCATCATCGGTGCGGCAATGCTGCTCACCAGATGCAGCGCGTCTTCGTAGGGCCGGGCGATCAGCAAAATAATCGCCATCTGCGCCATCTCCGCCACGAAGGTAATCGCCCCGGCGGTGATCGGGCTAAAGACTTTATCCGGGCGTCCGCGTTTGATCATGTAGCTGTGCACCAGGCCACCGAGCAGCCCTTCAACAATGGTCGAGATCATGCAGCTTAGCGCCGTCATGCCGCCCATTGAGTAGCGATGCAATCCGCCGGTTAACCCAACCAGCCCGCCCACGACCGGACCACCGAGCAGACCGCCCATGACCGCGCCGATGGCGCGCGTGTTGGCAATGGAGTCTTCAATGTGCAGCCCGAAATAGGTGCCCATGATGCAAAAAATGGAGAAGGTGACGTAGCAAAGCAGCTTGTGCGGGAGACGAACGGTCACTTGCATCAGCGGGATGAACAGGCGCGTTTTACTCATCAGCCAGGCGATGACAAGAAACACACACATCTGCTGAAGCAGCAGCAGCACCAGATTGAACTCGTACATACGCAGGGACCGCACATTTCAAAAACGCGTAACATACACTGATGGCGGTAAACTTTCTTTGAAGTATTCCAAAAAAGCCGCATTTCGTGTTCGCTGTCACACCTTTTGCCGAATATCACCCATAACGGGCATTATTCGTTCAAAAAAACGACAATTCTTCCTGGTTCGCCAAACTGGGTCTACAGTTAAGCTGGGAACGCGCAAGCCGGGGGCAACTATGGCGCTTTACACGATAGGTGAAGTGGCACTCCTTTGTGATATCAATCCCGTCACGCTGCGCGCGTGGCAGCGACGTTATGGATTACTGAAACCGCAGCGAACCGACGGCGGTCATCGTCTGTTCAATGAGGCAGACATCGACCGCATTCGCGAGATTAAAGGCTGGATCGACAATGGCGTGCAGGTGGGCAAAGTCAAAGATCTGCTCAGCCAGGACGACCCGGACACCCAGCATCTCTGGCGCGAGCATCAGGAAACGCTGCTGCGGCTTCTGCAGGCGGGCAACCTTCAGCGCCTGCGTGCCTGGATTAAAGAGCAGGGGCGCGATTATCCCGCCCGGACCTTGATCACCCACCTTTTCATCCCGCTGCGTCGACGGCTGCAGTGTCAGCAAACCACCCTGCAGGCGCTGCTCAGCATGCTGGACGGGGTACTCATCAACTACATCGCCGTCTTTCTTGCATCGGCCAGAAACAAGGGCGGAAAAGATGCGCTGGTTGTCGGCTGGAACGTTCACGATACCACCCGGCTATGGCTGGAAGCGTGGATCGCCACCCAGCGGGGCTGGCGTGTGGACGTACTGGCACATTCCCTCCCCCAGCTTCGCCCCGACCTTTTCGACGGACAAACCCTGCTGGTGTGGTGCGGCGAAGTGCCAACCGCCTCGCAGCAGCAGCTGCTCACGGAGTGGCGTGAGCATGGCTACCCCGTTTACCCGCTTGGTCCGAATGAGCCTTAACGACATTTAATGGTTCATTAACAGCTGCGCTTCACCGTATAATTGTTCCGTTAACAACAGGAGCAGATGATGAAGGCAACTAAACTGGCCGTAATAACACTTTTCGTGCTGATGGCCCTCAGCGGTATCGGCGGCGTGATGCTGGCGGGTTACTCATTTATTGTACGCGGCGGTGTCGGCTGAGATAAACGGCCAGGCGCTCAAACAGGCGATCGACGACAATAGCCGCCAGCGCGACGAGCAGTGCACCCTGAATGATATAGGCCGTATTAAACCCGCTTAAGCCGATAATAATCGGCGTTCCGAGCGTATTAGCCCCCACCGTTGAGGCGATGGTCGCGGTGCCAATGTTGATAATCACCGACGTGCGGATCCCCGCCACGATCACCGGTGCCGCAAGCGGCAACTCAACCTTGCCAAGCCGCTGCCAAGCGCTCATCCCCATCCCTTCCGCCACGCTCAGCACCGACCCCGGAACCGAGGCAATCCCCGCCAGCGTGCCCTGAAGAATGGGCAAGACGCCGTACAGGATCAGCGCGACAATCGCTGGCACCTGACCAAAGCCCATCACCGGCACCGCAATGGCCAGCACCGCGACCGGCGGAAAAGTTTGTCCAATAGCGGCTATCGTCTCCACCAGAGGACGAAACTCCTTGCCGGATGGGCGCGTTACCGCAATCCCGGCCCCCACGCCAATCACAATCGCCACGACGCTTGAGAGGATCACCAGCCAGGCATGCGCCAGCGCAAGATTGATAAAGCTCTCCTGCTGATAAACCGGACGCGGCAGGCCGGGAAACAGGGTACTAAACAGCCCGGCGCTGTACGGCATGGCCCACAGCAAGACCAGAAAAAGTCCCACCAGCCAGAGCAGCGGATCACGCATCCACTTCACGCACCACCTCCCCCACCAGCAGATCGCGGAAATGCAGCGCGCCACAGAGTGTCCCCTGCGCATCACAGACCGGCAGCGCCTCGCACTGGCGCGCCACGAAGGCCGAAAGCGCATCGCGCAGGCTCATCTGTTCCTGAAGCGGTTCGCCGCCAGGCGACGCATCGCCCCGCCGCATGTACTCGCCCACCGTGCGCAGGGAGAGCAGCCTGACGCCCAGCTCGCTGCGGCCAAAAAACTCGCGGACAAAATCATTGGTCGGATGGCTCAACAGCGCCAGCGGCGTCCCCTGCTGGATCACTTCGCCGTTGTCCATCAACACCAGATGGTCGGCCAGCCGCAGCGCTTCATCGATATCGTGGGTCACGAGAACGATGGTGCGCCCAAGAATGCGGTGGATGCGCGTCATCTCTGCCTGCAGGGCCGCGCGCGTAACAGGATCGAGCGCGCCGAAAGGTTCATCCATCAGTAGTACCTGCGGGTTGGCGGCCAGCGCGCGCGCCACCCCGACCCGCTGCTGCTGCCCGCCGGAAAGCTGGTGCGGATAACGGTCGCGCAGCGCAGGCTCCAGCCCTAACAGGGCCATCAGCTCATCCACGCGCTCGTCGATGCTGCGCCGACTCCATTTTTCCAGCTGTAGCACCGTGGCGATATTTTGCGCCACCGTCCAGTGCGGAAACAGGCCGATGGACTGTATGGCGTACCCCATGCGACGGCGCAACTCCAGCACCGGCAGGCTGCGAATCTCTTCTCCGGCAAAGCGGATCTGCCCGCTGTCGTGCTCGACCAGGCGGTTGATCATCTTCAGGGTGGTGGATTTACCTGACCCTGAGGTGCCGATCAGCACGGAAAATGCGCCCTCGGAAAAATTCAGGTTCAGATGGCTTGCCGCCGGACGGCCCTCAAAGGTTTTACTGACATCGTTAAATTCAATCATTGGCTCTTCTCCTGAGCAACGCGAGCCACAAGGCAAACAGCGCATCAAGCACGACCGCCAGCGCGATGGTGGGGATCACCCCGAGCAGCACTAAATCCAGCGCGCTGCTGAGCAGCCCCTGGAATACCAGCGCACCGAAGCCGCCCGCACCAATCAGCGCGGCAATCACCGCCATGCCCACGGTTTGCACCGTCACCACCCGCAGGCTGCGCACCAGCAAAGGAAGCGCAAGCGGCAGCTGGATTTTCCAGAAACACTGGCGAGCGCTCATGCCCATCGCCTGCGCGCTCTCCAGCACGTCAGACGAGACCTGCCCCAGCCCCGCCACGACGCCACGGACCAGCGGCAGCAGCGCATACAGCACCAGGGCAATCAACGCAGGCGTAAGCCCGGTTCCCGCGATGCCCAACGAGCCAAGCGCTGGAAAGGATTTCACCAGCCCCGCCAGCGGCGCGATCAGCAGGCCGAACAACGCAACGGACGGGATGGTCTGGATAACGTTAAGCACGGTAAACACCCCACCCTGGCGCGAGGGATGGCGATAGCACCACATGCCCAGCGGTACGCCCACCAGCAGGGCCGGCACCAGCGTACCGAACAGGATGGTCAGGTGCTGCGCGAGCGCATCGTCAAATACCTCCTGACGATTGGCATACTCTTTTAATAACGACAGGTCGATCAGCTCGCCACTGAACAGCAGCACCAGCGGGATACACCAGAGCTGGGCGTTAAGCAGCCAGCGCCAGGCGGACATCGGCATCAGGCGGCGGATCGCATCGCTGCAGGCCAGCAGGCACAGCGCCAGCCACAGCCACAGACCGCTGCCTATCGACGTTCGCGCAAGGGGGCTTTCAAGCGAGGTCATCTGCGTCGCCGCCAGCCCCGCGCTCCAGAACAGCGCAATAAACAGCGCTTCACAAAGCACGAGTGACAGCCAGAGGGATAAACGCGATGACCACAGGGATAAGGCGATCAGCACAACCAGCGCGGCGGCAAGCAGCGCTGGCGTAAATGACCAGATAGTCCAGATCGCGCGCCCTTCGCCCGAGACCAGGCGATTGGGCGCAACGTTCACAAAGGGTAACGCGACGGCGGCGAGGGCGACAATTACCAACAGCAGCAGTACGCGGTTATGACATTTTATTGGCACAGCCTTTCCCTGTTACTTCACAAGCCCTTGTTGTTTCAGGAAGTCGGCAGCCACTTTTTTGGCATCCAGTCCTTCAACGGCAATGTTGGCATTGAGCTGCTGCAGCGTTTTTTCATCCAGCTTTTCAAAGACCGGCTTAAGCCAGTCGCCAATCTGCGGATAGGCTTTGAGGACCGCCTCTCGCACTACCGGTGCCGGGGCATAAATCGGCTGGACGCCTTTTGGATCGGTTAAGGTTTGCAGGCCCAGCGCGGCCACCGGGCCGTCGGTGCCGTAGGCCATCGCCGCATTCACGCCGGAGGTCTGCTGCGCGGCCGCCTTAATGGTCACCGCGGTATCGCCGCCCGCCAGGGAGAGGAGTTGCGACTGGTCGAGTTTAAAATCGTAGGCTTTTTCAAAGGCTGGAAGCGCGTCAGGGCGTTCGATGAACTCCGCAGAGGCGGCAAGCTTGATGTCGCCCTTCTCTTTCAGATAACGGCTCAGATCCTCAAGCGACGTCAGCTTGCCTTTCTCAGCAACATCTTTGCGCACCGCAATGGTCCAGGTGTTGTTAGCTGGTGCAGGCGTCAGCCAGACCAGTTTGTTCTGTTCCGCATCCAGCTTTTTGACCTTCTCATAACCGGCTTTGGCGTTTTTCCATGCCGCGTCGTTTTCATCTTTAAAGAAGAAAGCGCCGTTACCGGTGTATTCAGGATAGATATCCAGCTCGCCCGAGACGATCGCGCCGCGCACCACCGGCGTGGTACCAAGCTGCACTTTATTGACGGTTTTCACGCCATGGCTCTCAAGCACCTGCAAGATGATATTGCCGAGCAGCGCCCCTTCGGTATCGATCTTTGAGCCAACCTTCACCGGCTCGGCGGCCTGCAATGGCAGGCTCAGCGCCGCCAGTAATGCCGCCGCGCCTAAAATCCCCTTTGTCTTCGTCATTCCGCTGTCCTCATTTTTTTATCGCCTTTTTCAGAGGCTTGAGAGAAAAGCGTAGCTTAAAACGGCGGATTTAACCGTCAAAATGCCTTTTTAGCATAAGGTAAGATACATCCCCCGGCCTGCGGGGGATGTCAGAGAAAGGAAGGGTTACTGCAGCTCGAACTCGCCTTTATTCACGCGGGCGGAATCTACGCCGATAAAGACGTTGAACTTGCCCGGTTCAGCATCGTATTTCATCTGCTGGTTCCAGAACTTCAGCGCGTTGACGTCAATCGGGAAACTCACCGTTTTGGTCTCACCAGGCTTGAGATCCACCTTCTCAAAACCACGCAGCTGCTTCACCGGACGGCTCATGGACGCGGTAACGTCCTGAACGTACATCTGGATCACCGTTGCGCCGTCACGCTTGCCGCTGTTGGTCACGTCCACGCTGGCGGTGACGCTGCCGTCACGGGTCATGGTCGGAGCCGACATTTTCACGTCAGACACCGTGAAAGTGGTGTAGCTCAGGCCATAGCCAAACGGATACAGCGGGCCGTTGGCTTCGTCGAAGTAACGAGAGGTGTACTTATTCGGCTTATCGGCGTTATACGGACGGCCAGTATTAAGGTGGCTGTAGTACACCGGGATCTGCCCGACGGAGCGCGGGAAGGACATTGGCAGCTTGCCGGACGGGTTGTAATCGCCAAACAGCACGTCGGCGATGGCGTTACCGCCTTCGGTCCCGGCAAACCAGGTTTCGAGAATCGCATCAGCCTGCTGATCTTCTTTCACCAGCGCCAGCGGACGACCGTTCATCAGCACCAGTACCAGCGGCTTACCGGTCGCTTTCAGGGCGGCGATCAGATCGCGCTGGCTCTGCGGAATCGTAATGTCGGTACGGCTGGAGGCTTCGTGCGCCATCCCCTGCGCTTCACCCACCACGGCCACCACCACGTCGGACTGCTTCGCGGCGTTAACCGCTTCGTCGATCATCTCCTTCGGCGTACGCGGATCGACCTTCACGGCTTCTTCATACTGATTGAGGAAGGTGACGATATCTTTATCGTTGGTGACGTTCGCCCCTTTGGCGTACACCACTTTCGCATTATCCCCAACGGCGCTCTTAATGCCGGTCAGCACGGTTACGGACTGATCGGCCACGCCCGCGGCGGACCAGCTGCCCATCACGTCGCGCTTGCTGTCGGCCAGCGGGCCGACCACGGCAATGGTGCCGGATTTCTTCAGCGGCAGCGTGTCGAGGCGGTTTTTCAGCAGCACCAGGCTTTCACGCGCCACTTCGCGCGCTTCTTTGCGGTGCAGACGGCTTTCGGCGTTGGTGTCCGCCGGGTCAGAGTCTTTCGGCCCGAGGTGGCTGTACGGATCGTTAAACAGCCCCATGTCATATTTGACGTTCAGCACGTGGCGGGTGGCGTCGTCCAGCTCGGCCATCGTCACTTTGCCGCTTTTCACCAGCCCCGGCAGGTATTTGCTGTAATACTCGTCGCTCATGCTCATGTTGATGCCGGACTTGAGCGCCACGCGTACCGCATCTTCCGGATCGGCGGCCGTGCCGTGTTTAATCAGCTCTTTAATCGCGCCGTGATCCGAGACGGTGATGCCCTTAAAGCCCCACTGGTCACGCAACACGTCTTTCAGCAGCCAGGCGTCGGAGGTTGCAGGCGTGCCGTTCAGGGAGTTCAGCGCCACCATCACCGCGCCGCTGCCCGCATCCAGCCCCGCTTTATACGGCGGCATATAGTCGTTGAACAGGCGCTGCGGGCTCATGTCCACGGTGTTGTACTCTTTCCCGCCTTCCACCGCGCCGTAGGCCGCGAAGTGTTTGACGCTGGTCATTACCGAGTAGCGGTCCGCCGGGCTTTTGCCCTGCATCGCTTCCACCATGGTTTTCCCCATCGTGGCGGTTAAGTAGGTGTCTTCACCGAAGCCTTCCGACGCGCGGCCCCAGCGCGGATCGCGGGAGACGTCGACCATCGGTGCCCAGGTCATGTTCAGGCCGTCGTCCGCCGCTTCATAGGCGGAAATACGCCCGACGGTTTTTACCGCGTCGAGGTTAAAGGAGGAGGCTAAGCCGAGGCTGATTGGGAAGACGGTGCGCTGGCCGTGCAGCACGTCATAGGCGAAAAAGAGAGGGATTTTCAGGCGGCTGAGTTCCATCACCTGATCCTGCATTTTGCGGATATCCTGGCGGGTAACGGTGTTAAAAATGGCCCCGACCTGGCTCTCCTTGATCATGTCGCGGATAGCCTCTTTCGGGTTATCCGGGCCGACGCTGATCAGACGCAGCTGGCCAATTTTCTCATCGACCGTCATCTTCTTGAGCAGCTCGGTGACAAATGCATCACGGGCTTCAGGCGTGAGCGGATGATTACCAAACAAATCGTCTGCCAGCGCAGGTTGCAGCGCCAGGCTAACGGCGACACCTACCGAACATAGCCATTTCATGTCGTTTTACTCTCTCATCAATAACCGCCGGCAGCCCTCGGCCAGCCCGTGCGAAAAGCGCAGTGTGCCATAAACCCTTTGATCCGTGCAGGGTTATTCTCTGATTTTTCTCATGAATAGTAGACCGCTTGACGATTAATCGCGCTATGCTTTACAGCGAGAAATTTGCCCCACCACAAGGAGTGGAAGATGTCTTCTGTTCGATCTCACGATAACACCGCATTTATTAACGAACTGTCGCGCCTGGTTGGCTCCTCTCACCTGCTTACCGACCCGGCCAAAACCGCGCGCTACCGCAAGGGCTTTCGTTCCGGACAGGGCGACGCCCTGGCGGTGGTCTTCCCCGGCACGCTGCTGGAACTGTGGCGTGTACTGAGCGCCTGCGTCACCGCCGACAAAATTATTCTGATGCAGGCCGCCAATACCGGTCTGACGGAAGGCTCAACGCCGAACGGCAATGATTACGATCGCGACATCGTGATTATCAGCACGCTGCGTCTCGACAAACTGCACCTGCTGGATAAAGGCGAACAGGTGCTTGCCTTCCCCGGCACCACCCTGTATTCCCTGGAAAAAGCGCTCAAGCCGTTGGGACGCGAACCGCATTCGGTGATCGGCTCCTCCTGCATTGGCGCCTCCGTGGTGGGCGGGATCTGCAACAACTCCGGCGGCTCGCTGGTGCAGCGCGGCCCGGCTTACACCGAAATGTCCCTTTTCGCCCGTATCGACGAGAACGGCAAACTGACGCTGGTGAACCATCTGGGGATCGATCTGGGCGTGACGCCGGAGCAAATTCTCAGCAAGCTCGACGACGATCGCGTGCGGGATGAAGACGTTCAGCACGACGGACGTCATGCTCACGACCATGACTACGTAACCCGCGTGCGCGACATTGAAGCCCAGACCCCGGCGCGCTATAACGCTGACCCGGATCGCCTGTTTGAATCCTCCGGCTGCGCGGGCAAGCTTGCCGTCTTCGCCGTGCGCCTGGACACTTTCCCGGCTGAAAAAAACCAGCAGGTGTTCTACATCGGCACCAATGAGCCTGGCGTACTGACCGAGATCCGCCGCCACATTCTTGG
This sequence comes from Enterobacter sp. 2VL, assembly GCF_005503595.1. Lineage (NCBI taxonomy): Bacteria > Pseudomonadati > Pseudomonadota > Gammaproteobacteria > Enterobacterales > Enterobacteriaceae > Enterobacter > Enterobacter sp. 2VL. Next base: position 195,667 of record NZ_SCNE01000003.1, read on the forward strand.
CAACTTTACCCATCTGCCGGTGGCAGGCGAGTATATGCACCGCGATATCTACGACATCGCCGAGCGTTACGGTAAAGACACCTTCCTGATGATCGACAAGCTCGGTACCGACAAAATGCCGTTCTTCTTTACGATGAAGGGCCGCACCGACGCAATGCTGGAAAAAGTGCCGCTGTTTAAGCCGCACTTTACCGACCGCTTCATGCAGAAACTCGGCAACGTCTTCCCGGCGCATTTACCTGAAAGAATGAAAACCTGGCGCGACAAGTACGAACATCATCTGCTGCTGAAGATGGCCGGCGATGGCATTGCCGAAGCGCAGACCTGGCTGACCGAGTTCTTCAAAACCGCCGACGGGGATTTCTTTGCCTGTACGCCGGAAGAAGGCAGCAAAGCCTTCCTGCACCGCTTCGCGGCGGCGGGCGCGGCCATTCGCTATCAGGCGGTTCATTCCGACGAGGTGGAGGATATTCTGGCGCTGGACATCGCCCTGCGGCGTAACGATACCGAATGGTTTGAACACCTGCCGCCGGAGTTCGACAGCAAGCTGGTGCACAAGCTCTACTACGGTCACTTTATGTGTTACGTCTTCCATCAGGATTACATCGTCAAGAAAGGGGTCGATGCACACGCCCTGAAAGAGCAGATGCTGACGCTGCTGCGCGCCCGCGGGGCACAATATCCGGCGGAACATAACGTTGGGCATTTATACGAAGCGCCCGAGACGCTTAAACGGTTTTATCGCGAAAATGACCCTACAAACAGTATGAATCCCGGCATTGGTAAGACTACGCGGAATAAATACTGGAAAGAGTCGGCCGACGCGGAGCCGCACAATACGCAAGCCTCTGATTAGTTCCTACAGCCAAATTTAAGAGATTGTTAAGCAGTCCTCAAACGTACTAGAGTAGGTGCCTGACGCCAGAGAAACGTTTCTCTGGCTTTCCATGTTGAGGAGCAGGCACATCATGTCGGCTGTTGATATTTTGTCTGAAACTGAAGTCGACGTGCGCGACGCCCTTCCTGACGATGCGCATGCCATTTCGGCCATCTATGCATGGCATGTCCTTCACGGCCGCGCGTCGTTTGAAGAGGTTCCCCCCACCGTCGATGAAATGCGTCAGCGCATGCAAAACGTTGCCGACAAGGGTCTGCCATGGCTGGTTGTGCTCTATCGTGGGATTGTGGTGGGCTATTGCTATGCGACCTACTACCGCCCCCGCCCCGCCTACCGTTTCACGCTTGAAGAATCGATTTACGTTGACGCCAGCACCACCGGACGCGGTTTTGGATCGGCGCTGATGGATGCGCTGATTGCGCGCTGTGAAAAGGGTCCATGGCGACAGATGATTGCGGTTGTCGGTGACGGGAATAACAATGCCGGGTCGCTGCGTTTACATAAAAAGCACGGCTTTGAAGTCGTCGGCCAGCTGCGAAGCGTGGGCTACAAGAAAGGGGACTGGCGGGATACGCTGATTATGCAGCGCCCGCTTAACGACGGGGACTGGACGCTGCCGGAGTAAGTCGCTGTTGCCCTGGGCGGCTTCGATTACCGGGCCTGCATGCGACGCCCTTGTAGGCCGGGTAAGGCGAAGCCGCCACCCGGCGCTCACAAACGGCTCAATCGTTCTGCGCGGTCGCCATCTGCTCTGCTTTCTGCTTCTTATACGCCAGCGCTGAAGCCGGCACCGGCTGCACTTTCCCGGTCTCAATCCAGGTACGCAGGCGGCTGGCATCCGCGAAGTGGGTGTATTTCCCGAACGCATCCATCACCACCAGCGCCACCGGTTTGCCGTTGAACACGGTGCGCATCACCAGGCAGTGTCCCGCCGCGTTGGTAAAGCCCGTTTTGGTTAACTGGATATTCCAGTTATCGCGATACACCAGATGGTTGGTGTTGCGGAACGGCAGCGTGTACGGAGGGTTCGAGAACGTCGCCATATCTTCACGCGTGGTGCTGAGCTGGCCGAGCAGCGGATAGCGTTTGCTGGCGACCAGCAGCTTCGTCAAATCCCGCGCCGTCGAGACGTTATGAATCGACAGGCCCGTAGGCTCCACAAAGCGGGTGTTGGTCATCCCCAGCGATTTGGCTTTGGCATTCATGGCACGAATAAACGCGTCATAGCCGCCCGGATAATGATGCGCCAGGCTCGCCGCCGCACGGTTCTCAGAGGACATCAGCGCCAGCAGCAGCATATTTTTACGGCTGATCTCACTGTTCAGACGCACGCGAGAGTAGATCCCTTTCATCTCCGGCGTGTGGCTGATATCCACCTTCAGCTTTTCATCCAGCGGCAGTCGTGCATCAAGCACCACCATCGCGGTCATTAATTTGGTTATCGAGGCGATCGGGCGCACCAGGTCCGGATGGCTGGCGTAAATCACCTTGTTGGTGTTCAGATCCACGATCATCGCGCTGCCGGACGCAATTTGCGGTTGCGCAGCGGTGGTTACCGCGGGCGTTTTGGCCATCACCGGTGCGGCAACAGACGCTCCCAGCAACAGCGCCAGGCTAAGTAAAGAGACTCGGAATTTTAACATGGTGAGACTTCTGGTAATTATTCACGCACGTAATGACGTACACCGCCTGCATGGATGGGTAAATGCAGGCTGGCTTCGGCATCATAGCGGGCACTGTGCGTTGTCGCCAGCAGTTAATCGTGAACAGATGCTGCATTGCTGGCATTTACGCCAGCAATGCAATACGCCTAGAAGAGACGGTAACCATAGCCCCAAAGAATCACCGTCAGCGCCAGTAACGCCTCCAGGACCAGTACGCCAATGGCGAGCGTTGAGCTGGAGAAGCTCAGGCCCTCTTCTTTATTGATATTCAGGAAGGTGGGAATACCCAGGTACAGCAAATAGCCGGTATAAAAGAGTGCGACCGTACCGACCAGCGCGCACAGCCAGACCAGCGGATAGAGCGCAACAATACCGCTTAAGAATAGCGGCGTCGCGACGTATCCGGCGAAAATCATGCAGTTCGCCAGCGATGGACGCTGCGGGTAGTTGCGTGCCATCCAGTAGATGACGCGTCCCATGATGGCAACACCGGCCAGCATCAGGCCATAGAACAGCACCGCAAGCCCCAGCCCGGTGAACCAGGAGAGCTGGACCACGGTGCCATCACCAAAGTTCCAGCCGATTTGAGTCGTACCAATAAACGCGCAGATCACCGGCACCGCCGCCATCAGCAGTACATGGTGCGTGTAATGATGCGCAACCGTTTCGTTCTCGCTTCTGATTACGTGCATTTCACGATCGGGATGGGAGAAGAGTCCCCATACATGGTTCATAGCGCCCCCTTGTTGTCGGCCCGTCAGCGATAGCCTAAGTATAATGCAGGCTGTCGATTATTTTATGTACAGCAGGAAATTTGCCTTGATTGCCGCGTTATTTATTCATGGGGTATATGATTAATGCAGGCACGCTGAGGGAGACTACGCTTACTTAATGGATATTAATGGTCTGATTGAACACTATGGATACGCTGCGCTGGTTGTCGGAAGCGTGGCAGAAGGCGAAACCATCACCCTGTTAGGGGGTGTTGCGGCACATCAGGGATTGCTGAAATTTCCGCTGGTTGTCGCCGCCGTGGCGCTGGGCGGCATGATAGGCGACCAGCTTCTCTACTTCCTCGGGTTACGCTTTGGGCCAACGCTGCTCAGGCGGTTTTCGAAGCACCGCAAGAAAATCAACCGGGCGCAGAGGCTTATCCAGCGCCATCCCTATCTTTTCGTCATTGGCACCCGCTTTATGTACGGATTCCGCATCATCGGGCCGATACTGATCGGGGCCAGCCGGTTACCCCCTAAAATTTTCCTGCCGCTGAATATCCTTGGCGCGATCGCCTGGGCGCTGATCTTTACCACTCTCGGCTACGCGGGTGGCGAAGTGATTGGCCCGTGGCTGCATAACCTCGATCAGCATCTCAAACACTGGGCGTGGCTGATTCTGGTGGTCGTGGCAGTGATTGCGGTGAGGCTGTGGCTGAAGCACCGTGAGAAAAAGCGGGAGGAGTAGTGCGGCCTGATGCCCTTACCCCCGCCCCCTCGGGTATCACGTTCCCTCTCCATTTGGGAGAGGGTCAGGGTGAGGGAAAACCTACTCCGCAGGTTTAAACTGCGGATTCGCCAGCATAAATCCGCCGTCGACAATAAACGATTGCCCCGTGGTATAGCTGGCATCATTGTCGCAAAGCCACGCCACCAGGCTGGCAATCTCTTTGGTGTGCCCCGGTCTCGCCAGCGGGATAGCCGGCATCGAACCCGCCTTCACCTCGCTGTCGTCCATGTCGTTCATCGGGGTGGCGATAGCGCCGGGGGCCACGGCATTCACCAGAATGTTGTGGCCCACCAGCTCCAGCGCCATCGACTTGGTTAGCCCGCCCAGGGCGTGTTTTGCCGCCGTGTAGGCGCTGGCATCGGGTAAAGGCGTATGCTCATGCACCGAAGTGATGTTCACGATCCTTCCGCCCTCCCCCTGCTTCACCATCTGGCGGGCGGCGATCTGCGAACAGAGAAACGCCCCGTCAACGTCCACGGTGAAAATGCCCCGCCAGTCCTCATATTTCATCTCGAGAAACGGCGCCTTGGTCATCGCACCAGCGTTGTTGACCAGCACGTCCAGCCGCCCAAAACGCGCGATAAGCGTTTCAATCGCCTTTGCCCCTTCCGGGAGCGTACTCAAATCCAGATGGATGGCTTCCGCCCGCTGTCCGAGCGCCTCCACCTCACGGCAGGTTTCGAGCGCGCCTTTCTCGTCGGAGTGCCAGGTTACGCCGATATCAAAGCCTCTTTCAGCCAGCATCAGCGCCGTGGTTTTACCTATCCCGGAATCTGAAGCGGTGACAATTGCAACTCGGGTCATACTCACCTCCTGAAAATGTGCAGAGAGGTAAGTATAGATAACGCCCGGATTTAGCCGTGGCGATATCCGCCGCCCAGGGCAGACGTCAGCTGCAGCGTGGCGTCGACGTACTCGCCCTGAAGCGTCAACCCGGCGATACGCTCCTTCAGCGCCGGAATGCTGGCTTCGCTGACGCGCGAGCCTGCCACGATCCCCGCCCTGAAGCGCGCCTGCGCCAGTGACACCACGCGCGCCGCCTCTTTTTCAACCTTCTGCTGATGCTGGTTTTTCGCCGTCAGGGTTTCCACTTCGCTGGCGGTGCGCGCCACCTGATTGACGGCCTCCACCACGGCTTTGTTGTAGTTCGCCACCGAAAGATTATTTTGGGCCTGAGCGATATCCAGGCTGGCGTTCAGCCTGCCGCTGTCAAAAATCGGTAACGTCAGCCCGGCCGTCACGCCCATCTGCTGCGCCGACGAGCGGAACAGATCGCTCAGGTGAAGGGCATCCTGTTGCAGAAACGCCATGACGTTCACATCCGGATAAAAAGCGGCTTTGGCGGCGTCGACCTCGCTCATGGAGGCTTCGATATACCAGCGGGCCTCTTGCAGATCGGGCCGGCGGGCCAGGAGTTCGTAGCCCAGCGTGGTCGGCAGTGACGCTTCAACAGCGGGCAGCGCATGAGGCGTGAGTTTCAGCGACGTAGTATGGGTCAAGGCTTCCAGCCGGGCCTCAATCGTTCTCATTTTGCCGTTCACATCGGCTATGTGTTCATCGGTTTTGCTGGCGTTGATATCGGTTTCTATCCCCTCCACAGAGGAAGTGATCCCGTGCTGATATAACTCCACGTCGGCCCCAATGATATTCTCCTGCTCATGCTTGATCCGGGTAAGCACCCCGGCGACCGCAGACTGGGTTTGCCACGCCCAGTAGAGCCGCGCCACGCTGCTGGCAAGAAGCTGGCGGGTCTGTTCCAGTTCGGCTTTTTGGGCATTGACCCTGCCGATACGGGACTCGACCTGCGCGCGGTTTTTCCCCCACAAATCCAGATCCCAGCCCGCCGTCAGGCCAAAGGTGCCGTTGGTATACCATGGCCCGGTAGTGCCCGCTGCCGGGTCAGTTAAGGCAAACGGCCCCATCAGCCCTTCTGCCGACATTTTTTGCCGCTCGGCATCGGCTGAAAAATCGATTTGCGGGCCGTCGGCGGCCATCGTGGCTTTAGCCTGCGCCTCGGCCAGAGTGATTCGCTGCCGGGCAATCTGCATATCCGGCGCGTCCTGCAAGGCTTTGGCAATCAGTTCGTTAAGCTGCGGATCGTTGAAGTCTTTCCACCATTCGCTTTTTGGCCAGTCGATACGGGACAGGTGGGCGTTAACGGTAGAGGCGACCGGTTGCGCAGTTATCCCCGTCACTGTGGGATGCTGCGGGGCACACGCGGTCAGGAATAAAATCAGAGAGGTATTAAGAGAAAGAATAAGAGAACGCTTCATGACGTTATGCACTCAAAAAATAAAGGCGCAAATTACGCTTGAAACCGTCCCTTTTTTTAGTAACGCGTGGCAATCCGCACTTTGTCATACATTTTCATAATCAGAAAATTATTTCCCTTAGTAATTAATTATATGGATGCATTCATCACGCTTATAAATTGACTGCTACACTTACCGGGAACAAACAAACATGCGCAGGAGAAGCGAATGAAAATACTATTGTGGGTTATTTTAATTATATTTCTGATTGGGCTGCTGGTGGTCACCGGTGTATTCAAGATGATTTTCTGACGCGTTTGCCCGGCGAGTTGCCGGGCAAACACTTTTTCAATCAGTCCTTGAGGGAGCCGCCTTGGGTGGCAATCACCTCTTTATACCAGTAGAAACTTTTCTTGCGGCTTCGCGCCAGCGTACCTTCTCCGCTGTCATCGCGATCAACGTAAATAAAGCCGTAGCGTTTGGACAGTTCCGCTTTCGATGCGCTGACCAGATCGATGGGTCCCCAGTTGGTATACCCCATCACCTCCACGCCATCGTCAAGGGCTTCGCGCACCTGGACCAGATGATCGTTCAGGTAGCTGATGCGGTAATCATCCTGTACCACGCCGCTGGCGTCCGGTTTATCCTTCGCGCCGAGGCCATTCTCCACGATAAACAGCGGCTTTTGATAGCGATCCCACAGCACGTTCAGCAGCGTACGCAGGCCGACAGAGTCAATCTGCCAGCCCCACTCGGAGCTTGCCAGGTGCGGGTTTGGCACCATGCTCAGAATATTGCCGCGCGCCTGCTGGTTCAACGCCTCATCGGTGGTGACACAGCCCGTCATGTAGTAACTGAACGAGATAAAATCAACGGTCGATTTCAGCGCCTCGCGGTCAGCATCGGTTATCGCTATTTCAATACCGTTGTCACGGAAGAAACGCAGCATATACCCCGGATAGGCACCGCGGCACTGCACATCGCCGAAGAACTGCCAGGCACGGTTCTCCTGCAAGGCTTCAAGCACGTCTTCCGGTTTGCAGGTCAGCGGGTACATCAAACCGCCCAGCAGCATGTTGCCAATTCTGGCGTCCGGAATGATGTCGTGACAGGCTTTTACCGCCAGGGCACTCGCCACCAGCTGATGGTGGATCGCCTGATACACTTCGCCTTTACTGCTGGACTCCGGCAGGCCGACGCCGGTCATCGGCGCATGCAGCGACATGTTGATTTCATTGAAGGTCAGCCACAGCTTGACCTTCTCCCCATAGCGCGCAAATACGGTGCGAGCGTAATGTTCAAAGAAGCCGATCGTCTTGCGATTGCCCCAGCCGCCGTACTGCTTAACCAGCCCCCACGGCATTTCGTAGTGCGACAGCGTTACCAGCGGGGTGATGTCGTGCGCGGCCAGCTCGTTAAATAGCCTGTCATAGTACGCCAGCCCCGCCTCGTTTGGCTGCTGCTCGTCACCGTTCGGGAAGATCCGCGTCCAGGCAATGGACACGCGCAGGCAGCTAAAGCCCATTTCGGCAAACAGTTTGATGTCTTCCGGGTAGCGATGGTAGAAATCGATGGCGACGTCCTTGATGCCGCTGTCACCCGCCACGCGCTCCACCACCGGGCCAAACACGCCCTGCGGCTGCACGTCAGAGGTAGACAGCCCTTTGCCATCTTCCCGATAAGCCCCCTCTACCTGATTCGCGGCCAGCGCGCCGCCCCATAAAAAATCATCCGGGAAAGTCTTCATCACGTTCTCCTGTTATTGATGGCTTACGCTGAGCAATGGCGCACCGGCGGTTACGGACGTTGCCGCCACGGTCACCACGTCGCGATACTCATCGCTGTTACTGATAATAATCGGGGTCGTCAGGTCATATCCGGCGTCAATAATCGCCTGACGGTCAAATTCCAGCAGCAGGTCGCCCGGCTGCACGCTGTCGCCCACCTTCACATGGGCGGTGAACGGTCTGCCGTCGAGCTTCACGGTGTCGATCCCGACGTGGATCAACACCTCAATACCGCTTTTGCTAAGCAGGCCGATAGCATGTTTGGTCTGAAAGAGAGAGGCCACCTCGCCGGCAAACGGCGCAACGACCTGATTAGTGGCGGGAATAATTGCCGCACCGCTGCCCAGCAGGCCGCTGGCAAAGGTCGTATCCGGCACCTGATCAAGCGCCAGCACGGTGCCGGTCATCGGAGAGAGCACCTCGTTTTCACCCGCTGACGCCGCGACCTCTGAGGTTGTGTGCCCCGGCATGCCCGCCACCAGCGTCAGGCCACAGCTCAGCACCAGGGCGACCACCGTGCCGATAATGCCGCCCCACAGCGTGGCGTTTACGCCGTCCGGAGGGATCATTTGTGCGATGGTAAAGATATTGGCAAAGCCGAACGAGTAAACGTGCGTATCGCTAAAGCCGACAATCGCCCCGCCGATCGCACCCGCCACGCAGCCAAAGATAAACGGGCGGCGCAGCGGCAGGTTAAGGCCATACACAGCCGGTTCGGTGATCCCAAAAATCCCTGCCGTGACGGAGGAGCCGGCCAGCATTTTCTGGCGCGCATCGCGGGTACGCAGGAAGATCCCCAGCGCCGCGCCCACCTGACCAAAGACGGCGGGAAGCAGCATTGGCAGCATCGAGTCATGGCCCAGCACCGCCAGGTTATTGATCATCAGCGGCACCAGCCCCCAGTGCAGGCCGAAAATCACGCAAACCTGCCACAGCGCGCCCATTGCCGCGCCCGCCAGCCACGGAGCCAGCACATAGATCCACTGATAACCGTTCGCCAGCAGCTGGCTCAGCCAGGTGGCGAGAGGGCCGATCACCAGAAACGTCAGCGGTACGGTGACGGCTAAACAGATCAGCGGCGCAAAAAAGTTTTTCATCGACGGAGGCAAAAGCGCCGTGCTCCGCTTTTCCAGCCAGCAGCTTACCCACGCCGCGAGAATAATGGGGATCACCGACGAACTGTAGTTAAACCAGGTGACCGGAAGGCCGAGAAACGTCTGGGCAACCGCGCCCGACTGCTGGCTGGCGACAAATGCGGCAATCATCATCGGATGGGTCAGCGCCCCGCCGATCACCATGGTGATAAACGGGTTGCCGCCAAACTTTTTCCCGGCGGTGTAGCCCAGCACCAGCGGGAAGAAGAAGAACAGCGCGTCGCTCGCGGCGAACCAGATTTTATAGGTCCCGCTTTCCACACTGAGCCAGCCGCACACCAGCGCCAGCGCCAGCAGTCCTTTCAGGATACCGGAGGCCGCCAGAATGCCGATAAAAGGGGTGAAAATGCCAGAGACGATATCTATCAGGCGCCCCAGTAAATGACCTTTATCACCCTTGTCGTCCACCACGGGGGCATCATCCGTTAGCCCTGCGGCATCGCGCACCGCCTGCCAGACTGTGTGAACGTGATTGCCAATCACCACCTGAAACTGTCCGCCGCTTTCAACCACCATAATGACGCCCGGATTTTTCTTCAGCCCGTCGGCATCCGCTTTTTGATTATCTTTCAGTTTGAAGCGAAGCCGGGTAGCGCAGTGAACAAGACTGACGATGTTCTCTTTTCCGCCAACGTGGCTGAGAATATCCTTTGCTAATGCCTGGTATTCCATCGCAATTTCCTTACATCCGATGCCCGCAGGCACCTGTTGACTGAGTATAAAAATAAAAAAACCCGAGGCGTCCTCCTGTCGAAGGCCGCACTCAGGTTTTGCCTGCATGATGCAGTAACAATCCAGCGTTGAGGCTTAACGCCCCTCTTTTCTCACCCGCTCAATGTGAATAGCGAGGAACATAATTTCTTCGGTTGTCAGCGCTCGCTGATAGCTTTTGTTCAGATGCTGGGCGATTTTCTCGGCGCATTTCCACGCTTTCGCGTAGTTGTCCTTCACCGCCGTATGCAGCGTAACGTCATCATCTTGCACCACGGTGCGGGTCAGCATCCGCTGGGCAAAAAATTTCAGATGGGTGACAAAGCGCTGATAGCTCAACGACTCCTCGTCATACTCCAGTTGCAGCTGATACTTCACCAGTTGCAGGATCTCCTGCATGACCCGGGTGACGTGCATCACTTCCGGCATTTCACTGTTCAGCTGCGCGGTGACCAGGTGCAGGGCGATAAACCCGGCCTCATCCTCCGCCAGCTCAACGTTAAGGCGTTTGGCAATAATGGCCCTTGCCTCCTGCCCCAGTTCGAACTCCTTTGGATACAGCCGCCTGATGTCCCACAGCAGCACGTTTTTGATTGCCAGCCCTTTTTTCTGACGCTCAATCGCAAAGAAGCAGTGGTCCGTCAGGGTGATATACAAACTGTCCTGCAATTTGCCCAGCCGCTGCGCCGCCAGCCCAATGATGCGGTCGCAGGTGGTCATAACTTCCAGCGGGATCTGGTTCAGCAACTCCCCCAAACGCCGTACCAGCTCGTCGCTTTGCAGAGCAAAGACTTTTTCAATCAGCGCGGTATCCAGCGCGTCACCCATGCGCTTCTGAAAGGCCAGCCCGCGCCCCATCACCACCTGTTCGCGCCCGCGCTCATCCAGAACAACCACCACATTATTATTCAGAATCTTGGCGATTTTCATCGGAACCCCAGAAACAAAAAAACCTGACCTCCGGCAGAAGCCAGAAAATCAGGTTTTGCCTGCCTAAGCAGTAACAATCCAGTTCTGGCACTCTATCAGTTTCATTCGTAGCCTCAATCTGTCACGCGTAAAAACGTGATGCAGATCGTGCTTGTCAGGGCGATATCAGAAGGTCACCACGGTTTTGAGCTCGGTGACCCATGCATCCTGAGTACGTGAAACGCCGCCCGGATGGTGCCAGTACTGAATACCCGGCTGAAGCTCAAGCCAGGCAACGGGACGGAAACGATAGTAAAACTCACCGTTGAGGGAATGGCCGGGGACCGGATGATACGCCGGGTCGTTATAGTCCGCGACGCCGTTCAGGGCATTCATCTCACGCTGGTTACGCGCGTACTGATTGCTCATGTCTATCCAGGTCAAACCAAAGCCTATCCAGTCTTCCGGACGGGCATCAAACAGCCCACGATAGCGCAGCGAGGCGGCATAGACCTGATGCATATAGTTGCTGCGTTGATCGGCCAGGCTCATGCTGACAGAGGTACTTAACCCGCGGTTTGGATCGTCGTGATGCTGCGTGAGTTGCTGGTTCAGACCGGCGTACATAAACCACGTCCGGTTGTGATGATCATATCCGTCCGGGTCGGCCGCACCCGCCCCGCCGGATTTCCCGCGATAAAGATCGGTTTGCGATGCATTGGTAAACACCACGCCCAAATTGTACGCGCCCGGCAGACCGTTAATCAGCGGACGGGCGTCGATCTCGACCGGCAGTAATACTCCTTTGCTGCCCTTCGTTGACCAACTCCAGGCATGACTGCGGCTTGCTGCATTGGGATTTTGCTCCATCACGCCGCCTTTCAACGTGACGGTAGGCGTCAATTTATACTCCAGCGTGGTGCCCCATGTATGCACGTTCCAGTTGTTCCAGGTGAGCGAGTTGGCCGATTTTCCGCCGCACTGGGAAAGCATCTGGAAGTCACACGGGATGATCTGATCGAAGGTCTGTACCTTGTTCATCATCCCCACCCGCCAGGTAAGACGCCGATCGTCAAAGCTTCTGGCGAAGGTCAGCCAGCCCAGGCGCGTAATCGACTGTCCACCCCAGCTTTCCTGGGTCAGATCGTTAAAGTTTACCCGCGGGTCCTGCAGGCGTTTAGTGGTGAGATCGTCATTGTGGTTGCGGTTAACGATATTGCCTTCGATCCGCGCGTCCGGTATGCCGGTCCATCGCGCCAGGTCCTGGTTGAAGGTCAGCGCAAACTGATCGATATAGGCCACATGGGTATCATGGTTGTAGCCACCCCCGCCGTTCGAGGCAATTTCATTCAGATAACCCAGATTATAGGTAAACCCGTTATCGTTAAGGATCTTTCGTATTCCGAGCATGTCACCGAGAATCGGATCCGGTGGGGCCTCGAAGCCTAATACGGTCCCGTTCCATTCCTGCGCCATCGACAACGAGGAAAACGTCAATATGGCGAGCGCGCACAGCTTACAGGGAATAATTCTATATTCCATCATAACCACCTGTGAAAGAGTATTAGTGCGTAACCGGTCGCAGGAAATTTTTTAATTTCCTGTCGCGATCTGTTTATTAATTTCTTTGAATAGCGTTAAGCCAGGTTTTTCTCCTGCGTAAATGACAGGCAAAAAAAAACCTAAGCGTTCCACAGCGGCGTATGCTGCGGAACGCTTAGGTTTTGCCTGTTAACCAGTAACAATCCTGCGTTGAAAACAGTGGCACCTTAACACCGTCGCGCCACGTTGAAAACCTTCGATGTTTTCTTATTTATAAAATTGTGAGCAAATTAACGCTTATTATTTTGACTGAATTACCCGCGCGATATCCGCCGACGTTTGCAGCGTACGGATCTCCTGAAATAATCCCAGCGCCTCATCGTATTCTTTACGCAAATAGCTAAGCCACTGCTTGATGCGTGCGACGTGATATAAACCGGTGTCACCCTGCTTTTCCAGGCGGCTATATTTTTGCAGCAGCGCCACGACGTCGGCCCAGGGCATCCGCGGCGCGTTATATTTCACCACCCGGCTAAGGTTCGGCACGTTCAGCGCTCCGCGGCCAATCATCACCGCGTCACAGCCCGTCGCTTTCAGGCAGGCCTGGGCGCTCTCGTAATCCCAGATTTCACCGTTAGCGATAACCGGTATGGTGAGCCGCTGGCGGATCTCACCGATGGCCTGCCAGTTGATGCGCTCCGCTTTGTAACCATCCTCTTTGGTACGGCCATGCACCACCAGCTCGGTTGCCCCGGCCTGCTGTACCGCATCGGCGATTTCAAACTGGCGCGCGCCGCTGTCCCAGCCCAGGCGCACTTTAACCGTTACCGGCAGATGCGACGGCACGGCTTCACGCATGGCTTTTGCGCCGCGATAGATAAGCTCAGGATCTTTTAACAGCGTCGCCCCACCGCCGCTGCCGTTGACCATTTTCGACGGGCAGCCACAGTTGAGATCGACGCCGTAAGAGCCCAGCTCTACGGCACGGGCGGCGTTTTCTGCCAGCCATTCGGGATACTGGCCCAACAGCTGGATGCGCACCAGCGTACCGGAGGAGGTCCGGCTCTGGTTGTGCAACTCAGGGCAGAGTCGGTGAAAAGATTTTACCGGCAACAGCATATCGACCACGCGTAAAAACTCCGTCACGCAGAGATCGTAATCGTTCACCTCGGTCAGAAGTTCGCGCACGAGAGAATCGAGCACGCCTTCCATTGGGGCCAGTAAAACACGCATGCAGAGTACCTGTGAAAAAAGACGCGCTATGGTATCTGCTCGCAGGGTCAGTGGGAAGCCCGGAGGTTAATCCGGGATCGTTTCTTCAGGACGCAGGGTGAGCACCTCAAATCCGTCTGCGGTAACCGCAATGGTATGCTCCCACTGCGCCGACAATTTTTTATCGCGCGTCACCACCGTCCAGCCATCTTTTTTAGTCTTGATGCGGCTGTCGCCCTGGTTGACCATCGGCTCGATAGTAAACACCATCCCCTCTTTCAGCACCGCACCTTCGCCAGGTTTGCCGTAATGCAGCACCTGCGGCTCCTCGTGCATCTCTTTGCCGATACCGTGGCCGCAGTACTCACGCACCACGCTGTAGCCGTTGCTTTCAACGTGCGACTGAATAGCGTGGCCGATATCCCCGAGCGTCGCGCCGGGCTTCACCGCCTTGATCCCTTTCCACATCGCTTCGTAGGTTTTTTTCACCAGCCGACGCGCCAGCGGTGAAACATCGCCAATCAGATACATTTTGCTGGAATCGGCAATCAGGCCCTCTTTTTCAAGGGTGATATCAACGTTCACAATTGAACCGGACTTCAGATGTTCAGACTCTTTAGGAATGCCGTGGCAGACCACCTCGTTGACGGAGGTGTTAAGCACATACGGGAAATCATACTGCCCTTTACTGGCCGGGCGGGCCTGAAGCGTATCGACGATAAACGCCTCAACACGGTTGTTTATCGCCATGGTGGTCACGCCGGGCGCGATAAATCCGTCTAACATGGTAAAGACGGAGGCTAACAGTTCCCCGGCGTGGCGCTGTCTGACGAGCTCATCGGCGGTTTTAATGATGATTGACGGCATAGATCGTCTCCTGCGCAGCCTGTTAATCGTTTGATTCATAAATGAAACTAATACTGGCATGCAAACGGGCTGCTGTCCATTTGGTGAAATGCCCAACGTTCCCTTTTGGAATGTCTGGTATTCTCAAATTTCATGATGTGATCCGTGGCACACTTCTGGGTTTAATTGTATGATGAATGCGTTTCTTCAAGGACTTTTACCATGAGCAAATCATTGAATACTGTCTGGCAATATCTGCGCGCATTCGTCCTGATTTACGCCTGTCTCTATGCCGGGATCTTTATCGCCTCGCTGCTGCCCATCACGATCCCCGGCAGCATTATCGGCATGCTGATCCTGTTTGTGCTGCTGGCGCTGCAGGTGCTGCCCGCGAAGTGGGTCAATCCCGGTTGCTTCGTCCTTATCCGCTATATGGCGCTGCTGTTCGTGCCTATCGGCGTGGGGGTGATGCAGTATTTCGATTTGCTCAAAGCGCAGTTCGGCCCGATTGTGGTCTCCTGCGCGGTCAGTACGCTGGTGGTATTGCTGGTGGTGAGCTGGAGTTCGCATCTGGTACACGGCGAACGTAAAGTGGTCGGGCAAAAAGGAACCAAACAATGATAGCCAATATCTGGTGGTCGCTGCCGTTAACCCTGGTGGTCTTCTTCGCCGCGCGTAAACTGGCCGCACGTTTTAAGATGCCGCTGCTTAACCCGCTGCTGGTGGCGATGGTGGTGATTATTCCTTTCCTGATGCTCACCGGCATTCCTTACGAACGCTACTTCGCCGGGAGCAAAATATTAAACGATTTGCTGCAGCCTGCCGTCGTGGCGCTGGCGTTTCCTTTATATGAACAGCTGCACCAGATCCGCGCCCGCTGGAAATCCATCATTACCATCTGTTTTTTGGGCAGCCTGGTGGCGATGATCACCGGCACATCGGTAGCGCTGCTGATGGGCGCATCGCCCGAGATTGCCGCCTCCATTATGCCTAAATCCGTCACCACGCCGATTGCCATGGCCGTGGGCGGCAGCATCGGTGGGATCCCGGCCATCAGTGCCATGTGCGTGATCTTCGTGGGTATCCTGGGGGCGGTGTTTGGCCACACCCTGCTTAATGTGATGAAAATTCATACTAAAGCCGCGCGGGGTCTGGCGATGGGTACCGCCTCACACGCGCTGGGTACCGCGCGCTGTGCCGAAATGGATTATCAGGAGGGCGCATTCAGCTCCCTGGCGCTGGTCATCTGCGGGATCATGACCTCGCTGATTGCCCCGTTCCTCTTCCCGGTGATCCTGGCCGTGGTGGGCTAAAATTTTGCGATGCGTCGCGCAAATTTCATTTTGATTTCATAAGTTGCATACATTATGAGAAGTGGATCACATATTAAGGCCCATCGGCTCCGTACACTACCGATCCATTAACCTTGATGAGGCAACGCCATGCACCCACGTTTTCAAACAGCTTTCGCCCAGCTTGCAGAGAATTTGCAATCAGCCCTGGCCCCGGTTCTGGCGGATACGCATTTCCCCGCCCTGCTGACGGCGGAGCAGGTCACGACGCTTAAACAAGCCACGGGACTGGACGAAGACGAACTGGCTTTTGCACTGCTGCCGCTGGCTGCCGCCTGCGCCCGCGCCGACCTCTCCCACTTCAACGTTGGCGCCATCGCGCGCGGCGTCAGCGGCGTCTGGTACTTCGGCGGGAACATGGAGTTCCTCGGGGCCACCATGCAGCAAACCGTTCACGCTGAACAGAGCGCCATCAGCCACGCCTGGCTGCGCGGTGAAAAGGGCCTGCGCGCGATCACCGTCAACTACACCCCCTGCGGCCACTGCCGTCAGTTTATGAACGAGCTGAACAGCGGGCTTGAGCTGCGCATCAATCTGCCGGGCCGTGAGCCGCATACGCTGGGCGATTACCTGCCAGATGCGTTTGGCCCGAAAGATCTGGAGATCAAAACGCTGCTGATGGACGCGCAGAACCACGGTTTCGCCCTCTCCGGTGATGAGCTGAGCGAAGCGGCGATTGCCGCTGCTAACATGAGCCACACCCCTTACAGCACATCGCCAAGCGGCGTGGCGCTTCAGTGTCGTGACGGGCGCATCTTCACCGGCAGCTACGCAGAGAACGCCGCGTTTAACCCGACGCTGCCGCCGTTGCAGGGCGCGCTCAACCTCCTGAGCCTCAACGGCTACGACTACCCGGACATCCAGCGCGCGATCCTCGCAGAAAAAGCCGATGCGCCGCTGATCCAGTGGGACGCTACCGCCGCCACCCTGAAGGCGCTCGGCTGCTCGACAATCGACCGCGTACTGTTGGCGTAATGTTGACGGCGGGCAGAAAAGCCCGCCCGTTTGCTGAAAAACCCCTCAGTTGATTCACCGTTTCTTGCGCTAACCAGGCGGGTAAAGTAGCCTGAGTTAAATTTCACCTTCGGTACGAGCCATCTTCATGTTAAAGCGCGTTTTTTACAGCCTGTCTGTCCTGGTCGGCATACTGCTGTTGGTCGTGCTTGGCCTTGACCGCTGGATGAGCTGGAAAACCGCCCCCTACATCTTTGACGATTTGCAGGATCTCCCCTATCGCCAGGTCGGCGTGGTGCTCGGCACGGCCAAGTACTATCGCACCGGGGTTATTAACCAGTATTACCGTTACCGTATTCAGGGTGCGCTGAACGCCTATAACAGCGGCAAGGTGAACTACCTGCTGCTGAGCGGGGATAACGCCCAGCAAAGCTATAACGAACCGGTGACGATGCGTAAGGATCTGATTGCCGGCGGCGTTGACCCGGCGGATATCGTGCTCGATTATGCCGGCTTCCGCACGCTGGACTCCATTGTGCGCACCCGCAAAGTCTTCGACACCAACGACTTCATCATCATCACCCAGCGCTTCCACTGCGAGCGTGCGCTGTTTATCGCGTTGCATATGGGCATTCAGGCCCAGTGCTACGCCGTACCGTCGCCAAAAGATATGCTCAGCGTGCGCGTGCGTGAGTTTGGCGCTCGCTTCGGTGCTCTGGCTGACCTCTACATCTTTAAACGCGAACCGCGCTTTTTAGGCCCGCTGGTGCCGATCCCAACGATGCATGAAGTGCCGGAAGATGCGCAGGGATACCCGGCAGTACGACCGGAGCAGCTGCTGGAGTTGCAGAAGAAACGCTAAACCCCGTCGGGTGGCGGCTTCGCCTTACCCGACCTGCCATCACGATTTTGTAGGCCCGGTAAAAAAAAGCCCGCTACATGAGCGGGCTTTTTCACATCACTTCTCTTATTTCTTACGCGCGTATTTCAGGGAGTCCAGCGCTACCGCGAAGATGATAATCGCGCCCTTGATAATGTACTGCCAGTAAGGGTTCACGCCGATATAGGTCAGACCGTAGTTGATCACGGTGAAGATGATCACACCGGTTACCACGCCGATGACGGTACCGACACCGCCGCTGAAGGAGACGCCGCCGACCACGCAGGCCGCAATCGCATCCAGCTCATACATAAAGCCGAGGTTGTTGGTGGCAGAGCCGATACGCCCCGCTTCCAGCATCCCGCCAAACGCGTAGAACACGCCGGACAGGGCATAGATCATCAGCAGGTTCAGCGCCACGTTCACGCCAGAAACTTTCGCCGCTTCCGGGTTCCCGCCGATGGCGAAGATGTTCTTACCGAAGCGCGTTTTGTTCCACAGCACCCAGACGAAGGCCACCGCAATCAGCGCATAGAAGGTGATGTACGACAGGCGGAAGCTGCCCATCGCAATAAACCCTTGCGTGAAGGTCGAGAAGCCGCTGTCGAAGCCCGAAATGGGGGAAGCGCCAACAAAGTCGTAATAAAGGGAGTTGATACCGTAAACGATGATCATCGTACCCAGGGTGGTGATAAACGGCGTCACGTTCAGGTAAGCGATGATGATACCGTTAATCAGGCCGATGATTGCCCCGATGGCGCAGACAATCAGGATCACCACGAAAATCGGCATGGTTGCCATTTCCGGGAAGACCTTGTTGGCGTTTTCCATCGACTGCAGCAGCGTTGCCGCGATAACCGCCGCCAGGCCCACCTGACGCCCTGCCGACAGGTCTGTCCCCTGGGTGACGATAAGCCCCGCCACGCCCAGCGCGATGATAATACGCACGGAAGACTGGGTCAGAATGTTACTCAAGTTCAGCAGACTTAAGAACGTAGGGTCCTGGAAAATAATAATGGCCAGCAAGACTAAAAGAACAACGTAAATACCGCCTTCTTTCAGGTAAGTGAGAAAACTTTTTTTATTTAACGCACTCATGAGGAGCCCCTGATCTTAAAGGTGCAAAGACGCAAGACGTAAAATTTCGTTTTGCGTTGTCGTTTTGGTGTCAACAATTCCGGCAACGAGACCATTGCTCATAACCAGAATACGATCTGTGATCCCTAACAATTCCGGCATTTCGGAAGAAATAATAATGATCCCTTTATTCTTTTTCGCCAGCTCAGCGATCAGCTGATAAATCTCAAACTTTGCACCCACATCGATACCGCGGGTGGGTTCGTCCAGCATCAGAATTTCTGGCTGAGTCAATAACCAACGACCAATAATCACCTTCTGCTGGTTACCACCGGAAAGCGAACCGATTTGCGTACGGTGGCCCGGCGTTTTCACGCGCATGGAGTCAATAACCCACTGGGTATCGCTTTTCATGCGGGAATTATCCAGCAGACCGATTTTACTTTTGTAGTTACGGATATTGGAGATCAGCGAGTTAAAATTAATATCCAGATAAGCATAAATGCCGGTTGAGCGACGCTCTTCCGTCACCAGCGCAAAGCCGTGATTAATAGCTTCGTTGGCGTTGTGGTTATTAATTTTTTTGCCGTGCAGCGTAATAGTGCCGCCGGATTTTTCGCGAATACCAAACAGCGTTTCCACAATATCGGTGCGCTTGGCGCCGACCAGGCCCGCGATCCCCAGAATTTCGCCTTTATGCAGATCGAACGACACGTCACGAATCGACGGCTGGCGCAGCGAGGTGAGGTTACGCACCTCAAGGATCACTTCGCCCGGCGTGTTCTCTTTGTCCGGGAAGCGCTGGTTCAGGGAGCGGCCCACCATCATGGCGATGATTTTGTCCATGTCCAGCCCTTCCAGCGGCTGGGTGGCAATCCACTGGCCGTCGCGCAGGATGGTAATTTCGTCGCACAGTTGGAAGATCTCTTCCATTTTATGCGAGATATAGACAATACCGCAGCCGCGGTCTTTCAACTTACGAATAATGGTAAAAAGGTGGTTAACCTCTTTTTCCGTTAAGGAAGAAGTGGGTTCGTCCATAATGACGATTTTGGCGTCATAGGAGAATGCTTTCGCAATTTCGATCATCTGCATCTGGGAAACGGATAATGTTCCCACGCGGGCGCGCGGATCGATATCAATATCCAGCTCGTCGAATATGGCTTTGGTGTCGCGATACATTTTATCCTGATCGACAAATACACCTTTGGTGGGATAGCGGCCCAGCCACATATTATCCATTACCGACCGTTGCAGTACCAGGTTCAGTTCCTGGTGAACCATTGAGATACCGTTTTCCAGCGCCTCTTTCGCCGAATGGAAATCGATCTCTTTCCCCTGAAAAAGAATGCTGCCAGAATCTTTTTGATAGATCCCAAAAAGACATTTTAATAACGTTGATTTACCCGCACCGTTCTCCCCCATCAGGGCATGAATAGAGTGAGGACGCACTTTTAAATTAACGTTATCGAGTGCCTTAACGCCGGGAAATGACTTGTTGATACCGCTCATTTCCAACAGGTATTCACCGGACGACTGAGTAGTTGTGCTGACCATAATTATACCTTGTTGGCCTCGCATAGCGCGTTATAAATGGGCGCAACGAATTGCGCCCAGTGGAGACAGGTTAACTCACTTATTTACCGAGAAACTCAGCCAGGTTGGACTGGTCTACGCCCACGTAAGGTACGCGAACGATTTTGTTTTCAATTTTCCAGTTGGTACCATCAGCGGCACCTTTACCGTCGGCCAGGTTTTTCGCCAGATCGAAGGTGGCTTTCGCCTGGTTGTTGGCATCGTTCAGCACGGTACCGGCCATCGCGCCAGATTTCACCAGCGCCAGCGCTTCTGGCAGAGCATCCACGCCGAACACCGGAATGGAAGATTTGTTGTGTGCTTTCAGCGCTTCTACCGCGCCCATTGCCATCGCATCGTTGTTGGCGATAACCACTTCGATTTTGTTGGCGTTCGGACCAGAGAGCCACGCGTCCATCTTATCTTTCGCCTGAGCGGTGTCCCACATGGCGGTATCTAACGCCAGCTGCTGGGTTTTCAGACCTTTGTCGTTCAGCTCTTTGATAACGTAGGTGGTACGTGCTTCAGCATCCGGGTGGCCCGGTTCGCCTTTCAGCAGAACGAACTGAATCTGACTGTCTTTGTTCAGATCCCAGTTCGGGTTTGCCGCCCAGTGTTTAGCAATCAGGTCGCCCTGGATAATACCGGACTCTTTGGAGTCAGTCCCGACGTAAAACGCTTTGTCATAGCTGTCCAGCGCTTTACGGGAAGGTTCTTTGTTGAAGAAGACGATTGGCACGTTCTGGCCGCGCGCTTTCTCAATTACCGTGCCTGCTGCAGCCGGGTCAACCAGGTTGATTGCCAGCGCTTTCACGCCTTTTGCCAGCAGCACGTCAATCTGATCGTTCTGTTTGGACTGGTCGTTCTGGGAATCATTCATCAGCAGCTGAACATCTGGCGCTGCCTTGGCATCTTTTTCAATTGCTTTACGCACAACAGACATGAAGTTGTCGTCGTATTTATAAATGGTCACGCCAATACGGGTATCCGCAGCGTGTGCAGCTGCACCAAAAAGCATGCTTGCCATTACAGCAGACAGAGTCAACACCTTCTTATTCATGGTATCTCCGGTTTTTTTTATGCAGGGTAGTTCTTGTGAATAACGGTCGGCGGGCAGATGTTAAATAAACGTTACTGGCAGCCGAAGTTCACTGATAAACTTTCTCTCTTCCGTGATCGGTAAGGCTCCAGAAATGCGTTTTTTTAGATGTTTACGGCACGTTTGCTATGGTCAAAGTGAATAATCACCGTTACATAGCGTTTCAGCCCCTAAAACGCTGACATCATAGTCAGCGGCTTGTTAAGATACTGTGAATTTACTCACAGATTGAAAACGGTTACATCACTCTGTGTAATCAGTTAGTGATCGGAGCCACAATTTGCCGAATGGATACCGAATGACGACGCACTAAAGTCGGCATGAAACAGTGGGTTGCACCCGCATCAAGCATGCCTGCTGCGCCCTGTAACGCCAGCTCCGTCGCCAGTTTTGCCATGGAGGCAATGGGGTAGCGAACCGTAGTCAACTGCGGGTCGGTGTAACGCGCGATGGGAATATCATCAAATCCTATCAGCGATAAATGCTGCGGCACCGCAATACCGTTGTCCTTCAGGGCGGTCAGCGCCCCCGCCGCCATGCTGTCGTTATAGGCAAAGACGGCAGAGAGCTGAAGATTTCGTCCCAGCAGCTCGACCATCGCGGCCTCGCCTCCCTGCATGTCCGGCGTACCCGTGCCGATCCAGCTGTCCAGCGGGACAATGCCCTGCTCTTTCAGCGCGTTTTGCCACCCTTCCCGACGCATATCGTCATCTTCAATGTGATGGCTGGAAGCAAGGTAACCGACGCGCTGATGGCCGTTGTTTATCAGCATCCGCGTCGCCATCATTGCGCCGCTGACGTTATCCAGCCCGACGCAGCGATGGGCATAGCCAGAGACAATCCGGTTGATCAGCACCATGCCGGGGATCTGCTCCATAAACCCGGCCAGCTCCTCATCGCTGAGCGCTTTTGAGTGCACGATTAAGGCGTTACAGCGCTGGCGGATCAGCACCTCAATGGCATAGCGCTCTTTTTCCGCCTCGTGATAGCTGTTGCCAATCAGCACGTACTTCTGATGCTGCTGCGCGACAACGTCCACCGCTTTGACCAGTGCACCAAAAAAAGCATCTGACACATCCATCACCACCACGCCAATGGTGTCGCTGACCTGGGTCGCGAGCGCCTGAGCATTGGCATTGGGTCGGTACCCCAGTTGGGTGACGGCTTTTACAACGGCTTCACGCGTTTCAGGGCTGACCAGCGCACTGTTGTTCAGCACGCGAGAGACGGTCGCTACGGAAACGCCCGCCAGACGGGCAACGTCACGAATGGTGATCATGTTCACCATCCTTCAAAGGATTGCAGCAACTCACAGACACCCCCTGTGTTTAGCAAGGAGGCTATTCTGGCAGCGAGCGGAAGGGGACTACGTGAAGAAGGTCACACAGATGAAAACGCTTACATCCGTTTTGTTAATGATTGTGATCCAGATCGTTATCTGGTTGTATTACTCAATGATACACCCGACGCAAGTGCGGTTAATTGACGCCATACCCACTCCAGCGGTCCCTGGCGGAAATAGCGCAGCCAGATAACGGAAAACGCCAGGTTCACGGCCCAGACCGGGATAACGAATGCCAGGAGCGTCAACCGGTCGAATTTCATAAACAGGCCAAATCGATAGAACAGCGTGGTGCAAATCAGCGTCTGAAGGAGGTAGTTGCTGAGCGCCATGCGGCCTACGCAGGCCACGGCGCTGACGATCCACAGCCGGCTAAGCTGTGGCCAGAAACCGTAGATCAGCGCCGCATAGCCGATGGTCTGAAACGGCGCGCTCAGCTCACGTGGAGCCTGAAGCAGGAAGGCACACCAGCGGTAGTTCCACGACAGATGCCACTGCATCACGACCGCCGGGAGATTGATCAGCAGGCCAAGCAGCACCAGCCCTGCCCCTGTCAGACGATAATGACGTGGGCTGAATTCGCCTTTCAGCCAGCCGGTGCGCATCAGCGACGCGCCCATCAGCATCATTCCCGCCAGCTGCCAGCCGTACTGTGCGCCCAGCGCAATGAGATTGTCGCCCAACATATCCGCGCGATTGCTTATCGCCTCGGTGCCGCCTTTAAGCTTCCAGAACTGCTCGTACTGAAGGTGAGCCGCGTCCGGGATCCACGCGCGGTTGGTTGAATCGCCCGAAATAAGACCGAGCAGCACCAGCACGCCCAGCCCCATGACGTACAGCATCACGCCGGTGTTAAACAGGCTTTTTACGCTGGGCGCATCGCGAATCAAGCGCCAGCAGATTAGCCCCACCAGCCCGTACGCCAGCAGAATATCGCCGTCCCAAAAGAACAACCCATGGATAAAGCCGAGTATAACCAGCAGCGTCAGGCGCGCCTGGATCCAGCGCGTGCCGCGCCTGAGCAACAGCTGAAGGCCCGCGCCAAACAGCAGGGCAAACAGCGTCAGGAATTTGACCTGGGCGAAGAGATCGAGCACCGCCCAGGTCCAGGCATCGCTGCGAGCGATCTCGCCATACCAGGCCGGATTGAGGTAGGCCGCCTTCGGCAAACCGAAGGCGTTAATATTGAGCAGCAGGATACCGAGAATGGCGACGCCGCGAACAAAATCGAGCGTGACGTTTCGCTCCATGGTTCCTGCCCTGCCTGATTAGTTGTGGTGACGCACGGCGCGCAGAAACTCCTGGCGGGTATTCTGGCTGGATTTAAACAGGCCACCGAGCGAGGTGGTGGTGGTCGCGCTGGTGGCGTCACGCACGCCGCGCGCCTTAACGCAGTAATGCACCGCGTCGATAGAGACGGCCACGTTGTTGGTGCCCAGCAGAGTCTGCAGCGCGGTAAGGATCTGCTGCGTCAGACGCTCCTGCACCTGCGGGCGCTGGGAGAAGAACTGCACGATGCGGTTAATCTTGGACAGACCAATCACCGTGTCTTTCGGGATGTACGCCACGGTCGCCTTGCCGTCGATGGTTACGAAGTGGTGCTCGCAGGTGCTGGTCAGGGTGATGTCGCGCACCGTCACCATTTCATCAACCTTCATCTTATTTTCGATGACGGTGATTTTAGGGAAATTGGCGTAATCGAGGCCGGAGAAAATCTCGTCGACGTACATCTTCGCGATGCGGTGCGGCGTCTCCATCAGACTGTCGTCGCTCAGGTCGAGATTCAGCAGTTGCATGATCTCGGTCATGTGCCCGGAAATCAGACGCTTGCGGGTTTCATTATCCAGCTCCTGAACCGGCGGGCGCAGTGGCGTTTCAAGACCGCGCGCAACCAGGGCTTCATGGACCAGGGCAGCTTCTTTACTGAGTGATGACATTTTTTTCTCCTGCAGGTGTGTCTTCCTTCTGCCCTCGTTGTGGCAAAAGTGTGCGCTCATTGTGCGTGAGGTGACGCACATAATCCAGTATTCACGATGATAATTATTGCAATTGCCGCTGCCTTTCGGCCTGACGGTTCCACACCAGCGCACCGCCAATGAACAAGGCGACCCCGGCCAGCCCCAGAGCAGGCTCCAGCTGATGGGTCAGCCAGGTGGAAATAGCGGAGGTGACCGGGCCAATCAATTGACCGATTGCATAGCCCGTGGTCAGCAGCCCCGCCATATAGCGCGTATGGTTCGGCGCCAGCTCGCGTCCATAGAGTAAGGAAAGCTGAACCGCACACAGGAAGCCGCCGCCCACCAGCAATCCGCCCATCAGCAGCCCGCTAAGTCCGGGTAACAGCCAGGCCGCCAGCACGCCTGCGCCCTGCAGCCACAGGACGATGGCCAGCCTGCGGTTCGAGGTGGAGAGATGACGCAGGGCGATACTGAGCGCAATGCCCAGCACGGCGGCAGCACCAAACAGCGGCCAGACAAACTGCGCGAAGACGCTGCCGGGGAATCGCACGGCCGCCATTTGCGAGAGAAAGGTCGCTGGCAGGATGTAACCGAATCCCGCCAGGCTGTAGCTCCAGACCAGCCGTTTCAAATCCGTGGTCAACGTGAGTGGCTCAGGCGCCGTGCCGGGTCGATGGAGTTGACCCGCACGCGGCAGATACCGCGCCACCAGCGCGATAAGCACCAGCGCCAGCACGCCATAGATTTGCCAGGCCGCCCCTGCCGACAGCCCCTTCGCCTGAATATAGACCGCCAGCAGTCCGCTCAGCGCGATACCCGCCCCCGGCCCGGCGAAGACCGCCGCGCTCAGGCCCGGCTTACCCAACTGGCCCAGACGCTCGTTGGTCCAGGCGGCAATCAGCACCATTGACCAGCCGCTCATGCAGCCGATAACAAAGCGCAGCAGTCCGTGGACGAGCGCATTATCCGCGGCGGCGGAAAGGAGCGTCAGCGCAACCGCGCCGGCCATGCCCAACCAGAGACGCGTTTCCACGAAGCGATGGGCGCGCATGGCATCCCAGGCCCCTACCAGATAGCCCAGGTAGTTCATCGCCGCCACCAGCCCCGCGCTGGTCAGCGTGAGTTGCCCGGCGGCAATCATCAGCGGCACCTGAGGCGTAAAGGCAAACCGCCCGATGCCCATGGCAACCACCAGAACCACAAATCCGCTGAGCGCGATACGCAGCGCCATGATCACTCCAGTTGTTAAAGAAAAGTAAATTTATGATGCAGTATCCCGCCGTGAAGCGGAAGTGAAAGTTACTCACAGGTCAATGAAAACTCTGTATTATGAGTTTGATGAATCGTTTTTCGTATAAGGAGCCCTGCATGGAACTGCTCGAAGAGCACCGTTGTTTTGAAGGTCGACAGCAGCGCTGGCGGCACGACTCCACCGTTCTGAACTGTGCTATGACGTTCAGCATTTTTCTGCCACCGACGGAAAATCCCCCCGTTCTGTTCTGGCTGTCAGGCCTGACCTGCAACGACGAAAACTTCACCACCAAAGCCGGGGCGCAGCGGGTCGCCGCTGAGCTGGGTATTGCACTGGTCATGCCGGACACCAGCCCGCGCGGTGACGAGGTTACCGACGATGCCGGCTACGATTTAGGCAAAGGCGCAGGCTTCTACCTCAATGCGACCCAACAGCCCTGGGCGAACCATTACCGCATGTACGATTACATCCGCGATGAACTGCCCGCGTTGATTCAGGCAGAGTTTGCGGTGAGCGAGCGTTGTGCAATTAGCGGTCACTCGATGGGCGGCCACGGCGCGCTGATCATGGCGCTGAAAAATCCGGGGAAATACACCAGCGTGTCGGCATTTGCGCCGATTGTGAACCCTTCTCAGGTGCCGTGGGGGCAAAAAGCCTTTACGCACTACCTGGGTGAGGACGCTGAACAATGGCAGGAATGGGACAGCTGTGCGCTGATGCTGGCGAGCGATTCGGCGGATGCGATCCCCACGCTCGTCGACCAGGGCGATGCGGATCAGTTCCTCGCCGGTCAGCTGCAGCCTGCGCTGCTGGCAGAGGCCGCACGTCAGAAAAACTGGCCGCTGACCCTGCGCATTCAGCCGGGGTACGATCACAGCTATTACTTTATGGCGTCCTTTATTGAGGATCATCTCCGCTTCCATGCGGCGCATTTAATGGGATAAGTGCGCCCTTTGTTGCCCGGTGGCGCTTCGCTTACCGGGCCTACAAATCCCTCGAATGTAGGCCGGGTAAGGCGCAGCCGCCACCCGGCATTAAAGCGACATCAGAACTTATAATCCACGCCCACAAAGTAGCGACGACCATCTTCCGTGTAGCTGTAATCGTCACGGCTGAGGTCTTTATCCAGCAGGTTCTGCACGCCCGCGCGCAGCTTAACGGCTTTCGTTGCCTGCCATGACGCACCCGTGTTCCACACGACATAGCCACCCGGCGTCGCGGCACCGCTGGTTAAGGCGCGTTTCTCGCCGGTATAGTTGCCCTGTACGTAAAACGCCCAGTCCTGCGTGGCTTTCCAGCCAACGGTTCCGTTTGCCGTATGGAACGGCAGTTCGGACAGCGGTTTGTTGCCGCCATTGCTGATATCGCGGCCATCGTTATAGGTGTAGTTCAGCGTGACTTTCCAGTCTTCCGCCACCGGGAATTTCAGTTCAGTTTCCACACCCCGGATGCGCGCCTTGTTAACGTTGTAATAGCGGAAAATAGGCTCGCCATCGGCGTTCAGACCAACATAGTTCGGGTAGCTTTGCGCCTGATCGACGTTAGCCGTACGGCTGATACTGATACGATCGTCTACGTCGTTCTGGAAGGTGGTGATGCTCGCCTGCACACCCTCTAACCAGCCCTCTTCCCCGCTATAGTAGAGACCGAGTTCGAAACTTTCGCTGGTCTCAGGCTTCAGATCCGGGTTACCGACAATCTCACACGCCCCGCGGCACGAGCCGGTGATCCAGTCCGGGCTAAGCTGCAGCAGAGACGGCGCTTTAAACGCGGTGGCCCAGCCCCCTTTCACCGTTACCGTATCCGTTGCGTTATAGACCAGATAGGCACGCGGGCTCCAGTGGTCGCCGTAGGTTTCGTGGTCATCCATACGAATACCGGTGGTCAGCGCCAGCGGCTCAAAGATGCGCCACTCGTCTTCCAGGAAGAGCGCGTACTGGCTTGCCGAGGTATTGCTGCTGGAGCCGCCCGTGAGGTTGACCGGATCTTTCAGCTTATCGTGACGCCACTCGCCGCCAAAGGTCAGCAACTGGTTGATTTCACCCAACGGCAGCACATATTTACCGTCAACAGCGTTGCTCTCGGAGGTAATCGCATTTGCGTTGCCGGGATTTTTGTTATCCACCTTCTCGCCATACACTTTCAGCTCGCTATTGCCCACGCCCCAGCGGCCATTGTGGCTCAGGGAGTAGTTCTGGCGCTCGAGACGGTTTTTATCGAGGGAGTCGGAATCGCGATCCTGGCGGTCGAAGCCGTAGCCCGCGGTGAAGTCGTGGTTCTCCGTTGGCGTCCAGGCGAACTCGACGTTGGCATCGCGGCTGGTGAACCCTTCAATACGCGGGGTTTCACCGGTGGAAGAGGTAGAAGATGATTGCTGGTCGTCTTTTTCGCGTTTGGACAGGCTGCCGTAGGCTTTCAGCCCCAGCACACCGTCCACCAGTGGACCGCTGGTATAGAACTGGCCGTTATAGGTATCACCGCGATCGCGATGTTCCTGAATGGTTGAATCCGCACTGAGGGTACCGGTCCATTTCTGGCCGATCTTTTTGGTAATGATGTTGACCACGCCGCCCAGCGCATCTGACCCGTAAAGCGAGGACATCGGCCCGCGCACCACTTCGATACGCTCAATGGCATCTACAGGCACCCAGTTCAGGTCGAAATCGTTATGGCGGAACACCGCGTTACGCGAACTCACGCGCTTACCGTCGATCAGGATCAGCGTATAGCTGCTGTCCAGCCCACGAATGCTGACGCCTTTACGGTTATCCCCTTCGTTAGTGAGCTGCACGCCCGGCACATCCTGTAACACATCTTTCAGGTTCTGAACCGGCTTACGCTTCAAATCTTCCTGGGTTATCACGCTGATACTGGCGGGCGCATCCTTCAGGTTTTGCTCAGTAGCCGAGGCCGTGACAACCAGCGTGTCGCCGGATTCCGCCGCTACAACAGGCAGTGCCAGGGACATAGCGGACGCACAAAGGCCTCCCCTGACGATGGGATTCAACCTAAACATTCCATATCTCCATGAGGTGAACACAACTAAATCAATGAATTATTGCTCGCAATGCCCATCATGCCGCCCACGTCTGTGGCGGGTCGGCTGGCACGTTATAATTTTTGATAACGATAAAGCAAACGATAACTATTATCAATTTAATTGTTAAAAATTATATCCGTTCTGCATACTGTGGAGATAAAAAAGCCCGCTCGAGTGAGCGGGCTGAAAGAGAGGAACTGCGGTTATTTTTTGAATCGTTCCGGGAAATCCATTTCGCTATAGCGAACGAAACGTGTGCCTTTCACCAGTTTGTAACCAAACCAGATCGCCAGGAACAGCGGAATGCCGATGTAGGTCGCCATCACGCCGCCCCAGTCGATGGTGTCAGACAGGAACGCCTCATAGTTCTGGCCAAGCGTAATGATCAGGCACAGAACAAAGGCAAAAATCGGCCCCAGCGGGAAGAACCCTGAGCGGTACGGCAGGTCATTGATGTCGTGCCCCTGCATCACGTAACCACGGCGGAAACGGTAGTGGCTGATGGCAATCCCCAGCCAGGCGATAAAGCCGGTCATACCCGAGGTGTTGAGCAGCCACAGGTAAACGGTCTGGTTACCGAACATCGAGGTCAGGAAGCAAAGGCCCGCGATTACCGTGGTTGCGTACAGCGCGTTACGCGGTACGCCGCCGCGAGAGAGTCTGGCGAAAATACGTGGCGCTTTACCGTCGCAGGCCAGGGTGTAGAGCATACGGGTAGAGGCGTACATCCCGGAGTTACCCGCAGAGAGCACGGCGGTCAGGATAACGGCGTTCATCACCGCTGCCGCCGAGAGCAGGCCAGCATGCTGGAAGACCAGGGTGAACGGGCTAACGCTGATGTCTTTCACGTCATTACGCAGCAGGCTCGGATCGGTATAAGGAATGATCAGGCTGATAATCAGAATGGCGAACACATAGAACAGCAGGATACGCCAGAACACCTGGCGCACCGCGCGCGGAATGTTCTTCTCCGGATCTTCAGATTCACCAGCCGCGATGCCGATAAGCTCGGTTCCCTGGAAGGAGAAGCCGACGATCATCGCCACGCCAATCATCGCCGAGAAGCCCCCGGCAAACGGCGCGTCGCCTATGGTCCAGTTGCTCCAGCCCGCCGGCTCTGCCCCTTTGAAAATGCCGACGATCATCGCCACACCGACGACGATAAAGATGATGACGGTCGTCACTTTGATCAGAGAGAACCAGTATTCCGCTTCACCGAAGCCGCGAACGGAGATGTAGTTCAGCAGGAAAATCACCGCAAGGAACAACGCACTCCAGATCCAGCCGGGCGTGTCCGGGAACCACCAGGTCATCACCAGCTGTGATGCCACCAGGTCAACGGCGATGGTTACCGCCCAGTTGTACCAGTAGTTCCAGCCCAGCGCGAAGCCGAAGCCTTCTTCAACATACTTTTGCCCGTAAGTGGAGAAGGAACCCGAGACCGGCATGTAAGCGGCCAGTTCGCCCAGACTGGTCATCAGGAAGTACACCATCAGGCCAATCAGGATATAAGAGAAGAGTGCCCCGCCCGGGCCTGCTGCCGAAATCGTTGCGCCAGAGGCAACGAAAAGACCTGTACCAATGGAGCCGCCAATGGCGATCATCGTCAGGTGACGCGCCTTGAGTTCGCGACGTAGCGCGGGCGCTTCTGTGGTTTTATTTTCTGAAACCATGTGAAAATGCTGTCCATTTATTAAATGAGGCGCGATTGTAGCAGACGATCCGCGTTCCTTCCGGCAGAAATCCCCAGTTATAAGAGAGCTTCATGACGCGGCCAGGATTATAAGTAAAGCATAAAAACAGGGGCTGAAAAGCGCGCCTGGCCCCGGTCAGCGAAGCGCCACCGGGGAGGGTTACATCTCGCAGTAGCGTAAAAAACGCTGCAACGAACTGGAAAGGTGTTTCTGACGATGATGGATGCACCACAGCGTGCGCACCAGTTTTGGCAGCGGAACAGGGATTTCAACCAGCGTACCCGCCTCAAGCTGTTCAGCAATCACCCGCCGCGAAAGACAGCTGATGCCCAGCCCGTGACGCACCGCATGTTTAATGGCTTCGGAATTTCCCAGCTCCATCCCCAGCTGAAACTGTGGCAGATGGGAGAGCAGCAGGTAATCCACGATTTCGCGCGTGCCGGACCCCTGCTCACGCAGGATCCACTGGGCCTGCGCCAGGCGCTCGAGCGTTACCTCGCCCTGTAATAACGACGAGGCTGGCGAAGCGAACACCACCAGCTCATCCTCCAGCCAGGGTTCAGCAATAATGTCGACGTTGTGGCACGGCCCTTCGATAAGACCAATGTCCACGCGAAAATCGATTACCGCATTGATCACGTCCTGACTGTTGCCGACGCTCATCTCCAGCGGCAAGGCCGGGAAGTCGCGGCGGTAGCGGGCAATGACCTCGGGTAGAATGTAGTTGCCGATGGTGCTGCTGGCGTAAACGCGGATCGCGCCGTTGTCCTCGCGGAACAGCTGTTCGATTTCCGTCGCCTGCTCCAGCAGCGCCAGCGCGCGCGGATATAAAAGCCGACCGTGTTCGTTCACCACCAGCCGCTTCCCTACCCTGTCGAAAAGCTGAACGCCCAGCTGCCCTTCGAGATCGGTTAACGCAGCGCTGACGGCAGACTGCGAAAGCGACAGCATTTGCGACGCCTGTGTCGTCGAGCCGCTTTTCAGCACTTCCGCAAACACTTCCAGCTGACGCAAAGTAATGTGCATGGTTGCTTACCACTTATAAAGATTGATTATAAATATATAATCAATTTTATTTTTAAGCCAGAGCGCCGTAACCTTTAGCCAGACAAAGGAGAAGGTTATGTCAGAAATCACCTTACAGCATCATCGTACATTGTGGCACTTCGTGCCGGGTCTTGCGCTCAGCGCCGTCATTACCGGCGTGGCGCTCTGGGGCGGCAGCATTCCGGCGGTGGCGGGCGCAGGCTTCAGCGCCTTAACGCTGGCCATTTTAATTGGCATGGTCGTCGGGAATACCGTTTACCCGCACATCTGGAAATCCTGCGACGGTGGGGTTATTTTCGCCAAGCAGCATCTTCTGCGGCTCGGGATTATTCTCTACGGCTTTCGCCTCACGTTTTCCCAGATTGCGGACGTGGGCGTGAGCGGCATCGTCATTGATGCCCTGACGCTGAGCAGCACCTTCTTGCTGGCGTGCTTTATCGGCCAGAAGATCTTCGGGCTGGATAAGCAAACCAGCTGGCTGATTGGCGCAGGCAGCAGCATCTGCGGCGCAGCAGCGGTGCTGGCAACGGAGCCGGTGGTGAAAGCAGAGGCCAGTAAAGTCACCGTCGCGGTGGCAACGGTCGTGATCTTCGGTACCCTGGCGATTTTCCTTTACCCGGCCATGTATCCGCTGCTGGTGCACTGGTTTAGCCCTGAAACTTACGGTATCTACATCGGCTCGACCATGCATGAAGTGGCGCAGGTTGTCGCGGCGGGTCACGCCATTAACCCGGATGCGGAAAACGCTGCGGTGATCGCCAAAATGCTGCGCGTGATGATGCTGGCTCCGTTCCTGATTTTCCTGGCCGCACGCGTTAAACAGCTGGCGCCCGCTGATGGCAACCAGAAGAGTAAAATCACGATCCCGTGGTTTGCGATCCTGTTCATCGTGGTGGCGATCTTTAACTCGTTCCATCTGCTGCCAAAAGCCGTGGTGGATATGCTGGTGACGCTCGATACCGTGCTGCTGGCAATGGCGATGGCGGCGCTGGGGGTTACCACCCACGTCAGCGCGCTGAAAAAAGCCGGGGCAAAACCGCTGCTGATGGCGCTGGTGCTGTTCATCTGGCTGATTGTTGGCGGTGGCGCGATTAACCTCGCGGTACACAGCCTGATGGCATAAACCACTACATCTTTCCCCTGTTAACCCGTTATCATACGCATTTCGGGTTAACAGGAATTCCCTTATGAAATATGTTGGAGCGCACGTTAGCGCTGCAGGCGGCCTGGCGAATGCCGCCATTCGCGCCGCAGAAATCGAGGCGACCGCTTTCGCCCTGTTCACCAAGAACCAGCGCCAGTGGCGTGCCGCACCGCTGACCACCGAAATGATTGATGAGTTCAAAGCCGCCTGCGAGAAATATCACTTCGGGCCGGGCCAGATCCTTCCCCACGACAGCTACCTCATTAACCTCGGCCATCCGGTTGAAGAGGCGCTGGAAAAATCCCGAGAAGCCTTCCTCGATGAAGTTCAGCGCTGCGAACAGCTCGGGCTGACGCTGCTGAATTTCCATCCGGGTAGCCATCTGAAGCAAATTGATGAAGACGCTTGTCTGGCGCGCATCGCTGAATCCATCAACATTACGCTGGACAAGACGCAGGGCGTGACGGCGGTGATTGAAAACACCGCCGGTCAGGGCAGCAACCTTGGCTTTAAGTTTGAACATCTGGCAGCGATTATCGACGGCGTGGAAGACAAAACCCGCGTGGGCGTGTGCATCGATACCTGCCACGCCTTTGCGGCGGGTTACGATCTGCGTACCACCGAGGCGTGTCAGCACACCTTCGATGAGTTCGAGCGCATCGTCGGCTTTCAGTACCTGCGCGGCATGCACCTAAACGATGCCAAAAGCGCCTTCGGCAGCCGGGTGGACCGTCACCACAGCCTGGGCGAAGGGAACATCGGTCACGATGCGTTCCGCTTTATCATGCAGGACCCGCGCTTCGACGGGATCCCGATGGTGCTGGAAACCATCAATCCCGATATCTGGGTCGAAGAGATTGCCTGGCTGAAAGCGCAGCAAACCGCCGAACAGGCGGCATAAAAAAAGCCGGGTGCTCATGCAACCCGGCTTTTTTTCATCTTACTGCTTATGCCACTTTGGCGACGGCTTCAGCTTCCGGGCGTTTCAGCACGGCGTAAGAGAAACCCGCCACCAGCGTACCGGCGACGATCGCCAGCAGATAGCCCAGCACCGGGGTGATTGCGCCAGGGATCAGCAGCACGAACAGACCGCCGTGCGGTGCCATCAGCTTCGCACCCACCGCCATTGAGATAGCGCCGGTCACTGCGCCACCGACGATGCAGCAAGGCAGTACGCGGAATGGATCACGCGCGGCGAACGGAATCGCCCCTTCGGTGATGAAGCACAGGCCCAGCACCAGGGCAGCTTTACCGCCTTCCTGCTGTGCTTTGTCGAACTTACGACGCGCGATGATTGTCGCCAGTCCAAGCGCCAGCGGTGGCACCATACCTGCCGCCATGATCGCCGCCATTGGCGCGTAGGTCTGGGTACTCAGCAGGCCAACGCCAAAGGCATAGGCCGCTTTGTTCACCGGGCCGCCCATGTCGAAACACATCATGCCACCGAGGAGTGCTCCCAGCAGAACGGCGTTCGTCGTCCCCATGGTTTGCAGCCAGTGGGTCAGCCATTCCAGAATGCCCGAAACCGGTTTACCAATCAGGTAAATCATTGCCAGACCGACCACCAAGCTGGAGAGCAGCGGGATGATCAGGATCGGTTTCAGCGCTTCCATGCTCTGCGGCAATTTCAGCTTCGAGCTGATAAGCTTCGCGACGTAACCCGCCAGGAAGCCCGCAATGATACCGCCGATAAAGCCGGAACCGGTGCTCACGGCGAGCATACCGCCGATAAGACCCGGGGTCAGACCCGGACGGTCAGCAATGGAGAAGGCAATAAAGCCTGCCAGTACCGGCACCATCAGCGCGAAGGCTGAGCCGCCACCAATCTGCATCAGCGCTGCGGCCAGGGTGCCCTGTTCCTTAAACGCTTCTATACCAAACGCAAAGGAAAGCGCAATACACAGACCGCCCGCAACAACCATCGGCAGCATGTAAGAGACGCCGGTCAGCAGGTGGCGATACGCGCCCGCAGACTCTTTTTTCCCTTCTGTAGCGGTTTTCGCCGCGCCGGTTGCCTGATACGGCTTAGCTTCCGCCAGCGCTTTATCAAACTCCTGAGCGGTCTTTTTCAGCGCCAGGCCGGTCGAGGTACGGTACATCGGCTTACCGGCGAACTTCGCCAGATCCACTTCGATATCCGCCGCGACGATCACCAGATCCGCCTCAGCTACCTCTTCCGCCGTGATAGGGTTACCCGCGCCAACGGAACCGCGCGTTTCAACCTTCACCCACCAGCCGCGTTTTTTCGCTTCGGTTTCAATGGCTTCAGCCGCCATAAAGGTGTGCGCCACGCCCGTCGGGCAGGCCGTCACGGCAACAATACGTTTCGGGCCGGACGCCGCAACCGGCGCTTCAGCAACAGGTGCGCTGTACACCGTTGCGTGGCCTTTGGCCTCGCTCAGGAACAGCTCAGGATGCGCCACCGCGCGATTGATATCGCCCAGCCATACTTTTTTGCCGTTCAGCGCGCTGTCCGCCGGGATGCTGTCGCCCAGCACAATCGCCAGTTCGGCATCGCCCGGGTTGTCGATAATATCCAGATGTGCTTTGTGAGCCGCCGCGCCCAGCAGCGTCTTCGCCATATAGGCGCGAGCCTGTCCGAGTCCGGAGTCAATAATCAGCAGCGTTTTCATTATTCCTCTCCTGCTGTTAGTTAAAAGGTTTTAAGTCAACGCGCGCCATCATCGCGGCCAACTGGGTACGATCGGTAATGCCGACGTTGCTCTGGCTGACGGCCAGGGCGGCAACGGCGGTGGCAAGACGTAACGTATGCTCGCTGGATTCACGCATCAGCAGGCCGTAAATCAGGCCGCCAACCATCGAATCCCCTGCGCCGACGGTGCTGACAACCTCAACCGACGGTGGTTTGGCGATCCATTCGCCCGAGGCGTTCACCCACAGTGCGCCTTCCGCACCGAGAGAGATCACCACGTGCGCAATACCTTGCTCGCGCAGGGCATGGGCAGCTTCAATCACATCTTTTAATTCTGGCAGCTTGCGGCCTGCCCAGATCTCCAGCTCGCGGCGGTTAGGTTTCACCAGCCATGGCGAGGCCTTGAGGCCGGCTACCAGGGCGTCACGGCTGCTGTCGAAGATAATGCACGGACACTGGCTGCGCAGGCGCGTCATCCAGTCGGTGAAGGCTTCCGGGCTGACGCCTGACGGCAGGCTGCCGCTGACGCAGACCATGTCAAACTGGCCGAGCCAGGTCAGCGAATCGTTAACGAAACGTTCCCAGTCCGATGGCGTAACCTCGAAGCCGGAGAAGTTCAGATCGGTCACTTCACCGTCTTTTTCCGTCAGCTTAACGTTGATGCGGGTACGACCCTGAACGACCTGGAAACGGTTCGCAATGCCCAACTCGCTGAACAACTGCTGAAAACCGTCCTGGTTGTCTTTGCCGAGGAAACCGCCCACGGTGACGTCGATGCCCAGATCCTTAAGAACCTTCGCGACGTTAATGCCTTTCCCTGCTGCATGCAGGCCCGTTGTGCGGACGAGGTTAACTTCGCCGCGCTCGATTTCCGGGCAGAAGCCCACCAGATCGTAAGCCGGGTTGAGGGTAATCGTAGCAACACGTCTGCTCATTATGCGCCCTCCCCCAGACCTGCCGCGATGGCGTCGCCAATCGCTTTCAGCGCCTGTTCAGCATCCGCACCCTGCGCGGTGAAACGCAGGCGGTGGCCTTTCTTCACGCCCAGCGCGACAACTTTCATCAGGCTGCGGCCATTCGCCGGTTTACCTGAACCGTCGAGGTTGGTCACGGTGATGTCACTATCGAACTGTTTCACCGTATTCACCAGCATGGTGCCCGGGCGGGCATGCAGGCCGTGTTCATTACGTACCACAAACTCAGCGCTCAGCACGTCATCCGTCGGCACGTCGTCGCTGGTCAGCAGCGCCAGCACGGTGGCGGCATCAGCGTTCAGCAGTTTTTCAGCTTTATTGTTCAGGAGCAGATCGCCCAGGCGTTTCAGCACGGAAACCGGCTGTTCATCAGCCATGGCGACGGTGACGAGCATCGCAGCACGTTCACCTTCTACCTCGAAAGCGGTGGCCGCGCGGCTAACGGCAATCGCGCTGCGCAGGTTGCCTTCAGCACTGTCGTTCAGCCAGATGCCCTGACCGAGATTCAGCGGTTTGTCGTTAATGACGCGCGTCACGAAGGCAGCATCAGCGGCACCGGCCTCTTTCAGGCGACCGGCGTTCAGCGCCTGCAGCGTCACCAGATCGCTTGTGGCAACGTCCAGGGTCAGCGTTTCGTTGTCCAGCTTCAGCGCTTCGCTCTGTTTTTCACCCATCAGCAGGGCGCGCAGCTCTTCGGCGGTGGTAACAGATTTCAGCTGTTCAGCAACGGCGTCATCGCTTAACACGTGCGTCAGCTGACGCAGCAAGCCCAGGTGTTCATCACTGCTCGCGGCGATACCGATGGCGACATAAGCCACCTGGCCGTCACCCCAGACGACGCCCTGCGGGAACTGATAGACCTGAACGCCGGTTTTCAGTACCTGGTCGCGGGTGTCCGTTGTACCGTGCGGAATGGCAATGCCGTTGCCGAGGAAGGTAGACGTCTGCTGCTCGCGCGCCAGCATGCCATCAACGTAGCCTTCCGCAACGTTGCCTGCCTGTACGAGCGCGGCGGCAATCTGGCGAATGGCCTCTTCTTTATTCCCGGCCTGTTCGCCCGGGTGAATATCCTGAACAGATAACTGGAACATGGTTCTCCTCTCCTGCTGAACTTGAATCGTTTCAGCCTTAATGAGAAAAAATGCGCTAACCTGCTCCGTCAGTTCAAACAAGATAGCGCTGAAACGTTTCAAGAATTCTTGCCTTTTTCTCGAGAATGTTGCAAGAAAAGTTACATTTCGTATAACAGAATTTAGAGATGCCGCACATTTCTGTTGCAGCGAGCCTTTTTGCTGACGTTCAGCAAACGGCGTCAGCAGCTTCAGCTGAACGACTAAAATGAAATGCTATTTTGATTTTTTGTGGCGAAATTGACGGCACCCACTGTTTATTTTATAACGGGCGGCGTAAACTCCGCGGTTTTGTCATTCTCTGATTATAAAACATGCATAACACCCCCGCTGCCGCCTCACCAAAGCCCTTTGATTTGACGTCAACGGCGTTTCTGATTGTCGCTTTCCTCACCGGTATCGCGGGGGCATTACAAACGCCCACGCTGAGCCTGTTTTTAACGAACGAGGTTCATGCCCGCCCGGCGATGGTTGGCTTCTTCTTTACCGGCAGCGCCATTATCGGGATCCTCGTCAGCCAGTTTCTTGCCGGCCGCTCTGACCGTAAAGGCGATCGCAAAAGCCTGATTGTGTTCTGCTGCCTGCTGGGCGTGTTCGCCTGCGTGCTGTTCGCCTGGAACCGAAACTACTTCATTCTGCTGTTTGTCGGCGTATTCCTGAGCAGCTTTGGCTCCACCGCCAACCCGCAGATGTTCGCCCTTGCCCGCGAGCACGCCGATCGCACCGGGCGCGAAGCGGTCATGTTCAGCTCCATTCTGCGTGCCCAGGTCTCCCTGGCATGGGTGATTGGCCCGCCGCTGGCGTATGCGCTGGCGATGGGTTTTGGTTTTACGGTGATGTACCTGAGCGCCGCCGTGGCGTTTGTGGTGTGCGGCGCAATGGTATGGTTTTTCCTGCCGTCGATGCGCAAAGAACCAAAAGTCACGACCGGCGTGCTGGAAGCGCCGCGCCGCAATCGTCGTGACGCGTTGCTGTTATTCATCATTTGTATGCTGATGTGGGGAACCAACAGTCTCTACATTATTAATATGCCGCTGTTTATTATTGACGAGCTGCACCTGCCGGAGAAACTGGCGGGCATTATGATGGGTACCGCGGCAGGTCTGGAGATCCCGACCATGCTCATCGCCGGTTATTACGCGAAGCGCTTCGGAAAGCGCTTTTTGATGCGTATTGCGGCCGTCGCCGGGCTGCTGTTCTATATCGGCATGCTGACGGTGCATAGCCCGGCGCTGCTGCTGGCGTTACAGCTGCTGAACGCGATTTACATCGGGATCCTGGCGGGCATCGGGATGCTCTACTTCCAGGATCTGATGCCTGGACAGGCAGGCGCAGCCACCACCCTTTATACTAATACCACCCGCGTGGGCTGGATTATTGCCGGCTCCATGGCCGGGATCGTGGCGGAAATCTGGAATTATCACACGGTGTTCTGGATTGCGCTGGTGATGTGCGTCGTGACCATCGGGTGTCTGACGCGCATTAAAGACGTTTAGGGTGCGGTGAGGCTCTCCAGCTCAAGCAGCCAGGTCATGGCCTGTTCGCGCGTGCTGCCGCACATTCCGGCGCTGGGCTGAAGCCCGGCGCACACCTTCGGGCGCAAAGGCGAACTAAAGATCATGCACAGATTGGATTCAGAGAGCTGAACGCAGCGCGTGTTTGCCGGCTTGCCCTGCGGCATGCCGGGTATGGGGCTTGAGATGGACGGTGCGGTACAGCACGCGCCACAGTCCGGACGACAATCCATAAAGGCTCTCTGTGGGTAGAAATGCCCGCGCAGTCGGGCATCGGGCGCACAGTAACACCTTTTGTGTATTGATAGCAAAAGCCACGAATTCCTCTTGCCTGAAAGGCCGCGCGCGAGTAATTTGGCGCGATATTTTTTACCTCCCGTAAACAGGATTACTGCAATGCCAAGAGCGAACGAAATTAAGAAAGGTATGGTACTGAATTACAACGGCAAACTGCTGATTGTGAAAGATATCGATATTCAGGCCCCGAGCGCCCGCGGTGCTGCAACGCTGTATAAGATGCGTTTCGCCGACGTGCGTACCGGCCTGAAGGTTGAAGAGCGCTTCAAAGGCGACGATATCGTGGATACCGTGACCCTGACCCGTCGCTACGTTGATTTCTCCTATATCGACGGCAACGAATACGTGTTCATGGATAAAGAAGACTATACGCCGTATATCTTCACCAAAGATCAGATCGAAGAAGAGCTGCTGTTCATTCCTGAAGGTGGGATGCCGGACATGCAGGTGCTGACCTGGGATGGCGTGCTGCTGGCGCTGGAACTGCCGCAAACCGTCGATCTGGAAATTGTCGATACGGCACCGGGTATTAAAGGCGCGTCCGCGAGCGCCCGTAACAAACCGGCAACGCTGACGACCGGTCTGGTTGTTCAGGTGCCTGAGTACCTCTCAGCAGGCGAGAAAATCCGCATCCATATCGAAGAAAAACGCTATATGGGTCGTGCTGACTGATTGCCGCATTTGTCGGGTGACGGCTTCGCCTTACCCGACCTGCAAAAACTCAAAAACCGGCTCTCAGGCCGGTTTTTTGTAGGCCCGGTAAGCGGTAGCGCCTCCGGGCAACAGAGCTTACAGCAGCTCCTGATACTTCGTCATCTTCAGCGCCAGCTCAACGCCGCGCACTTCCGCCATCCCTTTCAGGCGACCAATCGCCGAGTAGCCCGGGTTTGTTTTCTTGCGTAAATCATCCAGCATCTGATGCCCGTGATCCGGACGGAACGGAATCGGACGTACATCGCCCGCCTGCTTACGGCGAACTTCCTGCGCCAGGATTGCATCCACCACCGCCACCATATTCACGTCGCCGCCCAGGTGCGCCGCTTCGTGGAAGGTTTTTGGGTTCTCTTCCCGGCAGGTAGCGCGAAGGTGGGTGAAGTGGATCCGATCGCCAAAGGTCTCGATCATCTGCACCAGGTCGTTATCCGCGCGCACGCCGTAGGAGCCGGTGCACATGGTAAAGCCGTTATAGATGCTGTCGACCGTCTCTTTCAGCCACTGCATATCCTCGATCGTCGAGACAATACGCGGCAGGCCGAGGATGGGACGCGGAGGATCGTCAGGATGGATAGCCAGACGCACTTTCACCTCTTCTGCGACCGGGACAATGGCGCGCAGGAAGTGGGCCATGTTGTCGCGCAGCTGGTTTTTATCGATATTGCCGTACTCGGCCAGACGCGCGCGGAACTGATCCAGGGTGTACCCCTCTTCTGCCCCCGGCAGACCGGCAATGATATTGCGCGTCAGCTTTTCGATATCGGCTTCGCTGGCGGCATCAAACCACTGCTTCGCCTGCTGCTGCTCTTCGGCGGTGTAATCCGCTTCAGCACCAGAACGTTTCAGAATGTGCAGCTCAAAGGCCGCAAAGGCAATCTGGTCAAAGCGCAGCGCTTTAGAGCCGTCTGCCATCTGGTATTCCAGATCGGTACGCGTCCAGTCCAGAATAGGCATAAAGTTATAGCAAACGGTGTCAATCCCGCAGGCGGCGAGGTTACGGATGCTCTGCTGATAGTTGGCAATCCAGGTGTCGCACTCGCCGGAACGGGTTTTGATCTCTTCGTGCACCGGGATGCTTTCGACCACAGACCAGGTTAAGCCCTTTTCCGCCAGCAGCGCCTGACGCTGTTTGATTTGGTCAACCGGCCACACCTGGCCGTTGGGAATGTGGTGCAGTGCCGTCACGACGCCCGTCGCGCCTGCCTGACGCACATCATCAAGCGAAACCGGATCGTTCGGTCCGTACCAACGCCAGGTTTGTTCCAT
The DNA here is from genome assembly GCF_005503595.1 of Enterobacter sp. 2VL. Classification (NCBI taxonomy): domain Bacteria; kingdom Pseudomonadati; phylum Pseudomonadota; class Gammaproteobacteria; order Enterobacterales; family Enterobacteriaceae; genus Enterobacter; species Enterobacter sp. 2VL. Next base: position 237,107 of record NZ_SCNE01000003.1, read on the forward strand.
CGTCCCACCCCCTTAAAGTTGTTATACCAATATGAATGACTGTGTTGACGACTACCATACATGTTTAATCATGTGGGTCAATATAGCCCACGGCATTGATTGATCAAACTCACATAATCGCGATATTTACGGCTTACCAATTCTCTTTGTTGTCATATAACTTTACACTGGCATTGTTAATTAATGGTTAATCAGGTGTGTATTTCATGAAGACAATTGCCTCCACCGCGCTTCCTTCCCGTGTTCAACAGCCGCATTACGACCGTCAGTCACTGCGCTCGCGCATCGTCCATTTTGGCTTTGGTGCGTTTCATCGCGCGCATCAGGCATTGTTAACAGACCGGGTACTGAACGCAAAGGGGGGTGACTGGGGGATTTGCGAGATCAGCCTGTTCAGCGGCGACGTGCTGATGAGCCAGCTGCGCGCCCAGGACCATCTGTTTACCGTGCTGGAGAAAGGGCCTGACGGGAATCAGCCGATTATCGTCGGTGCGGTGCATGAATGTCTGAATGCAAAACTCGACTCGCTGGCGGCAATCATTGAAAAATTTTGCGAACCCCAGGTGGCGATTGTTTCCCTCACCATCACTGAAAAAGGCTATTGCCTCGACCCGGCTACAGGCAGGCTGGATACGCAAAACGCCCGCATTGTCCATGACCTTGAAAATCCGTCTGAACCACATTCCGCGCCGGGTATTCTGGTCGAAGCGCTGCATCGCCGCCGCGAACGGGGGTTGCAGCCGTTTACCGTTCTCTCATGCGATAACATCCCGGATAACGGACATGTGGTGAAAAACGCCGTGCTCGGGATGGCGCAAAAACGCTCCCCTGAGCTTGCCGCCTGGATTGATGCGCACGTCAACTTCCCGGGCACCATGGTCGACCGGATTGTTCCGGCCGCCACCGAGGCCTCTCTGGCCGAAATCACCCAGGCCCTTGGCGTGGACGATCCCTGCGCCATCAGCTGTGAGCCATTTATCCAGTGGGTGGTTGAAGATAACTTTGTCGCCGGACGGCCAGAGTGGGAGGTCGCAGGCGTGCAGATGGTGCAGGACGTTTTGCCCTGGGAGCAAATGAAACTGCGGATGCTGAACGGTAGCCACTCGTTTCTGGCCTACCTTGGCTACCTGGCGGGCTATGCGCATATTAATGAATGCATGGTGGATGAGCACTTCCGTGAAGCCGCGCGCCGGTTGATGCTGGACGAGCAGGCCCCTACCCTGCGCATTACGGATGTTGACCTCACCGCCTATGCCGACAGCCTGATCGACCGTTTTGCCAACCCGGCGCTTCAGCACCGGACCTGGCAGATTGCGATGGACGGCAGCCAGAAATTGCCGCAGCGGATGCTCGACGGCATTCGGGTGCATCTTGAACGTCACACTGCGTGGCCTCTGCTGGCGCTGGGCGTGGCAGGCTGGATGCGCTACGTCAGCGGCACGGATGACCAGGGAAACGCAATCGACGTTCGCGATCCGCTTAGCGAGAAAATCCGTGGCATTGTGAGCACCAGCAGCGAAGCCGATCGCGTCACCGCCCTGCTGGGGCTAAACGAGATCTTCGGCCACGACCTGCCGCAAACGCCGGCGTTCGTGGACGCAATCGTTCAGGCCTACCAGCGCCTCGTCCGCGATGGCGCGCGCCGGGCCGTTATCGAAACGTTAAATATTTAGCGATTATTGCGTTTAACGCGAACGGGGTGCCTCTCCGTTCGCGCCTCCCCTTCTCAATGTCCGTTTTTTTCGCCAGGATGATAGATTATCGGTTTAGCATTACGATTATCTCTCGGAGCACACGTGACCAAAACCAACCTCATCACCGGCTTCCTCGGTAGCGGCAAAACCACCTCCATTCTGCATTTGCTGGCAAATAAAGATCCGGCCGAAAAATGGGCCGTGCTGGTTAACGAATTTGGCGAAGTCGGTATCGACGGCGCGCTGCTGGCCAACAGCGGTGCGATGATCAAGGAGATCCCCGGCGGCTGCATGTGCTGTGTGAATGGTCTGCCGATGCAGGTGGGGCTGAACACGCTGCTCCGTCAGGGCAAACCCGACCGTCTGCTGATTGAACCCACGGGGCTGGGCCATCCGAAGCAAATTCTCGATTTACTGACCGCACCGGTTTATGAACCCTGGATCGATCTGCGCGCCACGCTTTGCCTGCTCGACCCGCGCCAGCTGCTCGATGAAAAAACGCTGAGCAATGAGAACTTCCGCGACCAGCTCGCCTCGGCAGATATCATTGTGGCGAATAAATCCGACCGCAGCACGCCCGAGAGCCAGGCGGCACTGGCGGCCTGGTGGCAACACGCGGGCGGCGGACGCCAGCGTGTCGAGACCACGCAGGGAAACATTGATGGCGCGCTGCTCGATCTTCCTCGCCTGAATCAGACAGAACTGCCATCCAGCCCCGAGCATGCGCATCATCATGGCGTGAAGCATGGCCTGGCGGCGTTAAGCCTGCCTGAGCATCAGCGCTGGCGGCGTAACCTGAACAGCGGTCAGGGGCATCAGGCCTGCGGATGGATTTTTGACGCCGACACGCAGTTTGACACCATCGGCATCCTTGAGTGGGCCAGGCTGGCCCCGGTTGAGCGTGTAAAAGGGGTGATGCGCACGCAGGACGGCCTGGTGCGGATAAACCGCCAGGGTGAGGACTTCTTTATCGAAACGCAGAACGTCGCGCCGCCGGATAGCCGAATAGAGTTAATTAGTGCGGTTAACACCGACTGGAACGCACTCCAGTCCAGTCTGTTGAAGCTTCGTTTAAGTTCGGGTGGCTAACGTTGCCCCAGTTTTAACACTATGCTGAAGACTATGACGACTCGATACCCCCAGATATTACTGCTGAACGCCGCCGGGCTGGCGCTCTTTTTATCCTGGTATCTTCCGGTGAACCACGGCCTGTGGTTCCCGCTGGATTCCAGCATTTTCCATTTCTTTAATCAGGAACTGGTAAAAAGTAAGGCGTTTTTATGGCTGGTAGCGATTACCAATAACCGTGCCTTTGACGGTTGCTCGCTGCTGGCGATGGGCTGTTTAATGCTCTCCTTCTGGCTGAAAGAGGACAAAACAGGGCGTCGTCGTATCATAATGATGGGTCTGGTGATGCTGCTGACGGCGGTGGTGATCAACCAGCTGGCGCAGCATCTGATGCCGGTTAAACGCGCAAGCCCCTCCCTTTCGTTCCCGAATATTTACCGTGTGAGTGAATTGCTGCATATTTCGACAAAAGACGCGTCGAAAGACAGTTTCCCTGGCGATCACGGCATGATGCTGCTTATTTTCTCCGCCTTCATGCTGCGTTATTTCGGTAAAAAAGCCTTTGCCATTGCTCTGGCCATCGTCGTGATATTTGCCTTCCCGCGCGTTATGATTGGTGCGCACTGGTTTACCGATATTGCCGTTGGCTCCCTGACGGCGGTGCTCATTGGGGTGCCATGGTGCTTAATGACCCCCTTAAGCGACCGTTTAATTGCGCTTTTCGATCGTTACCTGCCCGGAAATAGCAACAAAATTAAAACAAATACCTAACCTAAATTATCATCATCCATCAGGGATCGTTTGGGATCCCTGATGCGTCTCCCCCTTTCGCCTGTCTGGCTGTCATATTATCGTCATCATATTCATGTTAGAAATGAATGAATTGCGCATTTAAGCAGCAACATTGACGGCATTTTGCGCTATTGCGGTTATTCACTTTCTGTATCACTTTTTCTTATAAAAAAAAGGGTATTTTTGCTCGCAATAGCCCTTGCAATCGGGTAATCTCAGACTCGTTTTGCCCCACAAAGATAATTATTACTGTGGTGAATAAATTTGTGCGCTGAGCCACAGATTTGGCCATAAAGAATTGTCTGATTGTGCGCAGGTAATTAGTCTCGTCACGTTTGGCATTTTTTATAACGATTTTTTCGTTAAGGACTTCAAGGGATAATAAACAACATGGTCAAATCTCAACCGATTTTGAGATATATCTTGCGGGGGATCCCGGCGATTGCAGTGGCGGTACTGCTTTCAGCATGTAGCACAACGAACACCGCGAAGAATATGCATCCTGAGACGCGTGTTGTGGGAATGGAAGATTCCTCTTCACTGCAAGCCTCTCAGGATGAATTTGAAAATATGGTACGTAATCTGGACGTGAAGTCCCGTATTATGGACCAGTATGCTGACTGGAAAGGCGTGCGTTATCGTCTGGGCGGCAGCACCAAGAAAGGCATTGATTGTTCCGGTTTCGTACAGCGTACCTTCCGCGAGCAATTTGGGTTAGACCTCCCGCGTTCAACCTATGAACAGCAGGTGATGGGCAAGTCGATTTCACGCACCAAACTGCGTACCGGTGATTTAGTCCTGTTCAAAGCAGGATCGACCGGCCGACATGTGGGCATTTATATCGGTAACGATCAGTTTGTTCATGCCTCCACCAGCAGCGGTGTGACCATCTCCAGCATGAACGAGCCATACTGGAAGAAGCGCTACAACGAAGCGCGCCGAGTTTTGACCCGCAGTTAATATAACTGTTGTATCGTGAGTTATCCCTTGGCTGGCGATACGATAAAGAAAGGCACTGCTTCGGCAGTGTTTTTTTTTGCCCGTTACACTGAACACATTCAGCGGCCATTCAGGAAGCACGACGTCTATGTTTACCCGCTACTTTTTCAGCAATCGCAAAATAGCGATCCTCAGTATCCTGACAGGCCTTTTCATCGCCCTTCTTATGGGTTCGATACAGTTTTTCTGGAGCTATCAGAAGCGACAGGCCAAGTTTGATACCTTAATTTCAGACCTGAGCGTGTACATGGAGGGGTATTTCGGCGAGCTGAAAACCGCTATCGATGTGCTTCAGCCGCTCACGCTGAGCAACTGCCATGATGTGAGCGGCGAGCTGACCTCGCGCGCGGCCTTTAGTATCAACGTACGCGCCTTTTTGCTGGTCCGGGACAGCAATGCGTTTTGCTCATCCGCAACCGGGCCTATGCAGGTCCCCATGCAGGAACTCATTCCTGACCTGAATATCACTAAGCAGATCGATATGGCCCTTTTGCCAGGGACGCCCATGCTCCCCAACAAGCCGGCGATCGCCATCTGGCATCGAAATCCGCTGGTGAAAGACGGCGGCGTGTTTACCTCGGTGAACCTCAACCTGGCCCCCTACCTGCTCTACACCTCACGTCAGGACGCATTCACGGGGATTGCCGTCGTCATTGGCGATAAAGCGTTATCCACCATGTCCCCGAACCTGGTCAACGCGCACGACCTGAATCAACATCCGGCCCGCACCGCCACGCTTAAGGCCGTGCCGATCACCATCAAAATGTATGCGCAAGCCTGGACCACGGATGAAATGCTCTTCGCCCTGTTTTTCGGCCTGGTCTGCGGGATTGCGGGAGGCTCCCTTAACTTCTACATCCTGACCATTCGCCAGAACCCGGGTAAAGAGATTTTAACCGCCATCAAGGCAGGTCAGTTCTACGTGGTCTATCAACCGGTGGTGGATGCGAAAGAGCTTAAAATGCGCGGCGTAGAGGTGCTGATGCGCTGGAAGCACCCCACCATGGGCGAAATCCCGCCTGACGCCTTTATCAACTTTGCCGAAGCCCAGAAGCTGATCGTCCCGCTGACGCTGCATCTTTTCGACCTGATTATTCGCGATGCGCCGGTTTTACAAACGCTTTTACCGCCCGGCGCGAAGCTCGGGATCAACATCGCGCCAGGGCACCTGCACGCCGACAGCTTTAAAGACGATATGCGTACCTTTACCAGCCTGCTGCCTCCACATCATTTCCAGACCGTACTGGAGATTACCGAGCGCGATATGATCAACCATCATCAGGCCAATACGCTGTTTGAGTGGCTGCACAACGAAGGGTTTGAGATAGCCATCGACGACTTCGGGACCGGGCACAGCGCGCTTATCTACCTTGAGCGTTTCACCATGGACTATATCAAAATCGACCGCGGCTTTGTTAACGCCATTGGGACAGAAACCGTGACCTCCCCCGTGCTTGATGCGGTGCTGACGCTGGCGAGGCGGTTAAACATGTCCACCGTCGCGGAAGGTGTGGAAACCCCCGAGCAGGCGGCCTGGCTGCGGGAGCACGGAGTGAACTTCCTGCAGGGCTACTGGATTAGCCGTCCGATGCCGCTGGAGCAATTCAGCCAGTGGACGCCGGATAAGCCGCAACCCCGCGAATAATTTCACAATCGCGTCGGCGTCACTTATTATTCAGCTTATCTGAGCCATTCGATACAAAGAGGGACCGCGGCCGATGGTGATGCGCGTAATACTGATGCTAGTGGCATTCCTGTGCCTGCCCGCTCAGGCACAGACAATCAAAGAGAGCAGCGCGTTTGCCGTCATCGGCGAGCCGAAATATGCCGTTAACTTCACCCACTTTGATTACGTCAACCCCGCCGCGCCAAAAGGGGGAAACGTCACCCTTTCCGCCACCGGCACCTTCGATAACTTTAACCGCTACGCGCTGCGCGGCGTGGCGGCTGCGCGCACCGAATCGCTCTACGATACCCTTTTTGTTACCTCCGACGACGAACCGGGCAGCTACTATCCTCTGGTGGCGGACAATGTCCGTTATGCAGATGATTTTGCCTGGGCTGAAGTGTCGATTAACCCCCGCGCACGCTTTCATGACGGCACGCCGGTAAAAGCCAGCGACATCGCCTTCACGTTCCATAAGTTTATGACCGAGGGCGTGCCGCAGTTTCGCCTGGTATATAAAGGCACCACCATTAAGGCCATCGCACCGCTTACCGTGCGTATCGAACTGAGCGAGCCGAATAAAGAGAACATGCTGAGCCTGTTCTCCCTGCCGGTGATGCCGGAATCCTTCTGGAAGAACCATAAGCTCAGCGATCCGCTCTCCGTGCCTCCGCTGGCGGGTGGCCCCTACCGCATTACCGCCTGGCGGATGGGTCAGTATCTGGTCTATTCCCGCGTCAAAGACTACTGGGCCGCCGATCTGCCCGTCAACCGCGGGCGCTGGAACTTCGATACCATCCGCTACGATTACTACCTGGACGATAACGTCGCGTTTGAGGCGTTCAAAGCCGGTGCCTTTGATTTACGCCTTGAGAGCAGCGCCAAGAACTGGGCGACCCGCTACATCGGCAAGAACTTCGCTAAAAAGTACATCGTCAAAGACGAACACAAAAATGAGTCTGCCCAGGACACGCGCTGGCTGGCATTTAATATCCAGCGCCCGGTCTTTGCCGACCGACGGGTCCGCGAGGCGATAACCCTGGCGTTTGATTTTGAATGGATGAACAAAGCGCTCTTTTACGGTGCCTACAGCCGCGCCAACAGTTATTTCCAGAATACGGAATATGCCGCCCGCGATTATCCCAATGCGGACGAGCTGGTCCTGCTGGCCCCGCTGAAAGCTGAACTGCCTCCCGAGGTGTTTACCTCCGTCTTTACCCCGCCGGTGTCGGACGGCAATGGCTTCGATCGCGATAACCTCCTGAAGGCCAGCCGGTTGCTGGATGCGGCGGGCTGGCCGCTTAAAAATCAAAAGCGGATCAACGAAAAAACCGGGAAACCGCTGAGCTTTGAGCTGCTGCTCTCCTCGGGTGCTGATAACCAGTGGGTGATGCCGTTTAAACAGAACCTTGAACGCCTGGGCGTGACCCTGAATATTCGTCAGGTGGATAATGCGCAGATCACCAACCGCATGCGCAGCCGTGATTACGATATGATGCAGCGCCTGTGGTCCGCTCAGCCCTGGCCGAGCAGCGACCTGCAGATCGCCTGGGCCTCGAGCTATATTGACTCGAGCTATAACGCGCCAGGGGTGAAAAGCCCGGCCATCGATGCCCTCATCGCCAAAATTATTGCGGCACAGGGCGATAAAGACAAACTGCTGCCCCTGGGCCGGGCGCTTGACCGGGTGTTAACCTGGAACTATTACATGCTGCCGATGTGGTACATGGGTGAAGATCGTACGGCCCGCTGGGATAAATTCTCCCTGCCGTCCGTGCGCCCCATTTATTCACTGGGTTTTGATACCTGGTGGTATGACGTGAATAAGGCCGCGAAGCTCCCTGCCGAGCGGCGCTAAGGAATAACCATGGGTGCTTATCTGATCCGTCGTCTGCTGCTGGTTATTCCAACGCTGTGGGCCATCATCACCATCAACTTTTTTATCGTGCAAATTGCGCCCGGCGGCCCGGTGGATCAAGCGATCGCGGCGGTGGAATTTGGCAACAGCGGCGCGATACCGGGCGGCGGCGGTGAAGGTTTAGGCGCAAGCCATGCAAGAACCGGCGTGGGTAATATCAGCGACAGCCATTACCGGGGCGGGCGCGGGCTGGATCCGGAGGTGATCGCCGAGATCACCCAGCGCTACGGCTTTGATAAGCCGCTGCACGAGCGTTATTTCACCATGCTCTGGAACTACGTACGTTTTGATTTTGGCGACAGCCTGTTTCGCAGCGCCTCGGTCCTGACCCTGATTAAGCAGAGCCTGCCGGTGTCGGTCACGCTGGGTCTGTGGGGGACGCTGATCATCTACCTGGTGTCGATTCCGCTGGGGATCCGTAAAGCGGTCCACAACGGCAGCCGCTTTGATATCTGGAGCAGCACGTTCATCATTGTGGGCTATGCGATCCCGGCGTTTTTGTTTGCCGTGCTGCTGATTGTCTTTTTCGCTGGCGGCAGTTACTTCGATATCTTTCCGCTTCGCGGGCTGGTGTCAGCCGACTTCAGCACCCTGCCGTGGTATAAAAAAATCACCGACTATTTCTGGCATATCACTTTGCCGGTGCTGGCGACGGTGATTGGCGGCTTTGCGGCGCTGACGATGCTGACCAAAAATGCGTTTCTCGATGAGATCCGCAAACAGTACGTGGTCACCGCGCGCGCCAAGGGCGTCGGTGAAAAGCAGATCATGTGGAAACACGTTTTCCGCAACGCCATGCTGCTGGTGATTGCAGGCTTTCCGGCCACCTTCATCAGCATGTTTTTTACCGGTTCGCTGCTGATAGAGGTGATGTTCTCCCTGAATGGCCTGGGGCTGCTGGGCTACGAAGCGACCGTCTCTCGCGATTATCCGGTGATGTTTGGCACACTCTACATCTTCACCCTGATTGGCCTGCTGCTGAATATCATTAGCGATATCAGCTATACGCTGGTCGATCCCCGCATCGACTTTGAGGGCCGCTGATGCCGCACTTAAGCCCCGTTAATCAGGCCCGCTGGGCGCGCTTTCGTCATAACCGCCGCGGCTATTGGTCATTGTGGATCTTCGCCGTGCTGTTCGCGTTGAGCATGTGTTCGGAGCTGATTGCCAACGATAAACCCTTGCTGGTGCACTTCAACGACCGCTGGTACGTGCCCGTGCTGGCTAACTACAGCGAAAGCGATTTTGGCGGGCCCTTTGCCACACCGGCGCAATATCAGGATCCCTGGCTGCGTCAGCATATCGAGCAGCACGGCTGGGCGCTGTGGGCACCGATTCGCTTTGGCGCAAACAGCATCAATTACGCCACCCAGACCCCCTTCCCTTCTCCACCCTCCCGGCAAAACTGGCTGGGCACCGATGCCAACGGCGGTGATGTGCTGGCGCGCATCCTCTATGGCACGCGGATCTCGATCCTCTTTGGGCTGATGCTGACGCTGTTTTCCAGCGTCATGGGCGTCGTGGCGGGCGCCATTCAGGGCTATTACGGGGGCAAGGTCGATCTCTGGGGCCAGCGTATCATTGAGGTCTGGTCCGGCATGCCGACCCTGTTTTTAATTATTCTGCTTTCAAGCGTGGTCCAGCCAAACTTCTGGTGGCTGCTGGGGATCACCGTTCTGTTTGGCTGGATGGCGCTGGTGGGCGTGGTGCGCGCGGAGTTTCTGCGAACCCGCAATTACGACTACATCCGCGCCGCCCAGGTTCTGGGCGTGAGCGACAGCGGGATCATCTTCCGCCATATGCTGCCCAACGCCGTGGTGGCGACCCTCACCTTCCTGCCGTTTATTTTGTGCAGCTCCATTACCACCCTGACCTCGCTTGATTTTCTCGGGTTCGGGTTACCGCCCGGCTCCCCATCGCTCGGCGAACTGCTGCTGCAGGGCAAGAATAATCTTCAGGCGCCGTGGCTGGGCATCACCGCCTTCCTCTCGGTGGCTATATTGCTCTCGCTGCTGATCTTCATTGGCGAAGCCGTGCGCGACGCGTTTGATCCTAACAAGGCGGTATAAGATGACGCAGCCTCTTCTGAGTATTGATCACCTGTCGATTGCGTTTTCCAGGCAGGGCGAAACGCGCACGGTGGTCACGGATTTGTCTTTGCAGATCCAGCGCGGTGAAACCCTGGCGCTGGTGGGCGAGTCCGGTTCCGGCAAGAGCGTTTCGGCGCTCTCGGTGCTGCGCCTGCTCCCATCCCCGCCGGTCAGTTATCCGCAGGGCGATATTCTGTTTCACGGCAGCTCGCTGCTGCACGCCGATGAGCAGACCCTGCGCGGGATCCGCGGCAATAAAATTGCCATGATTTTTCAGGAACCGATGGTGTCGCTCAACCCGCTGCACACCCTGGAAAAACAGCTTTATGAAGTGCTGTCCCTGCACCGGGGCATGCGTAAAGAGGCGGCGCGAGGAGAGATCCTGGACTGCCTTGAGCGTACCGGCATACGTCACGCGGCCAAACGGCTAAGCGATTATCCCCACCAGCTCTCCGGCGGTGAGCGCCAGCGCGTGATGATCGCCATGGCCCTGCTCACCCGCCCGGAACTGCTGATTGCCGATGAGCCGACAACCGCTCTTGACGTCACGGTGCAGGCGCAGATCCTGCACCTGCTGCGCGAGCTGCGTGACGAGCTGAACATGAGCCTGCTGTTTATCACCCACAACCTGAGCATTGTGAAAAAGCTGGCGGACAGCGTGGCCGTTATGCAAAACGGACGCTGCGTTGAGCAAAACCGCGCCGCCGCCCTGCTCAGTGCTCCACAGCACCCGTATACGCAGCGCCTGCTGGATAGCGAACCGTCAGGCGACCCGGTTCCCCTGAGCGCAGACAGCGTGCCGTTACTGCAGGTGAAGGATCTCGCCGTCTCGTTTCCGGTGCGCAAAGGCATACTGCGGCGCGTCGTTGACCATACAATCGTGCTAAAAAACGTCAGTTTTTCGCTGCGACCGGGGGAATCGCTCGGGCTGGTTGGCGAGTCAGGCTCGGGTAAAAGCACCACCGGCCTGGCGCTGCTGCGCTTAATTGCCTCACGGGGGGATATTATTTTCGACGGTATGCCACTGCACGACTGGAACCGTCGCCAGATGCTTCCCGTGCGTCCGCGTATGCAGGTTGTTTTTCAGGATCCGAACTCGTCGCTCAACCCACGCCTGAGCGTGTTGCAAATCATCGAAGAGGGGCTGCGCGTTCATCGCCCTGAACTGACGACCCGGCAGCGCGAAGACGACGTGATGCGCGTGATGGTGGAGGTAGGCCTGGATCCTGACACGCGGCATCGCTACCCGTCTGAATTTTCCGGCGGACAGCGCCAGCGCATTGCGATAGCCCGCGCGCTTATCTTAAAACCGGAGCTGATCATTCTTGATGAGCCAACGTCTTCACTCGACAGAACGGTGCAGGCGCAGATCCTGGCGCTGCTAAAAGACTTGCAGGAAAAGCACCGCCTTGCCTATATCTTCATCAGTCATGATTTACAGGTGGTGCGGGCGCTGTGCCATCAGGTGATTGTGCTTCGTCAGGGAGAGGTTGTCGAGCAGGGGGAGTGCCAACGCATTTTCGCCGCGCCAACGCAAAACTATACGCGCCAGCTGCTGCAGGCAGACTAGCGCTTAGAAGGGATAGTGACCAGAGAAAGGCTCGGCAATCGCCACGCCAAAGTTTTTCAGACGACAAGTGGCGGCAAATTCGTCCTGACTGTTGACGAACAGGCAAGGCTCGCCTTCGCACTCCAGCACGGAGCTGACCACTTCGATATCCGTCAACGCCTGGCTAAGACGTTCCATTACCGGCCATGCGTTTTCATCGCTCGGGCTTAGCAGCTTAAGCGCAACCAGACAATTCTCGCACTCTTTACCACTTTGCGGAATCGGTTCAACTTTTGAACCTGCAAAACCCGCCGACCAGCGATAGCTCTGGGGCAAGCGATGGACAATGGAGAGTTGTAATGTATTCACGTTCGTTCCCCGGAAGCAAAATTTACTTCACAATTTATTTACATTTATAGTAACACATCATCGCTAACCTGCACTGTTCAGTGCTTTTTATAGGAGTGGCAGCCTCGCGTCGGGGCTATATGTACCCGTTTCTGCGATCTAACTCAACCTTTTTAAATACAATGATGTGACTTTTTACACAAATAGATTTTACATAAAAGAAACAAACAGAGGGTAAACGAACGGGGGTTTGGTTGACATGTGTCAAAAAAAAGGCCCGAGTTGGGCCTTATTTGTGCGCTAGTTCGCGACTTTTCGCGACCGGCTGGCGTACAGGTAAAAAAGAACCGAGCTTGTAGCGCAGAAAGCGATCGCCCAGAGCATCGGCCAGGCCGTGTTAAAGGTCGCCAGCGAAAGCAGGGCCCCCACAATCGCGCCGATGCCGAAGCGGAAGGTCCCCGCCAGCGACGATGCCGTCCCCGCCATATGGGGAAACTCGTCGAGGATCACCGCCATCGCATTGGAGGAGATCATCGACACACAGCCGACAAACGCCGCAACCCCTATCACCAGCGCCCAGAAACCGACGCCAAAGAAGGCACTCACCACCAGCCATATCGCCATCACAAACTGGATCCACAGCCCGGCGCGGAACATATTCAACGCCCCAACGCGCCGTACGAAGCGGCTGTTAATGATAGTCATCACAAACAGGAACACGATGTTCAGCGCGAAGTAATAGCCAAAGTGCTGCGGGGAGACGTGGTTCAGCTCAATGTAGACAAACGGCCCGGCGCTCAGGAACGAGAACATTCCGGCGAAGCTGAAGCCGCTTGCCAGCATGTAGCTGAGCACGCGCTTGTGGCGGAACAGCGAAGCGAAGTTCCCGAGCGTGGTACGGATGTGGAACTTCTGCCGACGCTCAACGGGCAGCGTTTCATCAATAAAGAAGAAAATCATCGCCGACGCCAGCAGCGCGGCAATGGCCAGGATCCAGAAAATCGCATGCCAGTTGAACCACACCAGCACCGCGCCGCCCACCATCGGCGCAACCAGCGGCGCAATGGTGGTCACCAGCATGACAAACGACATCATGCGGGAGAACTCTTCTTTCGGGTAGATATCACGCATCAGGGCGTTAATCACCACGCTTGCCGCAGCCGCCGCCAGGCCGTGGAAAAAGCGCATGACGATCAGGTGATCGATTGTCTGCGCCAGGGCACAGGCCACCGCTGCACCAGCAAAGATTAACGTCCCGCCAAGGATAACCGGTTTACGCCCGAGGCTGTCTGCCAGCGGTCCGTACAGCAGCTGACCGATAGCAAAACCGAGAATATAGGTGCTGAGCGTCATCTGGGCGCTGCCCGCCGGTACGCCAAACTGCTCGGAAATCACTGGCAGCGCGGGGAGATACATATCGATAGACAGCGGCATCAGCATGGCCAGCAGGCCAAGAATGAAGACGATTTTGAAAGACGAGTGTGGCCTGGTGGTCACAGGGTTCTCCTGAAATTAACGCGAAGGTACGCCTACGCTGGCGATCTCTTCTTCCGTCAGCGGGCGGTATTCGCCTGGCGCAAGTTCCGGATCGAGTTCAATGGCGCCAATGCGCTCGCGATGCAGACCCACCACCCGGTTGCCCACGGCGGCAAACATCCGTTTCACCTGGTGGTAGCGCCCTTCGCTGATGGTCAGACGGACTTCCGTCGGGGTGATAACCTCCAGCACTGCCGGTCGGGTGAGATCTTTTTCATTGTGCAGTTGAACGCCTTTCGCAAAGTGTTCTGCCGTATCGTCCGCCACCGGCGACTCCAGCGTAACCAGGTAGGTCTTCTCGCAGTGGTGGCGCGGAGAGGTAATGCGGTGCGACCACTGGCCGTCATCGGTCATCAGTACCAGACCGGTGGTGTCGATATCCAGACGACCGGCGGCGTGCAGCTTGTGCGCGACCGGCTCATCCAGAAAATAGAGCACCGTCGGGTGATCGGGGTCGTCCGTTGAGCAGACGTAGCCTTCCGGCTTGTGGAGCATGAAGTAGCGCGGGCCGTTCTGCTGGGTAAGCGTGTTACCGTCATACTCTACCTGATGTTCAGGCTGGAGTTTGAACGCCGTATCTTTCACAATGTCGCCATCCACGGTAACGCGGCTGGCGCGTATCTCGCGCCCTGCAATAGCGCGGCTTACGCCGAGTTGCTGAGCGATAAACTTATCAAGTCGCATGAAATCTTTTTAGCCTTAATGGTGCTGGAAGTCGGACAACGCGCCCGAAAAAGAAGCAGTCAAGAACGGTTCAGTATAATGGTCTGGTTGCGCCACTCAAGGGAAAAAGTTTCGTGGCATACTCTATGCGAAATAACTAAACCGAGACCTCATGACTTTCACACTCCGCCCCTATCAGCAGGAAGCCGTTGACGCCACCCTGGCCTGGTTTCGAAAACACACAACGCCCGCGGCCATTGTGCTCCCCACCGGCGCGGGCAAAAGCCTGGTGATTGCCGAGCTGGCACGTCTGGCGCGCGGGCGCGTGCTGGTGCTGGCGCACGTCAAAGAACTGGTGGCGCAGAACCACGCCAAATATTGTGCGCTCGGGCTGGACGCCGACATCTTCGCCGCCGGGCTGAAACGCAAAGAGAGCCACGGTAAAGTGGTGTTTGGTAGCGTGCAGTCGGTTGCCCGTAACCTGGAGCAGTTTCGCAGCGAGTTTTCACTGCTGATCGTCGACGAGTGCCACCGCATCAGCGATGACGACGACAGCCAGTATCAGCAGATCCTGACGCATCTGAAAACGGTAAACCCGCAGATTCGCCTGCTCGGGCTGACCGCGACCCCCTTTCGCCTGGGCAAAGGCTGGATCTACCGTTTCCACTATCACGGCATGGTGCGCGGGGACGAAAAAGCGCTTTTCAGCGACTGCATCTACGAGCTTCCGCTGCGGTACATGATTAAGCATGGCTATCTGACGCCACCCGAGCGGCTGGATATGCCCGTGGTGCAGTACGACTTCAGCCGACTCCAGGCGCAGAGCAACGGATTGTTCAGCGAAGCGGACCTCAATCATGAGCTGAAAAAGCAGCAGCGGATCACGCCGCATATCATCAGCCAGATTGAAGAGTTCGCCCGGACACGCAAAGGGGTAATGATTTTCGCCGCCACCGTCGAGCACGCGAAAGAGATCACCGGCCTGCTGCCCGCTGACGATGCCGCGCTCATTACCGGCGATACCCCCGGCCCGGAGCGTGACGCGCTGATTGAGGCTTTCAAGGCGCAGCAGTTCCGCTATCTGGTCAACGTATCCGTGCTGACCACCGGCTTTGATGCCCCGCACGTCGACCTGATCGCCATTTTGCGCCCGACCGAATCGGTCAGCCTGTATCAGCAGATCGTCGGGCGCGGGCTGCGCCTGGCGCCGGGGAAAACCGACTGCCTGATCCTGGACTACGCCGGGAACCCACACGATCTCTACGCTCCGGAAGTGGGCGCGCCGAAAGGCAAAAGTGACAACGTGCCGGTTCAGGTCTTTTGTCCCGCCTGCGGATTCGCTAACACCTTCTGGGGCAAAACCACCGCTGACGGCACGCTGATTGAACATTTTGGCCGGCGCTGCCAGGGCTGGTTTGAAGATGACGACGGCCATCGCGAACAGTGTGATTTCCGCTTCCGCTTTAAAAACTGCCCGCAGTGCAACGCGGAAAACGATATTGCCGCCCGTCGCTGCCGGGAATGCGACACGGTGCTGGTCGACCCGGACGACATGCTCAAAGCCGCGCTGAAGCTGAAAGACGCGCTGGTTCTCCGCTGTTCCGGCATGGCGCTGCAGCCGGGGGCGGACGAAAAAGGCGAATGGTTAAAAATTACCTATTACGATGAGGACGGCGCAGACGTCAGCGAGCGGTTCAGGTTACACACGCCTGCCCAGCGAATGGCGTTTGAGCAGCTGTTTATCCGCCCGCATACCCGCACGCCGGGGGTGCCCCTGCGCTGGATAACGGTTGCCGATATCGTGCATCAGCAGGCGTTTCTGCGCCATCCCGATTTCGTGGTTGCCCGTCAAAAAGGCCAGTACTGGCAGGTGCGTGAAAAGGTCTTTGACTACGAGGGCCGCTTTCGCCGGGCAAATGAATTACGCGGCTGACGGGACTTTTCGTTGATGTGCGGGGCGTTTGAGTATAAAATGCCGCCCGCTTCACATCCGTGAGGCAGAACACTCACCTGCTGCTGGGTCGCCTGTAGTAGGGTTTTAAATACAGAGAGAAATCTATGTTCACTATCGAAGCAGAAGTACGTAACGTGCAGGGTAAGGGTGCGAGCCGCCGCCTGCGTAACGCTAACAAGTTCCCGGCTATCGTTTACGGTGGCGAAGCTGCTCCAGTTGCAATCGAACTGGATCACGACAAAGTATGGAACATGCAGACTAAAGCTGAATTCTACAGCGAAGTTCTGACCATCGTTGTTGGCGGTAAAGAAGAAAAAGTGAAAGTTCAGGCTGTTCAGCGTCACCCGTTCAAGCCAAAACTGTCTCACATCGACTTCGTTCGCGCGTAATCGCAAACTCGTCGAGAAAAACCCCGCTTCTGCGGGGTTTTTTTATGGCCGTTATTTACCGCCCGCGGTGCGGCGCTGCAGCTGATCGCGCAGGTTCGGCGGTGTGCCTTTGATGGTCAGCGTATCGGTCGCCGGATCCCAGAAGATACGTTCCCCCAGCAGCATGGCATCAAAGTTGATGGTTAAGCCGCCACCGCTGCCGGCAAATTTCGTCAGCTGACGCAGCGTGCTGCGATCCGCCGGGAAGCTCTCTTCAAGCTCATAGCCTTTTTCGGCGGTAAACTCCTGGAAGCTCACTTCGCTGACGCCCGCCAGCTCTTTAGAGAGCGACTCCAGTTCAATCTCCTCACCCGCCTGAAGCTGTTCGTTACAGTAGCTGTAAACCTGCTGACGCACGTTCTGGCGCTCGGATTTGTCGAGCTGCGCTTCTGAGGTGAAGTCATCCACCGCCTGCAGCAGACCTTTGTTCTGCGCTTTCGCGTTCAGCCCTTCGCTCGCGCCGAGGAAGTCCATGAAGAAATCGGCCACCTTGCGGCCCACGCGGCCTTTCAGGAAGGTCAGATAACGGGTGGATTCCGGGTTGGTTTCCCATTCGGTCAAATCGATACGCGCGACGATATCCGCATGATTGATATCGAGAT
This sequence comes from Enterobacter sp. 2VL, assembly GCF_005503595.1. Lineage (NCBI taxonomy): Bacteria > Pseudomonadati > Pseudomonadota > Gammaproteobacteria > Enterobacterales > Enterobacteriaceae > Enterobacter > Enterobacter sp. 2VL. The sequence goes on from NZ_SCNE01000003.1 coordinate 254,414, forward strand.
AGTGCGTGGAGCTGATGTCCAGTTGCTCATTGACGCGCATGCTGCTTAAGTTGTTCAGCACCGTGACCAGTAAATACTCCACCGCCAGGTAACGGTAGTGGCAGAACAGCACGATACCGCCGTCAGCAAACGGGTATTTCGCCAGTTCATCACGCAAACGACCGGTTGCCGCGCGGCTGAACGCCAGGAAATCTTCTTCGCCCTGACGCTGCAGGCGCAGGCTATCAGCCAGTTCGCTCTCTTCGCTGAACAGGCCATAGGCTTTATTTTTTGCGCTGTAGACGCGGTGTAACTCCGCCATCATCTCTACAACGGTAGGCGTTGGTTCAAGTAACGAATCGCGCAGCACCACCTCAAGGGTTTGCTCATCACGCTTGATAAGCTGGTGCAAGGCAATCTGGTTGATTTCCAGACTCATGATAAACTCTCCTTTTAGACCGGGCGGTATTCAACCACCACCAACGCATGTGTGCAACAACCACCAACGCATGTGTGCAACAGAAGATAAAAAAGGGGAAAAAAAGCTGTTGCTACGGTAATATGTTGCCCTCTTATCAACAGACTGATTTTGATTTATGCCACAACATTCCCGCTACAGTGATGAACACGTTGAACAATTGCTCAGTGAGCTGGTCAACGTACTGGAAAAACACAAAACGCCGACCGATCTCTCCCTGATGGTACTGGGAAATATGGTCACCAACCTTATCAATACCAGCGTTGCTCCGGCTCAGCGTCAGGCGATCGCCAAATCTTTCGCCCAGGCACTGCAGTCATCTGTTAGCGACGACCAGGCCCACTAAGGGAAACGAACAACAGTTTATGGTGACGAATCGTCAGCGCTACCGTGAAAAAGTCTCCCAGATGGTTAGCTGGGGGCACTGGTTTGCCCTGTTCAACATCCTGTTGGCGATGGTGATTGGCTGTCGTTATCTTTTTGTCGCGGACTGGCCCACTACCTTAACCGGGCGTGTCTACTCCTGGATAAGCGTTGTCGGTCACTTTAGCTTTTTGGTGTTCGCTACCTATCTGCTGATCCTGTTTCCCCTGACGTTTGTCGTCATGTCGCAGCGTCTGATGCGCTTCCTGTCCGCGATCCTCGCGACAGCGGGCATGACGCTGTTGCTTATCGACAGTGAAGTCTTTACCCGTTTCCACCTGCATCTCAACCCCATCGTCTGGGAGCTGGTCATTAACCCTGACCAAAACGAGACCGCACGTGACTGGCAGCTGATGTTTATCAGCGTGCCCATTATTCTCCTGATTGAGATGCTCTTCGCCACCTGGAGTTGGCAAAAACTCCGCAGCCTGACGCGACGTCGCCATTATGCGAAGCCGGTCGCGGCGCTGTTTTTCATCTCTTTTATCAGCTCGCACATCATGTATATCTGGGCAGATGCGAACTTCTATCGCCCGATTACCATGCAGCGCGCCAACCTGCCGCTCTCCTACCCGATGACCGCGCGTCGCTTCCTTGAGAAGCACGGCCTGCTGGATGCTCAGGAGTATCAACGTCGTCTGGTTGAGCAAGGTAATCCGGAAGCGGTCAGCGTGCAGTATCCGCTGAGCGATCTGCGCTACCGCGATATGGGTCGCGGCCAGAACGTCCTGCTGATCACCGTGGACGGTCTGAACTATTCCCGTTACGAGAAACAGATGCCGGCGCTGGCCGACTTCGCCGGACAGAACATCACCTTTACGCAGCATATGAGCTCTGGTAACACCACCGACGCGGGGATCTTCGGCCTGTTTTACGGCATTTCCCCAGGCTATATGGACGGTGTGCTGGCCGCACGTATTCCGGCGGCGCTGATCACCGGGCTGAATCAGCAGGGATATCAGTTAGGCTTATTTGCCTCAGACGGCTTTAACAGCGCGCTGTATCGCCAGGCGTTGCTGTCTGATTTCTCCCTGCCTGCACCGCGTAGCCAGTCCGATGAGCAGACCGCCAACCAGTGGGTTAACTGGCTGCAGCGCTATGCTCAGGAAGATAACCGCTGGTTCTCGTGGGTTGCCTTTAACGGCACCACGCTTGATGACAGCAATCAAAAAGGCTTTGCTCGCCGCTACAGCCGTGCTGCGGATGATGTCGATGCGCAAATTGCGCGCGTGCTGAAGGCACTTCGCGACTCTGGCAAGCTCGACAATACGGTCGTAATTATTACTGCGGGTCACGGCGTGCCGCTGGGCGATGAGACTAAAAATATGGACTGGTCTCGTCCTAACCTGCACGTCCCGCTGGTCATTCACTGGCCGGGCACCCCTGCTCAGCGCGTCACGATGCTGACCGATCATAAAGACGTCATGACCACGCTTATGCAGCGTCTGCTGCACGTCAGTACGCCAGCAAATGAATATTCGCAGGGACAGGATCTCTTCAGCGCCACGCGCCGACATGACTGGGTCACGGCAGCTGGCGGCAACACCCTGGCGGTAACGACGCCGGCGCTGACGCTGGTGCTGAACAGCAACGGCAGCTACCAGACGTATAATCTTCAGGGTGAGAAGCTCAAGGATCAGAAGCCGCAGCTCAGCCTGCTGCTGCAGGTGCTGACGGATGAGAAACGCTTCATCGCTAACTGATTAATTATAAACCAGTTAGCGTGGTCTCCCCTTGCATTCAAAAAGGATTCGAGTAGTATTCCTTTTATGCGTCGGCACGTAGCGCAGCCTGGTAGCGCACCGTCATGGGGTGTCGGGGGTCGGAGGTTCAAATCCTCTCGTGCCGACCAATCAAATACAAAAAACCCGCCTTATGGCGGGTTTTTTTATGGCTGACGCTCAGGCTTAGTGCTTGTCGCGCTCCCCGAGGAAGAAGATCCCCAGCGGAATGGCGAGCAGAACGGTGAAGACCAGACTGTAGACAAAGATCATCGCCGACTGCAGCACATACATGCTGGTGGTCCAGGCGGAGAGCGGAATATTGTACTGCTCGATCACGCCCACAATGGTTGCCCGGCCAACGCACGCAGCGGCAATCAAAAACACAACCAGTAATGCCAGTAAAAACTTGCGGCCTTCAGCTGTTTTCAGTTTTGCACGAACCATCTTTCTCTTCCCTTTACAGATGAATAACATTTTTAACGCTTAAAATAACACGATCTCCCCCTCGACTCCACACCAGCACGAAAGACCAGTGACATCGCCATCAGGCAGTGTATTCATCCATACATAATGAAAATGTAAGTAAATCACTCCAATCATTCATTTGAATTATGCTAATCTGGCAGCGAACGTTTTGACATAGACATAAAGGGATAACTGTGAAAAACGCACCTAAATTTGCCATCGCCCTGCTGGCTGCAGCCTGCGTCAGCACCAGCGCATTCGCCACCGACACCAAAAACGATCAGCCTCTGGAAAAAGTAGCCCCTTATCCGCAAGCGGAAAAGGGGATGAAGCGTCAGGTTATTCAGGTTCCGGCCCAGGAAAATGAAGCCAACTTCAAAGTTGAGTTGCTGATTGGTCAGACGCTGGAAGTGGACTGTAACCACCACCGTCTGGGCGGCAAGCTGGAGAGCAAAACCCTGGAAGGCTGGGGTTACGACTACTACGTCTTTGATAAAGTGACTTCTCCGGTCTCCACTATGATGGCCTGCCCGGACGGCAAAAAAGAGAAGAAATTTGTGACCGCGTATCTGGGTGACAACAGTCTGCTGCGCTACAACAGCAAGCTGCCTATCGTGGTATACACGCCTGAAAATGTGGATGTGAAGTATCGCATCTGGAAGGCGGATGAGAACGTTGGGCAAGCGGTAATTCGTTGAAAAAATTCGGGTGACGGCTTCGCCTTACCCGACCTGCAACACAGCACCGAACGTAAGCCGGGTAAGCGTTAGCGCCACCCGGCTTTTTTATATTACAGTGCGATATCCGCGACCGGTTTGTTTTCCGGCTGAGGTTTCAGCTCTGCCTTAGGTGCCGCGTCGGCGGCCTGCGGCTTGATGTACTGCAACTGCAGCACGCGGCTGGTGTATTCCAGCTCTTGTTCCGTCGCCTCAACGTTACCGTTCAGCTTCGTGCCGTAAGATGGAATGATGGTTTTCAGCTTCGCCTGCCATTCCGGGCTGGCGACTTTATCTTTAAACACTTTTTCCATCAGGTGCAGCATGATCGGTGCCGCGGTGGACGCGCCCGGTGATGCACCCAGCAGGGCAGCAATCGTCCCGTCTTTATCGCTCACCACTTCGGTACCCAGACGCAGTACCCCGCCCTCTTTAGGATCGCGTTTGATGATCTGCACGCGCTGGCCCGCCTGCCACAGACGCCAGTCCTCTTTTTTCGCCTGCGGATAGTACTCTTTCAGCGCCTCGAAGCGTTCTTCGTCAGAGAGCATCACCTGGCTAATTAGGTATTTCACCAGGTCGAAGTTATCCAGACCGACGTCGATCATAGGCTTCACGTTAGAGGTGGTGGTCGCGCTCAGCAGATCCCACAGCGAACCATTTTTCAGGAACTTGGTCGAGAAGGTTGCGAACGGCCCGAACAGCACCACGCGCTTGCCGTCAAGCATACGGGTATCGATGTGCGGAACGGACATCGGCGGCGCGCCGACAGAGGCCTGGCCGTACACTTTCGCCAGGTGACGGTTTACCACTTCAGGGTTTTCAGATACCAGGAACTGGCCGCCTACCGGGAAGCCCGCATAGCCATCCGCTTCAGGAATACCGGTCTCCTGCAGCAGCTTCAGCGCTGCCCCGCCTGCACCAATAAAGACGAACTTCGCTTTAATGACGTGCTCGGCTTCGTTGTTTTTCAGATCGGCAACGGTCACGCTCCAGCTGTTATCCGCGTTGCGCTTGAAGCCGCGTACTTCGGTGTTAAGCTGCAGCGTGAAGTTGTTTTTCTTCTGCAGGGAGCCAACCAGCTGACGGGTGATCTCACCGTAGTTCACGTCGGTACCAATTTCGGTACGGGTCGCCGCGACTTTCTGGTTCGGGTCACGACCTTCCATTACCAGCGGTGCCCACTCTTTAATTTGGGCGTGATCTTCAGAGTATTTCATGCCGCGGAACAGGGTGCTCTGCTGCAGGGCAGCGTAGCGCGCGCGCAGGAAGTTCACGTTCTGGTCGCCCCACACGAAGCTCATGTGCGGAACGGTGTTGATAAAGGAGTGCGGGTTTTGCAGCACGCCGCTGTTAACCTGGTGAGACCAGAACTGACGAGAGATCTGGAACGCTTCGTTGATCTCTACCGCCTTCTCGATACTAATGGAACCGTCCTTTTTCTGCGGCGTGTAGTTCAGTTCCATGAGTGCCGAATGCCCGGTACCGGCGTTGTTCCAGCCGTTAGAGCTCTCCTTCGCCACGCCATCAAGGCGCTCGACCATGGTCATCGACCAGTCCGGCTGGAGTTCGTGGAGATAGGTGCCCAGCGTAGCGCTCATGATGCCGCCACCAATTAAAAGGACGTCCGTTTCCTGCTCTTCAGGCGTGTCGGCTTTCGCCGCCAGGGAGACGGTATTCAGCCCCACAGCCAGAGAAAAGAGCATGGCAGTCATTTTTTTCATAATTTATGCCTTCGTTGAATAGTACGTGATGCGTGGAAATTGCAGGTGAAAAAGCTGCGCGGGAACGGTAGCAACTTTTAAATATTGTTTAAAGGTTACGAAATTATTGTAATTGTGAAATTTAATGATGGATTGTTTGTAGGGGATTGCGCGTGCCGCTGGCAATGGCCGATTTTTATGGCTACTATGCTGCACTTTGTGATCGCGCGCACGGAAGCCTGCCCTAACCTGCGAATTGTTATGTCATTACCCATCTCCCAAGAAAATCACGTTGCAAACGTACTTCGATCGCCATCGAGTCTGATGCGCGAAACGCTGGCGGGCGTTATTACCGCGCTGGCGCTGATCCCCGAGGTCATCTCGTTTTCCGTCGTCGCGGGCGTAGACCCGAAAGTGAGCCTGGTCGCCTCTGTGGTTCTCTGTCTGGCCCTGTCCGTGCTCGGTGGTCGCCCGGCCATGGTGACGGCTGCCGCAGGCTCCGTTGCGCTGGTGATTGGTCCGATGGTGCATCAGCACGGCGTGCAGTACATCCTGCCTGCGGTCCTGATGGCCGGGGCTATCCAGATCCTGTTTGGCGTGCTGGGCATGGCGCGGTTAATGCGCTTTATCCCCCAGTCGGTGATGACCGGGTTTGTAAACGCCCTCGGCATTTTGATTTTCTTCGCCCAGGTGCCGCACTTCTGGAGCAAAAGTCCGCTGATTTTCGGCCTGTTTGTCCTGACGCTGCTGATTGTGCTGTGGGTTCCGCGCTACATCAAAAGCGTCCCCTCGCCGCTGATCGCCATCGTGGTGTTAACCCTTTTCACCGTCACCAGCGGGCAGATCCTGCCCACCGTCGGCGATGAAGGCTCTATGAGCGGCGGCTTGCCGGGGCTGACGCAACTGCTTGTTCCGCTGAATCTGCACACGCTGTCCATTATCTGGCCGTGCGCGCTGAGTATTGCCTTTGTTGGACTGCTGGAGTCGCTGCTGACGGCGAAGCTTGTGGATGAACTGACCGTCACCCCGTCAAGCAAGCGCCGGGAAAGCATCGGGCTGGGCGTGGGCAACATCATGGCCGGGCTGTATGGCGGTATTGCAGGCTGTGCGATGATTGGACAAACCATCGTCAACGTTGAGATGGGCAAAGGCCGCAGCCGCATTTCAACCGTTGCGGCGGGCATTGTGCTGCTGGTGCTGGTCACCGCGCTCAGCGAGGTGATGGCGAAAATACCGATGGCCGTTCTGGCCGGGATCATGGCCATCGTGGCCATTAAAACCTTCAGCTGGCATAGTATTCAGCCTGCGACGTTAAAACACGCCCCGATTGCCGAAACGGTCGTGATGCTGGTCACCGTGGCGGCAACGGTCTACACCGGTAATCTGGCGATTGGCGTGCTGGGCGGGATTGTGATGATGGTTATCCTGCCCGCCCGACTTAAGCGCACGCCTCGGGTTACAGAAGAAAAATCGTCGCCAGCCCAAGAAAAATAAAGAAACCGCCGGTATCGGTAATGGCAGTGATCATCACGCTCGACCCCACTGCGGGGTCGCGCTTGAGCTTGGTCATCGTCAGCGGAATAATGACCCCCATCATTGAGGCCACCAGCAGGTTTAACACCATTGCCAGCATCATCACCCCGCCGAGCGCCATATCATCGTACAGCCACCAGGTGATGCCCCCCATAATCCCGCCCCACACCAGGCCGTTGATCAGCGCCACCCCCATCTCCCTGAAAATCAGAAAGGCGAAGTTGCCGGGCTGAATGTTTTCCAGCGCCAGCGCGCGGACGATCATGGTGATGGTCTGATTACCGGTGTTGCCGCCGATCCCTGCAACAATGGGCATCAGCGAGGCCAGCGCCACCAGTTGTGAAATGGTATGTTCAAAGCCGTCAATCACGCGCGAGGCGATGAACGCGGTACAGAGGTTGATGGCCAGCCACGCCCAGCGCGTTTTTACAGCCTTGCCGACGGAGGCGTGAACGTCATCTTCGGCGCTGATCCCCCCGAGGGCACGCAAATCGTTATCGGTCTCTTCGTAGACCACGTCGACGATCTCGTCGATGGTGAGACGCCCCATCAGCTTACCCACTGAATCCACCACTGCCGCACTCACGAGGTTGTCACGCTCGAAGGTACGCGCGGCTTTTTCCGCGTCATCTTCCGGCGAGAAGACCATCGGTTCGTTCTCCATCACCTCACTCACCCGCCGCTGGGTGCTGTTGAGCAGAATAGTTTTCAGCTCCAGCTCGCCGAGCAGGGTTTTATCCCGTGAGGTGACAAACAGCTTATCGGTGTTGTCCGGCATATCGCCCAGTCGACGCAGATAGCGCTGCACCGTCCCGAGGGTCACATCCGGGCGCACCATGATGACGCCAAACTCCATGATCGCGCCGACGCTGTTTTTTTCGTAGTGCATCACCTGACGCACCCGCGCGCGCTCTTCCGCCGGCAGGGACGCCAGCAGTCGCCCGGTCAGGTTTCGCGGCAGGTGCTGAACCAGGTAAATCTGCTCGTCGATGTCGAGCGTTTGCAGGGCATCCAGAATAGCCTTGTCGCTCATCTCATCGATGAGGTCATCCCAGACGTTTTCGGACGCCTCAAGCAGGACCTGACCACGCTCGTGATCCTGTACCAGCCGCCACAGGGCATGGCGTTCTTCCGAAGGGAGTGCTTCAAGGGTGTCCGCCAGGTCGGGCGGGGGTAAGTGAGCAACCAGCGCTCCTACCTCAGCAATATCGTCGGATAACGTACCGACATCATATTGCTCAGCCAGGGTCAGTTTACCCAGTAAAGCAGACGTAACCGCTTTATCGGTCGTGAGAAGCCAGATAAGACGCGCACGTTCCTGATCGCGCACCCTGGCGCTGTTTTTGCTTAATACCGACATCAATCATAAATCCATGAAATGAGATGGCATTAAGCATAGCGCGGGGATATGTAAATAAGAATAAACAACGCGGCGGGATGGAGAAAAAAGCGGCATATCGTGTAAAACAGTGTGCCCGGCGTTGCTACCTTCGCACGGGCGTAAACATGCCGGGTGAGGCGAAGCCACCACCCGGCACAATCGCACTCAGGCCGTACGGGCCACCGCATCACGTGAAGCCGCGTCGCGCTCTTCGCCGGTCAGCTCGCTGAGCTTCCCGTCGCGCATCTCCAGCAGACGATCGGCATGGATGAAGTAGTGATCGTCATGGCTGATGGCAAAAATGGTCTTGCCCATCTCCTGCATCAGCGGCAGAAGCACCTGATAAAACTCACGGCGGAAGTGCGGGTCCTGATCGGCTGCCCACTCGTCCAGCAGGATGATGTCGCGCTCTTCAGCCAGCGCCAGCAGCAGCGCCACGCGCTTTTTCTGCCCCTTGGAGAGCTTCAGGTTGAGGATCTTGCCGTCCTGCAATTCCAGCTTGTGCGACATTTGCAGGTGCGCAAGCCATTTGTCCACCAGCGCAGGGTCCGCCTGCTGCCCTTCCGGCCCCAGCAGGTGGTCGAACAGCCAGACGTCGGTGAATACCGCTGAGAAGAGCTTGCGGTAATCCTCCGGCTTTTCTGCGTTCAGCGCTTTGCCATCAAGCAAAATTTCGCCTGACTGCGGCTGGTACAGCCCGGTCAGCAGCATCGCCAGCGTCGATTTTCCGCTGCCGTTGCCGCCAATCAGGAACAGCAGCTCGCCGCGGTGAATCGTCAGGTTTACCGGCCCGACGGAAAACGCGTTGTCCTGATAGCGGAAGGTGACGTCGCGCAGTTCCAGCGTTTGCCAGTGCGGGAAGGCCTGCGGGCGCGGGAACTCGGCTTTGAACGGCGCGAGGTCGAATTTTTTAAGTTTGTTAAACGCCACCTGAGCACTCAGCAGCGTGGGCAGCGCGCCGACAGCGGAAAGCAGCGGCGTGCGCAGGAACAACAGCGTCAGCGAGTAGGTTGCCGCCACGTTGGTATCGGCCCAGCCCAGGCTATTTGCCATCCAGAACACCAGGCCAATCGCCCCCAGCATCATAATGTTCGACCAGTTCACCGCGCTAAGATGGAAGGTATCGGCCCGGATAATATGGTGCCGGTATTCGCGCGCATCGGGCGTATACAGGTGGTTAAAGATATGCTCGGCACGCTCGCGGTTCAGCGTCAGCTCCTTGCGCCCTTCCAGTACCGTCTGGTAATCGTTATAGAGCTTATCTTCGGTTTCGCGCAGCACCGCCATGTGTTTATAGACGCGCGATACCAGCAGGAAGCCGCCCCAGATGGTAATGACGATCCACAGCGCGGTCACGGCCAGCATTTTGGTGGAAAGCCAGGCCAGATAGGCCGCCGAGCCAAAGGTCAGAATGATCCCCTGCACCAGTTCCGGCAGACGCACAAACGCAATGGTGATGGCACGTACGTCGCTGGTCAGCCCTGCCAGCAGAGAGGCGCTGCCAAGCTGCTCAATGCGCTCAACGTGGGTATCCATGATCCGTTTGATGAATTCGCTTCGCAGACGGAAAACGAAATGGTGGCCAAGCGCGGTCAGGGCCAGCTGTGAGCCAAGCGTCACCGCCATCAGTAGCAGCAGTAATCCCAGGAATTCCGGCAAAACGGAGAGTGAAGTGTCGACCATTTCAATCAAACGCACGTTGATGAAAGCAATCAGGCCAATCCCCAACGCGGCGCTGGCAAGGCTTAGGGCCATTACCGCAATAAAAGGCCAGCGATACTGACGCCAGACAAGAAGAAGTAGTTGCATGCAGAGCAATCCGGACAATAAAAAACAGCCAGCAGTGTAAACTGCCTTGCGCCTACATCAAGAATAATTCTTATTTTTATTCGCTGTACGCTGCCTGCCGGAAGGTCAGGTTGTAACGGTATTCCCCCGTCATAGGATGAACGCCAGGCTTAAGAGGCTGAATACCGTGGTAATACAGGCGGGATTCCCGGCCCCAGACCACCACGTCGCCATGCTCCAGCATCAGGCGTTTCAGGGGATCGCTGCGTTTTAACCCGCCAAACTGAAACACGGCAGGTAGCCCTAAGGAGACGGAAACAATGGGTGCGCGCAGGTCCGGCTCATCCTTATCCTGGTGCAACGACAGCTTTGCTCCGACGGCGTAGCGGTTTATCAGACAGGCGTCGGGCTGAAATTCGGGATACCCCGCTTCGATGGCTGCCTCGTGGCACAGAGCCTCAAAAGCCGCAGGCACGGGCGGCCAGGGGTGGCCGGTGACCGGGTCTTCCGGGGCGTATAAATAGCCGCGGGCATTGGTTGCCCAGCCCAGCGGCCCGCAGTTGGTCATCGCGACAGACATGGTGTAGCCGCCGGGCGTCACCATGTGGCGAAACGGCGAGATGGCCGCCACGTCGTTGATGCCGTCGAGCAGCGCCTTCGCGCGCGTAAGCGCAAAGCGTCGCAGGATCACCGCCCCGGGAGCCAGCGGCTCCTGCCAGGGTTCAGCCTCCGCAAAAAGATCGAGCATTAGCCCTCCAGCTTTTTTGCCTCACGTTGTAATAATAGCGTCTTGCGGGCGGTTCCCCAGCGATAGCCCGACAGAGCCCCGTCGTTACGCACCACGCGGTGACAAGGGATCACAATCGCCAGCGTATTCGCCGCGCAGGCTCCCGCCACGGCACGCACGGCATTGGGTTTGCCAATGGCCTTCGCCACCTGCTGATAGCTTAGCGTTTCACCGGCCGGAATGGCGCGTAACGCCTGCCAGACCTGCTGCTGGAAGGCCGTGCCGCGAATATCCAGCGGCAGCGCCAGCGGTATCCTGTGGCTGTCGATACTGGCGATAACCTGATGAATGCGCTGAGCAAACTCGCCCTGCATAGGCTCGCGCGCCGCGTTGGAAAACAGCGTTCGCAGCTCCTCTTCAAGTGCCGCGTCATTATCCCCCAGCAGTATCGCGCAGATCCCGCGCTCGCTTTCCGCCACCAGGCAGCGGCCCAGGGAACAGTCAACGAGGGTATAGCGCACCGCGATATCCCCCCTGCGATACTGTTTTGCCGTCATTCCCAGTGCACCATCGGCTTTGCGGTAGTAGCTGCTGCTGTCCGGAAAACCGGCGTTCAGTACGGTATCGGTAATGTTCTCGCCCTGAGCAAGCGCAGTACGCAGGCGCTGCGCCCGCGCGGCCTGCTGCCAGGCCTTCGGCGTCATGCCGGTCACGGATTTAAACAGACGATGGAAATGGAACGGGCTGACGGCAACCTGCCGGGCCAGCGCCTCCAGACTCAGGGCCGGATCCTGCTCGAGCAGACGGCAGGCCAGCTCAATTTTTTGCAGCTTATGCGCCTGCGGGTCGGGTTTGTCCGGCATGCAGCGCTTGCAGGGACGAAAGCCAGCCTGCGCAGCGCGTTTTGCATCGGGATAAAAACGAACATTCTGGCGCAGCGCGTGGCGGGCGCGGCAGGAAGGACGGCAGAAAATGCCGGTCGTCTGTACCGCAAAGACAAACTGGTTATCGGCGAGCGGATCGCGGGCCAGCACGGCCTGCCAGCGCTCATCATCGGTCATGGTCAGGTTTTTCATCATCGGCTCCTCTTACAAGCATACCCCTACCTTGCCCGCGCGCCAGCGAAGAAAAACCCGCAACCTTGCTTTTTAATTTTGTTCCTTAACCAGAAAGCTGTCGAACTGCGGTGAATGCCAGGTTTTGAATCCATCCGCCTCTTTGGTGATCATGTAAACGGCCAGCCCTTCCTGACGCACTACCTCTTTTGCTTTTTCGGTACCCAGCACCATCAGCCCGGTGTCCCAGGCGTCCGCCTCCAGCGCCGTCGGGGCGATAACCGTGACCGAGACCAGGTTATGCGTAATTGGGCGTCCCGTCTGCGGGTCGATCACATGCGAAATCCGTTTACCGTCAAGTTCATAGTAGTTGCGGTAGCTGCCGGAGGTGCTGATGCCGTGACCGTTGATATCCACAATCGCCTGAACCGCGTTCTGCTGGTCGGTTGGCTTTTGGATAGCCACCCGCCACGGTTTACCGCTGGCGTTCATGCCCCGGCTGACCAGCGCACCGCCCACTGAAACCAGATACCGTGAAATCCCTTCCTGCGCCATCAGCTTAGCAAGATGGTCCGCTGCATAGCCCTCGCCTACCGTCGAAAGGTCGACAAACAGATCGGGAATATCTTTCTGAAGATACTGCTGACCGTACTGATAGATCGTCGTCAGATGCTGTAACCCCGTGCGGGCGCGGGCGTCATCAATCGCCGCCTGGTCGGGGGTGGTGTCAGGCTGTTTAGTGGGGCCAAAGCCCCAGAGGTTCACCAGCGGCCCGACGGTGACATCCATCGCGCCGTTGGTTTTGTATCCCACGCGCATTGCTTCGGTCACGATGTCGGCCATCGCCTCACTGACCGGCCACAGCGAGGTGCTTCTGGAAAGATTGAAGCGCATCAGCGCGGAGTCATTTTTCCAGGTCGACAGCAGCTGATCGTCAGCATCCAGCTGCGACTGGATTTTTTCGCGGAGTTCGTCGGCGCGCGTGTTGTCGAGGTTCATCACGCTGACGCGCCAGACGGTGCCCATGGTTTTACCATCCAGAACCGTTGGCGCTGGCGCGGTGGTTTTTGCCGGGGGCGTTGATGAGTCGCATGCTGTCAGAAGTAAAAGCGTAGCCAGAAAGCTGGCGCGTAAAAAAGTCATGTCCATTCTTATTATCCTCATGCCAGGGCGGCAAGAGTACACCAAAAGGGGGCATTTGTAAGACCCCAATCATTGCATGAAAAAAGGGGCCAAAAGGCCCCTTCAACGTACTGAAACGCGATTAGAACTGGTAAACCAGACCCAGCGCTACGATATCATCAGTACCGATACCCGCCTGACGGGTGAATTCGTTTTCGTCAACGAGGTTGATTTTGTAATCAACGTAGGTAGACATGTTTTTGTTGAAGTAGTAAGTCGCGCCAACATCAACATATTTCAGCAGATCCTGATCGCCGTAACCTTCGATGTCTTTGCCTTTAGACTGCAGGTACGCCACGGATGGACGCAGGCCGAAGTCGAACTGGTACTGAGCAACCACTTCGAAGTTCTGCGCTTTGTTCGCAAAACCGTAGATGTCGCTGGTGCTCTGGGAATTACCGAAACGGGTTGCGTTATAGGTCTGAGAGTACTGCGCGGCCAGGTAGATGTTGTTGGCGTCGTATTTCAGACCACCGGTGTACACTTCTGCGCGATCGCCATCACCCAGTGCTGCGGTGTTGTTCTGGTCAGAGGTACGTTTGGAAGAGGACATCGCACCGCCGATGCTGAAGCCTTCACCCAGGTTGTAGGACAGGGACGCGCCGTAACCGTCGCCGTTCTGTTTCAGGGTGCTACGACCCGCATCGTTTTCACCGCTTACGCTGCCGTTTTTACCCTGATACTGCAGAGCAAAGTTCAGGCCATCAACCAGACCGAAGAAGTCCTGGTTACGGTAGGTTGCTACGCCGTTGGCACGGGATTGCATGAAGTTGTCTGCGCCGTAGGTGTCGCCGCCAAACTCTGGCAGAACGTCGGTCCAGGAGGTCACGTCGTAGATTACGCCGTAGTTACGACCGTAATCGAAAGAACCCGCGTCAGCGAATTTCAGACCCGCGAACGCCACACGCGTCCAGGACTGGTTGTCGCTTTCATCGGTGTTACCCTGAATCTGGTATTCCCACTGGCCGTAACCGGTCAGCTGGTCGTTAACCTGAGTTTCGCCTTTGAAGCCAAGACGCATGTAGGTCTGGTCGCCGTCAGCGCTCTTGTCATCAGAGAAATAGTGCAGACCATCTACTTTGCCGTACAGATCTAATTTGTTGCCGTCTTTGTTATAAATTTCAGCCGCATTTGCTGCGCCTGCTACCAGCAGAGCTGGTACCAGGAGGGAAAGAACTTTAACTTTCATTTTATTAACCCTCTGTTATATGCCTTATTATTGCCACTGCTTACTGATCAACCCTCTTAATCAGTCGGCGGATTCATTCTCCTTAAAATTACAGAATAATCCAATGGGAATATGATACTAAAACTTTGAAGATGTTTCATTGTTCCATAAAGATGTTTCCATTTGTAAATAAAGAGGAACTTTTACAAAGCACAAACAGTGAAAAAATAGAGCACGTATAATCAAGCTTTAAATTATCATTAATAATATCAATACCTTATACCAAAAATCTTTACAGCACTGAAAGACAAAACAAAATCGTACAACCTCACTAAAATAACTCTCGCTATCATCATTAACTTTATTTATTACCGTCATTCAGCTTTGAATGTCTGTTTATCCCTGATTAGACCGGATGCAACGCATTCGGTTTTTTTTTACTTATCTTTACGTAAATATAATTTTCTTGTGCTACCCGCGTGAAATTATAACGACTATTAACTAAATCGATTATTCCCCCCTCTAAAATATGCATTCTGGCATGAATTTTTAATTTCTTGTTTATTAGTGCTATTTTCGCCCTCGTATCGCCACTTATTTGTACACTCAGCATGGTGTTGTACATCTTTTAAGCTTTATGCGATGAGGGTATTCAGGCAATAAAAAGTCCCTGCTTCACCGATGACGACGCTGGAAATTCGGTTATTACCCTTTATACTGCCCTATCCCCTTAAAGCGCAGCCACCACGGGTTAAACATATCAATGAGTCAGACTGAAACTACCGCCCCGAGCAAATTTTCCCTTCTTCCCGGGAGCATCACCCGTTTCTTTCTTCTGTTGATCATTGTGCTGTTAGTCACGATGGGGGTGATGATTCAAAGCGCGGTGAATACCTGGCTTAAGGACAAAAGCTATCAGGTCGTCGATATCACCCACGCCATCCATAAACGAATCGATACCTGGCGCTACGCCACGTGGCAGATTTACGACAATATTGCCGCCGCCCCGGCCACATCGTCCGGTGAAGGACTACAGGAAACGCGTCTTAAGCAGGACGTTTATTACCTCGAAAAACCACAGCGTAAAACAGAAGCCCTGATTTTCGGCTCGCACGACAGCGCCACGCTGGAGATGACCCAGCGCATTTCAAGCTATCTTGATACCCTCTGGGGTGCGGAGACCGTGCCGTGGTCTATGTATTACCTGAACGGCCAGGACAACAGCATGATTCTGGTCTCGACGTTGCCGCTTAAAGATCTCTCCTCGGGCTTTAAAGAGACTACCGTTGGCAGCATCGTCGATTCCCGCCGGGCGGAAATGCTCCAGCAGGCTAACGCCCTGGACGAGCGCGAAAGTTTCTCCTCCCTGCGTCGGCTGGCCTGGCAAAACGGGCATTACTTTACCTTGCGCACCACCTTTAACCAGCCAGGGCATCTGGCGACGGTGGTAGCCTTCGACTTACCCATTAATGACCTGATCCCGCCGGATATGCCGCTGGACAGCTTCCGTCTGGATCCTGACAACAGCACGCAAAACATGCGCACGCCGCCGGATAAAGAAGGGGCAGAGAGCGTCTCGATCTCCTTTAACGGTTCGAAGATTGAAATTTCCTCCTCGCTGAACTCAACCGGCATGCGTCTGGTATGGCAGGTTCCTTTCGGCACGCTGCTGCTCGACACCCTGCAAAATATCCTGCTGCCGCTGCTCCTGAACATTGGCCTGCTGGCGCTGGCGCTGTTTGGCTACAGCACCTTCCGTTTCCAGCCGGGCCGCCAGAAGGGGGAATCCTCTTCCGTCTCCGTTGGAACAAGTAACGAGCTACGCATATTGCGCGCCCTTAATGAAGAGATTGTCTCCGTGCTGCCGCTGGGTGTGCTGGTTCACGACCAGGAGGCTAACCGCACGGTAATGAGTAACAAGATTGCCGACCACCTGCTGCCACATCTGAACCTGCAGAACATTACCACCATGGCGGATCAGCATCAGGGGGTGATCCAGGCCACCATTAATAATGAACTCTACGAGATCCGCCAGTTCCGCAGCCAGGTGGCATCGCGCACGCAGATTTTTGTTATTCGCGATCAGGATCGCGAAGTGCTGGTGAATAAAAAGCTGAAGCAGGCGCAGAGGCTGTATGAAAAAAACCAGCAGGGGCGCGCCGCGTTCATGCAAAACATTGGCGAGGCCTTCAAGCAACCGTTAAAAACGCTTGCCGCGAAGGCTGCCGAACTGAGCACGCCTGAAAGCCATCAGCTCGCAGGCCAGGCTGACTCGCTGGTGCAGCTGGTAGATGAAATTCAGCTTGCGAACATGCTGGAAAGCGATAGCTGGAAAAGCAATCCGTCCCTGTTCTCTATTCAGGATCTGATTGATGAAGTGGTGCCTGACGTGCTGCCCGTGATTAAGCGCAAGGGTCTGCAACTGCTCATCAACAACCACTTACCGGCTAACGATAAGCGCCACGGCGATCGCGAAGCCCTGCGCCGGATCCTGCTGATGCTTATCCAGTACGCGGTGACCACCACGCAGATCGGCAAGATCACCCTGGAGGTCAGCACCGACGAGTCAACGGACGATCGTCTGACCTTCCGTATCCTCGACACCGGCGAAGGCGTCACCGTGAGTGAAATTGATAATCTGCACTTCCCGTTCCTTAACGATACGCAGGGCGACCGCTACGGCAAGGCAAATGCCCTCACCTTCTGGCTGTGCGATCAGCTGGCGCGCAAGCTGGGTGGGCACCTGAACATCAAGGCGCGTGAAACTCTCGGCACGCGCTATTCATTGCACGTAAAAATGACCGCCAACCCGCAGGAAGAAGATGAAGAACGCCTGCTGGATGATGTGGTGGTGATGGTCGATGTGACCTCAAACGAGATCCGCAATATCGTGGTTCGCCAGTTGGAAAACTGGGGCGCAAGCTGTATCACCCCGGATGAACGGCTCGCGAGTCAAGAATTTGATCTGTTTTTAACTGATAATCCGTCTAATCTTACTGCCTCCGGCTTGCTTTTAAGCGATGATGAGCCAGGCGTGCGAAAAATCGGCCCTGGGCAGATGCGCGTCAACTTTAACATGAGCAATGCGATGCAGGAGGCTGTACTACAACTGATCGAGGAGCAGCTGGCGCAGGAAGATATCCTGGAGTCCCCGTTGGGCGGTGATGAAAATGCCGAACTCCATGCCAGCGGATACTATTCACTGTTTGTTGATACAGTACCAGATGATGTTAAGCGGTTGTATACTGAGTCCGCTGCGAATGATTTTGCAGCGCTGGCGCAGACGGCACACCGGCTTAAAGGCGTGTTTGCCATGCTTAATCTGGTTCCCGGCAAGCAGTTATGTGAAACGCTGGAACATCTAATTCGTGAGAAAGATGCCTCTGGCATTGAAAATTATATCAGCGACATTGACGCCTACGTCAAAAGCTTGCTGTAGCAAGGTAGCCTTATACATGAACAATATGAACGTAATTATTGCCGATGACCATCCGATTGTACTGTTCGGTATTCGCAAATCGCTTGAACAGATCGAGTGGGTGAATGTAGTCGGTGAATTTGAAGACTCTACAGCACTGATCAATAACCTCCCAAAGCTTGATGCACACGTCCTCATCACCGATCTCTCCATGCCTGGGGACAAATACGGTGATGGGATTACGCTCATCAAATATATTAAACGTCACTTCCCTGACATCTCCATTATCGTTCTGACCATGAACAACAACCCGGCTATCCTGAGCGCGGTGTTGGATCTGGATATTGAAGGGATTGTGCTGAAGCAAGGTGCGCCTACCGACCTGCCGAAAGCGCTCGCCGCGCTGCAGAAAGGCAAGAAGTTCACCCCTGAGAGCGTCTCCCGTCTGCTGGAGAAAATCAGCGCGGGTGGCTACGGTGACAAACGCCTGTCACCGAAAGAGAGTGAAGTTCTGCGTCTGTTCGCTGAAGGTTTCCTGGTCACCGAGATTGCCAAGAAGCTGAACCGCAGCATTAAAACCATCAGTAGCCAGAAAAAATCCGCGATGATGAAGCTGGGTGTGGATAACGATATCGCCCTGCTGAACTATCTCTCTTCCGTTACGCTGAGCGCGTCGGACAAGGATTGATCTCCGCTGCCTGTGCCGGGTGGCGCTCGCGTTTATCCGGCACACAGAACCCGTAAGCCCGCGCAAGCGCAGCGCCGCCGGGCAAATAAAAAGGCCCTTACGGGCCTTTTTTTATACTCTCGTTTTCCTGACCCTGTCCGCATACACCGACAACGTCTGCTTCAGCACGTCCAGCGTCACCGGTTTTGACAGGCAGCTGTCCATACCCGACTCAAGACAGCGCTGTTTCTCTTCCGCCAGGGCGTTTGCCGTCACGCCTACCACTGGCAGCGTCAGGCCAAGCTGACGAATGCGCTGCGTCAGGCGATACCCGTCCATATTCGGCATGTTCACGTCGCTCAGCACGATATCAATATGGTTTTTGCTGAGAACGTTAAGCGCATCGACGCCATCGTTCGCCGTTTTGCACTGATACCCCAGCGAGCCGAGTTGGTCAGCCAGCAGGCGACGGTTAATCGGATGGTCGTCCACCACCAGGATCATCATGTCGTCATTCAGCGAGGCCAGCGACTCAGGAGAAGGCAGCGCCGATGCGTTATCCCCGTCGTCCAGCTGGATGCTGTAAATGCGCGCCAGCAAGGCTAACAGCTCGTGCGGCGTAGCCACGCTGTGCACCCACTCGCCGGGCGCGCGCTCAACGGGTATGCCGATATGACGTCGGCAGAAGATCACCGCGCCCCTGCCCTGCCACGGCTGCTCCGGCGGGTCATCCGCAATCAGCATGTCGTCCGCATCCGGGGTTTGCCCTTCGTAGAGAGACACCTCGATGCCGTTACTGCTTAACAAGGATCTGAGGTATTCGTTCAGCGATGCGTTATTGACGGCCAGCCAGCAGCGTTTACCGCTCAGGCCGTCCAGCATCGGTTTGGCCGGGTACTGCGCCGAGTAGAGCGGAATACGAATGGTAAACTGGCTCCCCATGCCCGGCTCGGTATCCACGGAGATATCGCCGTCCATCATGCTGATCAGTTTTTCGCAAATCGCCAGCCCCAGCCCGGTGCCCTGGAAGTTGCGCTGTACTCCGGTCCCCACCTGGAAGAAGGGATCAAACAGGCGCACTACTTCTTTCGCCGGGATCCCGACGCCCGTATCGCGCACGCGAATGGTCAAATAGTCGCCAACGAGGCAGACGTGCAGCACAATACAGCCCGTGTCGGTGAATTTAATCGCGTTGCTGAGCAGGTTCGAGATGACCTGCTGCAGGCGCATCGGGTCGCCATGCAGCGTCAGCGGCACGTCAGGCTCAATAAAGCAGTACAGCCCCAGCTGTTTACGCACCACCAGCGGCATGTAGTTCGCGCTGATGTGATTCATCACCTCACGCGGGGAGAACTCCCGCGGCTCGATTTTGAGCTGTTCGGACTCAATTTTCGAGAAGTCGAGAATGTCGCTGATGATTTTCAACAGCAGACTTGAGGAGTTGTTCATGGCCGTAACCAGCCTGTCGACCCCTTTCGGTAACTCCTTGGTCTGCAACAGATCGAGGTTACCGATAATGCCGTAAAGCGGCGTGCGCAGCTCGTGGCTGACGGTGGCAAGGAACATCGACTTCGACTGGCTGGCCTGCTCCGCAGCCTGCGCCATCTCCTGCAACGACTCTTCCATTTTCACGCGCGCAGAGACATCCACCAGCACGCAGATCGCCACGTTTTCATTACGGTAGCGCGAATGCACAAAGCTGATCTGCAGGTTAGTGTGGGTGCTGGTCAGCACGTCGACAAAGTTAACCTGCTGACCGCAGATGATCTGCGTCAGCCGCTGCCGGTCTTCGTGGGTCAGCATGTTGAGGTAGTTATGTGCCAGCTCATTGCTGAGGATGTTGGTGCCATCCTGGGTGCGCAGAATACAGATCCCCACCGGCGCAGAGGCGACAATCTTGCGGTTGAACTGCTCGTGCTCTTCCAGACGCTGGGCATCACTCTCGGCAGGGATAAATATCCGGCGCTCGTACATCCGCGCCAGCATGAACAGCGCGACGCCGACCAGCACATTCAGCAGAATGGCATTGAGGATCAGGATACGGATCCGCTCAAGCACCATATCAACAGGCACCGAGTAGACGATGCTGAGCGAGGACGGCGGTAAACTTTTCTTGAGCACCAGCTCGCGGAAGCCCGAGGTGTAGCCAAACCACGAGCGCTCCTGCATCCAGTGCGGATCGATTTTTAAGCGGCTCTCCGGCCCGGTCAGCGAAATCAGCGTATGGCCGTTTTCATCCAGAATGGTCACGCCCATCGGCAGGCTGCCCGGCGTGAAGAAGTTTTCCATACGGATGGTTTGTTCCGTTCCCAGCAGCGCCTGTAGGCGGTTAGCCAGGTAAACAGGGGTAAGGGCATAGAAATAGCCGACGCCCATGCGCGGCCCCTGGCTTATCCAGAAGATATTATTGCCGCGCTCTTCCTGTGGCGCATTGCGGTACTTAACGATTCGTTCATGCAGGCTTTTCAGCGCATCATCCCGTTCGACGGGCATATCACGCAGGCCAAAGTCGGCCATGCAGAGATTTTCGCTGCCGATAAGGAACACGCGGTTCAGATCGTAGGCGGCGGAAAAATTATCGCGCCAGTAGCGCATAAACCAGGCAAGAGATTCGAGCGAACCGCGCCAGGTGTTACCCATCGCGGAGCAGTCTGAGTCCGGGAACAGTGGCTCGAAATTGGGCACTTCCGTTTTATCTTTGCGTCCACGGATAGCCATGATGCCGTTTTCCGCCGTCAGGCGATTTTCAGCAATGTATTTCAGCTCCTTCATTACATCCGACGTTCGCTGAATGTAACGCTGGGCCTGATCGGAGCTGATACTGAACTCCTGGCGAATTTCAGCTTCTTTCTGGTTAAGCGCGTTAACAATATAAAAGACCGAGATCAGCGCCACCAGCAGCCACAGCAACAGTGCCAGCGCCCGAAACAGATAACGAGAGACTTTCAGCGTAGTACGAAAGGAGACAAGGTATTTCAAAGGGGCGAGGCTCCGCCATCGGGGTCAAAAAAGAATGTGGTTAAGGTAGCGGTAAACGCGCCATGCCGCAACGTTCAGTTATCTGCAACTGTAAAACAAAAGGGCCGGAAACCGGCCCTTTTCTTCACATCAGGTGATGATTACTCGTCTGCGTCATCCGCAGCATCATCGTCGGACTCGGCTTCCGGCGCGATGTCATCATCGCCTTCCGCTACGGTACCGTCGATAGAGTCAAGCTCTTCGTCATCAACTGGCTCAGCAACGCGCTGCAGACCCACCACGTTTTCATCTTCCGCAGTACGGATAAGGATAACACCCTGGGTGTTACGCCCTACCACGCTGATCTCAGACACGCGTGTACGCACCAGCGTACCGGCATCGGTGATCATCATGATCTGGTCAGCATCGTCTACCTGCACCGCGCCCACAACGGAACCGTTACGCTCGGTCACTTTGATGGAGATAACGCCCTGCGTGCCACGAGACTTGGTCGGATATTCGCTTTCTGCCGTACGCTTACCGTAACCGTTCTGCGTGACGGTCAGGATTGCGCCTTCGCCACGTGGAACGATCAGGGAAACCACGGCGTCTTCACCCGCCAGTTTGATCCCGCGAACGCCGGTCGCGGTACGACCCATTGCGCGCACCGCGTTCTCTTTAAAGCGCACCACTTTACCGGCGGCAGAGAACAGCATCACTTCGTCAGAACCGGAGGTCAGATCCACGCCAATCAGTTCGTCGCCTTCGTTGAGGTTGACGGCGATGATACCGGCAGAACGCGGACGGCTGAACTCGGTCAGCGCCGTTTTCTTCACGGTACCGCTGGCGGTCGCCATAAAGACGTTAACGCCCTCTTCGTACTCGCGCACCGGCAGGATCGCGGTGATACGTTCGTTCGCTTCCAGCGGCAGCAGGTTGACGATCGGACGACCACGCGCGCCGCGGCTCGCTTCCGGCAGCTGATACACTTTCATCCAGTACAGACGACCCCGGCTTGAGAAGCAGAGGATGGTGTCATGGGTGTTGGCCACCAGCAGGCGGTCGATAAAGTCTTCTTCTTTAATACGTGCGGCAGATTTGCCTTTACCACCACGACGCTGTGCTTCGTAGTCGGTGAGCGGCTGATACTTCACATAGCCCTGGTGAGACAGGGTGACCACCACGTCTTCGCGGTTGATCAGGTCTTCGATGTTGATATCAGAGCTGTTCGCGGTGATTTCGGTGCGGCGCTCGTCGCCAAACTGGTCGCGGACCAGCTCCAGCTCTTCGCGGATCACTTCCATCAGGCGATCGGCGCTGCCCAGGATATGCAGCAGCTCAGCAATCTGTTCCAGCAGTTCTTTGTACTCGTCGAGCAGTTTTTCATGCTCAAGGCCGGTCAGTTTCTGCAGACGCAGATCCAGAATCGCCTGGGCCTGCTGTTCAGTCAGGTAGTACTGACCGTCACGCACGCCGAATTCTGGTTCCAGCCATTCAGGACGCGCGGCGTCATCACCGGCACGCTCCAGCATCGCAGACACGTTGCCCAGCGCCCATGGCTGTGCCACTAACGCGGCTTTCGCTTCAGCAGGGGTTGGTGCGCGGCGGATCAGCTCGATAATCGGGTCGATGTTTGCCAGCGCGACGGCCAGTGCTTCAAGGATGTGCGCACGGTCGCGGGCTTTACGCAGTTCGAAGATCGTACGGCGGGTCACCACTTCACGACGGTGACGCACAAACGCGCTCAGGATCTCTTTCAGGTTCATGATCTTCGGCTGACCATGGTGCAGTGCAACCATGTTGATACCGAAGGAGACCTGCAACTGAGTCTGGGAGTAGAGGTTGTTCAGCACCACTTCACCCACCGCGTCGCGTTTGATTTCAATCACGATGCGCATCCCGTCTTTATCAGACTCGTCACGCAGCGCGCTGATGCCTTCAACGCGTTTTTCTTTTACCAGCTCGGCGATTTTTTCAATCAAACGCGCCTTGTTCACCTGATACGGGATCTCGTGAACAATGATGGTTTCACGGCCCGTTTTGGCGTCGGCTTCCACTTCGGCGCGGGCACGGATGTAAATCTTGCCGCGACCGGTACGGTACGCTTCTTCAATACCGCGACGACCGTTGATGATCGCTGCGGTCGGGAAGTCTGGCCCCGGGATGTGTTCCATCAGCCCTTCAATGCTGATCTCTTCATCATCGATATAGGCCAGGCAGCCGTTAATCACTTCCGTGATGTTGTGTGGCGGAATATTGGTTGCCATGCCCACTGCGATACCGGATGACCCGTTAACTAACAGGTTCGGGATCTTGGTTGGCATAACATCTGGGATTCGCTCAGTGCCGTCGTAGTTATCGACGAAATCAACGGTCTCTTTTTCCAGGTCGGCCATCAGCTCGTGAGCGATTTTCGACATACGGATTTCCGTATAACGCATCGCCGCCGCGGAGTCGCCGTCAACAGAACCAAAGTTACCCTGACCATCTACCAGCATGTAACGCAAGGAGAATGGCTGCGCCATACGAACGATGGTGTCATAAACGGCGGTATCACCATGCGGGTGATATTTACCGATGACATCACCCACGACACGGGCAGATTTTTTATAGGCTTTATTCCAGTCATTGCCCAATACGTTCATGGCGTATAGTACGCGACGGTGTACCGGCTTCAGGCCATCGCGGACGTCCGGCAGCGCACGGCCAACAATGACCGACATCGCATAGTCCAGATAGGAGCTCTTCAGCTCTTCCTCGATGTTAACCGGTGTAATTTCTCTCGCAAGGTCGCTCATCTAACCGCTATCCCTCTACTGTATCCCGGATTCAAAGGTCGCAAATTATAACACAGCCACGGTGATTGAGGTAAAGCAATACGCTTTATTCACGGGGATTGCCTGATATACTCCTTTGTCTTGCTAAATAAGGAGTAAAAGCGCCCATGAATGCCGAAAAATCCCCGGTAGCTCACAACGTTGACCACGAAGAGATTGCCAAATTTGAAGCCGTGGCGTCCCGCTGGTGGGATCTCGAAGGTGAGTTTAAACCTCTGCATCGCATCAACCCGCTGCGTCTGGGCTATATCGCGGAGCGTTCCGGCGGTCTGTTCGGTAAAAAGGTGCTCGACGTCGGCTGCGGCGGCGGGATCCTGGCAGAAAGCATGGCGCGTGAAGGGGCCACCGTGACCGGCCTTGATATGGGCTTTGAGCCACTGCAGGTGGCGCGTCTGCACGCGCTGGAATCGGGCGTGCAGGTGGAATATGTGCAGGAAACGGTAGAAGCGCACGCGGCAGAACATGCGCACCAGTACGACGTGGTGACCTGCATGGAGATGCTGGAGCACGTTCCCGATCCGCAGTCGGTCGTCAATGCCTGTGCAAAGCTGGTGAAACCGGGCGGCCAGGTGTTCTTTTCCACCATCAACCGTAACGGCAAGGCCTGGCTGATGGCCGTGGTCGGCGCGGAGTATGTCCTGCGGATGGTGCCGAAAGGCACGCACGACGTGAAGAAGTTCATCAAGCCTGCTGAACTGCTGGGCTGGGTGGACCAGACGTGGCTCAAGGAGCAGCACATTACCGGCCTGCACTACAACCCGTTAACCGACAAGTTCAAACTCGCCCCGGGTGTGGATGTTAACTACATGTTGCACACTACGGCAAAAAATAGCTAACGTCATACGAACTTCTTATAAAGATTGCGCGACATTCGTTGCGCAATTTTGACCACTCGTTGAAGAAATCAGCACTCGATCAAATTTTAGATTTTTTTTCTGAAATATTGACATGTCGTCCAGGCCTTACGATACGAGGACTTAGGCTTTTTTACCCTTTCACAACCTCAATTTAACCTCAAAATCAACTCTTGTACTGAAATGATTCGCTACTAGAATACTCACCATCTTGCGTTAATCTTATCGTAAAACCCCTATATGTAGTATTTATCCACAGAGTCCTGTGGATAAGCGGGGGATATTTTTTTATTTCACGGACAGGTAAAACCCACATGAATCAGAGTCTGCTGGTGACAAAGCGCGACGGTACTACCGAGCGTATCAATCTGGACAAAATCCATCGAGTTCTCGACTGGGCAGCAGAAGGGCTGAATAACGTATCTATCTCCCAGGTTGAACTGCGCTCACACATCCAGTTCTACGACGGCATCAAAACGTCTGATATCCACGAAACCATTATTAAAGCAGCGGCAGATCTCATCTCCCGCGACGCACCGGACTATCAGTACCTTGCAGCACGTCTGGCCATTTTCCATCTGCGTAAAAAAGCCTACGGCCAGTTTGAGCCGCCGAAGCTGTACGATCACGTCGTAAAAATGGTTGAACTGGGCAAATACGATACGCATCTGCTGGAAGACTATACGGAAGAAGAGTTCGAGCAGATGAACGGGTTTATCGATCACTGGCGCGACATGAACTTCTCCTACGCGGCGGTGAAGCAGCTCGAAGGCAAATACCTGGTTCAGAACCGTGTGACCGGTGAAATCTATGAGAGCGCCCAGTTCCTCTACATTCTGGTGGCCGCCTGCCTGTTCTCTAACTACCCGCGTGACACCCGTCTGGAATACGTGAAGCGTTTTTACGATGCGGTCTCGACGTTCAAGATTTCGCTGCCAACGCCAATCATGTCCGGCGTACGTACGCCAACCCGCCAGTTCAGCTCCTGCGTGCTGATCGAGTGCGGTGACAGCCTGGATTCCATCAACGCCACCTCCAGCGCAATCGTAAAATACGTCTCCCAGCGCGCCGGTATCGGCATCAACGCGGGTCGTATCCGTGCGCTGGGTAGCCCGATTCGCGGTGGTGAAGCGTTCCACACCGGCTGTATCCCGTTCTATAAGCATTTCCAGACCGCGGTGAAATCCTGCTCTCAGGGCGGCGTTCGCGGCGGGGCAGCCACTCTGTTCTACCCGATGTGGCACCTGGAAGTGGAAAGCCTGCTGGTGCTGAAAAACAACCGTGGCGTGGAAGGCAACCGCGTGCGCCACATGGACTACGGCGTGCAGATCAACAAGCTGATGTACACCCGTCTGCTGAAAGGTGAAGATATTACCCTGTTCAGCCCGTCCGATGTACCGGGCCTGTACGACGCGTTCTTTGCCGATCAGGACGAGTTCGAGCGTCTGTACACCAAATATGAAAAAGACGAGAGCATTCGCAAGCAGCGCGTGAAGGCCGTCGACCTGTTCTCGCTGATGATGCAGGAACGTGCCTCTACTGGCCGTATCTACATCCAGAACGTTGACCACTGCAACACCCACAGCCCGTTCGATCCGGTTGTTGCGCCGGTGCGCCAGTCCAACCTGTGTCTGGAGATCGCCCTGCCGACCAAACCGCTCAATGACGTGAACGATGAGAACGGTGAAATCGCGCTGTGTACGCTGTCTGCCTTCAACCTGGGCGCAATTAAGAGCCTGGACGAGCTGGAAGAGCTGGCGGTGCTGGCGGTTCGCGCACTCGACGCCCTGCTCGACTATCAGGACTACCCAATTCCGGCAGCCAAACGCGGCGCGATGGGTCGTCGTACCCTGGGGATTGGCGTGATTAACTTCGCCTACTGGCTGGCGAAAAACGGTAAGCGTTACTCCGACGGCAGCGCCAACAACCTGACGCACCAGACGTTTGAAGCTATTCAGTATTACCTGATGAAAGCCTCCAACGAGCTGGCAAAAGAGCAAGGCGCGTGCCCGTGGTTCAACGAAACCACCTATGCGAAAGGCATTCTGCCGATCGACACTTATAAGAAAGATCTGGACGGGATCGTCAGCGAACCGCTGCACCTGGACTGGGAAGGCCTGCGCGAGTCCATCAAGACTCACGGCCTGCGTAACTCCACGCTCTCTGCCCTGATGCCGTCCGAGACCTCTTCGCAGATCTCTAACGCCACCAACGGCATCGAGCCACCGCGCGGCCACGTCAGCATCAAAGCGTCGAAAGACGGCGTGCTGCGCCAGGTCGTACCGGATTACGAGACGCTGGGCAACAACTACGAACTGCTGTGGGAGATGCCGAACAACGACGGTTACCTGCAGCTGGTGGGTATCATGCAGAAGTTTATCGACCAGTCGATCTCTGCGAATACCAACTATGACCCGACGCGCTTCCCGTCTGGCAAGGTTCCGATGCAGCAACTGCTGAAAGACCTGCTCACCGCCTATAAATTTGGCGTGAAGACCCTGTACTATCACAACACCCGTGACGGTGCAGAAGACGCGCAGGACGATATGGTGCCGTCAATTCAGGACGATGGCTGCGAAAGCGGCGCATGTAAGATCTAAGCACTTCGCCGGGTGGCGCTACGCTTACCCGGCCTACGGTTTTGTAGGCCCGGCAAACGCAGTGCCGCCGGGCAATAAAATCTCAACAGGACTCACCGCAATGGCATATACCACCTTTTCACAGACGAAAAACGACCAGCTCAAAGAGCCCATGTTCTTCGGCCAGCCGGTCAACGTGGCACGCTACGATCAGCAAAAATATGACATCTTCGAAAAGCTGATTGAAAAGCAACTCTCCTTTTTCTGGCGCCCGGAAGAAGTTGACGTCTCTCGCGACCGTATCGATTTCCAGGCCCTGCCGGAACACGAAAAGCATATCTTCCTCAGCAACCTGAAGTATCAGACGCTGCTGGACTCCATTCAGGGGCGTAGCCCGAACGTGGCGCTGCTGCCGCTGATCTCCATTCCGGAGCTGGAAACCTGGGTTGAGACCTGGGCGTTCTCCGAGACGATCCACTCCCGTTCGTACACCCATATCATCCGCAATATCGTGAACGATCCGGCGGTGGTGTTTGACGATATCGTCACCAACGAGCAGATCCAGAAACGTGCCGAAGGCATCGCGCACTATTACGACGAGCTGATTGAGATGACCAGCTACTGGCATCTGCTGGGCGAAGGCACCCACAACGTGAACGGCAGAACCGTCACCGTGAACCTGCGCGCGCTGAAAAAGCAGCTCTATCTGTGCCTGATGAGCGTTAACGCGCTGGAAGCGATCCGCTTCTACGTCAGCTTCGCCTGCTCCTTCGCCTTTGCCGAGCGCAAGCTGATGGAAGGCAACGCCAAAATTATTCGTCTGATTGCCCGTGACGAAGCCCTGCACCTGACCGGGACCCAGCACATGCTGAACCTGCTGCGCAGCGGTACGGACGACCCGGAAATGGCGACCATCGCCGAAGAGTGCAAACAGGAGTGCTACGACCTGTTCGTGCTGGCCGCACAGCAGGAGAAAGAGTGGGCAGATTACCTGTTCCGCGACGGCTCCATGATTGGTCTGAACAAGGACATCCTGTGCCAGTACGTTGAGTACATCACCAACATCCGTATGCAGGCGGTCGGTCTTGATCTGCCGTTCCAGACGCGCTCAAACCCTATCCCGTGGATCAACACCTGGCTGGTGTCCGATAACGTGCAGGTCGCGCCTCAGGAAGTGGAAGTCAGCTCTTACCTGGTCGGTCAGATTGATTCTGAAGTCAACACCGACGACCTGAGCGACTTCCAGCTCTGATGAGCCGGGTGACGCTACGCCTTACCGGCACAGAAGTCCTGTGTCGGGAAGAGCACCCTTCCCTGTTGGTCGCCCTTGAGGCCCACCAGGTTGAGGTTGAGTATCAGTGTCGGGAAGGCTATTGCGGCTCGTGCCGCTGTCGCCTGGTCGCAGGCCAGGTGGACTGGTTGACCGAACCGCTGGCCTTTATCAGCGAAGGGGAAATTTTGCCCTGCTGCTGCCGGGCAAAAGGCGATATTGAGATCGAGATGTAACGTCCCTGTGCCCTCTTCCTGTGGGAGCGGGCATCAGGGCAGTTGTCCATTCAGGCGCAATCGTCTTTCCCATTCTGGCTCCGCGCCCAGATGTTCTCCAATGCAGTTCACTAAAGCCTGTATCACCGGTGAATCCCGACGCGTTTTGCGATACAGGGCAACGATATTCCCACCATCCGGACGCCACTCGGGCAGTATCACCTGCAGTTCCCCTTTTTCAACAGCCTCTGCGCCTAAAAAAAGCGGCAGCACCATAATACCCAATCCGGCCTTTGCAGCTGCCAGCAGGCTGAAGGCGTTATCCGAACGCAGACGACTGCGGACGCGCCATGGCTGAACCTCCCCCTGATGAACAAGCTGCCAGACCCCGCCCGGCGCGCGGTGGCTGTACAGTAGCCCGTCGTGGTGCGCCAGTTCCTCTGGATGCAGCGGCGTGCCGCAGCGCTGGAGATAGGCCGGGCTGGCGCATAAATAGGTCAGGTTACGCGCCAGATGCCGGGCAATCAGGGTGGAATCCGGCAGTGTGCCAAGGCGGATCGCCACGTCAAAGCCGGGCTGATGCATATTGATATGCCGATCTTCAGTGACGATATCCAGCGCGATCTGCGGATAGCGCGCGGCGAAATCGGCCAGAATGGGTGACAGGTGCGTACACATAAAGGTGTGAGAAGTGGTCATTCGCAGCCTGCCACAGACGTCGGTTCGCCCTGGCGTCACCGCCTCTTCCGCAAGGCTTACCTCATCCAGAATACGCACGCATTCGCGATAGAACAACAGCCCCTGTTCCGTGAGACTCAGGCTCGGCCCGCGCTCCAGCAGGCTTACACCCAGGCGCTTCTCCAGCCCCTTGATACGCTGGCTAACCACCGATTTCGTTGTCCCCAGCTTTTGCGACGCGCCGACAACGCTCAGCGCGTCCACCACCGCGACAAAGGTGCTCATCTCCACGAATTTGTTCATCAGGTATTCCGTTCGGGCACGTCCTTTTACTATGGCCCACTGGCGGAGGCGGCGAAACGGCTGGCGATATATTCTGCAGCCATGATCACATCCGGGTTGGTGGCCTGAGAGGGCACGTCCGGGAAAATTGACGCATCGGCAACATAAAGTCCCTGGGTACCTAACACCCGGCCCTGCTGATCCACAACGGCCTGCGGATCGCTCTCCAGCCCCATCGGTGCCGTGGCGGAGAGGTGAAGATTGCTCTTGACCGTAGCGTACTGCTCTTTCACCTTTTGCGACTTCGTGACCGCCAGTTTGCCGCCCTTCACACCGGGAAATTCCCCGGTGACCAGCTCGCGCAACGGTGTTTCCTCCACCAGCTCGCGCGACAGTTCCAACGCCTCCAGCATACGCGCGACGTCCCGCTCATCGTCCAGCAGATTGAGATCGATGTTCGGCTTCAGCAGCGGGTTACGGCTGGTGAGCGTCAGCGTCCCGCGCGACCAGGGGCGTGAAACGGTATAAAACAGCTGAAAGCCTGACCCTTGCGGAAACAGCGCCGGATCAACGAAATGGTTATTACTGATGTAAATATCCAGCTCACCGGGTTCCGCCAGGGTGGAGCGGGTCCAGAGCGTCGCACCGATGGGTGGGCTGTCGCTCTGCGGCGGCAGCGTGCCGAGCATAATACCGTTCACCGGCTGCTCCTGCAGATTTAGCCCTACAGGTAAATCCTGGCAGACGGGAATATCAAGCTGGCGCAAATCACTCCCTGGCCCCACGCCCGAGCGGAGCAGTATAGCGGGCGTTCCCGCCGCGCCAGCGCACAGGAACACCGTGTCGGCAAACAGGCGGTTGCCCTCGGCCAGTTGCACACCCTCGACCCGGCCTTTATTCAACAGAACTTTGTCGACCACCGCCATGCCTGCGATTTCCAGGTTAGGCCTGGCGCGAACCTGCGCATTGAGATAAACCATGCCGGTATTCTGCCTGACGCCGTTCACGACATTGAGCGGATAGAGGGCAATACCGTGCTGATGCGGCCCGTTCACGTCTGCAATTTCCGCAAAACCATGTGCACGGCAGGCGTGATAAAACGCCTGGCTGGCAGGGCTCAACGATGCCAGCGTCGGCAGCCTGACCGGTACAGGTCCGTTACGCCCGTGCCAGTCATCGTCGCCATAATCGGCGCTCTCCAGCGCCTTGAACCAGGGTAAGACCTTATCGAAAGACCAGTCCGTCAGGCCGCGCTTTACCCAGCGATCGAAATCAGACCTGGGGGCCCTGACGAAGGCCCCGGCATTGATCGCCGATCCGCCGCCCAATACCCTTGCGCGGAGATGCTCTGCGGTGTGATCGGTTCCGGTCGCCGTGCCCCGCTCCCAGACATAGTCGCCACCGCCCACGCTGTGGCTCATCGACAGCTCGGGGGGATACTCATCTGGCGCAAAGGCCGGCCCCGCTTCCAGCAGCAGCACGCGCCGGTCCGGATTTTCACTTAACCTTGCAGCCACCACCGCACCGCCTGAACCACCCCCGACCACAATCACGTCCCAAACATCGTTGATACCGGCTGTCGTTGCACTCATCTCTTTCTCCTCTGTCGCGCTACCGGCAGAAAACAGCCACGCCGGAGTATAAAAGGAGAATATGTGAGGCCAACCGCGCTGAACAGAGCGCCAAACGCGAACCGGCGTTCATAAAAAATGAACAAAAAAAGACCCGCCGAAGCGGGTCCATGTCAGTGCAACGCGTTACTGAGACGTTCGCAGGAACTGCACTGCTTTATCCGGGAAATCCGTAAACAACCCGTCGACGCCCGCCTGGTTATACAGCACGTCATAAAGCTGATTCACATCCGTCGCATAGTCCGGCAACTGGTCTGCACGTACCGTGTAAGGATGCACCTGCATCTTGCTGGCGTGCGCCTCTTTCACCATCGCCGTGAAGGTGATGTGCCCCGGCGTGGAGCCTTCCGCCACCAGCATGTGGTAATCCGGCCCGATGCCGTCGGCGTACTGCGCAATCTGCTTCATCGCGCCCGGCTTAAACATCCAGTCGTAGTTGTAGTTAACCCACTTGCCGTCCGGCTGCTTCTCCTGCGTTTCATTCCAGTCGGTATAGGCAATCAGCTGCACCAGGTTGAGATCCATCCCCCGCTTCGGTTCCAGCTCGGTTTTGATGCGCTTGAGTTCCGCCGCATCAAAGCACTGGAGGTAGACCTTATCCTTCTTGCTGGTGTAGCCGTACTGCTTCAGCACATCCAGCGTTTTTGCCGCAATGTCCTTCCCTTCCTGATGATGGAACCACGGCGCTTTGATCTCCGGGTAGATACCTATGTTTTTACCGGTAGAGTGGTTCAGCCCCTGAACAAACTCGATTTCCTCTTCAAAGGTATGAATGCGGAAGTCGGACTTGCCCATCGGGAAACGCCCCGGATAGACCTGCACCTTCTTGCCGTTTTCAATCTCGAAGCCTTCGGTAAATTTCAGCGAGCGGATCTCGGCAAGCGTGAAGTCGATGGCGTAATAACGGCCGTCCTTGCGGGCACGGTCGGGAAAACGGTCGGCGACATCGGTGACGCGGTCAAGATAGTGGTCATGCAGGACGACCAGATGGTCGTCCCTGGTCATCACCAGATCCTGCTCAAGGTAATCCGCCCCCTGCGCGTAAGCCATCGCTTTCGCGGGCAGCGTATGCTCAGGCAGATAGCCGCTGGCGCCACGATGAGCAATGACAATCTTATCTGCCGCCAGCGCCGAGCCTGTCATGACACCGGCCAGCAGCAGGCCGGTAGCGAGTTGAGTCAGTTTCATCGTAATGCTCCTTATTGACGACGTGACTGTATTTCGGCGTGATGACGTTTTTCACCAATCATGACAACAATCAGCAGCAGTACCGCCAGTACGCTACCGCCAATCATGACCATGAAGCCGCCATCCCAGCCGAAGAAGTCAACGGTATAGCCGACAATGGCGCTTGCGGCGACCGAGCCACCCAGATAACCAAACAGGCCGGTAAAGCCTGCCGCCGTCCCTGCCGCTTTTTTCGGTGCCAGCTCAAGGGCATGCAGGCCAATCAGCATCACCGGACCGTAGATCAGAAAGCCGATCACAATCATACAGGCCATGTCCACGCCCGGGTTGCCCGGCGGGTTAAGCCAGTAAACGACGGTGGCGATGGTCACCAGGGTCATAAAGAACACACCCGTAGCACCACGGTTGCCGCGGAAGACCTTGTCCGACATCCAGCCACAAATCAGCGTGCCCGGGATACCCGCGTATTCATACAGGAAGTAGGCCCAGGACGATTTATCCAGCGCGAAGTGTTTCACCTCTTTCAGGTAGGTTGGCGACCAGTCGAGGATGCCGTAACGCAGCAGGTAAACGAAAACGTTGGCTACCGCGATGTACCACAGCAGTTTGTTGGGCAGCACGTACTTCATGAAGATCTGTTTGGCCGTCAGCTCCTCTTCATGCTGTTCGCTGTAGTCGTCCGGATAATCGTTTTTGTACTCTTCAATTGGCGGCAGGCCGCAGGACTGCGGCGTATCGCGCATCAGGGCGAAGGCGATAATCGCCACTACGATCGCACCAAAAGCCGGCATGTAAAGGGCGGCTTTCCAGTCGTTGAACCATGCCATCCCGAGCAGGAACAGCAGCGGAGGAATGCCGCCGCCCACGTTATGCGCGCAGTTCCAGACCGACACAATTCCGCCACGCTCTTTCTGCGACCACCAGTGCACCATGGTACGTCCGCACGGCGGCCAGCCCATCCCCTGGAACCAGCCGCAGAGGAACAGCAGCACAAACATAATCGCAATGCTGGACGTCGCCCACGGCACAAAGCCCATAAACAACATCACCGCAGCCGCCAGAATCAAACCGGCTGGCAGGAACACGCGCGGATTCGAGCGATCCGACACCGACCCCATAATGAATTTGGAAAACCCGTAGGCGATAGAGATCCCCGAGAGCGCAAACCCTAAATCACCGCGCGAAAACCCCTGCTCCACCAGATACGGCATGGCGAGCGCGAAGTTTTTACGTACCAGATAATACGCCGCGTACCCGAAGAAAATCCCCAGGAAGATTTGCCAACGCAGACGGCGGTAAAGCGGATCTATCTCTGCCTCTGGCAGACGCGCCCGATGCGGCGCAGGTTTAAAGATACTGAGCATGACAGCCTCCGTGGCCTTGTAATGAATGAGAAGGTGCCTCGCACCCGATTCCAGAGGCGGCGATGTTAAGAAATCACGGTGATTGTTACTGTGAATCAACGCACAGATTGTTACAGAAATATGACAGAATGCGCAAAAAAGCGCATGGAATCACGTTTCACTTTCGAATAACGCGCGTTTATGTTCGAAATCAAACAAACCACATTTTCAGTGTGGCTAAATGATAAAAAAACGAACATAGAGGGAAGACAATGACGGTTTTCGATCCTCGCTACAGCGATGTGATAATCATTGGCGGCGGCGCAACCGGGGCCGGCATCGCCCGCGACTGTGCCCTGCGTGGCCTGAGCGTAACCCTGCTGGAGCGCCATGATATTGCGACAGGTGCCACAGGCCGCAACCACGGCCTGCTGCACAGCGGCGCGCGGTACGCGGTGACCGACGGTGAGTCGGCGCGGGAGTGTATTGCGGAAAACCAGATCCTGAAACGCATCGCCCGCCACTGCATCGAGCCGACCAACGGACTGTTCATTACCCTTCCCGAAGACGATCTCGCGTTTCAGCAAACCTTTATTTCCGCCTGCACAGCCGCAGGGATCCAGGCCGACGCCATCGACCCGGCGCTGGCGCGTCGGCTGGAGCCGTCTGTCAACCCGGCCCTCACCGGCGCGGTGAAAGTCCCCGACGGCACGGTCGATCCGTTTCGCCTGACCGCCGCAAATATGCTGGACGCCCGGGAACACGGCGCGCGCATTCTGACCGGGCATGAAGTCACCGGGCTTATCCGCGAAGGCAACACTGTGCGCGGCGTGCGGGTGTTCGACCCGCAGTATAACGAGCGCAGCGAACTGTATGCCACCGTGGTTATTAATGCGGCGGGGATCTGGGGGCAACGCATCGCGGAATACGCCGACTTATCCATCCGCATGTTCCCGGCGAAAGGTTCGCTGCTGATCCTCGACCATCGCATCAACAACCACGTCATCAACCGCTGTCGTAAGCCTTCCGACGCCGATATTCTGGTGCCGGGCGACACCATTTCGCTTATCGGCACCACCTCCACCCACGTCGATTACAGCGAGATTGACGTTAACCGGGTGACGGCCGAAGAGGTGGATATCCTTCTGCGCGAAGGCGAGAAACTGGCTCCGGTGATGGCGCAAACCCGCATTCTGCGCGCCTATGCGGGTGTGCGGCCGCTGGTCGCCAGCGATAACGACCCAAGCGGGCGCAACGTCAGCCGGGGGATCGTCCTGCTCGATCATGCCCAACGTGACGGCATGGAGGGCTTTATCACTATTACCGGCGGCAAGCTCATGACCTACCGCCTGATGGCGGAGTGGGCCACGGATGCGGTCTGCCGCAAACTCGGTAACACAACGCCATGCGTCACGGCAGAACAGCCCCTGCCCGGATCGCGTCAGTCCACCGAGAAAACGCTGCAGAAAATCATCTCTCTGCCCGCTCCGCTGCGCGGCTCCGCCGTTTATCGCCACGGCGACAGAACCCCGCAGTGGCTTGGCGAGGGGCGGCTTAGCCGCAGCCTGGTGTGCGAGTGCGAAGCGGTGACCGCAGGCGAGGTGCAATATGCCGTCGAGAATCTGACGGTCAATACGCTGCTCGATCTTCGCCGCCGCACGCGCGTCGGCATGGGTACCTGTCAGGGCGAGCTTTGCGCCTGTCGCGCCGCCGGGCTGCTGCAACGCTTTCACGCCACCACCTCAACGCAGTCCCTGACCCAGCTCAGCGATTTCCTCAATGAACGCTGGAAAGGCATTCAGCCCGTTGCCTGGGGCGATGCCCTGCGCGAAAGCGAGTTTACCCGCTGGGTTTATCAGGGACTTTGCGGCCTGGAGAAGGAGCCACATAATGAAATTTAATACCGTTATTGTCGGCGGCGGGCTGGCAGGGCTGCTGTGCGGGATCACGCTCACGCAACGTGGTCTGCGCTGCGCCATCATTACCCGCGGGCAGAGCGCTTTGCATTTTTCTTCCGGATCGCTGGATCTCCTCGACGATGCCTGTCGCGGCGCACTTGCGCCTGAGCATCCCTACAGCCTGATCGGCGAGCACAACATTGCCCGCCTGGCGCAGGAAACCGAAAGGCTGCTGAGCGCCTGTGGCGCGCGGATGCAGGGCAGCGCTGAGAAAAATCACCAGCGCGTGACGCCGCTCGGCACCCTGCGTTCCGCGTGGCTCAGCCCGGAAGAAGTTCCTGTCGCCCCGTTCAGCGCAGAACGCGTAATGGTGGTAGGGATTGGCGGTTTTCTTGATTTTCAGCCGCACCTGGCGGCGGCCTCGCTCTGTCATCGCGGCATTAACGCGACGGCGGCGGAGATAGACCTTCCCGAACTGGACGTGCTGCGCGAAAACCCCAGCGAGTTTCGGGCAGTGAATATCGCGCGACTGCTGGATAACGACAATAACTGGCCGCTGCTGTATGGCGCGCTCAGGCCGCTCGCTGAACAGTGTGACGCCCTGTTGATGCCTGCGTGCTTTGGCCTCACCGACAATCAACTCTGGCGCTGGCTGTCGGACCGTCTGCCGTGCACGCTCGGCTTGCTGCCGACCCTTCCCCCTTCCGTACCGGGTATTCGGCTGCACACACAGCTTAAGCAAAAATTTATTGCCCAGAGCGGCGTGTGGATGGCGGGTGACGAGGTGAAAAAGATCACGCTGTCTGATAGCGACCTCAGCGAGGTGTGGACGCGAAACCACGGCGACATTCCGCTGCGCGCACACGCCGTGGTACTGGCCAGCGGCAGCTTCTTCAGTAACGGCTTACTGAGTACCCGCGAGGGGATCCGCGAAGCCATTCTGGGGCTGGATGTCCGGCAGAGCGCCTCCCGTTCGGACTGGTATCAGAGTGATTTCTTTACGCCGCAGCCCTGGCAGCAGTTTGGCGTGATTGTCGATAACCACCTGCACCCGCAGCTCAACGGCCGGTCGCTTAACGGTCTCTACGCCATCGGCTCGATTCTGGGCGGCTACGATCCGATTGCCCAGGGCTGCGGCGGCGGCGTGTGTGCGATCACGGCGCTTCATGCCGCAGAGCAGATTATTCAACGCACGGAGGCAGAACAATGAGCGATAGCCGTTTCGAAAGCTGCATAAAATGCACGGTGTGCACCACGGTCTGCCCGGTCAGCGGCGTGAACCCGCGTTATCCTGGCCCAAAACAGGCCGGGCCTGACGGCGAGCGCCTGCGTCTGAAAGACGCCGCACTCTATGATGATGCGCTGAAATACTGCATCAACTGCAAGCGCTGCGAGGTGGCCTGTCCGTCAGACGTCAAAATCGGCGACATCATCCAGCGCGCCCGGACGCAGTACAGCACGCAAAAACCGACGCTGCGCGATGCGATCCTCAGCCATACTGACCTGATGGGCAGCGTTTCCACGCCCTTCGCGCCGCTGGTGAATGCCGCCACCTCCCTGAAACCGGTACGCCGGCTGCTCGACGCAACGCTGAAAATTGACCACCACCGCAGCCTGCCGAAATACTCCCACGGCACCTTCCGTCGCTGGTACAAATCGGTGGCGGCAGAGCAGGCCCGCTTTGCCGATCAGGTGGCGTTCTTCCACGGCTGCTACGTGAATTACAACCACCCGCAGTTGGGAAAAGACCTGCTGAAAGTGCTGAACGCGATGGGCACAGGTGTGCAGCTCCTCAGCAAGGAAAAATGCTGCGGCGTGCCGCTGATTGCCAACGGCTTTACGGATAAAGCGCGCAGGCAGGCCCGCAGCAACGTCACCTCCCTGCGCGACGCGATCGTCGGGAAAGGCATGCCGGTTCTTGCCACCTCGTCTACCTGCACCTTCACCCTGCGCGACGAGTACCCTCACCTGCTGGGCGTGGATAACACCGATCTGCGCGACCATATTGAACTGGCAACGCGGTTTTTGTGGCGCATGCTGGACAGCGGGAAGACCTTACCGCTGGGCACCCTGCCGCTGAAGGTGGTGTATCACACGCCGTGTCATATGGAAAAAATGGGCTGGTCGCTGTATACCCTGGAGCTGCTGCGGCTGATCCCGGGGCTGGAGCTGACGGTGCTGGATTCGCGCTGCTGCGGGATAGCGGGCACCTACGGATTTAAGCGTGAAAACTACGACACGTCGCAGGCGATTGGCGCGCCGCTGTTCAGGCAGATAGAGGAGAGCGGAGCCGACCTGGTAGTGACCGACTGCGAAACCTGCAAATGGCAGATTGAAATGTCCACCAGCAAACGCTGCGAACATCCCATCACCCTGCTGGCAAACGCGCTGGGCTAAGCGATGCCGGGGCGGTTTGCCCCGGCACATTCGTTACTCAACAAACAGGGAATCAACCACATTGATCCAGCCATGCTCGCTGGCGACCGGTTTGCCGTTCAGCCAGCGTCGCAGCATGTTGAGCGCCATCATGGCACACACCTCCTGACGCACCGCCTGGCTGTGGCGGGAGATACTCATTTTTACCTGCAGCGCATGGGTTCCTTCCGGCGTCGCGAGGGCAAAATTAAGGTGCTCGCCCTCCACGCCGCCGACGGCCAGCGCCAGCCCGGCGAAATGTTTAACCCTGCGCTCCGACGCCCAGCGCGCGGTCTGCGCCAGCGTTTCCTGCTGGAACGGCACCACTTCACTGGCCAGAAGCGGCGCATCCGCCCGTGAAAGCTGCAGCGCCAGAAGCCCGCCGGTGAACTGTTCGCTCAGCGTAACGCTTAGCTGACGCGACTTCAGGGTACGGGCAATCTGCGCAGGCAGCCCTTCCGTTCCCTCAAAGATCAGGCTCTCTCCCGCCACGCGCTGCACCTCAGGCCATAGCGCCAGCATGGCCTCCTTTTGCGTCGCCGGGCCGGTCAGCTTCAGCTCGATAATCGGCATAGAAGAGCGGTAGCCCATCGAGACGCCCGGCGGCAGCGGCAGGCTGTCGAGGCTCTGGGCAAGATCGCTTTCAGAGCGGCCAAAGGTGGTCAGACGCAGACACAGCGGCGGCTCAGGCAGGGTGAAACGCGCGCGCAGGCGCGGCAGGATTTGCTGCTCGACCATCACTTTAAATTCAGACGGCACGCCCGGCGTGAAGAACATCAGGCAGCGGTTAAGCTTAACGGCAAAGCCACAGGCGGTACCGACGGGGTTATCCACCAGCTCGGCGCTGGCGGGGATTTCGGCCTGCTTGCGGTTGCTGGGGGCCATGACGCGACCGCGCTCGGAGAAAAAGCGCTCCATCTGCGCCAGCCACGCTTCGTGGAGGACCAGCCCTTCGCCTTTCGCCGTGGCGGCGGCCAGCGCGCTAAGATCGTCGCCGGTTGGGCCAAGGCCACCGTTCACAATCAGCACGTCAGCGTGCTCGCTGCGTTCGCGCAGAATGTTCACCAGCGACTCAAGGTTGTCGCCTACCGTATTGCGGCGCGTTAACGGTAATCCCTGCTCAAAGAATAAATCGGCGAGCCAGGCCGCATTAGTATCGATGATTTGACCATGCAGCACTTCATCGCCGGTGGATAACATCTCCACGTTAATCATTGTGTTCTCCCGCTTTAATAGTCAAAACACTATAGCGCAATTGGGAGAGGGGGGAAGCGATAAACTGGCGCGGCAGGCCGCCGCGCCGGGGGAATTAGAAGCCTGCGCTCACGCCCACGTACGGGCCGTCGGCCAGCGCGTTGTCGCGGTTGCCGTCTTTACCGGCCAGGTTCAGATAGCGGTAACCTGCTTCGATGGTGACAGGACGCATGATGGTCCAGCGCGCACCGGCGTTAGCTTCCTGATAGCTGTCGATACCGCTGGAGAGCGAATCCGGAGAGTAGTAGTACTCGCCGAACAGGCCGAAGCTGTCGCCAATTTTCCACTGCAGTCCGCCGCCAACGGCCGCCGCGTATCCTTCGTCACCGTCGTTCGGGTTGGTGTAGATACCTTTACCGCCCACGGTTGCCAGGAATGGCCCCAGCGGAACGTTAAGGCCAAGGCCGAGGCTTGCCGCATCGCCGTCATCGTCGTTATGCGTCCAGCCGCCCGTCATCGCCAGGCCAGAGGTTTCCGTCCCCAGGCCAAAGCCCAGGTGGGTGTAATCCTGACCCGCTGAGCCGTTAAAGGAAATTGCGTTTGCCGCAACTGAAACAAACATCAGGCCTGCGCCCAAAAATGCCACTTTTTTCATTGTCATGTCCCGCACGTAATAATTAGAGATGTCCCAAAACCGCGAGATTTTAACCTGCGTGTCTTTGGGATCAAGCACTCTGCGTGCGTCAGGCAATTAGTTTGTAACGATTTGATAATTTCGGTATTTACACCATCAATAAAAAGCGCATTTTTACGCTCAGCCCGCCCAGATTTTCGCTGCGCGTTAGCTGAAGATGGCTACGGTGCAGGCGGGCAATATCATTTGCCAGCGCCAGGCCAATACCGGACCCGGCGGCGTCGCCCACGTTATCCAGCCGGTGAAACGGCAGCAACGCCTGCGGGATGAGATCGTCGGCAATCCCCGGCCCGCTGTCCTCCACGCTCAGCTCAACCGCGCCGTTGTCCGTGCGCAGGTACACCGTCACGATCCCGTGCTCGGGCGTGTATTTGATCGCGTTCTCCAGCAGGTTGGCGCAAAGTTCGCCCAGCAGCACGTCATCGCCCTCAATCATTACCGGCTGCTGAACGCCGTCATAACCCAGATCGATAGCCTTACTGCGCGCCTGCGCCAGCCGGGAGAAACAGCAGTTTTGCACCACCTGCACCAAATCGACCGGGGCAAACTGCCGTTCCCCCTGCTCTTTTCGCTTCACCACCGAAAGCTGTAACAGCCGTTCGGTC
Source organism: Enterobacter sp. 2VL (assembly GCF_005503595.1). NCBI lineage: Bacteria > Pseudomonadati > Pseudomonadota > Gammaproteobacteria > Enterobacterales > Enterobacteriaceae > Enterobacter > Enterobacter sp. 2VL. The sequence goes on from NZ_SCNE01000003.1 coordinate 295,462, forward strand.
AGCACGATGGTGTTATCCAGGGTGACGTTCATCGCCCGCAAGCTCTCCTGCCACAGCTCCGGATCGTTGCGCGTCAGGGCAACGGAAACCTGGGTTTTCAGCACTGCCAGCGGCGTTTTGAGCTGATGAGAGGCATCGGCATTGAAACGCGCCTGGCGCGACAGCACGCCGCGAAGCCGGTCGATGTAACGGTTAAACGCCACGATCAGCAGGCGCGTTTCAGACCAGGGCAACAGCTCCGGCAGCGGGGCCAGCAACCCGGGCTCACGACGGACCATCAGCGACGAGAGTTGACGCATCGGGCGCAGTACGCGGCGCAGCAGCCAGGCGGTTAAAACCAGCGTCAGCAGCACCAACAGCCCCTGAGACACGAGTGATGAGAACAGAAGCTGAGTCGCCAGATAGCGCCGGGACTGGAGGGTTTCGGCGACGTAGATCTCCGCCATCCCCACCACATTGTCTTCGTTTACGGGCTGGAGCAGCTTCGCCACGCGGATCGCCTGCCCGCGATATTCGGTATGGTAAAACCAGGCCAGCGCGGGATAGAGCCGGGTGCGCGACGTGGAGGGGGGCATTTTCGGCAGATCGTCATAGCCGGAGATCACCCGACCGTCGGGATCGACCACCTTGTAGTAAAGGCGATCGTTCATGTTCAGCTCGAAGCTGTCGAGCACCACCCAGGGGACGTTCACCTGGAGCTTACCGTTGTGTACCTCCAGCCGCTCCGACACCGTGCGCGCCGAGGATAACAGCGTGCGGTCATAGGCCTGCGTCGCCGCCTGTAGCGCGCTGACGTAGCTGTTGAAGGCTGACAACCCCCATAACAGCAGCAGCGGTAAACCCAGAAAGAGCAAAAGTTGCAGGTAAAGCGACTGCGGCTTAAGCCACTTCATCGCCGCACTCCAGCACGTAGCCCAGCCCTCTGAGCGTGGTGATCCGCACGCCGCTGCCGGTCAGTTTCTTACGCAGGCGATGAACATAAAGGTCGATGCTCTCGGGACTGACGTCATCGTTCAGGCTAAACACCTGGTCGAACAATTGCTGTCGGGAGACGGGGCGAGTCCGGCGGTGCATCAGCACCTTCAGTAAAGAGAGTTCGCGCGGCGTCAGGGAGAGGGGTTCATCGCGCAGCAGGAAAAAGCCTTCATCATCGTATTCAAGCTCCCCCAGACGCTGACGCTCCTGGGTCCGCCCTTCACTTCGACGCAGCAGCGCGCGCAGGCGCGCATCAAGCTCTTCCAGCTCGAACGGCTTCGGCAGATAGTCATCCGCCCCGGCATTCAGCCCTTTGACCCTGTCTGCCACGTTGCTGCGCGCGGTTAGAAACAGCACCGGCAGCGTCTGCCCGCGTTTTCTCAGACGATGGACCACCTCCAGCCCGTCGAATCCGGGCATGCCGATATCAAGAATAGCGACAGCGTAGTTTTCGCCCTGCAGAAGGTGATCCGCCGCGCGTCCGTCGTTGACGCAGTCCACGGCAAAACCGTTCTGTACCAGCGCTTTCTCCAGCCAGTGAGCCAGCTCACGATTATCTTCCGCCAGTAAGAGACGCATATCACATCCTGTAAAGTTGGTGCCGCAGTGAAAGGGAAATGAAAGATTATTGTTTTAACAATCACGCAACGGAACCGCTACAAGGTGGTTCACATAATCAGAAAAAAGACACCCGTACCCGTACTCCCGGTTCTCCGGCGTGAGGATAAACGATGAAAAAACAATTACTTTCCACCCTTGCTGCAAGCGTATTGATGTTGAGTGCCTCTGTTGTCCAGGCGCAGGACGCGCCCTCCCGCACCGAATGTATCGCCCCGGCCAAACCCGGCGGCGGCTTTGATCTGACCTGCAAGCTGATTCAGGTCAGCCTGCTGGAGACGAAGGCCATCGAAAAACCGATGCGCGTCACCTACATGCCCGGCGGCGTAGGCGCGGTGGCCTATAACGCGATTGTCGCGCAGCGCCCTGCCGAAGCGGGTACCGTGGTGGCCTTCTCCGGCGGCTCCCTGCTTAACCTGGCACAAGGAAAATTTGGCCGGTATGACGTGAATGACGTGCGCTGGCTCGCCACCGTGGGCACCGATTACGGCATGATTGCCGTACGCGCAGACTCTCCGTGGAAATCCCTGAACGATTTGCTGGCCGCCATGGAAAAAGACCCCAACAGCGTAGTGATTGGTGCGGGGGCCTCTATCGGCAGTCAGGACTGGATGAAAGCCGCTCTGCTGGCGCAGCAGGCGAAAGTCGATCCACACAAGATGCGCTACGTGGCGTTTGAAGGCGGTGGTGAGCCGGTGACGGCGCTGATGGGTAACCACGTCCAGGCGGTATCGGGCGATCTCAGCGAAATGGTGCCCTACCTGAGCGGGGACAAAATTCGCGTGCTGGCGGTGTTCTCAGAAAACCGTCTGCCGGGCCAGCTGGCAAACGTCCCTACCGCCAAAGAGCAGGGTTATAACCTGGTCTGGCCGATCATTCGCGGCTTCTTCGTCGGGCCGAAAGTGACCGACGTCGAATACCAGTGGTGGGTGGAGACCTTCGCGAAGCTCCAGCAAACCGACGAGTTCAAAAAGCAGCGCGATCTGCGCGGGCTGTTTGAGTTCAATCTGAACGGTAAGCCGCTGGACGAATACGTTAAAAAGCAGGTGAATGACTACCGCGAGCAGGCGAAAGCCTTTGGTCTGGCGAAATAACCGGAGGCGCTATGAGCGATCGTATTTTTGCCGGAATTTGGCTGCTGCTCTGCATTGGCGGGATGTTCGTCGCCTGGCAGATCCACAGCGAATACAGCTATGAACCCGTGGGGCCGCGCCCCTTTCCCGTGGGCATTGTCGGCCTGATGCTGCTCTGCTCGGTGGCCCTGCTGCTGCGCCACCCGGACACCGTGGAGTGGCCGCCACGCCGCACCCTGCAACGGCTGCTGGTCATGGTGATTGTCCTGCTGATGTACGCCTGGGGCTTTGAATGGCTCGGCTTCCCGATTGCCACCGCCATTCTGACAATGGTGATTGGCATGCTATTTAACGCCTCGCTGCCTGCGGCGGGGATCTCCGGGATCGTACTGGGCATTTTACTCTGGTACGCCTTCGACCGCCTGCTGGACGTGACGCTGCCCCTCGGCGCATGGTTTAACTAACGGAGCACGCTATGGATACCTGGATCTATCTCTCTCAGGGGTTCGCGGTAGCGATGACCCCGGAAAACCTGGTGATCGCCCTGATCGGCTGTTTCGTCGGGACCATTGTCGGCCTGCTGCCCGGCCTTGGCCCCATCAACGGCGTGGCGATTCTGTTACCGCTGGCCTTTGCCCTGCATCTGCCCGCGGAGTCGGCGCTGATCCTGCTGGCGACGGTCTATATTGGCTGCGAGTACGGCGGGCGCATTTCGTCGATACTGCTTAACGTGCCCGGCGATGCCGCCGCCATTATGACCGCGCTGGATGGCTACCCGATGGCGCAACAGGGACGCGGCGGCGTGGCGCTCTCGATTTCTGCCGTCAGTTCGTTCTTTGGCTCCCTGATCGCCATTGGCGGCATCATTCTGTTCGCGCCGGCGCTGGCCGAGTGGTCGCTGGCGTTTGGTCCGGCCGAATATTTTGCACTGATGGTGTTTGCCATCGCCTGCCTTGGCAGCATGATGGCGCAAAATCCACTGAAGTCGTTTTTGTCCGCGCTGATTGGCTTAGGGTTAGCCACCGTCGGCGTGGATGCCAACACCGGGGTTTATCGCTTTACCTTCGACAGCGTTCACCTGTCTGACGGCGTGCAGTTTATCGTCGTTGTGATTGGGCTGTTCTCTGTATCGGAAATCTTACTGATGCTGGAACATACCAGCAGCGGGCAGACGCTGGTCCGTAAGACCGGACGTATGCTCTTTAATGCCAAAGAGGGGGCGCAGTGTGTGGGTGCCACCTTACGTTCGTCGGTGATCGGCTTTTTCGTCGGCGTTCTGCCCGGCGCAGGGGCCACCATCGCCAGCGCCATCACCTACATGACCGAGAAAAAGCTGAGCGGTAACAGCGACAGCTTTGGCAAAGGCGATATCCGTGGCGTGGCCGCGCCAGAGGCGGCGAATAACGCCTCGGCCTGCGGCTCGTTTATCCCGATGCTGACCCTCGGCGTACCCGGCTCCGGCACCACGGCGGTGATGATGGGCGCATTGACGCTCTACAACATCACACCGGGTCCGGCAATGTTTACCGAACAGCCGGATATCGTCTGGGGTCTGATTGCCGCCCTGCTGATCGCCAACGTGATGCTGCTGGTGATGAACATCCCGCTGATCGGCCTGTTCACGCGTATGCTGACCATTCCCCTGTGGTTCCTGGTTCCTGCTATCGCCGCCGTCTCTGCGGTTGGGGTGTATGCGGTGCACAGCACAACCTTTGATCTGGTCCTGATGGTGCTGCTTGGGGTGCTGGGCTACATCTTGCGCAAGATGCATTTCCCGATGTCGCCGCTGATCCTGGGGTTTGTATTAGGTGAAATGCTGGAGCAGAACCTGCGCCGCGCCCTCTCCATCAGCAACGGCAACATGGCCATTCTGTGGGAGAGTAGCGTGACGAAAGTCCTGCTGGCGCTGGCGATTATGGTGATTGTCGTGCCACCGGTGCTGCGCTGGATTCGTCGCCGCCAGCACAAACCGCAGCCGGATATCGGCTGATTACCCTCTTAGCAGGGCATTGACCCACTGTTTTAACGCCTGGCGGGAGATCTTTATCCCGCCATTTTTCAGCTCTGGCGGCAGCGCCAGCCAGTGGACCGGCTGCTCAAAGCGCGCCAGCTTACCCTGAACCCACTCCGGTAATTCCGTGATGTCCGTGCCCGGCTCACATTCCACCACCGCGACCGGGCGCTGCCCAAACTCAGCGTCGTCCAGCGGGACGATAAACACCTGGTTTACCTGCGGATGGGTGACGATGACGCGCTCCAGCGATTCCGGCTGGATCCCCTCTCCCCCACTGAAAAAGAGATTGTCCATGCGGCCCAGAATGGTCAGGCGACCGTTATGCCACTCACCGCGATCGCGGGTGGCAAACCAGCCCTGCTCGTTGACCAGCGGTAAGAGTGCGCCGTCTCGCCAGTAGCCCGCCGCCATGCTTTGCGCCCTGATCCAGACTTCACCGTTCACCACCTGTACGTCTCTGCCCGGCAGCGCGCTGCCCACTTCCGGCGCGCCGTCGGCCTCTTTGGCGCAGACGGTGGAGGCGAACTCGGTCAGTCCGTAGCCGCAGAAGGTCCGAATCCCCTGCTCACGCGCGCGCGCAGTCAGTTCAACGGGGATTTCCGCCCCGCCAAGCAGCACGGCTTTCAGTGCGATGCGGCACTCACCATTAAGCAGTCGCCACAGCTGTGTTGGCACCAGCGAGGCGTGGGTGCAGCCCTGTAGCGCCTGCTCCAGCGGCTGCTTCTCACGCACCGTAAGACGCGCCCCGGCCTGTAGCCAGCGCCACAAAATCCCCTGGCCGGAGACGTGAAACAGCGGCAGGGAGAGCAGCCAGTCGTCGTCATCGCTGTAAGGCATCAGCGACAACACGCCTGCCGCGCTGGCAAGATGCGCCGCACAGGTGTGTACCGCCGCCTTGGGTAAGCCGGTAGAGCCGGAGGTGAGCGTCATCGACGCCAGACGCTCCGGCTGCCACGGGGCGGCATAATCACCGGGTTGGTCATCCAGCGCGAGCCGCGAAAGCCCGTCAAACGTGCCGTCAAGCAGCAGCGCGAAGCGCAGCGTCATCTGCGGGAGCAGGACGTCAAGCAGAGGGCGCGGAAGCTGAGGATTGACCGGAAGAATACGCGCGCCGCACTGCAACAGTGCCAGCCACGCCAGCAGCGTTTGAGGATGGTTATGGGCGAGCAGCATCACGCCGTCGCCCTCACTCAGCCCCTGACGGTGGAAGCCTGTCGCCAGCCTGTCCACCCGCTCGCACAGCTGCTGCCAGCTCAGCGCGTCGTCGTTTAACCGCAGCGCGGGTTTATCCGCACGCTGCGCGCGCCAGTGTCGCCACGGCCAGTCAGTAAACATCATAACAATGGCTCCAGCGCCTCGACCCCAAGGCACGGCAGGGCACTGTCCGGCCACGTGCGGATCAGCTGCGCCTGCATCAGGTTCAGCGTGTCGAGACCCGGGAGGGTGTCGGGCGTTAACCACGCGGCGAGGCGCGCCAGTTGGGTCAGCCCGAGGCTGGATTCAATGGACGAACTGATCACCGCCGTCAGCCCTAAGGCATGGGCCGCCGCGACCTGCTCGCGCACTTTCTCCAGGCTACCGGTGAGCGTGGGTTTGATCACCACCGCGCTCACGCCAGGCTCGGCGATGAACGCAAAATCCGCCTCGCGCAGGCTTTCATCCCACGCAATCGCAATGCCCGTTTCACGGGCAAAGGCGCGGGAGTCATCGCGGGTTTTGCAGGGCTCTTCAAGGAAGGCGATACGGTTGCGGTATGCGGGATTAACATACTTCGCAAACTGCTGAGCCTTGAGCGGCGTCCAGGCGCGGTTGGCGTCCAGACGCAGATGCAAATCGGGGATCGCTTCAAGCAGCAGGTTCGCCACCATTCCGTCGCGCACCGCTTCGTACAGCCCGACCTTGATTTTCGCCACTTTTTCGTCCGGCATGGCGGAGAGCAGCGCAAACAGCTCGTCCGGATCGCCGGTGCAGAGCGGCGCGGCGCGATAGTTCGCCGCGTTGGGCAAGCAGCCCTCAAGCTCGGCCAGCGCGCAGCTTACGCCGAAGGCAGCGGAGGGGATGTCCGGCAGTGCCGGTTCGGCCCCCTCGCGCCATTCGCGCGCCCAGGCAAGCACTGCAGCCTGCGCCTCCTCCAGCGACTCCTGGCTAAAGCCCGGAAGGGGCGAAACCTCGCCCCACCCTTCGCGCTCGCCCTGACGGAGATGCACGAACAGCCCGTCACGGGTTTTTAACCGCCGTTCACGCAGCACCACGCCCGCGTCCATGGGTATCTGCCAGCGGTAAACCTGCGCGCGACGCATTACGGGTTCCGTTTGTATTTGCTGAAGTCTGGCTGACGTTTTTCGTTAAACGCGTTGCGTCCTTCCTGACCCTCTTCGGTCATGTAGAACAGCATGGTGGCGTTACCCGCCAGTTCCTGCAGACCCGCCTGGCCGTCGCAGTCGGCATTGAGTGCCGCCTTCAGGCAGCGCAGCGCCATTGGGCTGTTTTGCAGCATTTCGCGACACCAGCGGACGGTCTCTTTTTCGAGATCGGCGACAGGTACCACGGTATTCACCAGGCCCATGTCCAGCGCTTCCTGAGCGTTATACTGACGGCACAGGAACCAGATTTCGCGCGCTTTTTTCTGACCGACAATGCGAGCCATGTAGGACGCGCCCCAGCCGCCGTCGAACGAGCCGACTTTCGGGCCGGTCTGGCCGAAGATGGCGTTTTCAGCGGCAATGGTCAGGTCGCACATCATGTGCAGCACGTGACCGCCGCCGATGGAGTAGCCCGCGACCATGGCAACAACCGGTTTTGGACAGGTGCGGATCTGGCGCTGGAAATCGAGCACGTTCAGGTGGTGCGTACCGGCATCATCCTGGTATCCGCCGTAATCGCCACGCACTTTCTGGTCACCGCCGGAGCAGAAGGCTTTGTCGCCTTCACCGGTCAGGACGATGACGCCGATATTGTCGTCATAGCGTGCATCCGCCAGCGCCTGAATCATCTCTTTTACGGTCAGCGGGCGAAACGCGTTGCGCACCTGCGGGCGGTTGATGGTGATTTTGGCAATCCCATCAGCCGATTTGTGATAACGAATGTCGGTATAGCCTTCGGAGCAGTCTTGCCATTCAACCGGTGCGTAGAGCATGTTTTCATCAGGATAGATCATAGTGTGTCCTTTGTTGGAAGACGCAGAATCTGCGCCAGAGTCGCAGCCACCGCAGCGGGATTTTCCCGATGGGCGTTGTGTCCGGCATGAGGGATAGCATGGCGAACGGCGTTCAGTTCGGCGGCGATGCCACCAAATTTTTCATCACGTTCACCATAGAGATAGTAAAAAGGCACGGGGTTTGCCGCGAGCGCAGAACGGAGGTCGGGCTGTACGGCGAGCGAGGTCGCCTCGAGCATATCCGCCAGAGCCGCGCCGCTGTTCTGGCTGCGCAGGGTTATCAGCTCGCTGCGCTGCGCCTGCGTGAGTGAGGCGAACACCGGCTGTTGATACCAGTCGGCGAAAACCGTGCCGAGCGGTTCCGTGCGCAGACGCTTCGCCCAGCGGCGATCGGAATCCAACCGGGCGTCGCGCGCGTGCGCATCCTGCAGCCCCGGATGGCCCCCTTCGACCACAACGCCACGCAGCCCTGTTGGCTGCTGGCAGGCGTGAAACATCGCAATGCGGCCGCCGAGGGAGTACCCCACCAGCCAGTAAGAGAGTATGTTGTAACTAATTAGCGTTGTGGTCAGCAACTGGCTGACCTCATCAAAGCCCGAAACGGAGATACCGGTAGAGCCGCCGTGCCCCGGCAGGTCAAGGTACAGCTGCGGGTAGTCGCCGAGCTGCTCCCCAACCGCCCGCCACTCGCGGGCATCGCCGGAAAAACCGTGCAAAAAGACCAGCCAGGGGTAACCTGGTTTCCCGGCCCTTTGCTCGCCCGCGAGGATCACAGCTGGCTCACCTGCGCCAGCAGATTTTGCAGCCGCTGGGCGCCGTCAGAGTCGTTAACCACCAGCTCAATCAGCGTAGCGCCAGGCTGACGCCAGGCCGTGCTCAACGCCGCGTCCAGATCGGCCCAGCTTTCCGGGCGATGGTACGTGAGGCTGAACATCGCTGCCGCATGCTCGAACTGCACGTTCTGCGGCATCAGGTAGAAACGCTCGCGCTCGCTCTGCGGAGTAGGAAGCAGAGAGAAAATTTGTCCGCCGTTGTTATTCACCACAATCAGCACAAACGGCGCGGAAGCCTGACGCAGCAGCGCCAGCGCGTTGAGGTCGTACAGGGCGGAAAGATCGCCAACAATCGCAAGCGTGGATTTTGCACTGGCGCGCTGCACGCCTGCCGCAGTCGAGATCAGCCCGTCAATTCCGCTGGCCCCCCGGTTACTGTACACCGGGTAGCCGGCAGGCAGCTGAGATAAGGCATCAATCAGACGCACCACCAGACTGTTGCCGACAAACAGCTGCCCCTGCTCCGGCAGATACTGACGGATCCGGTGCGCCAGTTCCGCCTCGCCAAACCTTTCGCACTGCGCCTGGGTAAGTTCCCACGCCTGGCGGGCAAGGTCCGGGATTGCCGTTGCCCAGGGTTTGCGTTTTTCAGCAGGATGCTGCTCAAGCCAGGCGTCAATCTCGCAGACCAGACGGCGACCACGATGGTGCGCCGGGTCGAGCCGCCCTTCCAGCGGGTCCACCAGCCAGTACTCTTCCGGCTTGCAGGTCGCCTGCCACTGCAAGAGCCGTTTACCGGTCAGGCTGGAGCCAATCTGCACCACGATATCCGCCTGCGCCAGTTCGGTCACCGCTTTGGCGTTCCCCAGCCAGAGATCGGCACAGGGCAGCGGCTGGCCAGTCTGGGAAAGCACGTCGCCAATCAGCGGCCAGCCGAGCGTCTTCGCCCAGTCGGCAACCAGTTTTCCCTCGGCGGCGCTCATGCGCCCGGCAACCACCACGCCGCGCTTCTGCTGCCAGAAAAACCAGTCACGCTGTCTGGCGCTTTCCAGATGCGTGTGTTCGCGCAGCCAGGGTTTTTCGCTTTCCCACCACTCGCCAAGCTGCTGCTGCCAGACCCGCCCCGTTTCGTTCATTTCGCCATACAGCGGCTCGGCAAACGGGCAGTTGATGTGCAACGCGCCGCTGCGCAGCGATCCCATTGCATGGTCAATGGTCGAGACCAGCCAGGCTGCCGGAATATCCTGCGTCGGGCGCGGTAAAGACAGGGTCTCTGACGGATGGGTCGCAAAGATATTCGGCTGACGAATCGCCTGATTTGCACCGCAGTCAATAAGCTCAGGAGGACGGTCGGCGGTGAGCAGGATCAGCTTTTCGCCCGTCAGCCCGGCCTCAATAATCGCCGGGTAGAGGTTCGCCACCGCCGTACCGGAGGTCACAATCACCGCGACAGGCTCTTTGCTGACTTTCGCCAGGCCCAGCGCCAGATGCCCCAGACCACGTTCATCAAAATGGGTATGGTGAATAAAGGCCCGGTTCTCTGCCGCCGCAAGGGTCAGCGGAGTGGAACGAGAGCCAGGTGCAATGCACACATGCCTGACGCCATGGCGGGTCAGGGCTTCAAGGATCACCGTCGCCCAGCGTCGGTTGAAAGAACTTACTGACATGAGATTGTCCGGTATCAATAATGCGACACAGTATAAATAATAGAGAAAGTTGTAATTTTGATATGAATCGGGATTGCGAGAATCAGTATTAATCCCTTAGGAGCAAAGATCGCAGTCCGGCAGCTTTATTTTCGATCTCCTGCCACTCCTGCTCCGGGTCCGACCCGCTGACAATACCCGCACCGGCGTACAGGCGCAGGGTGTCATCGTGGATCCGCGCAGAGCGTAGCGCCACGCAGAACTCGCTGCGTTCGGGCGATAAAAAGCCCGCTGACCCGGCATACCACTCTCTGTCGAAGGGTTCGTTATTATCGATAAACTCACGCGCCAGCTGGCGCGGCAGGCCGGCGACTGCCGCCGTCGGCTGTAGTACATGCAGACACCGTTCATCGTCCGCCTGTTTCAGCTCGGTCCAGATGCATCGACGCAAATGCTGGACTTTACGCAAGCGAACCACCTGCGCGGGCAGGACCTCGAGCGTCCGGGTGTGATGCTGTAACCGCTGACAGATATCTTCGACCACCAGCATGTTTTCGCGCTGGTTTTTATCATCGTTCAATAACCATTCGCCCAGGCGTTGCGCCTGGCGATCGTCAGGATGGCCTGCGACCGTTCCCGCCAGCGCTTCGGTACGCAGCAGCGCGCCGCGCCGCCGCCATAACCGCTCCGGCGTGGAGCCGATAAAGGCGTTGTGGGCATCAAACACCATGCAAAAATGGTAGCAACGTAAGTTCACCGCCCGGCTCGCTGCCATCAACGCGACGGCGGAAATCGCCCGGTTAAACTGCAAATCGGTAGCCCGCGCGAGCACAACTTTTTCGAAATCGCCCTGGGCAATGGCATCGGTGGCCTGTTGCACCAGACGTAACCACTCGGGCTTTTGCGGGTGGTGGGTTTCATGCAGAACCTGAACCGACAGCGGAGAGATCGGTCTGGCCTCACGCAGGGCATCTAAAAACGCCAGCGCGGTACGGGCATCGTCATGAAGCGAGGTATCACTCCACAGCTGCAGGCGCAGGGTAGCAACCCCGGCATGTCGTCGCCAGAGCAGGCGCGGTAAAAATAACGATCCCTGCTCAGGATTGAAGGCGTTTAGGCCGCAGATCCGGGTATCGGCCTGCTGAGGATGGTTGTGCAAAAACTGTGAGGCAGAAGCCAGAGAAGGGAAGTGGATGACGGCACCGAGCGCGGAAAGCTCCTCGTCGCCGTTTCGCTGCTGCCAGTAAAATTGCGGATAGCACACCTGCACGCCCAGCCAGGCGAGAGGATCAAAGGCATCGTTTAACGGGAAAGAGACGTCAAAATGACGTAAACCGGGTGTAGCGGGTAACGCTTGCGCAAGCTGGCTGCGCAGGCGCTCCAGCGCGATGGACATCGAATGCACGCGAACCTCTCCCTACTAAAACCTCACATTATACGGGGTACTGGCGATAAAGTGCAGTACCCACGTATAGGGAGTGGTTACACGCGATTAACGACGTGCCAGAAGCAGCCCAAGCACCAGGCCTGCCGCCGCCCCGACGCCAATGCCTTGCCACGGTTTTTCATGCACGTAATCATCGGCACGGTAGACCGCTTTTTTCGCACGGTAGTAGTAATTGTCTGAGGCATGGCTGACGCGGTTTTTAACCTCGTGCAGCGCCTGTTCAGCGCGCGCTTTCAGCTCGATGTATTTTTGATCGGCAGGGTCGCCCGATGAACGTAACACCTCTTCCAGCGTTTCGCTCAGTAACGCCAGGTCGTCGTCAATGCGGGTATCCAGGGATTGATATGACATATTTATCTCCATGTTAGTACACCAGTTCGCTAACTATAGCTAATGACTGACGATTACGCCTGCTTCGCTTCCCGCGCCATACCGATATGGGGAATGCCGTCTTCGTCGTACACCTCCGTCACGGGGGTAAAACCAAAATGCGCATAGAATGGCTGGAGGTGCGCCTGTGCGCCAAGGTATAACGCCTTGTCCGGCCACTGTTTTTGACAGGCCTCGAGCGTTTTTTCCATCAGCTGATAGCCCAGTTTTTCGCCCCGCGCGTGGCTGCTGACAATCACCCGGCCAATCACCACCGGCTCAAAATCGTCTTCGCTTTTCAGAATCCTCGCATACGCCACCAGGACGTTATCTTTCCAGCCAAGGATGTGACGGTTTTCGCCCACCAGATCATCGCCGTCGATGTCCTGATACGGGCAGGTTTGTTCTACCACAAATACTTCGCAGCGCAGTTTGAGCAGGGCATAAAGTGCCGTAACGGTCAGCTCGCTATGGTGTAAATCTTGCCACTGGATCATGTCATTCTCCTTCCTGGGGTTCATCACGTTATACTAAACACTTTACCGTTCGGCAAAGGGTCTGACTGCGTTATGGAACTGATTTTTCTGGGGACGTCCGCTGGCGTGCCAACCCGCTCGCGAAACGTGACGGCCATCCTGCTGGATTTGCAGCATCCTACGCGCGGCGGGCTGTGGCTGTTTGACTGTGGAGAAGGGACTCAGCATCAGCTGCTGCACACCCCTTATCACCCGGGAAAGCTGGATAAGATTTTTATCACCCACCTGCATGGCGACCATCTGTTTGGCCTGCCCGGCCTGCTGTGCAGCCGGTCGATGGCGGGGATCGCCAGCCCGTTAACGATTTACGGCCCCGCAGGGGTTCGTGTATTCGTTGACACCGCCCTGCGTCTGAGCGGCTCCTGGACGGATTATCCGCTTGAGATCGTTGAGATTGCCGAAGGGTTAATCTTTGATGATGGGGTATATAAAGTCACTGCCACAGCGCTTAACCATCCCATTACGTGCTACGGCTACCGTATCGAAGAGCATGATAAGCCCGGCGCGCTCAATGCGGCTGCGCTGCTGGCAGACGGCGTGAAGCCAGGGCCACTGTTCCAGCGCCTGAAGCAAGGCGAAACCGTCACGCTGGACGATGGCCGCATCGTCAACGGGCAGCACTATCTCTCGGCTCCTCTGCCGGGCAAAAAACTGGCCATCTTTGGCGACACGGCCCCCTGCCCTTCCGCCCTACAGCTGGCTCAGGGCGTGGACGTGATGGTGCATGAAGCTACCCTCGAAGCGGCAATGGAGGAGAAGGCCAACAGCCGCGGTCACAGCTCCACGCGTCAGGCCGCGCAGCTTGCCCGTGATGCGGGTGTCGGGAAGTTAATCATCACGCACGTCAGCTCCCGCTACGATGCCCACGGCTGCGAGCGGCTGCTGGCGGAGTGCCGGGATGCGTTCGCACACTGTGAACTGGCCGAAGATTTTACACAGTTCAGCGTTTAGTCCTTCATTTTTCCCTCAGGATGCCGATAACGATTAAAAGGTCAGCATTTTACTTGAGGGTACAATGGATAATTTCCAGAAAGATATTGATGACAGGGCGAATCTTACGCTGTCGAACCGTTTTGAACTGCTGCTGTTTCGGCTCGGCACCTCGCTGAACGAAAACAAATCCGAGCTGTTCGGCATTAACGTTTTTAAGCTGCGTGAGATCGTGCCGATGCCGGAGTTCACCAAACCTGCGGGAATGAAGTCGCCGCTGATGGGAATGGTGAACATTCGCGATCAGGTGATCCCGGTCATCGACCTCGCCGCCGTGGCTGGCTGTAAGCCGACAACCGGGCTGAACATTCTGCTGATCACCGAATATGCCCGCAGCGTTCAGGCGTTTGCCGTGGAATCCGTTGAGAACATTATGCGTCTGGACTGGAAGCAGGTTCACGCGGCTGAAACCGCCGTCAGCGGGCGTTACATCACCAGTATTGCGTGCCTGGACGAAAAGACCGACACCAACGACCTGGCGATGGTGCTGGACGTTGAGCAGATCCTGTATGACATCACCCCGGCGAACCACGATCTGCACGCTACCGACCTGAAAACCACCCAATTCAACATCAAGCCAGGGTCCGTTGCGATTGTCGCGGAAGATTCCAAAGTGGCGCGTTCGATGCTGGAGAAAGGTCTGCAGGCAATGCAGATCCCTGCGCAACTGCATATTACCGGTAAAGACGCGTGGGAGAAGATCGGCGTGCTGGCCGCGCAGGCTCAGGCTGAGGGTGTGCCGATCACCGATAAGATTGCGCTGGTGCTGACGGACCTCGAAATGCCTGAGATGGACGGTTTTACGCTGACGCGCAAGATTAAGTCTGACCCAGTACTAAAGGATATTCCGGTGGTGATCCACTCATCGCTTTCGGGCAATGCCAATGAAGACCATATCCGCAAGGTGAAAGCCGACGGCTACGTGGCGAAGTTCGAGCTGAACGAGCTGTCGTCGGTAATTGAAGAGGTGCTGGACCGCTCGATGAAGAAAATTGACGGGCCGTTGATTAGTCGTAAGCAGCTGGCTTAGTCGGGTGGCGCTACGCTTACCCGACCTACAAAACCCGTAGGCTCTGCAAGCGTAGCGCCGCTGGGCAATAAAAAAACCCGCCGAGGCGGGTTTTTGTTTTTACATCAGCGGCATCGCATGCTGCACGATATCAATCAGTGGCTGCGGATAGATACCGAAGATGAGCACCAGCAGCGCGGAGATGAGCACCACGATACCGCCCGCGCTGTACTGCCAGTTAGACGGCGCATCGCGGTTGAGCTGCTGAGGCGCGCTCAGGTAGAGGCTCACGGCAACGCGCAGGTAGTAGTACAGACCAATCGCAGAACCGATAACCACACCGGCGGTCAGCCACCACAGGCCAGCCTGCACACCGACAGCCAGGACGTAGAACTTACCGATAAAGCCCAGGGTCATTGGGATACCCGCCAGGGACAGCATCATCACCGTCATCACCGCAGACAGAATCGGACGGTGCCAGAACAGACCACGGTAGGAGAACAGTGAGTCGGCATCCGGGCCACGGTACGGGCTGGACATCAGGCTCACCACGCCGAACGCGCCGAGGCTGCTGAACAGATAACCGGCCAGATACACGCCCACGGTTTCCATCGACATTTCACCGCTCTGCAGCGCAATCAGCGCCACCAGCAGATAACCCAGATGGGAAATAGATGAGTAGCCCAGCAGACGCTTGATGTTGGTCTGGCTCAGCGCCATCAGGTTACCGAAGATGATGGAGACGAACGCGATAATGCCCAGCACCACGCGAACCGCTTCGCTATCACCCACCGGCGCGTAAAGGAACAGACGCATGACCACACCGAAGATAGCGATTTTGCTCGCCGTCGCCAGGAAGGTCGATACCGGTGCCGGAGCACCCTGGTAAACGTCTGGCGTCCACAGGTGGAACGGAACCAGAGAGAGCTTAAAGCCAAGGCCAACGATCATCATGCCCAGACCCGCCAGCAGCAGCGGCTCGTGCAGCATACCGTCGCCAAGGCTCTTGCCGATAGCCAGGAAGGAGAGGTTACCCGTCTGTGCGTACAGCAGCGCGATACCGAACAGCAGGAACGACGACGCGGCAGCGGACAGGATCGTGTACTTGATCGCCGCTTCCAGCGAGCGTTTCTGGCGGAAGGCGTAACCAATCAGGCCAAACAGCGGCAGAGAGATCAGCTCAATACCGAGGAACAGCGCGGCCAGGTGGTTCGCATTCGCCAGCAGAATGCCGCCAAGCGAGGCAATCAGTACCAGCAGGTAAAACTCTTCTTTATTGTCGTTGTAACCTTCAAGCCACGGGTACGCAAAGGTGCAGGTTGCCAGGCTCGCCAGCAGAACCAAACCGGTATACAGCATGGCATAGCCGTCAACGCGCATCAGCGGCGTGACATCCATCGCGCCCGCCTGGCCAACAAACCAGAGGGACACTAACGCAGCGTTCAGACCCAGAACGGACAGGGTCGCATTCAGGAAGTGATTGCGTCGCCACGCAATGGAGAGCATCACAACCACCACCGTCAATCCGACGATCAGCAGCGGTAGCAGCGCGATCAGTTGTTGTGGAGTTATTGTCATGGCGAATTACGGCCTTGTAGTAGAAGCAGAATTAACAAACCACTGCTGGATGTTACCCATCGCGGAGTGCGAGGTATCCAGAATCGGCTGCGGATAGAAGCCCAGCAGCACCAGCAGTACGACCAGCAACAGGATGATGAACAGCTCACGCAGCGACATCCCCGGCAGTTGTTGTGCAGCAATTTCGCTCTTCGCTTTACCGAAGTAGGCGCGATGCAGCATCGCCAGTGAGTAGACGGAAGCGAACACCAGACCAAAGGTAGAGATCACGGTAATCACCGGAACCACCTTGAAGCTGCCGAACAGAATCATAAATTCGCCGACGAAGTTACCGGTACCCGGCATACCCAGCGTCGCCACTGCGAAGAACATGGAGAGCGCTGGCAGCCATTTCATCTTGCCCCACAGGCCGCCCATCATGCGCATGTCGCGGGTGTGCAGACGCTCATACAGCTGACCACACAGGATGAAGAGACCGGCTGCGGACAGACCGTGCGCAATCATCTGAATCACCGCGCCCTGGTACGCCAGCTGGCTGCCGGTGTAGATAGCAATCAGCACGAAGCCCATGTGGGAAACGGAGGTGTAAGCAATCAGACGCTTGATGTCGTACTGCGTGAAGGCCATCCAGGCACCGTAGAAGATACCAATCACACCCAGCCACATGGCAATCGGCGCGAACTCTGCGGAAGCGTTCGGGAACAGCGGCAGCGCGAAGCGCAGCAGACCGTAGGCCGCGGTTTTCAGCAAGATACCCGCGAGGTCAACGGAACCCGCCGTTGGCGCCTGAGAGTGCGCATCCGGCAGCCAGCCGTGCAGAGGAACCACCGGCATTTTCACCGCAAAGGCGATGAAGAAGCCCAGCATCAGCAGGTATTCAATACCGTGAGACATTGGGGTGTTCAGCAGATCTTCGTAGTTGAAGGTCCAGACGCCGGTCGCCTTGTAATGCACAAACACCAGCGCCAGGATCGCAATCAACATCACCAGACCACTCGCCTGGGTGTAGATGAAGAACTTGGTTGCCGCCGTGATACGCGTTTTACCGTCGGACGCCTTATGGCCCCACAGCGCGATCAGGAAGTACATCGGCACCAGCATCATCTCCCAGAAGAAGAAGAACAGGAACATGTCGATGGCCAGGAACACGCCGATCACGCCGCCCAGGATCCACATCAGGTTCAGGTGGAAGAAGCCCTGGTATTTTTCGATTTCTCGCCAGGAGCAGAGTACCGCCAGAACGCCGAGCAGGCCGGTCAGCACCACCATCAGCAGCGACAGACCGTCAATCGCCAGGTGGATGGTGATACCGAAACGTGGGATCCACGGGAGGATAAACTCAGACTGCCACTGCGGAATGCCTGCAGACTGGGTCAGAGAGTAGCCACCCTGCAACCAGAGTTGCAGACCAAGCGCGAGCGTTAATCCCATGGTGATCAGCGCGATCCAGCGCGGCATCTTCACGCCAAAGCGTTCAGTCTGCCAGCACAGGAAGCCGCCGATGAAGGGAATTAATATTAGCCAGGGTAGTAACATGGCGATTTTTATTCCTTGTTAAAGTCCCTAAAGGACCGATTTTCAACGAATTCGACTACATTCACGGTTGAGTGCGGGTTCTTTTAGCCCGGTGGTGCTAACGCTTACCCGACCTACGGTCTCGTAGGCCCGGTAAGCGCAGCGCCACCGGGCAAAACCGCAATCTCAAATCACAATCAACGCAACACCATCAGCAGCGCCAGCACGACAACCGCACCGATGCTCATGGACGCCACATACCAGCGCAGGTAACCGTTCTCGCTGTACAGCAGGCCTTTACCTGCAAAGCGGGAGAGGATCGCCGGGATATTCATCATGCTGTTCATCGGGTCGCGCTTCAGCAGCCACGCAATGCCAAGGAACGGCTTGACGAAAATCATGTCGTACAGCCAGTCGAAGCCCCACGCGTTGTACCACCAGGTACCCAGCAGACGGCCTGGCGCACTGTTGGCAACGGCAGTCACCAGCGTACGTTTACCCAGCCACAGCCATGCAGCAATCAGGATGCCCGCAATGGCGACCACACCGGAGGTGATTTCAAGCGTCAGTACGCGACCGTGCTCAAGCTCGGTTGTTGCCGGCAGTACGCCCTGCAGCGGTGGCACAATCATCGCGCCAACGAAGGTGGAGAGTACCAGCAATACAATCAGCGGCAGGTGGTGGGTAATCCCCTTCCCTGCGTGTGCGTGAATTTGTTCTTTACCGTGGAATACGATGAAAATCATACGGAAGGTATACAGGGAGGTCATAAACGCACCGACCAGACCCGCAACCATCAGATTGATATGTCCATTCGCCATGGCACCCGCAAGGATTTCGTCCTTACTGAAGAAGCCCGCGGTGATCAGCGGCAGTGCCGCCAGCGCCGCCCCGCCCACCAGGAAGCAAGCGTAAACCAGCGGGATGGACTTACGCAGTCCGCCCATCTTGAAGATGTTTTGCTCGTGGTGGCAGGCCAGAATCACCGAACCGGATGACAGGAACAGCAGCGCTTTAAAGAACGCGTGGGTCATCAGGTGGAAAATGGCCGCGTCCCACGCCTGCACGCCCAGCGCCAGGAACATGTAGCCAATCTGGCTCATGGTGGAATACGCGAGAACGCGTTTGATGTCGGTCTGCACCAGCGCGGCAAAGCCTGCCAGCACCAGCGTTACCGCACCAACAATACCCACCAGATGCAGAATTTCCGGCGTCATCAGGAACAGGCCATGGGTACGCGCAATCAGGTAAACACCTGCGGTCACCATGGTCGCGGCGTGGATCAGCGCGGAGACAGGGGTTGGACCCGCCATCGCGTCGGCCAGCCACGTTTGCAGAGGAAGCTGCGCGGATTTACCCACGGCGCCGCCCAGCAGCATCAGCGTTGCCCACCACAGCATGTCGTTGCCTGCAGCGAAGTGTGCCGGTGCCAGTTCCACCATTTCGCGGAAGTTCAGCGTGCCCAGTTCGTTGTAAAGAATGAACAGCGCGAAGGCGAGGAAGACGTCACCCACACGGGTCACGACGAACGCTTTCATGGCCGCTGCGCCATTCTTCGGATCGGTGTAGTAGAAACCGATCAGCAGATAAGAGCACAGACCCACGCCTTCCCAGCCGAGATACATCAGCAGCAGGTTATCGGCCAGCACCAGAACAACCATGCTGGCGATAAACAGGTTGGTGTAGGCGAAGAAGCGGGAGTAACCCTCTTCACCGCGCATATACCAGGAGGCGAACATGTGGATCAGGAAGCCCACGCCGGTGACCACAGAGAGCATGGTCAGCGACAGTCCGTCCAGCACCAGATTAAAGCCGATGTTGAAATCACCGACCGACATCCAGGTCCACAGTGGAACGCTAAAAGCCTGACGTCCGTTGTTGAAGAAATCGATGCCCGCATAGGCTGTCACCAGCGCAGACAAACCGATAGAGCCGATGCCCACGGTTGCAGACAGATTCTCAGACCAGCGGCCACGAGAAAACGCCAGCAGCACGAAGCCGATCAGCGGAAAAATAATGGTTAAGGCAAGCATGTTCATCCACGCAACTCACTTACTGAATCGATGTTCAGGTTCTGGCGGCGACGATGGAGCTGCAGCAACAGCGCCAGGCCAATACTCGCTTCGGCAGCCGCGAGGCTGATGGCGAGAATGTACATCACCTGACCATCGGCCTGGCCCCAGTAGCTCCCGGCGACCACAAAGGCCAGCGCCGAAGCGTTAATCATGATTTCCAGCCCAATCAGCATAAACAGCAGATTGCGGCGGATAACCAGACCGGTTAAGCCCAGGACGAACAAAATCGCAGCGAGGATCAGTCCATGTGTTAAGGGGATCATGCGCGCTCCTCCGTTTTTCTTTTCGCGCGGTCATCAGTGCGGTTGCTCAGCACCTCGCCGACACGCTCTTCGCGGCCAACGTGGAAAGCAACAACCAGGCCCGCCAGCAGCAGCATTGACGCCAGTTCAACCGCCAGAACGTACGGGCCAAACAGGGCAATACCCACGGCCTTGGCGCTGATCGGCGTGCCGTCGATGCCCTGATCGTTCACGCCCAAAATAGCGTAAACAATTACCACCAGCATGATGGCCGACAAAATTGCCGGGCCAATCCACACCTGCGGTTTTAACCACTGACGTTCCTGCTCAATTTCGGAGCCGCCCAGGTTCAGCATCATCACCACGAAGACGAACAGCACCATGATGGCCCCGGCGTAGACGATGATTTCCAGTGCACCGGCGAAATGCGCGCCCAGCGCAAAGAACACCCCGGAAATGGCCAGCAGCGAGATGATTAAATACAGCAGCGCATGCACCGGGTTGGTGTGCGTAATCACTCGTAGCGTAGCCAGGATGGCGATAAGGCCACAGATATAAAAAGCGAATTCCATTGCCCTCTCCTTACGGTAACAGGCTCTTGACGTCGATAGGCTTAGCTTCGTTCTCTGCTTCGCCCTTATCTTTGCCGTCGATTGCCATACCCGCCATCCGGTAGAAGTTATATTCCGGGTATTTGCCCGGACCGGAAATCAGCAGATCCTCTTTCTCGTACACCAGATCCTGACGCTTGTACTCACCCAGTTCGAAATCTGGAGTCAGCTGAATCGCCGTGGTTGGGCACGCTTCTTCACACAGACCGCAGAAGATGCAGCGTGAGAAGTTGATGCGGAAAAACTCAGGGTACCAGCGGCCGTCTACCGTCTCTGCTTTCTGCAGAGAGATACAGCCTACCGGACAGGCTACCGCACACAGGTTACAGGCAACGCAGCGCTCCGAACCGTCCGGATCGCGCGTCAGCACGATACGGCCACGGTAGCGCGGCGGCAGATATACCGGCTCTTCCGGGTACATCCGGGTTTCGCGTTTGGCAAACGCGTGCAGGCCGATCATCCAGATACTGCGTACCTGGGTGCCGAAGCCTACCAGTAATTCTTTTAAGGTCATGGTCTATAGCCCCTTATGGCTGCTGCCAGAGAATGACAGCCGCCGTTACCAACAAGTTGACGAGCGTCAGCGGCAGGCACACTTTCCAGCCGAAGGACATTACCTGGTCATAACGCGGACGCGGTAAGGACGCACGAATCAAAATGAACATCATCATGAAGAACGCGGTTTTCAGCGCGAACCAGATGAACGGCGGTAAGAACGGGCCATGCCAGCCACCAAAGAACAGCGTTACCATCAACGCGGAAATGGTGACGATACCGATGTACTCGCCCACGAAGAACAGACCGAACTTCATGCCGGAATATTCAATGTGGTAACCGTCGGCCAGTTCCTGTTCGGCTTCTGGCTGGTCAAACGGGTGACGGTGACACACCGCCACGCCCGCGATAGCAAAGGTAACAAAACCAAAGAACTGCGGGATAACGTTCCAGATGTCGGCCTGGTTGTTGACGATGTCGGTCATGTTGAATGAACCGGCCTGCGCCACCACGCCCATCAGGGAGAGACCCAGGAACACTTCGTAGCTCAGCGTCTGCGCGGAAGCACGCATCGCACCCAGCAGCGAGTATTTGTTGTTACTGGACCAGCCGGCGAACAGCACCGCGTAGACCGCGAGGCCTGCCATCATCAGGAAGAACAGGATGCCGATGTTCAGGTCAGCCACAACCCAGGTCGGGCTGACGGGAACGATAGCAAACGCCAGCAGCAGCGAGGTAAAGGCGATCATCGGTGCCAGAGTGAAGATCACGCGATCCGAGAAGCGCGGGATCCAGTCCTCTTTGAAGAACATCTTGATCATGTCCGCGACCAGCTGGAGTGAACCACCCCAGCCCACGCGGTTCGGTCCGTAACGGTTCTGGAACAGACCGAGCAGACGACGTTCACCAAAGCTCATGAACGCACCGCAGGTGACCACCACCAGCAGAATCACAACCGCTTTCAGAATGCTCAGCAGGATGTCGATAAGATCCGGCGTTAACCAACTCATGCTTTTGCCTCCTGCAGGTTATCAAGTCGCGCACCCGCCAGTACCGGCGCGATGCCAGGCATTCCCATCGGCAGACCCACCTGCCCCGCGGACAGACCTTCAGAGATGATCAGCGGCAGGCTGATCGTCTGGCCGTCGTAGCTAAAGGCGATGTTCGCACCCGCGTTAACGCCAAGCTTCGCGGCATCCGCCGGGTTGAGCTTGATGTACGGTTGCGGCATACGGGTCTGGAAGACCGGAGAGCGCTGGGACATTTCGTCGCTACCAAACAGATGGTAGTACGGCGCAATACGCCAGTTGCCTTCCTGAGCCTGGAAACGTTCCGGAACGGTAGTGAAGAAATCCAGACCGGTTTCGGAGGCTTCAATCAGACGCACGCCCGGGTCGCCGTGGCGCAGAGAACCGCCTACTTCAGCCTGGAACTTGTTCCATGCCTGCGGGGAGTTCCAGCCCGGTGCCCATGCAAACGGAACCTGAGAGCGTGGCGCAGACGGCTGGTTGTTCCCTTCCATGGAGAAGGCGAACATCGTGTCTTTATCCTGCGGCTGACGAGGTTCATGCACGCTGATGTTGGCACGCATCGCGGTACGACCGCTGTAGCGGTGCGGCTCACGCGCCAGTTTCTGGCCGCGAATGCGGAAGCTTGCGTCAGGAGCTGCATCTTTGATGCCCGCCAGCTGAGGCAGTTTTTCTACCACCGCATCGATAACGTGGTCGAGCTGCGTCCAGTCCACTTCACGGCTCTGCACGGTGCTGTGCAGGGAGTGCAGCCAGCGCCAGCTTTCCAGCATCAGCGTATTGCTGTCGTAGTACGCCGGGTCATACACCTGGAAGAAGCGCTGTGCGCGGCCTTCGTTGTTGATGACCGTACCGTCGCTTTCGGCAAAGCTTGCCGCAGAGAGCACCAGGTGCGCTTTGTCCATAATGGCGGTGCGCTGATGGTCAATGACCATCACCAGCGGCGCTTTAGAGAGCGCTGCGTCAACGCGAGCGGCTGAGGCGTGGCGATGCAGGTCGTTTTCCAGCACCACAACGGCGTCAGCAGAACCGGATTCCAGTTCGCTTAACGCTTCTTCCAGCGAGCCGCCGCCAATCATACCCAGACCGATGCTGTTCACCGCACGGGCAATCATGGTGATCCCAACGTCCGCGCCGCGGCCTTTCAGGGCTTTAGCAACGTTCGCTGCCGCCTGAACGATCTCGGCGCTGCCGGCGTTGGTACCGGAAATAATCAGCGGTTTCTTCGCGCCAGCCAGGGCCTGAACAATCACGTCAACCTTGTTTTGCAGGTCGCGATCCAGTTCAACCGCCGGCGAGCTGTTATCCAGCGCGTGAGCAATCGCGAAGCCAAGACGCGCCTGATCTTCCACCGGTGCGCAGTAGGTCCACGCGGCGATGTCGTCCAGACGGGTGTTGTCGACGTTGGTTACAAACAGCGGATGCTTCGCGCGCTGACCGATGTTCAGGATCGCCGCAATCTGCCAGTCAGCCACTTTCTGGGCCGCTGCCATTTCGCGCGCTTTACCTTTCACCGCCTGACGAACCGCCAGAGCTGCACGCGCGCCGGTCTGGGTCAGATCTTCACCCAGCACAAGCACCGCATCATAAGATTCGATTTCGCGCAGCGCAGGAGTATGAATACCGCCTTCACGCAGCACTTTCAGCACCAGCTGCAGACGTTCCTGCTCGCCCTGGGCGATACCGGTGTAGAAGTTTTCTGCTCCAACCAGTTCGCGCAGCGCAAAGTTGCTCTCGATGCTGGCACGCGGGGAGCCAATACCGATCACTTTCTTCGACTGACGCAGAATATCCGCAGCGCCCTGCATCGCCTGCTCGGCGTTCAGGGTGATCAGGTCATCGCCACGGCGCTGAACCGGCTGACGTGGACGGTCTTTCAGGTTTACATAGCCATAGCCGAAACGACCGCGGTCGCAGAGGAAGTAGTGGTTAACGGTACCGTTGTAACGGTTTTCGATACGACGCAGTTCGCCATAACGTTCACCCGGGCTGGTGTTACAACCCAGGGAGCACTGCTGGCAGATGCTTGGCGCAAACTGCATGTCCCATTTACGGTTGTAGCGCTCGGAGTGCGTTTTGTCGGTGAATACGCCGGTCGGGCAGATTTCTACCAGGTTACCGGAGAATTCGCTTTCCAGAACGCCATCTTCCGGACGACCGAAGTAGACGTTGTCATGCGCGCCATACACGCCCAGATCCTGACCGTCTGCATAGTCTTTGTAGTAACGCACGCAGCGGTAGCAGGCGATGCAGCGGTTCATTTCGTGAGAAATGAACGGCCCCAGATCCTGGTTACGGTGGGTACGCTTGGTAAAGCGATAGCGACGGAAGCTGTGACCGGTCATTACGGTCATATCCTGAAGGTGGCAGTTACCGCCCTCTTCACAAACCGGACAGTCGTGCGGGTGGTTGGTCATCAACCACTCCACCACGCTTTCGCGGAACTGTTTGGCTTCTTCGTCATCAATCGAAATAAAGGTGCCTTCGGTGGCTGGCGTCATACAGGACATCACCAGGCGACCACGCGTGTCTTCCGCGTTCTGATATTGCTTCACCGCACACTGGCGGCAAGCACCGACGCTGCCCAGCGCCGGATGCCAGCAAAAGTACGGAATATCGAGGCCAAGAGACAGACAAGCTTCTAGCAGGTTGTCCGCCCCGTTGACTTCGTATTCTTTGCCGTCTACATGAATCGTAGCCATTAGCATGCTTCCAGTTGGCTCGAATTACTTCGAGCGTTAATCAAAATTCTGTCTTTACCAGCGTGCTTTTAGCAGGTTCGGCTGAATCCCATTGATGGCATGGGTATTACTGAACGGCTGCTTGATGCCTGCTTCGAATTCTTCGCGGAAATATTTAATCGCGCTTTGCAGTGGCTCGACCGCACCCGGTGCGTGGGCGCAGAAGGTTTTGCCTGGGCCCAGGAATCGACACAGTTGCTCAAGTGTCTCGATATCGCCAGGCTGGCCTTCGCCACGCTCGAGGGCGCGAAGGATCTTCACGCTCCACGGCAGACCATCACGGCACGGTGTACACCAGCCGCAGGACTCACGGGCAAAGAACTCTTCCAGGTTACGCACCAGCGGAACCATGCCGATTTCGTGATCGACGGCCATCGCCAGCGCCGTACCCAGACGGCTGCCTGCTTTACCAATGCTTTCGAATTCCATCGGCAGGTCAAGGTGGGCCTCGGTCAGGAAGTCTGTTCCTGCCCCGCCCGGCTGCCAGGCTTTGAACTTCAGGCCATCACGCATGCCGCCCGCGTAGTCTTCAAGAATTTCACGCGCGGTGGTACCAAACGGCAGTTCCCAGACGCCAGGATTCTTCACGCGCCCGGAGAAGCCCATCAGCTTGGTGCCGGCATCTTTGCTTGAAGAGATGCCCTGATACCACTCCACGCCGTTGGCAAGGATCGCCGGGACGTTACACAGGGTTTCGACGTTGTTAACGCAGGTCGGTTTACCCCACACGCCGGAGCTGGCCGGGAACGGTGGCTTGGAACGCGGGTTCGCACGGCGGCCTTCCAGGGAGTTAATCAGCGCGGTCTCTTCACCGCAGATATAACGCCCTGCGCCGGTGTGCACAAACAGTTCGAAGTCAAAACCGGTGCCCAGAATGTTTTTACCGAGCAGGCCGGCTTCGGTCGCTTCGGCAATCGCGCGACGCAGGTTTTCTGCCGCTTCGATATATTCGCCACGCAGGAAGATGTAGCCACGGTAGGCTTTCAGCGCAAACGCGGAGATCAGCATGCCTTCCACCAGCAGGTGCGGCAGCTGCTCCATCAGCAGGCGGTCTTTATAGGTGCCCGGCTCCATTTCATCGGCGTTACACAGCAGGTAACGGATGTTCATGGATTCGTCTTTTGGCATCAGGCTCCACTTCAGACCGGTGGAGAAGCCCGCGCCGCCGCGCCCTTTCAGGCCGGCGTCTTTAACCGCATTGACGATCTCATCCGGTGCCATACCGCCGAGCGCCTTGCGCGCGCCAGCATAGCCGTTCTTCGCCTGATACTCTTCCAGCCACACCGGCTGCTTGTCGTCGCGAAGACGCCAGGTCAGCGGATGGGTTTCGGGAGTCAGAATAATATTTTTCATTATTTATACTGCTCCAGCAGGTCAGGAATCGCTTCCGGCGTCAGATGGCTGTGAGTGTCCTCATCAATCATCATGGTCGGCCCCTTGTCGCAGTTACCCAGGCAGCAGGTTGGCAGCAGGGTAAAGCGCCCGTCGAACGTGGTCTGGCCTGGCTTGATATTGAGTTTCTTCTCAATGGCGGCCTGAATACCCTGGTAACCCGTAATGTGGCAGACCACGCTGTCGCAGTAGCGGATCACGTGACGGCCTACCGGCTGACGGAAGATCTGGCTGTAGAACGTCGCGACGCCTTCGACATCACTGGCCGGGATACCCAGCACTTTTGCGATCTCGTAGATCGCGCCATCCGGCACCCAGCCACGCTGTTTCTGTACGATTTTCAGCGCTTCAATGGACGCCGCACGCGGGTCTTCGTAGTGGTGCATCTCGTGCTCAATGGCGGCACGCTCTGCTTCACTCAGCTCAAAAGCCTCGGTTTGTGGTTGTTGATTCTCGTGCATAATTAGCGGTCCACATCTGACATAACAAAATCGATACTACCCAGATACACAATCAGGTCGGAGACCAGACTGCCGCGAATGGCTGCCGGGATTTGCTGCAGGTGCGCAAAGCTTGGCGTACGCACGCGGGTACGGTAGCTCATGGTGCTGCCGTCACTGGTCAGGTAGTAACTGTTAATACCCTTGGTCGCTTCAACCATCTGGAAGGATTCTTGCGCCGGCATGACCGGACCCCAGGAAACCTGCAGGAAGTGGGTGATCAGGGTTTCGATATGTTGCAGCGTGCGCTCTTTCGGTGGCGGCGTGGTCAGCGGGTGATCCGCCTTGAACGGGCCTTCCGGCATGTTATCGAGGCACTGCTGGAGAATGCGCAGGCTCTGGCGCAGCTCTTCCACTTTCAGCATGACGCGGGTGTAGCAGTCGGAAACCCCGCCGCCAACCGGTACTTCAAAGTCGAAGTTCTCATAGCCAGAGTATGGACGGGCTTTACGCACGTCGAAATCAATACCTGCTGCACGCAGACCTGCACCCGTGGTACCCCACTCCAGCGCTTCTTTCGCGCCGTAAGCGGCGACACCCTGTGAACGGCCCTTGAGGATGGAGTTGCGCAGCGCGGCTTTCTCGTAAGAATCCAGACGCTTCGGCATCCACTCCAGGAACTCGCGCAGAAGACGGTCCCAACCGCGCGGCAGATCGTGCGCCACGCCGCCGATGCGGAACCAGGCCGGGTGCATACGGAAACCGGTAATCGCTTCCACCAGATCGTAGATTTTCTGACGATCGGTAAAGGCGAAGAAGACCGGGGTCATTGCGCCAACGTCCTGAATGAACGTGGAGATGTACAGCAGGTGGCTGTTAATACGGAACAGTTCTGACAGCATGACGCGGATCACGTTAACGCGGTCCGGCGTGGTGATGCCTGCCAGTTTCTCAACGGCCAGCACGTATGGCATTTCGTTCACGCAGCCGCCGAGGTACTCGATACGGTCGGTGTACGGAATGTAGCTGTGCCAGGACTGACGCTCGCCCATCTTCTCAGCACCACGGTGGTGATAGCCGATATCCGGGACGCAGTCGACAATCTCTTCGCCATCAAGCTGAAGAATAATACGAAATGCACCGTGCGCAGACGGGTGGTTTGGACCGAGGTTGAGGAACATGAAGTCCTCGTTGTCGGTACCGCGCTTCATACCCCAGTCTTCCGGCTTGAAGGTCAGCGCTTCCATCTCCAGATCCTGCTTGGCTTTGGTCAGCTCAAACGGGTCGAATTCAGTTGCGCGCGCCGGGTAGTCTTTACGCAGCGGGTGGCCGGTCCAGGTCTGCGGCATCATGATGCGCGTCAGGTGCGGGTGGCCGTCAAAGGTCATGCCGAACATTTCCCAGGTCTCACGCTCGTACCAGTTGGCGTTCGCGAAAAGTTTGGTGATCGTCGGCAGATGCATGTCGTTTTCAGACAATGCCACCTTGAGCATGATATCCGTGTTGCGGTCTATTGAGATCAGGTGGTAGAAAACGGAAAAATCCGCAGCAGGGAGACCCTGGCGGTGCGTACGCAGACGTTCATCCATGCCGTGTAAGTCAAACAGCATGACGTATGGTTTTGGCAATTTCTTAAGGAAATCGACCACTTCCAGTAATTGTTCACGCTTCACCCAAACGACAGGTACGCCAGTGCGGGTGGCCTGAACAGTAAAGGCATCCGGCCCAAAACGGTTGCGCAGTTCGCCAATGACGGGGTCATCAAGATGATCCCTTGTCTGCCAGGCGGCTTCTTGCGCGGTTAAGTCGGTCATATTGTTCACCATTGCAAATGGTCCGTGGTGACTGTTAAGCCTGGCTTCGCGCTATTTGAGTAGTGATATGCGAAGGTTTTCTCCAGGCCCACAGGCGCAAATTAAATTTCGTCAGGCGTACGCAGGTTGGTTACTGCAATACGTTCACCGCGTTTACGCTCGCGCTCAGACGGCATATTGGCGCGGTACACGCCCTGATCGCCAACCACCCACGAGAGCGGGCGACGTTCTTTACCGATAGACTCCTGCAGCAGCATCAGCGCCTGCATGTAAGCTTCCGGACGCGGCGGGCAGCCCGGGATGTACACATCCACAGGAATGAACTTATCAACGCCCTGCACAACAGAATAAATGTCGTACATACCGCCAGAGTTTGCACATGCGCCCATGGAGATAACCCATTTTGGCTCAAGCATCTGGTCATACAGACGTTGAATAACCGGCGCCATTTTGGTGAAGCAGGTGCCCGCCACCACCATCAGGTCAGCCTGACGTGGAGAAGCACGGAGTACCTCTGCCCCAAAACGCGCAACGTCATGCACCGCAGTGAATGACGTCACCATTTCAACGTAGCAGCAAGAAAGGCCAAAGTTATAAGGCCAAATGGAGTTCTTACGACCCCAGTTGACCATATCGTGCATGGCATGTTCGAGCTTGCCCATGTACACGCTTTTATTGACTTCTTGCTCCAGGGGGTCTGTTACGATCTCCTGTTTCTGCAGGGGGTAACGGTCATTCTCACCGTTAGGATCTATGCGGGTGAGCGTATAATCCATCTTGTTGCCTCGCTGTTACTGCTGACGATTAGAGATACTGTTTTCCGGGTTGATGTGTTCACGACGTGAACGCGCAGGCGTCCAGTCAAGCGCGCCAATACGCACCAGATAAACCAGACCGGCCAGTAGCACTAAAATGAAAATTGCGGCCTCGACAAAGCCCACCCAACCACTTTCGCGTATGGATGTTGACCATGCGAAAAGGTAAAGCGCTTCCACGTCGAAGATGACGAAGAACATGGCTACCAGATAGAACTTGGCAGACAGGCGTAAGCGAGCGGTGCCTACAGAATCAATACCTGATTCAAAAGGCGTGTTTTTGTGCCTTGCGCGGGCGCGACCGCCCAGGAACCAGCCGCCGACTAACATCAGGCAGCACAGGCCAATGGCTACAATAAGAAAGATTGCGAATGCCCAGTGATGAGCGATGACTTCTGTGGATGTTGACATACTCATTGCTTACTCATCAAAAGTGATACCTGTGAGACTGCTCTTGCTGGCAGATGGGTATCACATCGATTCATGGGGAGGAACAAAATAACCTTACACTAACTGTCAGAAATGAGACATAGACAGCAAAATGATGGGGTTTTTTACTCCTTTCTATAACCTTTTGTCAACTTTAACAAAGGTTTCTTCACAGTAAATTACATCGAGCGATTCTCATTAACATTTCATGCCCTTTAACCCTGGTGGGTACATGACTATACGTCAAATGCATGCTGTTGAATCGTGTCCGTTTTGGAAGTAAAAAAAATAACCCTCCTATTTTGACAGGATTTGCCAACGATTCCTCCCCCCAAAGAGGAGTATTTTCTTGATCTGAGACACGCTTTTGTTAATTCAATCAAAAAAACAGCAACATATTTCCTGTTTTTTTAACATGGAGGGGAGATGAAGCAGGAGAGAACTGAAATCGTTCGAAGATCAACCAAAACCATTTATCGCAATGATAATTAATGGTTATTTCTTAATCCCATTCTATGAAAGTGGGTATAACTGACGAAAAAAAACCACTCAACGCGAAAACCGCGCGAGTGGTCTTTTTTTACACTTACATTTTGTTACGAGAATTTTGAGTGGTTGATCACTCAAAATCCCCCTCAGCGATCAGGGAGTTATCCCCCCCTTCTGGAGTAACATGCTCGAACTGCCACGGATTGTGGTAGTTTTCCATCGCGTCAAACACCACTTTCGCCAGCTCGTTGTTGCTGGAAGCGTTATGGCACAGCATATACTCCGTATCTGGCAATACAGGCAGGCCATCACTTCTCCCCAATACTCGCAGATCCGGGCTCATCATCTCTACCGGTCGGGCCGTCACGCCCAGCCCGGCTTTCACGGCGGCGCGAACGGCGGGCAACGTTGAAGCAACGTAGGCCAGACGCCACGGAATATTGGCTTCATTAAGCGCAGAAAGCACCATATCGCGGAACGGGCTTGGATCATCCAGTAACACCAGAGGAATGGCCTCGCCTTTTTGCAGCACATATTCCGCCGCACAATACCAGTGCGTGGGCGATGTGCGAAGCGTCAGGCAATCAAACGCCCCTGGACGATGGGTGGTGACGACCAGGTCCACTTCGTTCTCTTTCAACATCTCAACCATAAACGCATTGCGTTTTACGCTGACATCTAACGCAAGCTTCGGATAAACCGAACTAATTCGGTTGAGAAGAAACGGTAATATGGTATCCGCTGACTCATCAGATGCACCTAACGTTAGCACCCCCTGAAGGTTGCTAAACATTAACGACATACATGCTTCATCATTAAAGCGAAGTATTTTTCTGGCATAACCCAGTAGCTGTATACCGTGTTCGGTTAAGAGCTTATTGCGCCCATGAC
This sequence comes from Enterobacter sp. 2VL, assembly GCF_005503595.1. Taxonomy (NCBI): domain Bacteria; kingdom Pseudomonadati; phylum Pseudomonadota; class Gammaproteobacteria; order Enterobacterales; family Enterobacteriaceae; genus Enterobacter; species Enterobacter sp. 2VL. The sequence continues at coordinate 326,624 of NZ_SCNE01000003.1, forward strand.
GCGCAAAGAGTTCTTTACCCACCAGCTGCTCCAGCCTCTGCATCTGTTGGCTTACGGCAGACTGGGTTCGGCAAACTGCGGCAGCAGCTGCTGCAAAAGTGTTGAGATCGGCGACCGCAACAAACGTTCTCAGCAGATCGAGGTCGAGATTCATTATCGGACGATTTGCATTTATCATATCTATTCACTTTCAGGTTGCTCGTGCGGAGCTGCCCGGGTTGAAGCTGTGTGTAAAAGTTAAGCAATTCCCTCTGAAGGTTTCCCTCGCATCCCGGCCCGGCAGACTGCCTGACAGACAGTTATTGTGCTGCGTTAAACCAACAGTCAGAAACAAGGTTTCATGACGTTATTTTTATTCTCTAAAACGTTCAGGTTATTTAGATGTTTGCAGATGTAGGTAAATCCCTTTAAAGGGAAAACATATTTCTGCCATCTTTATCGCAGCGCTGTCAACGTGACAGGATGTGATCCTCACAATCCAGCCAGAGATAACTTTAACAATAACAATCGATTAATTTAGAACAGCGGGTTCAGATGGACGTAACAAGCTTATCTGTCATCTGCTTTCCCGTAAGACATCTTAACTCAAATCCACTATATTTATAAGTCTTATTGTAAAGCTGGAGATTAAACTGCGTTGAAAAACCGCTACTGTAATTTTATTAAAATTAATGAAGTTGCATTTTCGTCGATAATAATAAATAAAGTTTAATTTCGATTAAGGCCATACATTAATAACACTTAACATTTAATTCACACGAGTAACTTTTAGCCCATCAGGCATATTAGTACAACCCTTATGTTAACATTCAGGTTTTACGAAAGGTCACCTGGAGCAACGGCCCCCGCCTGTTCACGCCTGTGGGAAAATCACCTCATTTTTAACAGAATAAAATTCAATTAATTTGCCTTTAATCAGCACATTAATCCTTTTAATGCATTGAAAACGAGATGATAACCACCGTAAAACAATCCATGGCAGCAATATAAATTTAAAGCAAAATTCGCCTCTGCACAAAATCTTCTGCTGTATACCCTTCAAAACGCAGCGAGGGGGGAGTACATTGTTCCGTGCTGACTTCCACGGCAGGGAGTGGCAATAATAGCGAAAAGGTTAAAGGTTCATGTCCCCTATCGAAAAATCCAGCAAGCTAGATAACGTCTGTTATGACATTCGAGGCCCGGTTCTTAAAGAGGCGAAACGCCTTGAAGAGGAAGGTAACAAGGTTCTCAAACTCAACATTGGCAACCCAGCGCCGTTTGGTTTTGAAGCGCCGGATGAGATCCTGGTTGATGTGATCCGCAACCTGCCTACGGCACAAGGTTACTGCGATTCAAAAGGACTCTACTCTGCACGTAAAGCCATCATGCAGCATTATCAGGCGCGCGGCATGCGTGATGTGACCGTTGAAGACATCTATATTGGTAACGGCGTTTCTGAGCTGATCGTCCAGGCGATGCAGGCGCTGCTGAACAGCGGAGACGAAATGCTGGTACCGGCACCGGATTACCCGCTGTGGACGGCGGCTGTCTCTCTGTCCAGCGGCAAAGCGGTGCATTACCTGTGCGATGAATCGTCTGACTGGTTCCCGGACCTTGACGATATCCGCGCCAAAATCACGCCGCGCACCCGCGGTATCGTGATTATCAACCCAAATAACCCGACGGGTGCCGTCTATTCCAGAGAGCTGCTGATGGAGATCGTTGAGATCGCCCGCCAGCACAACCTGATTATTTTTGCCGACGAAATCTACGACAAAATTCTTTACGACGCCGCACAGCATCACTCTATCGCCGCGCTGGCACCGGATTTGCTCACCGTTACCTTTAACGGTCTGTCAAAAACCTACCGCGTGGCCGGTTTCCGTCAGGGCTGGATGGTGCTTAACGGGCCGAAGAAACACGCGAAAGGCTATATCGAAGGGCTGGAGATGCTGGCGTCAATGCGCCTGTGCGCCAACGTTCCGGCGCAGCATGCGATCCAGACGGCGCTGGGAGGTTACCAGAGCATCAGTGAATTCATTGCCCCCGGTGGCCGTCTGTACGAACAGCGTAACCGCGCCTGGGAGCTGATTAATGATATTCCCGGCGTCTCCTGCGTGAAGCCTAACGGCGCGCTCTACATGTTCCCGAAAATCGACGCGAAGCGCTTTAATATTCACGACGACCAGAAAATGGTGCTCGATTTCCTGTTACAGGAGAAGGTACTGCTGGTACAGGGTACCGCGTTTAACTGGCCGTGGCCGGATCACGTCCGTATCGTGACGCTGCCGCGCGAAGACGATCTTGAAATGGCGATCAGCCGCTTCGGGCGATTCCTCTCCGGCTATCATCAGTAATGTAGTCTGTCTGCCGGGTGGCGCGATGCTGACCCGGCAGACACAATCCGCAAATTTGCATCTTGCCTCCCCTCCCCCCACAATGAAGCCTGTCGCAGTGAAGACAAAAGGTAACCTATGAGTCAGAGTCATTTCTTTGCCCACCTCTCCCGCCTGAAACTCATCAACCGCTGGCCGCTGATGCGCAACGTGCGCACCGAGAATGTGTCCGAGCATAGCCTGCAGGTGGCGATGGTCGCTCATGCGCTGGCGGCCATTAAGAATCGTAAGTTCAACGGACGCGTGAATGCGGAACGTATCGCCCTGCTGGCGATTTATCACGACGCGTCAGAAGTCCTGACCGGGGATCTGCCTACGCCGGTGAAATATTTCAACTCGCAGATTGCCCAGGAATATAAAGCCATTGAGAAGATCGCCCAGCAAAAGCTGATCGAGATGGTGCCGGAAGAGCTGCGCGATATCTTTGAGCCGCTGATCGACGAACACCAGTACACCGAAGAAGAGACGTCGCTGGTGAAGCAGGCTGATGCGCTGTGCGCTTATCTGAAATGTCTGGAAGAGCTGTCGGCTGGCAATAATGAGTTTTTACTGGCGAAAACGCGTCTGGAAAAAACCCTGGAATCCCGCCGCAGCGAAGAGATGGATTACTTTATGCAGGTGTTCGTACCGAGCTTCCATCTCTCCCTGGATGAAATCAGTCAGGATTCCCCCCTCTGACGTTTCGCCTGTTTTTTGCCGGGTAGCGGCTTCGCCTTACCCGGCCTACGTTTCTGGCCCCACGCTTAAAACGGGAACAGGACCGGGATCAACACCACGCATACCACCATCACCAGCACGGTGAATGGCACCCCAAGCTTCACGAAATCGCTAAATGTATAGTTCCCTGGCCCCAGCACCAGCGTGTTAACCGGTGATGAAACGGGCGTCATAAACGCAGCCGAGGCGGCCATCGCCACCATCATGGCAAACGGATAGGGGGAGACGCCCATAGACTTCGCCATCGCCAGCGCAATCGGCGCCATCAGCACCGCGGTCGCCGTGTTAGAGATAAACAACCCTATCGATGCACACATCACAAACAGGCAAACCAGCATCATATACGGGCTATAACCTCCGCCAATGTCCATCAGCCCTTTGACAACCAAATCCACTCCGCCCGTTTTTTGCAGCGCTAAGGCAAACGGCATCATTCCGACAATCAGGATTATGCTCGGCCAGTGAATGGCTTTATAGGCACTTTCGGCATCAATACAGCGAAATTTCCCCATCAGCAGGCAGGCAATAATCGCCGCCACCGGGTTGGGAATTTCATCGGTGAGCATCAAGGCTACCATCAGCACCAGGCAAAAGATGGCGTGCGGGGCCTGGCTGTGGGCGGGAGAGGCATCGCTCTCCTCGACGGGCATATTCAGCACCACGAAATCACGCCCCATCTGACCGAGCTGGCTAATCAGCTTCCAGTTACCGACCACCAGGAAGATATCCCCCAGCAGGATAGGCTCGTCCACCACCGCGCCTTCCATCGCCACGCCATCGCGCTTGAGGCCCACCACGTTAAGCCCGTAGCGGGTGCGGAATCCCATCTCGCGTACCGTTTTACCCAGCAGTTCCGATTCCGGAATCAAGGAGACTTCTGCCATCCCCACGTCCAGCGCCTGATCGGAGAAGTATTCCCCACGCAGGACCATCGGTTCCAGCAGCTGTTCGCTGCAGAACTCTCGCAGGTCGACGTCAGCCGTGGACATATCAATAAGCAGCACGTCACGCGCGCGGAATTCCGATACCCCGTTGACGTTGACGATCACCCGGCGAAAGCGCCGCCAGCGCTCAACGCCGATGACGTTTGCCCCGTAGCGTTCGCGCAGCTTGAGATCGTCAAGCCGTTGGCCGATCAGCGGTGAACCGGGACGAATAGCCAGGCGACGTGCGCGTCCGGTTAAACGGTACTCTTTGATCAGGTCGCGAAACGTCCGCCGTTTCCAGCTCTCTTTGCTTTTGTCGTGCTTCTCCCCTTTGAGGGCAAAGCGCGTCAGCAGCATATAGACGACGCCCAGCACCAGGATCACCAGCCCAAGCGGGGTGACGCTGAAAAAACTGAACCCCTGCAACCCTTCGCGGAGCAGTTCACTGTTAACGACCAGGTTCGGCGGCGTGGCCACCAGCGTCATCATGCCGCTGATCAGCCCGGCAAAGCTCAGGGGCATCATCAGGCGCGACGGCGAGGTCTGCATCCGCATCGATACGCTGAGCACGACCGGAATAAAAATGGCGACCACGCCCGTTGAGCTCATGAACGCGCCCAGCCCGGCCACCGTCACCATCAGGTAGATCAGCATTTTGGTTTCGCTACTGCCCGCCACCTTTACCAGCCAGGCGCCCATGATGGTCGCCACGCCGGTGCGCACCAGGCCATCGCCGATGATAAACAGGGCAGCAATCAGAATAACGTTGGGATCGCTAAAGCCGGAGAACGCCTCAGACAGCGTGAGCGTGCCGCTCAGTACAAAGGCGACAATCACAAACAGGGCGACGGCATCCATGCGCACCTTGCCTGTCGCAAAGAGAATGATGGCGATTAAGAGCAGGCTGAGCACCCAAATCAGTTCACCGTTCACAACATATCCTTGTCAGTGGAAGAAGACGCGATTTTGCCATAAAAAAAGCCCCGACAATGCGGGGCTAAATCATAGGATTACATTTTCAGCGAGACGGTTACACTTCCATCCGGTGCCTTCGCGACGTTTAACGCGGCCAGGGAGTTAACCACATAATCCGCCTCGTCCAGTCGGGGGGAGCCCGCCGGTACGTTAACGGCGATAACGTGGCTTCCGGCATTCAGCCCGGCTAAAACGCCCGCGGCTGCATCTTCCACCACCACGCACTCGGCTGGCGCAAGGCCCAGCATTTCAGCGCCGAGTAAAAAGGCATCCGGTTCAGGCTTGCCGCGCTTTACGCGTTCAGCCGTAATAAAGACCTCCGGCCTCGGCAGGCCCGCGGCCTGATGACGCGCGTGGGCAACGGGAACCGAGCCTGAGGTCACAATCGCCCAGGGGATCTGCGCTTCGTTGAGGTGTTCAAGTAGCTCGCGCGCGCCGGGCAAGGCGGTGATCCCGTCCGTGTCGTTGGCTTCGATCTGTTCGAGGTAGCGAAATTCCGCCTGGATCTCTTCCTCAGAACGCCCGGCCAGGAAGTGCCGCAATGAGGTAATGGCCTGTTTGCCATGGATGAAATTCAGCACGTCCTGATGGTCGATACCGTGCCTGTCGGCCCAGTGGCACCATGAACGCTCCACTACCGGCAGCGAATCTACCAGCGTACCGTCCAGATCAAACAGAAAACCTTTACACTGCACACGCACCTCCGTCAGGCATTAATGATTTGTTGAATTTCGTTGCTGCTCAAATGGTACTGGCGCGGGCAGGAGTGCCATACGCTCAGCATACGTTGATATTTATCCCACATCGGGGTCTGGGCGTTAAAGCCATGCGTACCCGCATCAAAATGGGTGTAACGCCCTTCGGTATTCACCATAAAGCGTACATAGCTGAGATAGCGCGCTTCCGTCGCGGCATCGAACCCGAGAAAGGTCACGCGGCGCTCGTCGATGGACTCACGGTCTTTCAGGTTGGTCCAGGAAACATGCAGCGCGTGATACATCTCCATAATGTCGATCACGAGGCGGCAGGTTTCTTCTTTTAGCTCGCCGAACTCGCGGTCCAGCTCGCGCATCTGCAGGCCAAACCCGCGTTCGACGATGGTCTGTAAGCGGCTGTAGCGCTCAGCGTTGTCGGGATCAAGCATAGTCATCATCTTGTACTGGTTAGACAAAATCAGACGTTGAGCATGGGTCATTTCCATCTTTCGACTCCTGTAGCGCATGGCACTTGAAAAAAAAGACACGGTAACGTTTGTCACTGTGCCTTCTTTTCGTCGTCGTTTCGATGATCAATCACAAGTCATCGAGGAATGTTTTATCAAGTTGTTTGAAAGCCCGCTTAAGGGTATCGGCCAGCGCCTGATAATCTGGCTTGCCTTCGACGGGTGCCAGCGCCTGCCCGGCCTCTTCAAGTTTTCCACGGACTTCATAAAACCAGTGTAAAATTGTAGGCGGGAGCGGCGTAATGGATCGTTTACCGAGCCACCACAGCCCCTGCATCGGCAGACTCAGCGCGAAAAGCGCCGTGGCAACGGCCGGACCGAGCTGGCCGCCGAGCGCAATTTGCCAGCACAGGGTAAAGATGGCGACGGGCGGCATAAAGCGAATCGCGTAGCGCGTGGCGCGGATTGTACGATTCTCAATAAACATTGGCGCAAGGCGCTTTTCCATTGGCCACGTCTTTGCGTAATGCTGCCCCCGGCGAAACAGACTGAAGAAGTTCACGGATGGGATTTCGGGTGTCGACATGGCTTTACCTCAACTTCACGTATAAAAATTAAAATTTTTGTGCAAAACCACAACAGGCTATGACAACGTTCAAAATATTTTGTCATCGCTACCCAGTATCAGGTATTCTGTGCCAGCCTGATGCGGCCTTAGACGAGAAACATTAACTCGTCAAATTATCGCATATTATGCCATTGCCTGAAAAATGTTCAAAATGGCATAAAATCATATGTATTTCTTCCGTCATGCCAGAATGTTCGTTTGGCATGATGTTAATCATAAATGTCTGGGTCAGCATGCGTTACGCTTTTAGACTCACTGACGTTTTTTTAGCCACGTATTAATAATAGGTACTTCCATGTCGAGTAAGTTAGTACTGGTTCTGAACTGCGGTAGTTCTTCCCTCAAATTTGCCATCATCGATGCGCTGAACGGTGAAGAATACCTCTCTGGTTTGTCCGAATGTTTCCATCTGCCTGAAGCACGTATCAAGTGGAAGATGGACGGCAACAAACAAGAAGCGGCTTTAGGTGCAGGCGCCGCTCACAGTGAAGCGCTGAACTTTATCGTTAACACTATTCTGGCACAAAAACCAGAACTGTCTGCTCAGCTGACCGCGATTGGTCACCGTATCGTCCACGGCGGCGAAAAATACACCAAATCCGTGATCATTGATGACACCGTGATCCAGGGTATCAAAGATGCTGCGCCGTTTGCGCCACTGCACAACCCTGCTCACCTGATCGGTATCACTGAAGCGCTGAAATCCTTCCCGAATCTGAAAGACAAGAACGTTGCCGTGTTCGACACCGCGTTCCATCAGACCATGCCGGAAGAGTCTTACCTCTACGCCCTGCCGTACAACCTGTATAAAGAGCACGGCGTACGTCGCTACGGCTTCCACGGTACCAGCCACTACTATGTGACGCAGGAAGCCGCGAAAGTCCTGAACAAGCCGGTTGAAGAGCTGAACATCATCACCTGCCACCTGGGTAACGGTGGTTCCGTTTCGGCTATCCGCAACGGTGAATGTGTTGATACCTCTATGGGTCTGACCCCGCTGGAAGGTCTGGTGATGGGTACCCGTACCGGTGACATCGACCCGGCAATCATCTTCTTCCTGCACGACAACCTGGGCATGAGCGTTGATCAAATCAACAAAATGCTGACCAAAGAGTCTGGCCTGCTGGGTCTGACCGAAGTCACCAGCGACTGCCGTTACGTTGAAGACAACTACGATGCGAAAGAAGACGCTAAACGTGCAATGGACGTTTACTGCCACCGTCTGGCGAAATACATCGGCTCCTACACTGCGCTGATGGACGGTCGTCTGGACGCGGTTATCTTCACCGGTGGTATCGGTGAAAACGCGGCAATGGTGCGTGAACTGTCCCTGGGTAAACTGGGCGTTCTGGGCTTCGAAGTTGATCACGAGCGTAACCTGGCTGCCCGCTTCGGTAAGTCTGGCTTCATCAACAAAGAAGGTACCCGTCCTGCTATCGTTATCCCAACTAACGAAGAGCTGGTCATTGCGCAAGACGCGCATCGCCTGACTGCCTGATTCCACACCGCCAGCCATGCTGGCGGTGCTGTTTTGTAGCCCGCCAAACGTCGGCGGTAACGAAAGAGGATAAACCGTGTCCCGTACTATTATGCTGATCCCTACCGGAACCAGCGTCGGCCTGACCAGCGTCAGCCTTGGCGTGATCCGTGCTATGGAACGCAAAGGCGTTCGTCTGAGCGTCTTTAAACCTATCGCCCAGCCTCGTGCCGGTGGCGATGCGCCAGACCAGACCACCTCCATCGTGCGTAAAAACTCCAATCTTCCAGCGGCTGAACCGCTGAAGATGAGCCACGTTGAGTCTCTGCTCTCCAGCAACCAGAAAGACGTGCTGATGGAAGAGATCATCGCCAACTACCACGCGAACGCGCAGGACGCTGAAGTGGTGCTGGTTGAAGGCCTGGTCCCGACCCGCAAACACCAGTTTGCCCAGTCGCTGAACTTCGAAATTGCCAAAACGCTGAACGCTGAGATCGTCTTCGTGATGTCTCAGGGCACCGACACCCAGGAACAGCTGAAAGAGCGTATCGAACTGACACGCAGCAGCTTCGGCGGCGCAAAAAACAGCAACATCACCGGCGTTATCGTTAACAAACTGAACGCCCCGGTTGATGAGCAGGGCCGTACTCGCCCTGACCTGTCCGAGATCTTCGACGACTCCTCCAAAGCGAAAGTGGTTAAAGTTGATCCGACTGCGCTGCAGAACTCCAGCCCGCTTCCGGTGCTGGGCGTGGTGCCGTGGAGCTTTGATCTGATTGCGACCCGTGCAATCGACATGGCGCGTCACCTGAACGCGACCGTGATTAACGAAGGCGACATCAATACCCGCCGCGTGAAGTCCGTGACCTTCTGTGCGCGTAGCATTCCGCACATGCTGGAACACTTCCGTGCAGGTTCCCTGCTGGTGACCTCTGCAGACCGTCCTGACGTGCTGGTTGCAGCCTGTCTGGCCGCGATGAACGGCGTTGAAATTGGCGCTATCCTGCTGACCGGTGCATACGAAATGGACCCACGCGTGAGCAAGCTGTGCGAACGCGCATTTGCTACTGGCCTGCCGGTATTTATGGTCAACACCAACACCTGGCAGACCTCCCTGAGCCTGCAGAGCTTCAACCTCGAAGTGCCGGTTGATGACCACGAGCGCATCGAGAAAGTTCAGGAATACGTCGCAAGCTACATCAACGCAGACTGGATCGAATCCCTGACCGCGACCTCCGAGCGCAGCCGTCGTCTGTCTCCGCCAGCCTTCCGCTACCAGCTGACCGAGCTGGCACGCAAAGCAGGCAAACGCGTGGTTCTGCCAGAAGGCGACGAACCACGTACCGTGAAAGCAGCTGCTATCTGTGCTGAACGCGGCATCGCGACCTGTGTGCTGCTGGGTAACCCGGACGAAATCAACCGCGTTGCGGCGTCTCAGGGCGTTGAGCTGGGTGCTGGCATCGAAATCGTTGACCCGGAAGTGGTTCGCGAAAGCTACGTTGCCCGTCTGGTTGAGCTGCGTAAGAGCAAAGGCATGACCGAAGCCGTTGCGCGCGAGCAGCTGGAAGACAACGTGGTGCTGGGTACGCTGATGCTTGAGCAGGATGAAGTTGACGGTCTGGTTTCCGGTGCTGTTCACACCACCGCGAACACCATCCGTCCACCGCTGCAGCTGATCAAAACCGCGCCAGGCAGCTCTCTGGTCTCTTCCGTGTTCTTCATGCTGCTGCCTGAACAGGTTTATGTTTACGGCGACTGTGCGATCAACCCGGACCCAACCGCAGAGCAGCTGGCAGAAATCGCTATCCAGTCCGCAGACTCCGCGATTGCCTTCGGTATCGAACCACGCGTTGCGATGCTCTCCTACTCCACCGGCACCTCTGGTGCAGGTAGCGACGTAGAGAAAGTGCGTGAAGCCACCCGTCTGGCGCAGGAAAAACGTCCTGACCTGATGATCGACGGCCCGCTGCAGTACGATGCGGCCGTGATGGCTGACGTGGCGAAATCCAAAGCACCGAACTCGCCGGTTGCAGGTCGCGCTACCGTGTTCATCTTCCCGGATCTGAACACCGGTAACACCACCTACAAAGCGGTACAGCGTTCTGCAGACCTGATCTCCATCGGGCCGATGCTGCAAGGCATGCGCAAGCCTGTGAACGACCTCTCCCGTGGTGCGCTGGTAGACGATATCGTCTACACCATCGCGCTGACGGCGATTCAGTCTTCGCAGCAGCAGCAGTAAGCTTAAGGTCTTGCCGGATGGCGCTGGCGCTTACCGGGCCTACAGGACCGTAGGCCCGGTAAGCGCCAGCGCCACCGGGCAACAAAAAGGCGACCTCACGGTCGCCTTTTTTATTTACAGCAACTCTCGCGCCGCCGACACAATGTCATGCGCCGTCAGGCCATACTCCTTCTGCAGAAAGTCCTGCGTCCCCACCTGGCCGTAACGCTCCTTCACCCCCACCCGCCGCATCGGTACCGGGCAGGTTTCCACCAGCACTTCGGCCACCGCCGATCCCAGCCCGTTATGAATACTGTGGTTTTCACAGGTCACGATGCGCCCGGTTTTTTCGGCGTAGTTTTTCACCAGCATCCGGTCGATGGGCTTGAGGGTGAACATGTCTATCACCGCCGCGCTCACGCCCTCCTGCTCCAGCTGGCGCGCCGCCTCCAGCGCTTCTGCAACCATAATGCCGTTGGCGATCAGCGTAATATCGCTCCCCTCTCGCAGCACGTTGCCTTTGCCAAGGGTAAAGGTTGACCCCGGGGCATACACGCTCGGTGCCTGCTTGCGAATGGTGCGCACCCAGTAGAACCCCTCAAGGTCGATAAGCTGGCGCAGCACATCCTCAAACATCACCGCGTCGGTCACCTCCAGCACCACCGAATGGGCCAGACCACGCACGATGCCCATATCCTCAAACGACATGTGCGTGCCGCCGTTGTGACAGGCGGTCACGCCCGCGTCCGAGGCGATAACCTTCACGTTGTTGCGCTGGTAGTCCAGGGACATAAACAGCTGGTCGAAGCAGCGACGGCTGGCGAAGGCGGTAAACGTATGGACGAACGGCTTGCGCCCGGTCAGCGACAGCCCGGCGGCCGTCCCGATCACGTTCGCCTCCATAATGCCGCAGTTGATCACATGCCGGGGATAATCGCGCGCCACGCCGTCCATCGCCATGGAGCTCATCAGGTCGGCTTCCAGCGCGATGATCTCGCTTCCGGCTTCGATCTGTTTGGCTACAAAACCGGCGTAGACTTTGCGCATCTCGATGGCATCTTTCTGTCCTGCGGGTGCAATCTTAATCATGTGAAGCCTCCAGTTGGCGGATCGTCTCGTTAAGCGCCGCTTTGCTCTCCTCTGTTAAACGCAGGTGGTGCGAATTGCCGAGCTGCTCAAGATACGGCACCCCCTGCCCTTTAATGCTGTCGAGGATCACCACCCGCGGGCGCGCATTGGCCTCCGGCACTAGTGATGTAACCTCCAGCAGCGTCGGGATGTCGTCGCCTTTCACCGTCACCACGTCATACCCGAAGGCGCGGAATTTGCCTTCAAGGTCAAACGCGCAGATGATTTCATCCAGCTCACCGTCAAGCTGCTGCTTGTTCCAGTCCACAAATATCGTCAGGTTGTTCAGGCGATGGTGGGCAATAAACTGGAACGCCTCCCAGCACTGGCCTTCATTGAGTTCACCATCGCCAACAATGCAGAAGACCCGGTTTGGCCTGCCCGCCAGCTTGTGCGACAGCGCCATGCCGCCAGCAATGGAGATCCCCTGCCCCAGCGAGCCGGTGGTGGCATCGACGCCGCGCGTTTTCAGGCGGTCCGGGTGGCTGGGCAAACGCGTCCCGTTGTGGTTCAGCGTGCTCAGCTCTTCTATCGGGAAGTAGCCCTTAATCGCCAGAGTGCTATACAGCGCCGGGCCAGCATGGCCTTTTGACAGCACAAAATAGTCGCGCTCGGGCCAGTCCGGGTCGGCCGGGTCGATCTTCATCACTGCGCCGTACAGCACGGCCAGCGTTTCGACGACCGACATGCTGCCGCCGTAGTGCCCAAAACCGAGCTGCGTCAGCGCCTTCAGGGTTTCGAGGCGGATATCACGCGCCAGTTGGGTGACTTCTTTCACATTCATGATTTAGCTCCGGTATTTTCCTGCGCGCTCTCGCCCGCGGTTTTGTTTTTAGCGAACACGTTGTACGCCACCAGCAGAGCAAACAACGCAACCACAAGTCCGGTGATGGCAAGCGGCGACAGGAAGCGCGCCAGATTGCCCAGCACAATGCCAACCGCGCCGAAATCAGCGTCGGAGAAGGTGGTGTTGGCAAAGCCGATAGCGCCCAGCACTGGCAACAGCAGCACCGGCAGGAAAGTGATCAGCAGACCGTTGGCAAACGCGCCGATCATCGCTCCGCGACGCCCGCCCGTGGCGTTACCAAACACGCCTGCGGTTGCGCCGGTGAAGAAGTGCGGCACCACGCCCGGCAGGATCAGCACCCAGCTGAACTGGCCGCAGATGAACAACCCGACCAGGCCGCCGAGGAAGCTAAACAGAAAACCAATCAGTACCGCGTTGGGCGCATAGGGGTAAACCACCGGACAGTCCAGCGCGGGGCGCGCATTAGGCACCAGTTTTTCGGAGAAGCCGGTAAAGGCCGGCACGATTTCCGCCAGAATCAGACGCACGCCCTGCAGGATGATAAATACCCCGGCAGCGAAGGTGATCGCCATAATAATGGCGTAGACCAGATAGTTCTGGCCGCCGCTGAAGGTGCCCTCAACGTACTCACGACCGGCGCTTACCGCCATGATCAGGTAGATAATCATCATGGTCAGCGAGATGGAGATCGAACTGTCGCGCAGGAAGCTGAGGTTTTTCGGCAGGTTCATCTCTTCCGTCGAGCGCGAGCCTTTGCCGAAGCGGCTGCCAATCCAGCCGGACAACACATATCCCAGCGTGCCGAAGTGGCCGAACGCGATATCATCGGTACCGGTAATCCGCTTCATATAACGCTGGGCGATCGCCGGGAAGAAGGCCATGACCAGGCCGAGGATCAACGAGCCGGTAAAGACCAGCCCCACGCCCTCGAAGCCCGCCACCGTCAGGATCACGCCAATCATGCACGCCATATAGAAAGTGTGGTGTCCGGTCAGGAAGATGTATTTCAGACGGGTAAAGCGGGCAACAATAATATTTGCCACCATCCCGAAGGCCATAATCAGCGCGGTAGAGGCACCGTATTTTTCCAGCGCAATAGAAACAATCGCTTCATTGTTTGGAATAATGCCCTGAATGGTAAAGGCGTGCTCAAACATCCCGCCTAGAGGATTTAGCGATCCCACCAGCACGGTGGCCCCACCGCCCAGCACAATAAAACCCAGAATGGTTTTAATTGTCCCTTTGACGACGTCAGAAAAGGCTTTTTTCTGCGCAACCAGACCAATTAACGCAATTAATCCCACCAGCACAGAAGGGACTTTTAAAATATCAACAACGAAATTCAGCGTTTCAAGGATAAACATATCCACCTCGCCTAATCAGGATTATTGTCTGTCGAACCAGGCGCGCAGTTGCGCTTCGAGTTCGTTGATATCGATGATGTTGTTGATCACCACCAGCTGGCTTTCCGGCACGCTGGCGCTGGCCGCGATATCCTTTGCCATCACAAAGAGATCGGCCGCCCCCGGCGTAGCGGAAGAGAGATCGGAGTGCTCTACCTCCGCGTCGATCTCCAGTTTTTTAAGGACTTTTTTAATATTCATTTCGACCATGAAACTGCTGCCCAGGCCAGAACCGCAAATAGCCATGATTTTCATTGTTAGCCCCTTTTTTGGTGTAGAGTACGCCCCATCACGCTGGTGCGTAATGTTGTGAAGAATCGGATGAAATCAGTAAATCAGAAGCGGTCGACGATAATTTTTATCTCCTCCAGCGTATTCGCCCGGTGTAATTTGGCCATGTCATCCTCGCTGGAAAATAATTCAGCCAGCGCGGAGAGTGCGTCGATATGGCTATTTTTGTCCGGTGCCGCCAGCATCACTATCACATCAACCGGGTCGAATTCTCCCGCGCCGAATGAGACGCCCTGATTCAGCTTTAATAATGACAGCCCCAGCCCGTTAGCCCCTTCCTCTGGCCGCGCATGCGGCATCGCCAGTCCTGGTGCCAGCACATAGTACGGCCCTAAGGCGTGATGCTGCTCGATGATGGCCGTCACGTATGCTGGCGAAATCACCTGCTGCTCCAGCAGCGGTTGCGCGCACAGCGCCAGCGCCTGCGACCAGCTGTCGACGCTATCCCTGAACGTGATGGTTGTCTCGTTTAGCCACGTTTTGAGCATTTCTCCTCCCGCCATACCCCAAAAGATGAGCAAACTTTATTCAACGCCTGCGCTATTCGCTGCGATCGCGGTCACAAAGATAGCGCTACCAACGACGAACATGCAGAAGTGTGATAGCGCTATCAAATTGTAATCATCGGGTTAAATCACAGCAAAAAAAGGGATTTAAGGCGTATACTGCGTTTCACGTGAAGCGAAGGATGACAATAAGAACGCGTCTGGTCAGCAGGAAGGTGTATGTCTCTAACCCGAAAACGGCGCAGTACTGGTAAAGTGACACTTGCCGATGTCGCACAGCTTGCCGGTGTAGGCACAATGACCGTGTCCCGTGCGCTCCGCACGCCGGAGCAAGTTTCCGATAAACTGCGTGAAAAAATTGAAGCCGCTGTGCAGGAACTGGGTTATATGCCCAATCTCGCTGCCAGCGCGCTGGCATCGGCCTCGTCATGGACGATTGCGATGGTCGTTCCAAATCTTTCCGAAGCAGGCTGCTCGGAAATGTTCGCCGGGCTACAGCAGGTGCTGCAGCCTGCCGGATATCAAATCATGCTGGCGGAATCTCAGCACCGGCTTGAGCAGGAAGAAAAATTGCTGGAAACGCTGCTGGCGTCGAACATTGCCGCGGCGATTTTACTGAGCGTCGAGCATAGCGACACCGTGCGCCACTGGCTGAAAAATGCCTCGATTCCGGTAATGGAGATGGGGGCCATGCGCGCCGATCCCATTGATATGAATATCGGGATTGATAACGTCGCCGCGATGTATGAGCTGACCGAAACGGTGATCCAGCGCGGTTACCAGAATATCGGCCTGCTGTGCGCTAACCAGGAGCAGTGGATTTTCCAGCAGCACCTGCAGGGCTGGTACAAGGCCATGCTTCGCCATCATATGTCGCCCAACCGGGTGATTAACGCCGCCATGCCGCCCGTCTTTTCCACGGGAGCGGCGCAGCTGCCGGAATTTCTGTTGGCGTGGCCGGAGCTGGATGCGCTGGTCTGCGTGTCGGACGAGCTGGCCTGCGGTGCGCTCTACGAGTGTCAGCGTCGTCGCATCAAAGTACCGGATGATTTGGCCGTAGTAGGCTTTGGGGATAGCGACGTCAGCCGCGTCTGTCAGCCGCCGCTGACAACCATGGCGGTACCGCATCGGAAAATTGGCGTGGAAGCGGGGAAAGCCTTGCTGGAACGTCTGAATGACGGAGACTGGCGCGAGCATAAACCCATCGCGTCCAGTCTGTGTCTGCGGGAGAGTTGTTAAGGCTTATTCAGCCTCTTCTTCTTTTTCCGGTCGGGTGGATTCATTTTTGGCGTTGCGGGTCATCCACAGCGCCAGCGCTTTTAACGAATCGGGCGTGAACTCGTCACAGCGTGCGGTGATCTCTTCTGGCGTCATCCAGCTGACCTCGCTCACCTCTTCTTCCTGCAGCGCGAACGGCCCGTGGGAAACGCAGCTGAACAGCCCGCCCCAGACGCGGCAATGTTCGTCTTCGAAATAGAACTGACCGTGCTCGGCAAACGGCACGCCAGCGATCCCTAACTCTTCTTCCGCTTCACGGCGCGCAGAATCCAGCAGCACTTCATCTGCCTGTACCACGCCGCCCGCGGTGGCATCCAGCATACCGGGTAGAAAATCTTTGGTGTCCGTGCGGCGCTGGACCAGAATTTTGCCCATTCCATCATGCACCACGATATACGTCGCACGGTGACGCAGACGCTCCGCACGCATTTGTGCGCGGCTGGCCTGCGCGATCACTTCATTTTCTTCGCTGACAATGTCAACCCATTCTGTACTTGCCAAATGACTCTGCTCCACCATCGGGAAACCTTCTCGTCTAAGCGCTCTTTCGGCGCGTTTGCAGTTGAGGTGTAACTTACGGATTAATCTCTACCTGCGCAATAACTTGCTGATCATTAAGTGCGATTACGCGTAATGAATTCTCATCCAGCATGCCATAGCTTGCAGGGTATTCCCCTTTTGGGATGCTAACCGAACCGGGGTTAAAGTGATAAATCTCGCCACGTTTTTCCGCGACTGGAATATGAGTATGGCCGTAAACCAGGACATCGCCAGCCGCCAGCGCGGGAAGCGCATCCGGGCCAAAAAGGTGTCCGTGGGTTAAAAACAGACGGCATTTTTCCAGCAGCACCTGCTGCCAGGGCGCGGTGAGGGGAAAGTGCAGCAGCATCTGGTCCACTTCGCTGTCGCAGTTGCCGCGCACGGCGATAATGCGCGACGCACAGGCATTAAGCTTTTCAGCGACCTGCGCCGGGGCATAGCCTTCCGGCAGCGCGTTTCGCGGGCCGTGATTTAACACGTCGCCCAGAATGATGAGCCACTGCGCCCCGCTTTGGGCGAACAGAGAAAGAACACGCTCGGTCGCGGGCAGCGATCCATGGATATCCGACGCAAACATGAGTTTCATCAGTCATTCCTCAGGAAAATAAAACTGCCCCTATCATACCTTATGCGTCAGGGCTTATCAGCCCGCGCGCTTAGCGGAGAGTGCCACAAAACGCTGCACTGACGCCCGCTGCCACTGGAACGCCGCATAATCCACCAGCAGCTGCGGCACGGCATCGCCGTTAAGGATCAGGCGATTGAGCATCAGGGCAAGATCGGTGTCGGCGATGCACCATTCGCCAAAGAGATTTGGATTACCGTGAGCCAGCAGTGACGATGCCGTATCGATCAGCTTTTGCGCGCTGAGCAGCCCCTCTTCACTGAGCGTGGGCTTTTTCACGCCGGCAAACACCACGTCGGTTGAACGTTCGACGCGAACTGGCACCAGATCGCTGCGCAGCCAGGCCTGGATCTGGCGGGCACGGGCCCGTTTTTGCAGATCGTGTGGATAAATGCGTTCCCATTCCGGTGGTGCAAAGCGATCTTCGAGATACTCATCGATCGCCGAGGATTCGCTCAGCGTGAAGCCGTCGATGTCCAGCATCGGTACGCGTCGCGTTTGTGCGTACCCCTGCCACTGCGGTTTAAGATGCTCACCGCCGTCCAGATCAACGGTTTTAAGGGTAAAAGAGAGCCCTTTTTCGGCCAGCGCCACGTAAGCGCTCAGAACATAGGGTGAAAAGAAATTCGCATCGGACCACAATGTGATTACGGGCTGGTTCATAACATCCTCATCGGCTGATCGGTTTTCACTCAACATATAATCTCTTTGCTTCGCTGTCACTTGATGAAAACTCACGATTTTCAACATGCACCTATACTCCTTTTATGGCATTACGGTTTGCAATGACAGGAGTTAAGAATGATAGATCTCTATTATGCGCCCACCCCTAACGGCCATAAAATCACCCTTTTTCTCGAAGAGGCCGAACTCGATTACCGGATCATCCGCGTGGATATCAGCAAGGGCGATCAGTTCCGGCCCGTTTTTCTGGCGATTTCGCCAAACAATAAAATCCCGGCCATTATCGATAACCTGCCCGCTGACGGAGGGCGGCCGCTGAGCCTGTTTGAATCCGGCGAGATTTTGCTTTATCTGGCGGAGAAAACCGGCCAGTTGCTGAGTGGGGAACTGCGCGAGCGCCACCATACGCTGCAATGGCTTTTCTGGCAGACGAGCGGCCTGGGGCCGATGCTTGGGCAAAATCACCATTTCACCGCCTATGCCCCGCAGCCGCTCCCTTACGCTATTGAGCGCTATCAGGTGGAAACGCAGCGGCTCTACGGCGTGCTTAACCGTCGGCTGGAGAAATCACCGTGGCTCGGGGGCGATCACTACAGCATTGCCGATATCGCCTGCTGGCCGTGGGTGAATACCCATGTGCGCCACCGCATCGATTTAGCCTCTTACCCGGCCGTCAATAACTGGTTCGAGCGCATCCGGACTCGCCCTGCGACCGAGCGCGCGATGCAAAAGATCCAGCAGATTTAGGCCTGTGCCCGGTTGGGTGCGGGTCAGGCTCTCATGTATGATGGGGAGGCATGACTGACACGGAGAAGACCTGCAATGTCGCAGCAAGACGCTATTATTCGTATAAAAAATCTACGCTTACGCACGTTCATCGGTATTAAAGAGGAAGAGATCGTCAACCGTCAGGATATCGTGGTCAACGTGACCATCCATTACCCGGCGGACAAGGCGCGCGCCAGTGAAGATATTAATGATGCGCTGAACTATCGCACCATTACCAAAGAGATCATCCAGTACGTTGAAAACAACCGTTTCTTCCTGCTGGAAAAATTAACTCAGGATGTGCTCGATATCGCACGCGAACATCACTGGGTCACTTATGCTGAAGTCGAGATCGATAAACTTCACGCTCTGCGCTACGCCGACTCCGTCTCGATGACGCTAGGCTGGCGACGCGACGCGTAAACCTGGAGGTTATATGAAGATTCTGCTGACCGGCGGTACCGGCCTGATTGGTCGTCATCTCATCCCGCGCCTGCAGGCGTTGCATCACGAAATTACCGTGGTGACGCGCAGCCCGGAGAAAGCGCGTCAGGCGCTGGGTAGCGGCGTTGAGGTCTGGAAAGGGCTGGCGGATAAGCAGAATCTGGACGGCTTTGACGCCGTCATTAACCTCGCGGGTGAGCCTATCGCCGACAAGCGCTGGACTCAGGAGCAGAAACAGCGGTTGTGCCACAGCCGGTGGAACATTACCGAAAAGCTGGTCGAGCTTTTCCGCAATAGCGACACGCCGCCGTCGGTGCTGATTTCCGGCTCGGCGGCAGGTTATTATGGCGATCTCGGCGAAGTGGTGGTCACCGAAGAGGAGCCGCCACACAACGAATTTACCCACAAACTTTGCGCACGCTGGGAGCAGATCGCCTGCGGCGCGCAGAGCGATAAAACCCGCGTCTGTCTGCTGCGCACTGGCGTCGTCCTGGCCCCGAAAGGCGGCATTCTGGGCAAAATGGTCCCTCCCTTTAAGCTCGGTCTCGGTGGCCCCATCGGCAATGGCCGTCAGTATCTCGCCTGGATCCATATCGACGATATGGTCAACGGCATTATCTGGCTGCTGGATAACGACCTGCGCGGGCCGTTTAACATGGTCTCGCCATACCCGGTTCGTAACGAGCAGTTTGCGCACGCGCTGGGACATGCCCTGCATCGTCCGGCGGTGCTGCGCGCCCCTGCCACCGCAATTCGGCTGTTGATGGGCGAATCGTCGGTGCTGGTGCTGGGTGGTCAGCGCGCACTGCCAAAACGGCTGGAAGCGTCCGGGTTTACGTTCCGCTGGCATGATCTGGAAGAGGCACTGGGGGATGTGGTGCGGTGAATATGTTACATTTATACGCCTGTTCAGCTGACCGGGCGTAATAATGGCAACCATCACAACCTCCCGACTTTCACTCACTCCTTTCGAACCCTCTGACTGGGCATTCTTCCGCAGCCTGCGTGAAGACCGCTCCGTTATGCGCTATATGGCCGCTATCGCACCGGAAAAAGAGACACGACGCGTCTTTGCCGCGCGTCTAACGGCGGGGCATGTGTTTGTCATTCGTCTGCATGACGACGACACCCCGCTCGGCGACATTGGCCTGCAAATTAGCCCTGAAAACCGTGAAGAAGCGGACATCGGCTATACCGTCGTCCCCGCCGCACAGGGGAAAGGCATTGCCAGCGAAGCGCTGCGCGCGGTGTGTGATTATGCGTTTAACAAGACGGGCGTGAAGGCGATTAACGCCTGGGTGCTGGCAGATAACACCGGGTCGGTACGGGTGCTGGAGAAAGCCGGGTTTGTGCGCACGCAGGTGCTTGAGAAGGCATACGAGATTGACGGCGTGCGGTATGACGACTGGGGATATCGGCTGGAGCGCGGTGCGGTTTGAGTATCGTGGGCCCGATTTATCAGGCCCGGTAAGCGAAGCGCCACCGGGCGACTGACTGCGCTGCGGCCTGATGCCCTCACCCACGGGGAGAGGGAGAAAGGCAAAAACTACTTCAACGATCCTTTCAAAAATTGCTGCAAGCGCGGGCTTTGTGGGTTCGCTAACACCTCGTCCGGGTGTCCCTGCTCCTCAATTTTCCCCTGATGCAGGAAAATGACGTGGTTCGAGACGTTACGGGCAAAGCCCATCTCGTGCGTCACCACCACCATCGTTTTACCCTCTTCGGCCAGTTTCTGCATGATGCGCAGCACTTCGCCAACGAGTTCAGGGTCAAGCGCCGAGGTGGGTTCGTCGAACAGCAGCACCTCGGGCTCCATTGCCAGCGCGCGGGCGATAGAGACACGCTGCTGCTGGCCGCCGGAGAGATGCACCGGGTATTTGATCTGCTGGCGTTCATCAATACCCACTTTCGCCAGATATTTCACCGCCCGCTCGCGCGCTTCCTGCTTGCTCAACCCCAGCACCTGGATCGGCGCCTCCATCACATTCTCCAGCACCGTCATGTGGCTCCAGAGATTGAAATGCTGAAATACCATGGTCAGGCGCGTGCGCAGCAGCCGCAGCTGGTTTTTATCCGCCACCTTCAGCTGGCCGTCTTTGTCACGGACCAGATTAATGTTCTGTCCGCTCACCACAATCTGGCCTTCACTCGGTTTTTCGAGGAAGTTAATGCAGCGCAGGAAAGTACTTTTACCGGAACCGGATGAGCCGATAATACTGATCACGTCGCCTGCATCAGCCTGCAGCGATACCCCTTTCAGCACTTCGTGTTCGCCGTAGCGTTTGTGCAAATCAATTACGTTTAATTTGTTCTCAGCCATCATCATTCTCAGTGCGTCGAAGAAGGTTTTATATGCTGCAGCCAGCGTTTTTCCGCCTTGCGGAACAGGCTAATCAGGACGTATGAAATAATTAAATAGAGCACCGCTGCAATCCCGAAGGCGGTAAAGGGCTGATAGGTCGCGGAGTTAATATCACGGGCAATCTTCAGCAGGTCCGGGACCGTTGCGGTGAAGGCCAGCGCGGTTGAGTGCAGCATCAAAATCACTTCGTTGCTGTAGGCAGGCAGCGCAATGCGCAGCGCCGACGGCAGAATGATGCAGCGGTAAAGCTTAACCGACGAAAAGCCGTACGCGCGCGCCGCCTCAATTTCACCGTAGGGTACGGAGCGGATGGCGCCAGCGAAGATCTCGGTGGTGTAAGCGCAGGTATTCAGCGTTAACGCCAGCACCGTACAGTTCAAACCGCTGCGAAAGAAGGCGTTCAGCATCTCGGTGCCTTTCACTATCTCCAGCGTATACATGCCTGAATAGAACACCAGCAGTTGCACATACAGCGGCGTACCGCGGAACACGTAGGTGAACAGCCAGATCGGGAAGCGGATGTATTTATTGTTCGACACGCGGCCAATGGCGAGAAAAATGGCCAGAATGCCGCCCATCACCACCGAGGAGATCAGCAGCCACAGCGTAATCGCCACGCCGGTAAAACGGTAGCCATCCGTCCACAGCAGCGCTTTCCAGTATTCCTGAATAATCTCAATCACAGGTCAGCCCTCTTCACACCCACGGAGTAGCGACGTTCAAGCAGAAGCAGCACGCCGTTGGAGGCGGTCGTAAAGACCAGATAGATCACACCGCAGACGACGGCAAAATAGAAGGGTTCCCAGGTGCTCTTGCCCGCCAGCTGGGTCGCTTTCACGACATCTTCCAGGCCGAGCAGGGAAACCAGCGCCGTGGCTTTGAGGATAACCTGCCAGTTGTTACCGATGCCCGGAAGCGCATAGCGCATCATGGCCGGGAACATGATCCGGCGAAACGTCTGTGAGGAGGTGAAACCGAATGCGGTCGCCGCTTCGATATGGCCCTTCGGCACTGCCATGTACGCGCCACGGAAGGTTTCGGTGAAGTACGCCCCGTAGATAAAACCGAGAGTAATGATACCGGCCACCATCGGGTCAATATCAATCTGGTCCATGCCGATGGCATCCGTGACGCCGTTCAGCGCAATCTGCAGACCGTAAAAAATCAGCAGCATCAGGACCAGATCAGGCACGCCGCGAATCAGCGTGGTATAGCCTTCAAAAATCAGCGCGAGCGGTTTATTTGCCGACAGCTTTGCTCCCGCCCCCGCCAGTCCTATCAGCACGGCGAGTACCACGGAGCTAAGAGCCAGCTCCAGGGTGACAAGCGCGCCCTGTAAAATAACGCCAGAAAATCCGTACAGCATACCGCCTGCCCTGTCGTGTCGTGAGTGGTGAAACCGTGTCTTTTCCCCTCCCACACGGGGAGGGGCCGCACGTTATTTGACGGAGCGATTAGCCGCCGTAAACATTAAAATCGAAGTATTTTTTGGCCAGTTTGTCGTACGTGCCGTCAGCACGCATTTCCGCGAACGCTTTGTTCAGCGCTTCACGCAGTTCGTTGTCTTCTTTGCGCAGGCCCATACCGGTGCCGACGCCAAAGAGTTTTTCGTCCTTAATAGACGGACCGCCGAACTTATAGTCTTTACCCACCGGCTGCTTCAGGAAGCCTTCGCTCGCCGCGACTTCATCCTGGAACGCCGCGTCGATACGGCCTGCCGTCAGGTCAGCGTAGATGTTTTCCTGGCCCTGATAGGAGACAATTTCAATCCCTTTCGGTGCCCAGTGCTCATTGCCGTAGGTTTCCTGCGTCGTGCCCTGCAGAACGCCGACGCGCTTGCCTTTCAGGGAGTCAAGGGTTGGCTGGATATCAGAGGATTTCGCCACCACCAGTCGGGAATCTGCCGCATACAGCTTGTCCGTAAAGGCAATCTCCTGCTGGCGTTTTTCGGTGATGGAGAGAGAAGACATGATAACGTCGATTTTTTTCGCTTTCAGCGATGGGATCAGCGCATCCAGCGGGTTCTCAACGTAGGTACATTGCGCTTTGATGCGTTTGCACAGCTCATTCGCCAGATCGATGTCAAAACCGACCAGTTCACCCTTCGCATTCTTCGATTCGAAGGGGGCATAGGTTGGATCGGTACCGATACGAATTTTTTGCGGGATCGCTGCGAATGCCGCGGTAGCGCTGGAAAAGGCCAGCACCAGAGAAAGGGACAACACCAGTTTTTTCATATCTATCCTCAACAGACTGTCTTCATACGGGATTTTTACGACGACGGGGTGCCGTTAATGTGCCATTAATCCCCTCTGTCAGGCAAAGATTAATGCCTTTCGGGCGGTATTTTTTGCATTATTAGTGCTTAACTATGCACGAGCCGAACCAATATGGTGCACGAACTGCACCATATTGGCTCATTCGCGCCCCGAAGCGCACCGTTTCGGGGCATCACCGTCCGTCTTAATCACCGTATACGTTGAAGTCGAAATACTTCTTCGCCAGCTTGTCGTAGGTGCCGTCTTTGCGCAGTTCGGTAAACGCTTTATCAAAGGCGGCTTTCAGCTCGGTGTCGTCTTTACGCAGGCCGATACCGGTCCCGTCACCAAAGTATTTTTTATCTTTAACCGAGGGGCCAGCAAAGGCGTACTCTTTGCCCGCAGGCTGTTTCAGGAAGCCTTCGCTTGCAGCGACTTCATCCTGGAACGCAGCGTCCAGACGCCCGGCAGTCAGATCCGAGTAAATCAGATCCTGGTTCTGATAAGGCACCACGTCCACGCCCTTCTCGCGCCAGTTGGCATTGGCATACCCTTCCTGCGTCGAGCCCTGAAGCACACCCACGTGCTTGCCTTTCAGCGAGTCGATCGTCGGCTGGATCGGCGAGCCTTTGGCTGCAATCAGACGAGAATCCGCCGCATAGAGCTTCTCGGAGAAAGCAATCTCCTGCTGACGTTTCTCGGTAATGGAGAGTGAAGAGATAATGGCGTCGATTTTCTTGGCTTTCAGCGACGGGATCAATGCGTCGAAGTCGCTGCCCACCCATGTGCATTTCACCTGCATGCGTTTGCACATCTCATTTCCCAGGTCGATATCAAAACCGACAAATTCACCTTTCGCATCCTTCGAAGAGAATGGCGCGTAGGTGGCGTCCGTACCGATACGTACCGTCTGTGGAAGCGCTGCGTAGCTGCTCGCAGCAGCGCTTAATCCCACCAGCAAAGACAGAGCCAGAACCGTCTTCTTCATACATTTACCCTCAAGTACCGTGATTTTATTATGGTTGTGTTGTGTGTTGTCGTGCAGGGCTTCTCTTGCAGGTCTTATGCCATTTTGACGTCGGGTCAATTTTTCGACGTTAAATATGTTAATAAAACGTTGCGATATTGCCTTAATGGTGAAAGATAGCAGGTCTGCCGAACGAACCGCAGAGAGAAAAAGGGAAAAAACGAATTAAATGTCGAGGATATGATCGCGGTTGCAGTTTTGCCCTGAAACAGGGCAACTTGTCTTCTCATGCACTCAGGCGGTGCAGCGACTCACGCGCCCTGCCAGCGGGTAAAGAGATCTTCAGGCAGGTCAATGTCAAACTGATCCAGCACGCGGTTGACCGTCTGGTTAATCACATCGTCAAGGTTTTTAGGCCGATGATAGAACGCCGGGACCGGAGGCATGATCACCGCACCCAGTTCCGCAGCCGCGGTCATTAACCGCAGGTGGCCCAGGTGCAAAGGCGTTTCACGCACGCACAGCACCAGCGGACGGCGCTCTTTCAGCACAACGTCGGCTGCGCGGGTGACGAGCGTGTCGGTATAACTGTTCACAATGCCCGAGAGGGTTTTGATGGAACACGGCAGGATCACCATGCCCGCCGTTTTAAACGAGCCAGAGGAGATGCTGGCGGCAATATCGCGGGCATCATGCACGACATCAGCCAGCGACTGTACGTCACGCAGGGAGAGGTCGGTTTCAAGCGACAGGGTCTGACGCGCCGCCTGGCTCATCACCAGATGCGTTTCTACTTCAGGTACGTCACGCAGCACCTGCAACAGGCGCACGCCGTAAATGGCACCGCTGGCACCGCTAAGCCCGATAATGAGTCGTTTCATGATTTTTGCCCTTGCTGAATTCAGGGCTGACTGTGCAGGATTTTACAGGGAGTTGCAAGTGAGGGCACCCGCCCTCACCTGCTCAGGCGTTAGCCTTCGTTGTGCATCTCTAAGCTTTCGAGATCGTTTTGCAGCTGGACGGCTTTCGCGTCGTCGTTACGCAGCGAATCAAGGTAGTCGAGATATTGCTGATCAACGTCTTTGGTTACGTAGATACCGTTAAACACCGAGCATTCGAACTGCTGAATATCCGGATTCTCGGCACGTACCGCGTCGATCAGATCGTTGAGATCCTGGAAAATCAGGCCGTCGGCTCCGATGATCTGACGGATTTCATCCACTTCGCGGCCATGGGCGATCAGCTCGTTGGCGGTTGGCATATCAATGCCGTACACGTTCGGGAAGCGAATTTCCGGTGCCGCAGAGGCCAGATACACTTTCTTCGCCCCGGCTTCACGCGCCATCTCGATAATCTGCTCAGACGTCGTGCCCCGCACGATAGAGTCATCCACCAGCAGGACGTTCTTGTCACGGAACTCGGCGCGGTTGGCGTTCAGCTTACGGCGCACGGATTTACGGCGCAGATGCTGGCCCGGCATGATGAAGGTGCGGCCAACGTAGCGGTTTTTCACAAAACCCTGACGGTACGGCTTGTCCAGAATACGGGCGATTTCCAGCGCGATATCGCAGGAGGTTTCCGGGATGGGGATAACCACGTCGATATCCAGATCGTCCCACTCGCGGGCAATCTTTTCACCCAGTTTGGTTCCCATGTTCACGCGGGCGCTGTACACGGAAATCTTGTCGATGAACGAGTCCGGACGCGCGAAGTAGACGTATTCGAACAGGCACGGGTTGCTGACCGGGTTGTCGGCACACTGGCGGGTAAACAGCTGCCCCTTCTCGGTGATGTACACCGCTTCGCCCGGCGCGACGTCGCGCAGGAACTCAAAGCCCAGGGTATCAAGCGCCACGCTTTCGGAGGCGACCATGTATTCGGTACGACCATCGCCGAGATCGCGTTTGCCGAGCACCAGTGGGCGAATGCCGTTTGGATCGCGGAAGGCCACCATACCGTGACCGATAATCATCGCCACGCAGGCGTACGCGCCGCGGATCAGGCGGTTGGTCGCGGCCACGGCGGCAAAAATGTTATCGGCTTCCAGCGGATAGTGACGGAAGTTATCCAGCTCGCTGGCAAAGATATTGAGCAGGATTTCAGAATCAGAAGTGGTGTTAATGTGGCGACGTTTTTCTTCGAACAGCTTTTTACGCAGCTCGTGGGCATTGGTCAGGTTGCCATTGTGGGCAAGCGTGATGCCGTAGGGTGAGTTGACGTAAAAAGGCTGAGCCTCAGAGGCGCTGGAGCTGCCAGCAGTAGGATAACGAACGTGACCAATCCCCATATTACCTTGCAGGCGCTGCATATGGCGGGCTTCAAACACATCGTTTACCAGGCCGTTTGCCTTACGTAAACGGAAGCAGTTGTGTGCATCAATGGTGATGATACCCGCAGCATCCTGACCACGGTGCTGAAGCACCGATAATGCGTCATAAATAGACTGGTTAACCGGCATGAAACCGGCGATACCGACAATACCGCACATTCGTCTTTTCCTCGTTAAGCCACATCTCAGAGCCAGTCAGGCTCTGGGCAAGAAACTCGACGAGCTTTGCAGATAGTCAAAGAACCATCTGATGATGAAGCTGAACTCCGGAATGAGCTGCGATTTTTGCCAGTCTTCGCTTTTTGAGAACCCGGTAAAGGTATCCAGGAAGAACAGTATCGCGGCCACAATCAGCACGCCTCGTAACGCCCCAAAACAGATCCCGAGTACCCTGTCCGTTCCTGACAGACCGGTTTTCTCGACCAGCTGACCTATCACGTAATTGACGATAGCGCCGACAATCAGCGTCGCGATAAACAGCACCGCGATGGCGATTCCGTTTCGGACCAGTTCATCTTCAAAGCCCGTGAACCAGACAGACAGGTAAGTGTAGTAATGACTGGCAACAAAGAAAGCACAACCCCATGTCACCAGCGATAACGCTTCACGAACAAAGCCACGGATCAGGCTAACCAGACAGGAAAAACCAATCACCGCAATGATGGCGTAATCAATCCAGACCATATATGTCCCACGATTTAACGCCCTGTCATCCAGTTCGGGGCGAATTCTAACAGAAAAAGAAAACGTTTGCGTAGGGATTTCCTTTCCCCGCGTAAATAAAAAAGGCGCTGAAAAAAAGCTCAACGCCACGGTCCTTTTGACGTCGCTGTGGACGTCTGTTGCCCCTCCCCCCGGCTCTCTCCCTCAAGGAAGAGGGAGCAAACCCTCCCCTCGCCCCTCTGGAGAGAGGGTCAGGGTGAGGGGAAAGATCTTATCAGTTCGCGCTGTAGTTCATCACCACACCACTCAGACCGGAAATCTGCTTCAGCTCGCCGAGCGACCCTTTGAGCTTATCTTTCGACGCATCCGGTCCGACGAGGATACGGGTAATTTTACCCTGTACCGGCGTGGAAGGTGAAGTGTAAACACGATATCCCGCGCCGCGCAGCTTACTCACTACCTCATTAACCTTATCGGCATTTTTCAGCGCGCCGAGCTGCACAACGTACGCTTTACCCACAGGGGCTGGCTCTTGCTGGGCAGGTTTTGCCGACGGCGGTGTTTCTGACGCAGCGGCAAGCCGATCGTTGGTCTGGTCACGCTGCGGTTTAGGCTGCGGTTTCTCTACCGGTTTCGGTTTTACTACCGGTTTCGGCTGTTCAACCGGCACAGGATCGATATCGGTATTGCTGTTTGCCGCCAGGCGAGACGGATCCAGCGACGGGGCTGCCGCATCGCCCGCACGCACCTCTTCGGCAGCGCCTTCCGGCGGCTGAGCAGGCAGCGCCTGCGTCGCCGCAGGCAGCATATCCGGCTCATCGCGATCGCCTGGTTTTGGCACCAGCGGGATCGCCGCAAACTCATCCTGATAATGCTTTTTCTGCCCGTCAAGCAGCCCCGGGAGGATAATCACCCCGAGCGCGACCAACACAATGGTTCCTGTCAGACGGTTCTGAAACTTACTCGCCACCGGTTCTCCCCGCGTCCATCACTTCCATGACATGTGCCACCGTGTGGAACGAGCCACACACCAGCACGGTATCTTCTGGTTTCGCATCCGCCATCGCGGCATACCAGGCCTCCACTACGCTTGCGTAGGCTTTGCCTTCGCCAAGATGCGCCATCAGCTGTTCAGCGGTGGCGCCTCGCGGCCCTTCCAGAGGAGCACAATACCAGCTATCGACCACACTCTCCATGCAGGCCAGCGTGCCGCCAATATCTTTATCATGAAGCATACCGATAACCGCCCGGACCTGCCCGGTTTTTGGTAACGATTTGAGACGTCCTGCGAGATAGGCCGCCGCGTGCGGATTATGCGCCACGTCCAGAATCAGACGTGGCGATTCGCTGACGATCTGGAAACGCCCGGGCAGGATGGCATTTTTGATGCCGTCGCGGATCGCCTGCTCGCTCACTGCCAGCCCGCTTGCGCGCAGTGCCGCCAGCGCGGTAGCCGCGTTAGGCTGTGGCACCTGCGGCAGCGGCAGGTTATCCAGCGCGCCCTGTGAATCGCGGTAGCACCAGCCGTTATCCTCAACACTGTACTGCCAGTCCACGTCGCGGCGAAGCAACGTGGCCCCCTTCTCTTTCGCCACATCGGCAATGGTGTGCGGCATATCCGGTTCACCGACAACGGCAGGCTTACCGGCGCGGAAAATGCCCGCTTTCTCGCGCCCAATGCTTTCGCGATCCGGCCCCAGCCAGTCAACATGGTCCAGCGCGATGCTGGTCACCACGGAAACGTCGGCATCCACCATGTTGGTGGCATCAAGCCGCCCGCCAAGGCCCACTTCCAGAATCACCACGTCCAGCTGCGCCTGTTTAAACAGCCACAGCGCCGAAAGGGTACCGTATTCGAAATAGGTTAATGAGGTCTCACCGCGCGCGGCTTCGATTTCAGCAAACGACGCCGTATGGGCCGATTCCGGCAGCTCGGTGTTTTGCACCCGCACGCGCTCGGTATAGCGCACAAGATGCGGGGAGCTGTAAACACCGACCTTATAACCGGCGGCCATCAGCACGGATTCCAGCGTACGGCAGGTGGTACCTTTACCGTTCGTTCCGGCAACGGTAAACACGAAAGGTGCGGGTTTCAGCACATTGAGACGCGCGGCAACCTGGCTTACGCGCTCAAGCCCCATATCGATGGTTTTACCGTGCAGATTTTCCAGATAAGAAAGCCACGCGACCAGGGGCGACGTGGCTTGGGGAATGCGTTTATTTTCCATGATGCCCGGTTGTCATTAACAGTTTAGAAAGCAAAAGGGCAGCGCCAACCGGCCCTGCCCTTTTCAGTTATCAGGCCTCGGGTACCTGATCCGGTACAACCACACCTTCACGCGGTTCATCCGGGTTAGGCGTTGGCAGATTCATCAGCTTCGCCAGGATGCTGGCCAGTTTCAGGCGCATTTCCGGGCGGCGGACGATCATGTCGATAGCGCCTTTTTCGATGAGGAACTCACTGCGCTGGAAGCCCGGCGGCAGCTTTTCACGTACGGTCTGTTCGATAACGCGAGGACCGGCAAACCCGATCAGCGCTTTCGGCTCGGCGATGTTCAAATCACCCAGCATCGCGAAGCTGGCTGAGACGCCACCCATGGTTGGGTCGGTCAGCACGGAGATATACGGCAGACCGCGCTCCTGCATTTTCGCCAGCGCCGCAGAGGTTTTCGCCATCTGCATCAGGGACATCAGCGCTTCCTGCATACGCGCGCCACCGGAGGCGGAGAAGCAGATCAGCGGACAGTTGTCTTCCAGCGCCTGCTCAACGGCACGTACGAAACGCGCACCGACCACGGAGCCCATTGAGCCACCCATAAAGGCGAACTCAAACGCGGCGGCGACAACCGGCATCTCGTGCAGGGTGCCTTTCATGACGATCAGCGCGTCTTTCTCGCCGGTCTCTTTTTGTGCAGAGGCCAGACGATCTTTGTATTTTTTGGAATCGCGGAACTTCAGCACATCTTTTGGCTCAAGTTCGCTGCCCAGTTCAACTAAGGAACCTTCGTCCAGCAGGCTATGCAGGCGGTTACGCGCCGACATACGCATGTGGTGGTCACACTTCGGACACACCTCGAGATTGCGTTCCAGCTCTGCGCGATACAGAACCTGGCCGCAGCTATCACACTTCGTCCATACCCCTTCAGGAATGCTCGCTTTGCGCGTTGGGGTAATGTTGCTTTTAATTCGTTCAATCCAGCTCATTGATAACCTTTCTGCCTGAACCTGGTCGTATGCCAGTTTTGCTGTAAGAGGCGAATAATGCCATTTTTGCCTCCAACAGACCATGAATGTTGCACATTAAAACATAACAGCCCGAAACTTTGGATAAAAAAGTGGTCGAACCGCCAGAGTGCTGTTACTTCGCTTGTTTTGCCGCCGCGCGCTTATGGCGAATAATTTCGATAACACCAGGCAGGACGGAAAGCACAATAATCGCTACAATCAGTAACTTAAGGTTTTCCTGAACCACCGGCAGATCGCCAAACAGATAGCCCGCGTAGGTAAACAACAGGACCCACAGCAGCGCCCCCGCCACGTTGTACATTGCAAAGTGACGATAGGACATATGTCCCATTCCCGCCACAAAGGGTGCAAATGTACGCACAATAGGCACAAAACGCGCAAGGATAATGGTTTTACCGCCATGACGTTCATAGAACGCATGGGTTTTATCCAGATAGCTGCGGCGGAATATTTTCGAATCCGGATTGCTGAACAATCGTTCACCGAACACCCGCCCAATGGTGTAGTTGACCGCATCGCCGACAATGGCGGCAATAATCATCAGTATCACCATCAGATGCACATTCAGATCGTTGGTGGGCAGCGCAGAGAGCGC
Organism: Enterobacter sp. 2VL; assembly: GCF_005503595.1. Taxonomy (NCBI): domain Bacteria; kingdom Pseudomonadati; phylum Pseudomonadota; class Gammaproteobacteria; order Enterobacterales; family Enterobacteriaceae; genus Enterobacter; species Enterobacter sp. 2VL. Next base: position 358,003 of record NZ_SCNE01000003.1, read on the forward strand.
ACCGGCCACGAACAGCAGCGAATCTCCCGGCAAAAACGGGGTAACCACCAGCCCGGTTTCGCAAAAGAGGATTAAAAACAGAATGGCATACACCCAAATGCCGTACTGGGCGACCAGTTCAGCCAGGTGAACATCAATATGCAGAATGAAATCAATCAGAAAACGTATTACGTCCATATTGTCTAAGCCTTAATAGCACCGTTGATTAGTCCGCTAAAAACAGCGGACCCATTGGCGGTTTTGGAAGATCGAACCGGTCCGGATAATCCACCGAAACCAGATACAGCCCTTCCGCTTTCGCCGTTGCTGCCGCAAGCGTTCTGTCCTTCGCTGCCAGCAGCTCAGCAATCCAGCTCTCCGGCTGGTGTCCGGCACCCACTTCCATCAGGCTGCCCACAATATTCCGCACCATATGATGTACAAAGGCATTCGCTTTGATATCCACCACCACATACGCGCCATAACGACTGACGTTTATGTGCATCACGTTACGCCACGGCGTGCGGGACTGGCACTGCACCGCACGGAACGACGTAAAGTCATTTTCGCCAATCAGACACTGCGCCGCGCGCTGCATGCGTTCTGCATCGAGCGGTTCATAGAAATGCGTCACGCCCTGGCAGAGCACAGCCGGACGCAGACGCTGATTGTAGATGACATAGCGGTAACGACGCGCCGTGGCGCTGAAACGCGCATGAAAATCATCGGGCACATTTTTGACCCAACGCACCGCGATGTCTCCAGGCAGATTCGCATTCACGCCCAGGGTCCAGGCGGCATCTTTACGCACGGCGGTGGTTTCAAAATGAACCACCTGCCCCGTGCCGTGGACACCGGCGTCCGTCCGCCCTGCGCAAAGAACGTTAATCGGTTCGTTCGCCACCTGAGAAAGCGCTTTTTCCAGCTTTTCCTGCACGCTGCGCACTTCGTTCTGACGCTGCCAGCCATAGTATTTACTGCCATCGTACTCAATGCCGAGGGCAATTCTATGGACCGGCTTGTGTTCCACTTCTGACATCAGTACAGATACTCCTGCACCAGTTTCTCAGCGATTTTGACCGCCATCAGCGCACCGCCAAAACGGACGTTATCCGCCACCGACCAGAACTGAACCTGCTCCGGCATGCCGTAATCATTGCGCACGCAGCCGACTGAAAGATGCGCGCTTCCGGTTGCATCACCCACCTGCGTCGGGAATTCGCTCTCTTCCGAGAGGACGATGTCTTCACCGCGGCCAAACGCATCGCGCGCCTCTTCGGCCGCCAGCGGACGCAGCGCCTCAAAGCCCACCATCTGCGCATGGCCATAGAATACCGGCGACTGAACACAGCTGGCGGAGATCATCAGGCCGTCATCCTGCAGGATTTTGCGCACTTCATCGACGATACGACGCTCATCACGCACGCTACCTTCACGATCCGGCAACAGTGGCAGCATGTTGAACGCCAGTTGGCGGCCAAAATAGTCGTCTTCGTCAATCGGAACACCGTTAAGCAGTTTCGCGCTCTGCCCGGCCAGCGCATCGACCGCTTTCTTGCCGTTAGCAGAGGCTGACAGCAGGCTGGTCACGTTGATACGCGACAGACCACCGTCGTCAATTAACGGCTTAAGGGCGGTCAGCAGTTGGCTGGTGAGGCTGTTCGGTACCGCAATAACGTTGCGGTTACGGTAGTCAGCCAGGACAAACGGGTTCACGTCCGGCACCACCAGTGGGACGTCTGGCTCCAGTGAGAACAGACCGCTCAGATCAATCACCAGGCAGCCCGCGTTAGTGGCGTCTTCAATGTAGGATGCGGTGGCTTCGGCACCTGCGGCGAAAAATGCCAGCTGCGCCTGCGTCCAGTCGAACTCAGCGGCGTCCTGGACCCTCACGGATTTACCGTTATAACGCAGATGTTCGCCCGCGCTCTCAGTACGCGCCAGCGCGTAAATATCGCCCACCGGGAACTGACGCTCAGCAAGGGTTTCGAGCAGGGCTTCGCCCACGGCGCCAGTGGCACCCAAAATGGCAATGTTCCAGCCTTCAGACATGGTGGTTTACTCCAGAAATAAAAAAGCGTCCCTGTCAGAGCATCCAACAGGGAGCATGAAGAAGACATTAACGCGCCGGGTGATGAACCGCGTTAAAACCCAGTGCGTGCAGCAGCGTCGCCGCTGAAGCATCATCGCAAATCACATACAGGGAAGACCATTCGCGACGCTCAACATAATTTTTACGCAGCGCGTCAAATTCACCCGGGATCCCTGCCACCTTACGCAGCAGCGCGTCATCGCGGCGCACATCATACACCAAATGCACCAGCCTTTTCAGCGTTGGCTCATCAAGCGGGCCGTGGAGGGTAATACGCCCAAACTCGGGCGCGGGCAGCAAAGTATCCAGTGCAACCTGCTGCGGATGGCCGATAAAGGCGCTGTAGGCCTCAAAGACCTGAGTGGTACCCCGCGCTTTACCTTCAAGGGTATAGCCCGCGATATGCGCGGTGGCAACGTCTGATTTATTCAGCAGACTGACGTTCAGGTCTGGCTCAGGCTCCCAGACATCCAGCACCACGCTCAGATCCTGCCCCTCTTCCAGACATTTCAGCAGCGCGGCGTTATCAACCACCGGACCACGGCAGGCGTTAATCAGAATAGTGCCAGGCTTGAGACGGCGGATCAGCGCCTCGTCCGCCAGGTGCAGAGAGGTATACGGCCCCGTTTTAAAGAGCGGCGTGTGGAAGGTGATGACGTCGCAGGCCTCAACCAGCTCGTCCAGCGTGCGGAAATCCCCTTCATCGCCATTATCCTTACGAGGCGGGTCACACAGCAGGGTCCGAATGCCTAAGGCTTCGAGGCGTTTTTGCAGGCGCCCCCCGACGTTGCCCACGCCGACAATGCCGACGGTACGGTCTTTCAACGCGAAGCCGTCGCGCTCTGCCAGCATCAGCAGTGAGGAGAAGACGTATTCCACCACGGCGATGGCGTTACAGCCGGGCGCGGCGGAAAAGCCAATGCCCGCCTGGTTGAGCCATGCGTCATCCACATGATCGGTGCCGGCCGTTGCCGTCCCGACAAATTTAATCGCTTTGCCGGCAAGCAACGCCTCATTTACTTTGGTTACCGAGCGCACCATCAGGGCGTCGGCATCCTCCAGCTCGTTTACCGGGATCGGGCGACCAGGAACAGCCTTAACATCACCCAGGCGGCTGAACAGCTCACGGGCGTAAGGCATATTTTCATCAACGAGGATTTTCACGTCTGAGTACCTGTTTGAGAGGAAGAAAACCTGCCAAGTGTGCCATAATCTCGCCGCCGGGCATATATGTCTGCCCGGTTTAGGCAGAGTTTTGACTTTAAGGATTTTGACGATGCAGCCCATTTCAGGTTCGCCGCCTCGCCCTCCGGGTGAAGGCCCCGCAATGCCCAATGTCGCAGGCGAACAGCCGCTCTCAACGCAACAGCGCACCGTGCTGGAGCGTTTGATTACGCGTCTGATCGCGCTGACCTCACAGCAGAACGCTGAAGTGTGGGCAGGGGTTAAGCATGATTTAGGCGTCAGGAACGATGCGCCGCTGCAATCGCGCCATTTTCCGGCTGCCGAGCAGAACCTGAATCAGCGTATTACGGTTGCGCAGCAGAATCACGCCACCCGCCAGACGGTCTCGCAGTTAACCGAGCTGCTGGGCCAGGGCAATAACCGCCAGGCGGTGAGTGATTTTATTCGTCAACAGTTCGGTCAAACCGCGCTGAGTCAGCTCACGCCAGACCAGTTGAAAACGGTTCTTACGCTGCTGCAGAACAATCAGCTTTCCATTCCGCAACCGCAACAGCGCCCAGCCACCGAGCGCCCGTTGCAGCCAGCGGAACATAACACCCTGAAGCAGATGGTGGCCCGGCTTGCCGCTGCCACCGGTGAACCCACGAAGCTTATCTGGCAATCGATGCTGGAGTTATCGGGTGTCAAAACCGGCGAGCTGATCCCGGCTAAGCAGTTTACCAACCTGGTGACCTGGCTGCAGGCGCGCCAGACGCTCAGTACCCAGGCGACCCCGACGCTGCACACGCTGCAGGCGGCACTGAAACAGCCGCTTGAGCCGCGCGAGTTTGAAGCGCTTCGCGATTACGCCCAGCAAACCTGGCAGGCCACGCCGCAGACGGTGCTGACGACCGCGCAGGTTCAGGATTTACTTAATCAGGTATTCACGCGCCGCGCCGAGCGCGAAAGCGGCGTACCGGAAGCGCGCAATATCCAGCCCATTTTCAGCCCGCTGTTTGCCCCGGTGGTGGACACGTTTAAACATCTCTCTGCCCGCCCCGGGCTGATGTTTGTCGCGTTGATGATTGCGCTGGCGCTTTTCTGGCTCGTCGTGTAATCCCCACCGGGTGGCGGTTTCGCCTTACCCGGCCTGTAATGGCAGACATTGCAGGCCGGGTTAGCGCAGCGCCACCGGGCAAAACTTACTCCCGACGAAATGCCAGGAGTGTCACCACAATCCCGACAACTGCCGAAATTGCCCCCGCCAGGAACACCGACGGATAGCCAAACGACGTGGCTAACAGCCCCGCCAGCGGCCCGGTCACGCCATAAGAGATATCCTGAAACGCCGCGTAGCCGCCGAGCGCCGTGCCGCGTACCTGCGGCGCAACGCGTTTCACGACTTCAACGCCCAGCGCCGGGAAGATCAGCGAACAGCCGCAACCGGTTAACGCGGCCCCCAGTAACGCAACGGACGCGGTGGGTGCCTGCCAGAGCAGCACCAGACCGACAGTCTCGATCACCAGCGACGCCACGGCGACCTTCACGCCGCCGAAGCGATCCGGCATCCAGCCAAACAGCACACGCATCAGGACAAACGCGCCGCCAAATGCGGTGAGGGTAAAGCCCGCCATCGCCCAGCCGCGGCTCATAAAGTACAGTGAAACAAACGTGCCGATCACGGCGAACCCTACGCCCTGCAGCGCCAGCCCAAGGCCCGGCTGCCAGATTTGCCCCACCACGCTCCACAGGGAGGGACGTTCACCTTTATGCGCCGGCACTTTGCGCACCGAACCGTTAAACGCCCAGGCTAACAGCGGCAGCGCCATAGTGGTGGCCGCCAGCGCGGCAAAACCAAACTGACTGTGGATCAGCAGGCCCAACGGTGCGCCTGCGGCAAGTGCGCCGTAAATGGCCATGCCATTCCAGGACATCACTTTACCCGAACGCGCAGGGCCAACCAGCCCCATCCCCCAGGTCAGGGTGCCGGTCAGCAGCTGGCTTTCGCCAAAGCCCAGAATCAAACGCCCGACGACCAGCAGCGCAAATTTGTACGTCGGTTCCACCGGCAGAAGCGCCGCCAGTAGCCAGGCACCGCCCGCCAGGGCGCAGGCAAACATCCCCTGCAGCGCCGAGCGCTTTGCGCCATGCTGGTCGGCCAGGCGTCCGGCGTAGCCACGGGTGAGTACTGTCGCTAAAAACTGAATACCCACGGCGATGCCGACCATGGTGTTGCCATAGCCCAGCTCCTGGTGAACAAACAGCGGGATCACCGGCAGCGGCAGGCCAACGGTCATGTAGGTCAGGAATACCGCAAATGCGATACGAAACAGCGAGACGTTCGCTGAAGAGGATGTTTCTGTTTGGGTTGCTGCAGTCATGCTTTACTCCAGAATGAAGAGTAAGGCGGGGAAATGCCACGCCCCCTCTACCTGATTATCAGGATTAAGGTGCGTTGGTTGACGTTAAACGCTTACGCATTATCGTGAGGATAATGTTGAGGTGTGGATTTTGCCTGCCCGTTCAACTGCTTGTCAATGCATAAAAAAAGGAGCCTGTAGGCTCCTTTTTACCGCTGCGTCAAACTCAGTCTTTCAGCTTACGCATCACAAGCGTGGCGTTAGTACCGCCGAAGCCGAAGCTGTTGGACATAACGGTTGTCAGCGTCGCATCGGTTGGCTTAGTCACGATGTTCAGGCCTTCAGCCTGTTCGTCCAGCACTTCAACGTTAATGCTTGGCGCAATAAAGCCGTGCTCCAGCATCAGCAGGGAGTAGATAGCTTCCTGCACGCCTGCAGCACCCAGAGAGTGACCGGTCATGGCTTTGGTCGCAGAGATCGCCGGGCTCTTATCAGCGAACACTTCACGGATTGCACCGAGCTCTTTCACGTCACCAACCGGGGTGGAGGTACCGTGGGAGTTCAGGTAGTCAATTGGCGTATCAACGCCGTGCATCGCCATCTTCATGCAGCGCACCGCGCCTTCACCGGATGGTGCAACCATGTCTGCGCCGTCGGACGTTGCGCCGTAGCCAACGATTTCAGCATAGATGTGGGCACCACGTGCCAGAGCGTGTTCCAGCTCCTCAACCACAACCATACCGCCGCCGCCAGCGATAACGAAACCGTCACGGTGCGCGTCGTAGGTACGAGACGCTTTTTCCGGGGTTTCGTTATATTTGGTGGACAGTGCGCCCATCGCGTCGAATTCGCAGGCCATTTCCCAGCCCAGCTCTTCGCCGCCACCTGCAAACACGATATCCTGTTTACCCAGCTGGATCTGCTCAACCGCGTTACCGATACAGTGTGCGGAGGTCGCACAGGCGGAGCTGATGGAGTAGTTCACGCCGTGGATTTTGAACGGCGTTGCGAGGCAGGCGGAAACCGCTGAGCCCATCGCTTTGGTCACAACGTAAGGACCCACCGCTTTCAGCCCACGTGGACTACGCATGGCATCGGCACCGAACACCTGAGCTTTAGACGAACCGCCGGAGCCGGCGATCAGGCCAACGCGCGGGTTGTTCTGGTAAACGTCTTCGCTCAGACCAGCATCAGCAATCGCTTCCTGCATGGACAGATAGGCGTAGATAGAGGCATCGTTCATGAAACGAACCACTTTACGGTCAATCAAACCGGTGGTGTCCAGTTTGACGTTACCCCATACGTGGCTACGCATTCCCGAATCTTTAAACTCTTCAGAGAAAGTGATCCCGGAGCGTCCTTCACGCAGAGATGCCAGGACTTCCTGCTGGTTATTACCGATGCTGGAAACGATGCCCAGGCCAGTAATCACTGCACGTTTCATTCAATACCTCTGTCAGTCGCACTATAATAAGTTTCGAGTCGCACAATAGCGTACACTTGTACGCCGAACAAGTCCGATCAGCCAATTTCTGCGGAAATTTGCACCAATGGACACACATCGTTAAGATCGTGCCACTGCCTGTCAGACGAGTAACTTACGTGAAACAAAACGCTATACAACCCGCCAACCTCGAATTTAACGCTGAGGGTACACCTGTTTCCCGAGATTTTGGTGACGTCTATTTTTCTAATGATAACGGACTTGAAGAAACCCGTTATGTTTTCCTCGAAGGAAATCATCTCAGCAGCCGTTTTCCGCGTCACCCGCGTAATCTTTTTGTGGTGGCAGAGAGCGGGTTTGGTACCGGGCTCAACTTCCTGACGCTCTGGCAGGCCTTTGATCGTTTCCGCGCCGCCCACCCAGAGGCTACGCTCCAAAGATTACATTTCATCAGTTTCGAAAAATTTCCGCTTACCGCAGGCGATCTTGCCCTGGCGCATCAGCACTGGCCGGAACTCGCGCCGTGGGCAGAACAGCTTCAGGCCCAGTGGCCACCGGCAATTGGCGGATGCCATCGTCTGCTGCTGGACGGTGGGCGCGTTACCCTCGACTTATGGCTGGGGGATATCAATACGCTTACCGATAGCCTCGATGACTCGATGAATCAGCAGGTAGACGCCTGGTTCCTGGACGGTTTTGCTCCAGCCAAAAACCCGGATATGTGGACGCCGCATCTGTTTTCCGCCATGGCGCGGCTGGCCCGCCCCGGGGCAACGCTTGCCACCTTCACCTCCGCCGGTTTTGTCCGCCGTGGCTTGCAGGAAGCGGGTTTCACCATGCGCAAAACCAAAGGGTTTGGCCGCAAGCGCGACATGCTGGTCGGCGAGATGGAACACACACTGACGTTTCCCGCACAGACGCCGTGGTTTGCCCGCAGCCCCAGCGCATCGCGCGAAGCCGCCATCATCGGCGGCGGCATTGCCAGCGCCCTGCTTTCGCTCGCGTTGCTCCATCGCGGCTGGCAGGTGACGCTCTACTGCGCTGACAGCGCGCCCGCGGCGGGGGCATCCGGCAACCGTCAGGGCGCACTCTATCCCCTGCTGAGTTCGCACGATCCGGCACTGTTCCGGTTTTTCCCGGCGGCGTTCACCTTTGCCCGTCGCCTGTATGACCTGCTTCCCGTGGCGTTCGACCACGACTGGTGCGGCGTCACGCAACTCGGCTGGGATGAAAAGAGCCAGCAAAAAATCACGCAAATGCTGTCGCTGGGCCTGCCGGATGCGATCGCCCACGCGATAGACGCGCAGCGCATTGCCGACGAAGCTGGCATTGAGACAGGCTGTGACGGTATCCACTACCCGTCCGGGGGCTGGCTGTGCCCTGCCGAACTGACCGCAGCGGCGCTGTCCCTCGCGCAGTCACGCGGCCTGACGGTGCATTACGGCCATAAGGTTGAGTCGCTCAGCCGGAATACGCACTGGGAGGTGCGTTTTGACGATGGCAAGCAGGCGCAGCATGCCAGCGTAGTGCTGGCTAACGGCCATCACATCAGCCAGTTTGTGCAGACGGAAACGCTGCCGGTCTATCCGGTCGGGGGACAGGTGAGCCACATCCCCGCGACGGCGGAGCTGGCTAAACTGCGTCACGTGCTCTGTTACGACGGCTATCTGACCCCACAAAACCCGTCTAACGGGCAGCACTGTATCGGGGCCAGCTACCATCGCGGTCAAACCGACATGCACTACAGCGAAGAGGATCAGCAGCAAAATCGTCAGCGGCTGATCGACTGCTTCCCACAGGCAACGTGGGCAAAAGAGGTTGACGTCAGCGCGGGTGATGCACGCTGCGGCGTACGCTGCGCGACGCGCGATCACCTGCCGATGGCCGGGAACGTGCCGGACTATGACGCAACGCTTGAGGTTTATCAGGATCTTGCGGACAACCGCGATTCGGCGGCACGCGCGCCGGTGTATCCGGAACTCTTCATGCTGGGCGGGCTGGGGTCGCGGGGATTATGTTCTGCCCCGCTGCTGGCTGAAGTGCTGGCTGCGCAAATGAGCGATGAGCCACTGCCGCTGGACAGAACAACGCTGGCAGGGCTGAACCCGAACCGGTTATGGGTGCGCAAACTGCTGAAGGGGAAAATGGTCAAATCGTAGGCCCGGTAAGCGCAGCGCCACCGGGCATCAGGCAGAAGAGCCGTTTTCACGCCGGGCGGCGCATATGCTTGCCCGGCCTGCCTATCCGAACGCTAACTTATGATGTCAGGCTGGCTTTCTGGAACAAATTGTCCCACATGCCTAATACCAGAGACTGATCGCGTGGGGAGAGTTCCCCGGCCTGAATCGCTTTCTCCAGGCTGCGGGTGACTTCATCATGCACCGCCTCGGCGGAGTGATCGTCCCCAGCTTCCAGCTCGGCAACGGCCAGCGTCAGGTGACCACGCAGATAACCGCTGGCGAACAGCTCATCATCGCTGGCGTGTTCCACCATGTCATCAATTAACGCCAGAATGCGTGATTCAAATTCTGCGATCATCTTCTTTCCTCTGTTAAATATCTTCCGGCCACGGGAAGCAGTCCGCCGTGATCTCCGGCGTGTGGTAATAATTCTGTAAAGCCTTGATAAAGCGCGCCGGACGTTCCGGAATGCCGTTTTCAAGGTAGTCCATCACCTGCGCGTGAACGCGGCGCTGGAACACAATACGGTCTGGTTCGAAGTCACCTTCGAGGTTGTCACAGCTGACGTTAAACGGGTAACCTGCCGCGACGCAAAACAGCCAGTCGAACGCCTGGGGTTTGACTTCCACATCTTCAAACTTGCCCTGCGTTGCGGCGTCGCGCCCGTCCGGGCAGTACCAGTAACCAAAGTCCACCAGCTCGCGGCGCGCTTTTCCCGCAATGCACCAGTGGGAAATTTCATGCAACCCGCTGGCATAAAAGCCGTGCGCGAACACAATCCGGTTATACGGAATCTCAGCATCAGCAGGAAGATAGATCGGTTCGTCGTCGCCTTTAATCAGACGGGTATTAAAATCTTCAGCAAAGCAGCCATCGAAAATCTCGATCAGCTGTTCGTAATTATGCGTACTGTTCATTAGTTCATCCCCAACCAGTGGAGGATCTCCTGTCCGTGGCTGTCATAAAGAAGTTTGGCGCTCATCACCGCGGATACAATCACGATCATCGGACGAATGAGCTTCTGCCCTTTGCTTAATACCAGACGCGAGCCTGCGCGCGCGCCTAAAAACTGCCCTACCATCATCACAAAACCGGTCGCCCAAATCACCTTGCCGCCGATAATAAACAGCAGCAGGCCGCCGACGTTAGAGGTGGCGTTTAAGACCTTTGCATGCGCTGTGGATTTTGCCAGGTTAAAGCCCGCGAGCGTAACAAACGCCAGCGCGTAAAAAGAGCCGGCCCCCGGCCCGAAGAAACCGTCATAAAACCCTACGCAGCCGCCGGCAATCAGCGCAAACGGCATGCCATGCAGCCGACGCTGGCGGTCTTCTTCGCCTAATTTTGGCATCAGCAAAAAATAGAGGCCAATGCAGATAACCAGAATCGGCAGGATCTGGCGCAAGATGTCAGACTGAACGTGCTGCACCAGCAGTGCACCTGCGGTTGAGCCAATAAAGGTCATCGCAATATTGAGCTTTTGATCCGCAAGGTTGACCACTTTGCGGCGAATAAAATAGAGCGAGGCGGAGAGCGACCCGCCGCAGGCCTGCAGTTTATTGGTCGCCAGCGCCTGCGCCGGGCTCATTCCCGCCGCCAGCAGCGCGGGCACCGTTAATAACCCACCGCCGCCCGCCAGGGCATCGATAAAACCGGCCAGCATCGCCACAAAAAAGAGCACCACCAGCAGCAGCGGTGACACCATAAACAGATCGACGAAGTTATCCATTAAAGTACATGCTCATCCAGTAGCGCCTGGCAGGAAGGCGGCAGCGGAGGCGGTGTCTTCTTCTCAGGCTTAGAGGTTCCAGGCTTAGCTGGCTCGAACCAGCTTTGCAGTTCGTAACCACAGCCATCGCCAGGCGGCGGCAGCGGCTGATCTTCACATTCCAGGCTGTTCGCCGGGCAGCGCAGACGAACGTGCATATGCGCACGATGCTGGAACCACGGGCGCACTTTGCGCAGCCAGTCGCGATCCGTCCCCGCATCCAGGCAGAGCTGCTGCTTGATGGCCGGGTTCACAAAAATTCGCGTCACGTCGTTATCTTCCGCCGCCAGCTTGATCATGCTGGAGACGTCGCGCGTCCAGAGCGAGGGGACCACGCTTTTGCCATCGCGCGCGACCAGATCCAGCGCCTGCGGCTTCAGCAGTTGCGCCGAACTCCAGCGCGTTTTTGGCAGCTGCAGGAAGATATCAACGTCCAGTCCGGTCTGGTGGCTGGCGTGCCCGCCGTTGAAGCGCCCCCCGGCAGGCATGCCCATATCGCCAATCAGCATCGTCCCCAGCCCCAGGTTATGCACCTGACTTCCCAGACGCTGGATAAACAGCACCAGATCCGGGTGACCAAAGTAGCGGCGCTGATCGGTACGCATCACCTGATACGTATCGGATTGCAAGGGCAGTTCCTGCGCCCCCACGATACAGCCGTTGGAGAACGCCCCAATCGACTGTGCGCTTCCCGCCACCGGATGGGTGATTTTTTGCCACGGCGTGGCGGCCAGACTAGCTCCGCTGGCGAGCAGCGCCAGCAGAGCAACAACGGTTTTTTTCATGTTTACCAGCGTGGTAGTGTGGTCGTCACATCCGCATTCTGCGCGCGCTGGCGCAGGAAGTGATCCATCAGCACGATCGCCAGCATCGCTTCGGCGATCGGCACGGCGCGGATCCCCACGCAAGGATCGTGACGTCCTTTAGTGATCATCTCAACTTCTTCGCCAGAGCGGTTAATCGTATGGCCTGGCACCGTAATACTCGAGGTTGGCTTCAGCGCAATGTTGGCGACAATCTGCTGGCCGCTGCTGATCCCGCCGAGGATGCCCCCCGCGTGGTTGCTCTGAAAGCCCTGTGCGGTGATTTCGTCGCGATTCTGGCTGCCGCGCAGCTGAACCACGTCAAAACCGTCGCCGATTTCCACGCCTTTCACGGCGTTAATGCTCATCAGCGCGTGGGCGATGTCAGCGTCCAGGCGGTCAAATACCGGCTCGCCCCAGCCTGGCGGCACGCCGTCGGCTACAACGGTAACTTTCGCCCCAATGGAGTCGCCCTCTTTTTTCAGGCCGCGCATCAGCTCATCCAGCGCATCCAGCTTATCGGCATCGGCGCAGAAGAACGGGTTTTGCTCAACCAGCGCCCAGTCGTTGATAGCCAGCGGAATGTCACCCATCTGGGTCAGACAGCCACGGATCACGATGCCAAATTTCTGCTGCAGGTATTTTTTGGCGATGGCCCCTGCCGCGACGCGCATCGCGGTTTCACGTGCTGAAGAGCGTCCGCCGCCGCGATAGTCGCGAAAGCCATATTTTTGCTCGTAGGTGTAGTCAGCGTGACCCGGACGGAAGACGTCCTTGATGGCGCCGTAATCCTGGGAGCGCTGATCGGTATTTTCAATCAGCAGGCCAATGCTGGTGCCGGTGGTGCGGCCTTCGAAAACGCCGGAGAGGATTTTGACGCTATCAGGCTCGCGACGCTGCGTGGTGTAGCGAGAGGTTCCCGGACGACGGCGGTCAAGGTCGTGCTGTAAATCGGCTTCGGTCAGCTCAATGCCGGGCGGAACGCCGTCAACAATGCAGCCAAGTGCCAGCCCGTGTGACTCACCAAAGGTCGTCACGCGGAATAATTGTCCAATACTGTTTCCTGCCATCACGGCTCCGATGTCGTTATTTGTGTGTGAGCGTTGTGAAACGGGCCGAAGCCCGCTGGATTAATCTTTGTAAATGCTGAAGTATTCGCGCGCGTCGAGAAGCTGCGCTTTGGTCAGCATAAAGACGCCGTCACCGCCGTTATCGAACTCAAGCCAGGTGAACGGCACATCCGGGTACTGCTCTATCAGATGTACCATGCTGTTGCCCACTTCACAAATCAGAACGCCGTCGTCGGTCAGGTAATCCGGCGCGCAGGCCAGAATGCGACGCGTCAGTTTCAGGCCGTCAGAACCTGACGCCAGGCCGAGTTCCGGCTCGTGGCGATATTCGTTTGGCAGATCGGACATGTCTTCCGCATCCACGTAAGGGGGATTGGTGACGATAAGATCGTACTGCAGGGTTGGCAGGTCGCGGAACAGGTCAGAGCGGATTGGCGTGACGTGATGGATCAGACCGTGCTCTTCAATGTTGTGCTCGGTCACGGCCAGCGCGTCGGTGGAGATATCGACAGCGTCTACTTCCGCCTCCGGGAAGGCATAGGCGCAGGCGATTGCGATGCAGCCGCTGCCGGTACACATATCCAGAATGTGCTGCGGCTGGTGTTGGATCAGCCCTTCAAAGTGGTTGTTGATCAGCTCGCCAATGGGGGAGCGCGGCACCAGCACGCGCTCATCGACAAAGAACTCGTGACCACAGAACCAGGCTTTGTTGGTCAGATAGGCTACCGGAATACGCTCGTTCACGCGGCGGATCACGCGTTCAACGATGCGGTGCTTTTCGCTGGAGGTCAGGCGTGCGGTACGCATGTCTTCAGGAATATCCAGCGGCAGGTAGAGAGACGGCAGCACCAGCTGAACCGCCTCATCCCACGGGTTATCGGTGCCGTGACCGTACCAGATATTGGCGGCGCTGAAGCGGCTAACCGACCAGCGCAACATGTCCTGTATGGTATGCAGCTCGTTTACTGCTTCATCGACAAAAATTTTATCCACTCTTTCCTCCAGGGCATGCTCGCATAATTTTCGGCGGCTAGTTTGCCATGAAGACGGCGATAAATCAGCAATGACGCGTACCGCTTGAGGTTAAAAAATGCGTTTAGTCAGGTACACTGTGGGAAATCAGAGATGAGACGGACCAATGAAAAAGAAAACATCGCTCAGCGAGGAGGATCAGACGCTCTTCCGGCAGCTTATGACCGGGACGCGTCAAATCAGACAGGACACCATTGTCCATCGCCCTCTGCGCAAAAAAGTCACTGAAGTTCCGGTCAAACGTCTTCTCCAGGAGCAGGCGGATAACAGCCACTATTTTTCAGACGAATTTCAGCCGCTACTGAACACACAGGGCGCGGTGAAGTACGTGCGTGAAGACGTCAGCCACTTTGAGCTGAAAAAGTTACGTCGCGGGGATTATTCGCCGGAGCTGTTTCTGGATTTACATGGCTTAACGCAGATGCAGGCGAAGCAGGAACTCGGGGCGTTGATCGCCGCCTGCCGCCGGGAACACGTTTTCTGCGCATGCGTGATGCATGGACACGGGAAACATATCCTGAAGCAACAAACGCCGCTTTGGCTGGCTCAACATCCACACGTAATGGCTTTTCACCAGGCACCGAAAGAGTATGGCGGAGATGCAGCATTACTGGTGTTGATTGAAGTAGAGGAGTGGCAGCCACCGGAGCTGCCCTGACGGTCAGGCGGGCGTCGCATGCTGCGCCCCGCCTCATCGCACGTCACATCAGATAGCTTTTGCCATCTTCAGATTGCATGGACTCATTTGCCAGTTAAACACCCCTTTGCCCGTTTCGTCGAGAGTGACGTTGGCAATAGCGGAGGTCGTGAACATTGGCGGCGTTTCGCCCGGGCACAACTCAGAGACCAGGTAGCCGACCAGCGGCAGGTGGGAGATCACCAGCGCGGACGCGACACCTTCGTTGCACAGCGCCTGAAGGTAGGCACTGACCAGCCCAACATCGCCGCACGGGGTAAGCTCGGGCAACACATCCACCTCAGACGGCAGGTTCATACACTCCCCCACCACCCCCAGCGTCTGTTCTGCGCGCAGGAACGGACTTACCAGAACGCGTTCGATATCCACTTTTTGACCTTTAAGCCAGGTAGCCATCTGACGAGATTCGTCGCAGCCACAGAGAGTCAAAGGACGTACTGAGTCACTGGCGGCATCGAGTGCCGCGTCGCCGTGACGCATGATAAAAACTTGCATATTGCACCGCTTTTGTTAACCAGGATCACCAGCGTTAACTACCTGCGCTAACATCTTTGAGGTAGAAAACCCGATGGCCGGGCATTGTGCCTGATCCATTCGGTGAATGAAACGCCGTTTTTTACCTCATTGGCGTAAGTATAGTCAATCTCTGTTTACAACTTCGCCAGAACAGGTTCATTCACCACAGGATTTACCCTTCTTTGACCTCAACTTACGAGGACAGTTTCTCTTGCAGGCCAAAATGTCTGGCCCCGCTCCGCCATCTGCAATAATTCGTCACACGGTGTAAAGCGCGGACCATACTGCGAGGCAAGACGTTGCAGAATTGCAACTACTTCACCCGCACCGAGGGTATCCATGTACCGGAACGGGCCGCCAAGGAAGGGCGGGAAACCTATACCAAATACGGCACCGATGTCGCCATCGCGTGCGCTTTTGACAACCTGCTCACCGAAGCAGCGCGCCGCCTCGTTAAGCATCATCATGACGCAGCGTTCAGCACACTGAGCCGCCGACAGTCTTCCCTGCCCTGTGGTCGTAATGAGCCCATAAACTGAAGGGTCGACCTGTTTCTTGCTTTTACGCCCTTTTGCAGCGTAAAGATAGAAACCGCGTTCATTTTTTCTGCCTTTGCGATCGTCCTTCAAAATTGCAGAAACAATGTTTGCAGGCGGGCTAAACCGATCGCCGTAAGCGGCTTCCAGTACAGGTATAATTTTAGTGCCGGTGTCGATTCCTACCTCATCCAAAAGTTGGATTGGACCAACGGGGAAGCCAAAGGTAACCAGCGCCTCGTCGACGTGTTCGATCTTTTCACCCTCCGTCAGCAGCCGCATCGCTTCATTGATATACGGTGCCAGGATACGGTTGACGTAGAAGCCCGCTTTATCCGCTACCACAATGGGCGTTTTACCCTGCTTTTTCGCCAGCTTCACCACCGTAGCGACCGTTTGCGGGCTGGTGTTGGTGTGCGGGATGACTTCCACCAGCGGCATTTTTTCGACAGGGCTAAAGAAGTGCAGCCCAATCACCTGCTCAGGACGTGCGGCGTTGGCCGCAATCTCCCCAATCGGGATGGATGAGGTGTTCGACGCAAAAATGGTGTGCGGCGCACAGTGCGCCTCGACATCCGCAACCATTTGCTGTTTGAGCGCCAGGTCTTCAAACACGGCCTCAATCACCAGATCGCGATGCCTGAAGCCGCTGTAGTCCGTGGTGCCCGTAATCATCGCCAGGGTTTTATCCCGCTCGCTCGCCTTGATATGGCGGCGTTTGACCTTGCGATCAAGGTTCTGCCAGCTGTACTGCAGCGCGTGGTTTATCCCCTTCGCATTGATGTCTTTGATACGTACGGGCAATTTGCCTTTACTGGCGGTGACAAACGCAATGCCGCCCCCCATCAGCCCGCCCCCCAGCACGCCAACCGCCTGCAGCGGCGCGGGTGCCGCATCGCTACCGGGATCTTTTTTTACCTCCGTGCTGGCAAAGAAAATATTGCGCAGCGCCTGAGATTGCGGCGTCATCGCCAGCTCGCCAAAGGCTTTTGCTTCGACGGCATAACCGCTGCTGGCACCTTGCGATAACCCGGTTTCAATCACCTCCAGGATCCGCTTCGCCGCCGGATAATTACCTCGTGTTTTTTGCTCGGTTTTCTTGCCTGCCAGTTTGAACAGCACCGCACGCCCCAGCGGCCCGGCCAGAATGCGCTCGCGCACCGGCAGGGGACGTTTTGCCTGTCGTCCTTTTAGCGCGCGTTCAACGGCGGCCTCGAGCAAGATTGCCTGCGGGACCACCTCATCCACCAGGCCGGCTTTCAGCGCCTGGCGGGCGCGAAGCTGTTTCCCGGTGAGGATCATCTCCAGCGCGGTGCTTACCCCCACCAGACGCGGCAGGCGCTGCGTTCCGCCGGAGCCTGGCAGCAGCCCAAGTTGCACTTCAGGCAGGCCCAGCACGGTTTTCGCATCGTCGGTACAAATGCGGCTATGACAGGCTAACGCCAGCTCCAGCCCGCCGCCCAGGCACGCGCCGTGGATCGCCGCAATGACGGGGATCGGCAGCGCATGAATTTCTGCCATCACCTGCTGCCCCTGACGCGCCAGAGCTTCGGCTTCCTGAGCGCTTTGCGCGCGGGCAATCATGTTGATATCCGCTCCGGCGATAAAATTATCCGGCTTGGCCGAGATAAAAACCAGGCCGCGCAGGGCTTTGTTCTCGCGAACGTGCTTTAGCATCTCGCGCACCTGAACGCCAAACTCTGCCTTCAGGGTATTCATCTTTTCATCAGGCACATCGATGGTGATGACAGCGACGTTATCGAGGCGTACAACCAGATTAAATGCAGATGTCGTGTCCATTATTCCGCCTCCAGAACCATTGCCGCACCCAGACCGCCCGCCGCGCAGGCGGTCACCAGACCAAACCCACCGCCACGGCGGCGTAGCTCATGTAACGTTTGCGTGATCATTCGCGCGCCCGTCGCCGCAAACGGATGGCCGTAGGCGATGGAGCCGCCGAGAACGTTAAACTTGCTCTGATCCACCTCGCCGGTCGCATGCGTGCGGCCAAGCACATCGCGGGCAAAACGTTCGCTTGCCAGCAACTGGAGATTTGCCAGGGTTTGGGCTGCAAAGGCTTCGTGCATATCGATCAGGGTTAAATCAGAGAGCGACAGCCCGGCGCGTTCCAGCGCCAGCGGCGTTGACCAGGCGGGGCCTAGCAGCATGTCCTGCCAGACATCGATGGCCGTGAACGCATAGCTGCGTAAATATCCCAACGGGGTAAGTCCCAGCTCTTTGGCGCGGGACTCCGTCATCAGAATCACCGCCGCAGCACCGTCAGTTAGGGGCGTACTGTTGGCGGCCGTGACGGTGCCGTGCTTGCGATCAAACGCCGGGCGTAATTTTGCGTAATCCGCCAACGTCGAGGCCCCACGGATGTTGTTATCTTCCACCAGCGGCTCGCGGTAAGGTGGCGTATAGGCCGCCATGACCTCATCGGCCAGCTTGCCTTCTGCCCAGGCTTTTGCGGCGAGCTGGTGCGAGCGGTGCGCCAGCGCATCCTGTTGCTCACGCGTGATGCCGTAGGTTTTCGCCATCTGTTCGGCGGTGTCGCCCATGCGCAGCCCGGTGGAATACTCCGCTACGGCGGGGGGAACCGGCATGAGATCACGTAACCGTAAACGCGAGAAAAGTTTGAGTTTCTGTCCGGCAGTGCGCGCCTTGTTGGCATCTACCAGGATCCGCGCCAGCTTTTTACTCACGCCAATCGGCAGGACTGAAGATGAATCCGCGCCGCCGGCAATCCCGGCTCGAATGGTGCCCGCCATCAGGCTTTCCGCGACGTTGGCGACCGCCTGGAAGCTGGTCGCACAGGCGCGGCTGACGCTGTAGGCATCGGTATGCACGTTCATGCCCGTTCCAAGAACGATTTCGCGCGCGATATTGGGCGCTTCCGGCATCTGAACGACCTGGCCGAAAACCAACTGTTCAATGACCTCGGGGGGTATTTCGCTGCGAGCCAGCATTTCACCCACTACCATTTTCCCCAGATCGACTGCCGGTACTCCGTGAAATGCGGTTGCCTGGCGCGCAAACGGCGTGCGTAACCCGCTGACAATGGCGATGCGGTCACCGTGTCGGGTGATAAGCGGTAATGCCTGACTCATAACACTCCCCTGTAAAATTTTTATGCTGACGCGCAAAGTGGTCTGACCTGATAACAGTCTTAACCATTTTTTTACATTGAGCCAATCGGGGAAACGAAAAAGTGCGAGCTAATACACAGAGAAGAAAAAGAAAATGCCCCTGTTGAGCAGAGGCATTGTTGCGGTTTTTGCCCTCTCAGGTAAAAGAAGGCCGCAGACTGGTGGAATTAACGCAGACCCAGCTGGAAAATCAGGGTTTCGGCTTCGCAGGCGAAAACAAAATCGATGTCCAGCTGCACGCCGCCATCCACTTCAGTAAAGGTGGACTTAATTTCGCACGGATCGGATTCCACCTCGCGCGCACGCTGGCTCAGCGCGGCCAGGGTTTCTTCCGCTTCGGCACGGTTGCTGAACACACGACTGTAAGACGCGGTGCAATCGGTGTTGTCCATGATGGTTCCAACATCCATACAGCAGCAAACCGGGGTTTCATCAGCACTGCATTTACTCATAGCTCAATTTCCTCTGTATTCGCGTAAGACGCGAGATAAACACGTTGAGGATATTTTACGCCCCGGCGCAGCCTCTCTCCAGCCGTTAATGAGGCAAAATGAGATAAGTGACCGATATCACACTAAAAAATGATCTAAAACAAAAATCACCTTTTCGGACGACGCCCTATGGTCACATTTTTGCCAACCAGATCTCGTTTCTAGAAACATGTTTGAAAATATTAATAAACATACTTGCAACACTCTAGCTGGTCAGACCTATACTCTCGCCACTGGTCTGATTTGTCTGCGGTACCTCAGACCCTACACTTCGCGCTCCTGTTACGGTATGTAACAAATATTGAATAAAAATAACTCAATGAGGTTATGGTCATGAGCCAGAAAACCCTGTTTAAAAAGACTGCGTTAGCAGTTGCAGTGGCAATCGTCTCAACGTCCGCCTGGTCAGCGGGCTTCCAGTTAAACGAATTTTCTTCCTCTGGCCTTGGCCGTGCGTATTCCGGGGAAGGTGCAATTGCCGATGACGCAGGCAATGCCAGCCGCAACCCGGCGCTGATCATGATGTTTGATCGCCCAATGTTCTCCGCAGGCGCTATTTTTGTCGATCCGGGTGTGGATATCACCGGGACCTCGCCTACGGGTGCCAGCCTGAACTCTGATAACATCGCGCCTACCGCATGGGTACCTAACCTGCACTTCGTCGCGCCTATCAACGATCAATTCGGCTGGGGTGCATCCGTTACCTCAAACTACGGTTTAGCGACCGAGTTTAATAACAACTACGCGGCCGGTGCTTACGGTGGTAAAACCGACCTCGAAACGCTCAACCTGAACCTGAGCGGTGCATACCGTCTGAACAACCACTGGAGCTTCGGCGTTGGCTTTGATGCGGTATACGCCAGAGCGAAAATCGAACGTTACGCGGGTGACCTCGGTCAGATCGTGGCAGGCTCAGGCGTTCTGCCGCCCATCCCTGGCCTTGCACAGCAGGTTGCGGGACTGCCTGCAGATACCCAGATTGCGCACCTGAAGGGTGATGAGTGGGGCTTTGGCTGGAACGCCGGTATCCTGTACGAAATCGACAAGGATAACCGTTACGGCTTTACCTACCGCTCTGAAGTGAAAATTGACTTTGATGGCGACTACAAGAGCAGCCTGCCTTCCGCTTATAACCAGATCCTCGGCAGCTTCGGTCTGCCAATGGGCACCGATGGCCGCACCACGGGCGGTTCTCTGAGCCTGCATTTACCTGAAATGTGGGAACTGTCGGGTTATAACAAAGTGGCACCGCAGTGGGCCGTTCACTATAGCCTGACCTACACCAGCTGGAGCCAGTTCCAGGAACTTAAGGCCACCAACAGCAACGGCGATACCCTCTTCTATAAAGATGAAAGCTTCCGTGACGCGTACCGTATCGCGCTGGGGACCACCTACTATATGGATGACAACTGGACATTCCGTACCGGTATTGCCTTCGATGACAGCCCGGTACCAGCGGATAAGCGCTCTATCTCCATCCCGGACCAGGACCGCTTCTGGCTGAGCGCCGGTGCGACCTATGCCTTTAACAAAGATGCCTCTATCGATGCGGGCGTCTCTTATATGCACGGTCAGAAAGTGTCGTTCCAGGAAGGCCCGTATGAGTTCTCTTCTGAAGGTAAAGCCTGGCTGTACGGCATGAACTTCAACTACGCGTTCTAATCGCGCGCAGATCAAAAAAAGGTGAGCATTGCTCACCTTTTTTATTTATTCCGAGTCGATATCTTTTAGCTCGTTCTCGATGGCTTTCGCGTTTGGATTGTCTTCCGGCTTCAGCTTGCCGCCATTGGCAATAAAGTCGTGATTCTGGAAGTAGGCCTCACGCACCATGATGTACGGGTCAGAGGACTGACGGAGCAATCCGTCTGAATCCAGCAGCTGCGCACGCGTTTCGACGCCTTCAACCGTCCATTTACCAATCGACAGCGGCCAGGTCAGCCATGACAGCACCGGATAGAGCGTATCCACCATATCGCCGCCATCATCACGCACGGTGAAACTGCCATAGAACGGCAGATGGACATACGGGCCGTACCCTACGCCATAGTGCCCCAGCGTGCTACCGAAGCGGTGCGGCTGTTCACGCTGCAGCTTCTGGTTAGCCATGCCTGCCACATCAATGAAGCCGCCCATCCCCAGCAGGGTGTTCAGGAAGAAACGGGTGAAATGCACCATCCCCTGATACGGATCCCCTTGCAGGAAGTAGTTCGCCATCACCGCGGGTTCTTCCAGGTTGCTGGTGAAGTTACTGAGCCCGTTACGCGCAGGTTGGGGAACATAATCGCGCCATGCTACCGCTACAGGGCGAACCACGTACGGGTCCAGCACGTTGTAGTTGAAGTTATACATTGAGCGGTTAAATCCTTCGAAAGGATCGGAGCGTCCCGTTTGCTCGCCAGAGCTGGCGCAGCCCACAAGCATCGTTGCGCCCAGCGCAAGCGCCGACAGCCGAAGTTTCATAAATATCTCCCTGTTCAATATGGCTATCGTTGATTGCCATCCGTAACGGAGCAGGTGGCGCTCCGCATGAAAACGTGCAAATGATTGTAACAGCACGTTTCCCGATGTCTACGAGCACACGTACGGGCAGGCGTTAGCGTGACTCTGATCTCAGCATAGCCTGTCTTTCACAATTCGTTTCGCTGGCAATTTTATCCTGTCTTTACAGGAGGAGTATCACCTTTGTTGTCATTTCCGGCAATTTAAGAGCATCCCCACGGGGTTTTTGTTAAATGCCGCTACGCTTAAAAGAAAAGGTTTTCCTCAAGGAGCGGTTATGAAAGACATTGGTGAAGAAAAAATAGGCGAAAGTCATGAGGAGCATGAGATTGAAAGTGAGGAAAAAGATCGCGGTGAGGAGATAGAGATTGACGAGGATCGCCTTCCCTCGCGCGCGATGGCGATCCACGAGCATATTCGTCAGGACGGCGAAAAAGAGATGGAGCGCGACGCCATGGCGCTGCTCTGGTCAGCCATCGCCGCCGGTCTGTCGATGGGGGCTTCTCTGCTGGCTAAAGGGATTTTCCACGTTCAGCTCGAGGGCGTGCCCGGCGGATTTTTAGTCGAAAACCTCGGTTATACCTTCGGTTTTGTCATCGTGATTATGGCGCGTCAGCAGCTGTTTACCGAGAACACCGTCACCGCCGTTTTACCGGTGATGCAAAACCCTACCCTGAGTAATTTCGGCTTACTGATGCGCCTGTGGAGCGTGGTGTTGCTGGGTAATATCATCGGCACCGGCATCGCCGCCTGGGCATTCGAATATATGCCTATTTTCGATGAACCCACGCGCGACGCCTTCGTCAAAATCGGCATGGACGTCATGAAAAACACGCCGTTAGAGATGTTCTCGAATGCCATCATTTCCGGGTGGATCGTGGCGACCATGGTCTGGATGTTCCCGTCGGCAGGCAGCGCTAAAATTGTGGTAATCATTCTGATGACATGGCTTATCGCGCTGGCGGACACCACGCATATCGTGGTCGGTACTGTGGAAATCCTTTATCTGGTGTTCAATGGCACCCTGCACTGGACCGATTTCTTCTGGCCGTTTGCGCTCCCTACCCTTGCCGGAAACATCTGTGGCGGCACCTTTATCTTTGCCCTGCTGAGCCATGCGCAGATCCGTAACGACATGTCCAACAAACGCAAGGCTGAGCGCAAGGCGAAGGAAAATAAGGACAAATCGGCAAAAAAACCGGCCTGAGTGGCGACTCTTTAAGCAGTCAGGCGGCAATGCGCTTAACGCAAAGTGTAAATAACGTTATACTCGTGCCGCCTCGTCCCCTTAGTTAAATGGATATAACGAGCCCCTCCTAAGGGCTAGTTGCAGGTTCGATTCCTGCAGGGGACACTTCAGATTCGCCTCCGCTCATCACCGCCTGGTACACAGGAATGCGTCGCGTTGTGTCGGTGAGCGTATCGAAAACGTCCCTTTCTGATGTGACTATCCTCATCCCTGCTTTCCTTAGTCTCTGAATGTCAGCGGCAATCCGCTGAATGCCGAACCAGAAAAGTCCGTCCAGAGCGGTGACTTCAAGCCCGCTCTCCAGCGCCAGCTTAAGCCGTTCACGCGGCAGTTTGACCTGCTGAGCAATATGCCGGTAGGCCGCCTCCGTGCTGCCCGTTGCGTCGATTCGTCGGATGCGGGTGGTCAGGTGATACTGAAATTCATCGGGTAGGGTGGCGATATCGCTTTTGATGCTCCAGACGCAGCCGAATCGTTTGCCGTTGAAGGTGACGTTCTTCTGATTGACCTGCAGTTCATTTCGCACGGCGGCTATTAGTTGCGGCGTGCGGATCAGCAGCAGGCGAAAAGGAAGCTCAAAGCTGGTGACATAATCGACATTCAGGAGCGCAAAACGTAAGCGTTCTTCTGCGCCCAGCCTGTTCGCCTGACACTCGTTAAGGACATCTGACCATTGCTGTTTCAGGCGAGGCGGTTCATTCGCTTCTGAAAAACGGTATTTTTCGATTTGATAGTCGATGCGCGCGCTCACCTTTCGCCTCTGCTGGTAAAATATGTTGCGGATAATTCTGACTTTATCAGCAGTGGTTAACGATCGGAAGATGCTGGCGAAAGTTAAAAATGAGATGCAGCATTCTGAAATAACGCGGTAAAATGGTTTCCGTTTGTGATTAAAAGCCAGCGAAATCAATCGGCTCACGAAGCGCCGCTTTTTTAATCAAAAACGTTTCATAGCACATAGCGTATAACGGTGCTACATTATGCCGCCCACCCAACGTCAGCACTGGCCAGGCAACGCCGTAAAGTTCGGTAAAGCCTGCAACCCTGCCCAAGTTCTACGGTCTAATTGGCACGTGGTATCGCGAATTGGCGCTACTTTCACAGGCTTTACATAGGTTCCACTATTTTGTCTCAATCCAATTTCAAACGCGCGTTTTTGCACCCGCGTTACTGGTTTACATGGTTTGGCCTTGGCGTTCTTTGGCTGCTGGTTCAGCTCCCTTATCCCGTCATTCGTTTCCTGGGCTCAAAGCTCGGAAGCGCATCGCGCCATTTCCTTAAACGCCGTGAATCCATTGCTCGTAAAAACCTCGAGCTTTGCTTTCCGCAATACAATGCACAAGAGCATGAAAAGCTGATTGCTGAAAACTTCAAATCCATCGGCATGGCATTGCTTGAAACCGGCATGGCCTGGTTCTGGCCTGATGAACGCGTCCGTAAATGGTTTGACGTTGAGGGTCTTGAAAACCTGAAACGCGCGCAGTTGCAAAACCGTGGCGTTATGGTCGTTGGCGTTCATTTTATGTCGCTTGAGCTGGGTGGCCGCGTCATGGGTCTTTGTCAGCCGATGATGGCAACCTATCGTCCGCACAACAGCGCCCTGATGGAATGGGTGCAGACGCGGGGGCGTATGCGTTCCAATAAGGCGATGATCAGCCGCAACAACCTGCGTGGCATGGTCAGCGCGCTGAAAAAAGGGGAAGCCGTCTGGTTCGCGCCCGATCAGGATTACGGGCGTAAAGGCAGTAGCTTTGCACCTTTCTTCGCGGTTAAAGACGTCGCGACGACCAACGGCACCTTTGTGATTTCACGCCTCTCCAGCGCCGCCATGTTGACGGTAACGATGGTGAGAAAAGCGGATAAGTCAGGCTATCGCCTGCATATCTCTCCGGAAATGGCGAACTACCCTGAAAACGAGTGCGAAGCCGCTGCGTTCATCAACAAAATCATCGAGACAGAGATCATGCGTGCGCCTGAGCAATACCTGTGGATGCACCGTCGTTTCAAAACGCGCCCGCTCGGTGAAAGCTCACTCTATATCTGAGTCCGGTTAACAGGTTAGTTTTGTAGAGAAATTAACCTGTTAATTCCCTGTAATGACGATGCGTTATCGGTTTAGTGTGCGTCGCTCAATACGAATTTATTTCTCACCGAAATCATACTGTCGCCGTTCCACGACACTTGTAAGTCACGGAAAGTATTTAAAAAAATCTCACTTGTCACCCCCCATATTTAGGCGTACATTAGCGCCGTCTGTTGATGGGAATGTACAGAATTCTGAGCGGAAGTCGGCGGCGTAACGGGATAATTCTTATTTCCGTTTAAGTGCGATTTCCACTCTCTATACTCAAGTGGACTCTGTTTGTTAATGCGTACCAAAAGATACGCGGAGCGATGAAACGTGAAATATTTCTTTATGGGCATTTCGGTGATTGTATTGGTTTGGGCCGGAACCTTTGCCCTGATGATCTAGTCGAGCACATGCATAAAAAAAGGCGCCCAGGGCGCCTTTTTTACTTTTCAGCCTGGTTACTCGGCTGTGTTTCTCGACACGAGTAGCCCGTCCGCCCGGAACATACTCTTGATGCCCCTCACCGCCTGGCGAATACGGTCGCTGTTTTCAATCAGGGCAAAGCGCACATGGGTATCGCCATAATCACCGAAGCCAATCCCCGGTGAGACGCAGACCTTCGCATCCTGCAGAAGCTTCTTAGCAAACTCCAGCGAGCCCATCGCCGCGTAAGGTTCAGGGATTTTAGCCCAGACGTACATTGAGGCTTTAGGCATCTCGACCATCCAGCCCGCCTCGTGCAACCCTTTGACCAGCACGTCGCGACGGCGCTTATACTGCGCAGCAATATCCTGGACACACTGCTGGTCGCCTTCCAGCGCCGCAATCGCGGCTACCTGCAACGGTGTGAACGTGCCGTAGTCGTGATAGCTCTTAATCCGCGCCAGCGCACTCACCAGCGTTTTATTGCCCACCATAAAGCCAATGCGCCAGCCGGCCATGTTGTAGCTTTTCGACAGCGTAAAGAACTCCACCGCGACATCACGCGCGCCTGGCACCTGCATAATGGAAGGCGCTTTCCAGCCGTCATAGACGATATCGGCATAGGCTAAGTCGTGAACCACCAGCACATCGTAACGTTTTGCCAGGGCGACCACTTTCTCGAAGAACTCCAGCTCAACGCACTGCGCCGTCGGGTTAGACGGGAAGCCCAGAATCATCATCTTCGGTTTCGGGTAGCTTTCCCGAATGGCGCGTTCCAGCTCGTTAAAGAAATCCACCCCTTCCACCAGCGGCACAGAGCGCACCTGCGCGCCAGCAATAACGGCACCATAGATATGAATGGGGTAGCTGGGATTCGGCACCAGGACGGTGTCGCCGTGATCCAGCGTGGCCAGCATCAAATGCGCCAGCCCCTCTTTTGAACCAATGGTGACAATCGCTTCGCTCTCAGGGTCGATCTCGACGCTGTAGCGTTCCTGATACCAGCGCGAGATCGCGCGGCGCAGTCGGGGAATACCACGCGAAGTCGAGTAGCCATGCGTGTCGGGACGCTGGGCGACCGTACAGAGTTTCTCGACGATGTGCGCAGGCGTTGGGCCATCAGGGTTACCCATGCTGAAATCGATAATGTCTTCGCCGCGCCGACGCGCAGCCATTTTCAGTTCAGCAGTGATATTAAAGACATAAGGGGGAAGACGATCGATACGCGTGAAACGGCGTTCAGGACTGGAGTCAGCCATATATTCCTCAGATTAACGTGAGCGCCCAGACCGTCCGAGCGACGCTGCCACCGATGTGGCGAGCTTAGAAAATAACCTGAATAAAAAGCGGCTGTCGAGAGGGAAAATAAAAAATACGTTCTGATTTAAAACCGGAAGTAGGGATTTGCGAAAAGCGGAAGCCAGACTGCGGAAAACATTGCGTGATATCTTTCGTTTAACATCATGATATCAATAAATTTACGTTATACCTGTCGCCACCTGAGAGCGCAGGATTTTTCAGGCACCTGACAACAATCCCCTTTGTAAATTATGGTTTTTCCTCATTTGATAAACCGGACGGATAGCTGGTCATTGAGTCGCAGGTTTTTTATCATAGCGCTTTCCCCTTTCCGTGGTTAACCCGTGCACGAAATATTCAACATGCTCCTGGCGGTTTTTGACCGCGCGGCATTAATGCTGATCTGCCTGTTCTTTCTCATTCGCATTCGCCTTTTTCGCGAGCTTTTGCACAAGTCTGCACACTCGCCTAAGGAGCTGCTGGGCGTTACGGCTATTTTCTCGATGTTCGCCCTGTTCAGCACCTGGTCCGGCGTCCCGGTAGAGGGATCATTGGTCAACGTGCGAATCATCGCCGTGATGTCGGGCGGGATCCTGTTCGGCCCATGGGTAGGCGTGATTACCGGCATCATTGCAGGCACGCACCGCTACCTGATTGATATCGGTGGCGTGACGGCCGTTCCCTGCTTTATTACCAGCATTATTGCCGGGATACTGTCAGGCCTGATTAACCGACGCGTGCCGAAAAAACAGCACTGGCGCGTTGGGATCATCGCGGGCATGGTGTGCGAAACCCTGACGATGATCCTGGTTGTCGCCTGGGCACCGACCGTGGCGCTGGGTCTTGATATTGTGTCAAAAATCGGTATTCCGATGATCCTCGGTAGCGTCTGCATCGGCTTTATCGTGCTGCTGGTACAAAGTGTCGAAGGGGAAAAAGAGGCGCTCGCGGCCCGTCAGGCCAAGCTTGCGCTGGATATTGCCAACAAAACGCTGCCGCTGTTCCGCCATGTAAACGCCGAATCGTTACGCCAGGTATGCGATATCATTCGGCGTGATATACACGCCGATGCCGTCGCCATCACCAACATCGACCGCGTGTTGGCCTACGTTGGCGTGGGTGAAGATAACTATCATGACAATGACGACACCATTAGCCCGACCACGAGAAAAGCGATCAACTACGGGAAAATCATCATTAAAAACAATGATGAGGCTCACAGAACGCCCGAAATTCACTCCATGCTTGTGATCCCGCTTTGGGAAAAAGGGGTGGTCACCGGTACGCTGAAAATTTATTACTGCCACGCCCACCAGATAACCTCCTACCTCCAGGAGATGGCTATCGGGCTGTCGCAGATTATCTCCACGCAGCTCGAAGTTTCCCGCGCGGAGCAGCTTCGTGAGATGGCAAATAAGGCAGAGCTTCGCGCGCTGCAAAGTAAAATAAATCCCCATTTCCTGTTTAACGCCCTGAATGCCATCTCCTCTTCCATTCGGCTTAATCCGGACACCGCGCGTCAGTTGATCTTCAATCTGTCGCGCTATCTTCGCTACAACATTGAGCTGAAAGACGACGAGCAGATCGACATCAAAAAAGAGCTGTATCAGATTAAAGACTATATCACGATCGAGCAGGCGCGCTTTGGTGACAAACTCACGGTCATTTACGATATTGATGAAGAGGTGAACTGCGTGATCCCGAGCCTGCTGATCCAGCCGCTGGTCGAAAACGCGATCGTTCACGGTATTCAGCCCTGTAAAGGCAAAGGGGTAGTGACCATCAGCGTGACGGAAAGCGGCAATCGGGTACGCATTGCGGTGCGTGATACCGGCCACGGCATTGATGCGCAGGTGATTGAGCGCGTGGAGTCCAATGAAATGCCGGGGAACAAAATCGGGTTACTGAACGTGCATCACCGCGTCAAGCTGCTGTATGGCGATGGCTTGCATATCCGCCGCCTGGAGCCAGGCACTGAAATCGCCTTTTACGTCCCGAATGAACGCTCGGCCGTTCATGCGCCCTCTTCACTGCTGCCATAGGCCGGAGTAATACATGAAAGTCATCATCGTGGAAGATGAAATTCTGGCTCAGCAGGAGCTGAGCTGGCTGATTAAAACCCACAGCCAGATGGAGATCGTGGGAACGTTTGACGATGGCCTGGACGTGCTGAAATTCCTGCAGCACAACCGCGTCGACGCCCTGTTTCTTGATATCAACATTCCCTCCCTGGACGGCGTACTGCTGGCGCAAAATATCAATCAGTTCGCCCATAAGCCGTTTATCGTGTTTGTCACCGCGTGGAAAGAGCATGCGGTTGAAGCCTTTGAACTTGAGGCTTTTGATTACATCCTTAAGCCGTATCAGGAATCACGGATTGTGAGCATGCTGCAAAAGCTGGAATCGGCCTGGCAACAGCAGCAGGCCGCGCCGGTCAGCGCCAGCCCTGCCGCGCGCGAAAATGACACCATTAACCTGGTCAAGGATGAGCGGATCATCGTAACCCCCATCAATGATATTTATTACGCCGAAGCGCATGAGAAAATGACGTTTGTTTATACGCGGCGCGAATCGTACGTGATGGCGATGAATATCACCGAGTTTTGCAGCAAACTGCCTGCGTCGCACTTCTTCCGCTGCCACCGGTCGTTTTGCGTGAATTTAAGTAAGATCCGCGAGATCGAACCTTGGTTCAACAACACCTATATTTTGCGCCTGAAGGATCTGGATTTTCAGGTGCCGGTAAGCCGCAGCAGGGTAAAAGAGTTTCGCCAGTTAATGCATCTGTAACGAAAAAGCCCTCTTCGGGTGAAGAGGGCTTAACATGTCAGAGGATCTGACCGAGTACCTGACGCAAATGCGCGCCAGAGCCGAGCAGACCCGGGTTATCGTGCACAATCAGGTAAACCGGAATGTCCTGAATGTAGCTTCTGAAACGTCCTTTATCTTCAAACCCGCCACGGAAACCGGACGCTTTAAAGAAGTCGAGGAAGCGCGGGACGATCCCGCCCGCGATATAAACGCCGCCGAAGGTGTTGAGATTCAGCGCCAGGTTTCCGCCGAACCGTCCCATGATCACGCAGAACAGCGACAGCGCGCGACGACAGTCGGTGCAGCTGTCTGCTAACGCGCGTTCAGTGACATCTTTCGGTTTAAGGTTTTCCGGCAGCCGACCGTCGGATTTCACAATCGCACGGTACAAATTCACGAGGCCTGGCCCGGAGAGCACGCGCTCTGCTGAGACGTGCCCAATTTCCGCCCGCAGCTCTTCAAGGATAATTCCCTCTTCTTCACTGTTAGGCGCGAAATCCACGTGACCGCCTTCGCCCGGCAGGCTGACCCAACGTTTATCCACATGCACCAGGTGAGCCACCCCCAGCCCGGTGCCCGCCCCGTAAACGGCGATTGGTTTGCCTTCAACGGGCGCGGTGCCGCCAAACTGTATCAGGTGGTCTGGCTTCAGCATCGGGATCGCCATGGACACGGCGGTGAAGTCATTGATGATTTCCAGATGTGCAAAACCGAGGTTTTTTTGCATTTCGGCAATAGAGAATGCCCACGTGTGGTTGGTCATCGCCACCCAGTCACCGGTAATCGGGCAGGCAATGGCAATGCAGCCATCTTTAACCTGAACGTTATGCTCGTCCAGGTAGACGCGCACAACGGCTTCCAGGCTTGGATAATCCAGCCCTGAATAGGTTTTCGCTTGCGTTATTTCACCGGTATTGATATCGCACAATGCCAGCCGTGCGTTGGTGCCGCCCACATCACCCACTAAAGCATACTTTGTCATTCTTCTACTGCTCCGCTAAAGTCAGAATAAATCTTTGGGACACTGTAAATTCAAGGCGTCATAACAACAACGACCAGAAGATGAATGCCCCAGGATAATCGATCTTCGTCACAGAATAACTTTACCGTTTCAGCACCTTTTACACTATTGCCACAATGCTGAATACGCAAAGTCACGTTAGGCCGTTTTGTACAAGGAAATTATCATGCTCCACCCGCGAGCCAGAACCATGCTGTTATTGGCCATCCCGGCGCTGATTATTGGCATAGCGTCAAGCCTGGTGCTTATCGTCGTCATGAAAGTCGCCGCGGTACTGCAGACGATGCTGTGGACAGCGTTGCCGACCAGCCTGGGGATGAACATTGATTCCCCTGCGTGGATTATCGCCATGCTGACGCTTACCGGTATTGCCGTGGGGCTGGTGATCCGCTTTAGCCCAGGCCACGCCGGGCCGGATCCGGCGCTGGAACCGCTGATCGGGGCACCGGTTAACCCGTCGGCCCTGCCGGGGCTCATCATCGCGCTGATCCTGGGCCTGGCGGGAGGCGTGAGCCTCGGCCCGGAACACCCGATCATGGCGGTGAATATCGCTCTGGCGGTGTTTCTCGGGTCGCGTATTTTTCCGCGCGTTGATGCCCTGGACTGGACGATCCTGGCCTCCGCAGGCACCATTGGCGCGCTGTTTGGCACCCCCGTTGCCGCCGCGCTGATCTTCTCTCAGACGCTCAGCAGCAATAACGATGTTCCGCTGTGGGATAAGCTGTTTGCACCGCTGATGGCCGCCGCAGCGGGCGCTCTCACCACCAGCCTGTTTTTCCATCCCCATTTTTCCCTTTCGCTGCCTCACTATGGCCAAATGCAGCTTGCCGATATCTTCAGCGGCGCAATCGTGGTTGCTATCGCCATTGCGCTGGGCATGGTCGCGGTGTGGTGTCTGCCGCGCCTGCATCGTCTGATGCACAAACTTAAGCATCCGGTTTTGATTCTGGGCGTCGGCGGTCTCATTCTGGGGGTTTTAGGGGCGATAGGCGGGCCGGTAACCCTGTTTAAAGGGCTGGACGAGATGCAGCAACTGGCGTTTAGTCAGGTGTTTAGCGTCTCGGATTATCTGCTTTTCGCGCTGATTAAGCTGGCAGCGCTGGTGGTGGCGGCAGCATGCGGTTTTCGCGGAGGCCGTATTTTCCCGGCGGTGTTTGTCGGGGTGGCGCTGGGGCTGATGTTGCATGAGCACGTGGATGCCGTACCGGCAGCCATTACCGTCTCCTGCTCTATTCTGGGGCTGGTGCTGGTGGTCACACGTGATGCCTGGCTAAGCCTGTTTATGGCCGCCGTGGTCGTGCCGGACACCACCTTACTCCCGCTGCTCTGCATCGTGATGTTGCCCGCCTGGCTCCTGCTGGCGGGCAAACCGATGTTAATGGCCTGGCGTAACGATAAGTGATCAGGCGCTGTTTCGCGCCTCCAGCGCTTTGGTAAGAGCGGCCAGCAGCGGCGGGATATCGGCTTTGGGGAGCATCACCTCAATCAGGGCCAGGCGCTCGTGGTGCGCCACTTTGTCCAGCACCTCCGCCAGCTGTTCCGCCTCACTGACGCGCCAGCACTCCGCCTGGGGATCCAGGCTGAGCGCCTGCGGGATCTGCGTCCAGTTCCATAGCGCGATATCGTTATAGCGTTGCTCTGGCCCGTGGATCGCCCTCTCCACTGTGTATCCTTCGTTATTGAGCACCAGCACGATGGGATGCTGTTTATCACGCAGCATTGACCCCAGCTCCTGAATAGTCAGCTGCGCTGCGCCGTCCCCGGTCAGCACGATCACCCGGCGGTTCGGGCACGCCGTTTGCGCCCCGAAGGCCGCCGCCAGCGTATAACCAATAGACCCCCACAGCGGCTGGACGATAAAGTTCACGTCCGCCGGCAGCCGGAGATCGATGGCACCGAAGGCCGACGTACCCTGGTCGGCAAGTATAATATCGCCAGGGCGGATAAAGGTTTGCAGCGTGCTCCAGAAGTTCTCCTGGGTGAGCGAGCCTGTCTGCACGGAATGGGCATCACGGTGCGCGTCAACGGAGATCCGGGCGTGATGCACATGCTGTTTGCACAGTTGCGTCAGGGTTTCAATCGCCTGCTGCATGGTAATGCCGGTATACCAGACGTCGCCCACCCGTGAAGCATGTGGCTGCACTTCTATCGTCTGCGCCGGCGTGAGCTGATGGGTAAACCCGGCGGTCAGGGTGTCGGTAAACCGGGTCCCGATGCACAACACCGTATCCGCCCCCTCAATCGCCTCTTTCACCGCTGCAGCACTCGCCGAACCGCTGTAAGTACCGTAAAAACCGGCCTGGCGCTCATCGAAAATGCCTTTGCCCATCAGCATGGTGGCGTGCGCCATCGGCACCTCGTTTACCCATTTTTGCAGCGCCTGTTTTAGCCCGTGGCGAAGCACTAAAAAATCGGCCAGCAGCGCGGTGCGCCTGGTGGCGGCCAGGCGCTGTTGCGCGGCGTCGCGAAACGCCTGCAGGCACGCATCATCTCCCTCGGTAGCGCGCAGCGTGAGAGCGTTTACAGGTGGCGTCGCGGCTTTTTTGGCCACATCGGCGGGCAACATCAGATAGCCCGGACGGCGCTCGCGAAGCATCGTCGTGAGGACGCGGTCAATTTCATAGCAGGCATTTTGTTCGGTCAGGATCGCCTGCGCCACAGTGATCGGTTCGCTCATGTGATAGAAATGGCGAAACTCCCCGTCGCCCAGCGTGTGGTGCAATAACTCACCGCGCTGCTGTGACGCCATGCCCGGCGCCCCTACGATATGCAATACCGGCACATGTTCGGCAAAGCTGCCCGCGATGCCGTTCATGGCGCTTAATTCCCCCACGCCAAATGTCGTCAGCAGTGCGGCAAAGCCTTTGCAGCGGGCATAGCCGTCGGCGGCGTAAGAGGCATTCAGTTCATTGGCACAGCCCACCCAGCAGATGTCCGGGCTGTCTATTACGTGATCGAGAAACTGCAGGTTGTAGTCGCCCGGCACGCCAAACAGATGATCGGCACCGCAATCTGTAAGACGGTCCAGCAGGTAATCAGCGACGCAGTATGGGGTTGTCATAACAGGTGTCCTTCTGACGTTGACCTCCCTCTGAGTATTAGAGAAGCGCGATGACTGTCCAGAAACGCCAATAAGTAGGCCATGGAAAGATTGCTTTACAAAAAATACGGCGTTCTTTCCCTTTCCGTTGAGTTAGTGTAAACGTATACACACATTTTTCTTTTCAACGCCTGAGGTGATGAAATGGGTTATCAGCCGGACAAAAATCGTTATCAGTCAATGCAGTATCGCCGTTGTGGACGCAGTGGTCTCAAGCTGCCCGCTATCTCCCTGGGCCTCTGGCATAACTTCGGTGACGCCACGCTACTCGAAACCAGCCGTCAACTTTTACAGCGCGCCTTCGATCTGGGCATTACGCATTTTGACCTTGCCAATAACTACGGCCCACCACCAGGCTCTGCAGAACGCAACTTCGGGCGCATTTTGCAGGAGGATTTCCTGCCGTGGCGCGATGAACTGATCATCTCTACAAAAGCGGGCTACACCATGTGGGACGGCCCTTACGGCGACTGGGGTTCACGCAAATACCTGATTTCGAGCCTGGACCAAAGCCTGAAGCGTATGGGGCTGGAGTATGTCGACATCTTTTATCACCACCGTCCGGATCCTGAAACGCCGTTAACAGAGACGATGAAAGCGCTCTACCATCTCGTGCGTCAGGGCAAAGCGCTGTACGTCGGATTATCCAACTACCCTGCCGAACTGGCGCGTCAGGCGATAACGATCCTGGAGGATCTCGGCACACCCTGTCTCATCCACCAGCCGAAATACTCCATGTTCGAGCGCGCGCCTGAGGCGGGTTTGCTGGACGTACTGAACGAGAAAGGCGTGGGATGTATTCCTTTCTCCCCGCTGGCGGGCGGCCAACTGACCAATCGCTATTTGAACGGCATTCCTGAAGACTCGCGAGCCGCCAGCGGCAGCAAGTTCCTCAACCCCGATCAGTTGACCGAGGAAAAGCTGGTTAAAGTCCGCAAGCTGAATGCATTGGCCGAAAGCCGGAACCAGAAGCTGTCGCAGATGGCACTGGCCTGGATCCTGCGCCACGATGCCGTGACGTCTGTGCTGATTGGTGCCAGTAAAACGGCGCAAATTGATGACGCAGCAAGCATGCTCGAGAATCGGCATTTCTCGACAGAGGAACTGGCGAAAATTGACGCGATCCTTAGCGGGTCAGAATAAACCCGTTTTTAGCATTTCGTGCTCTCGTTGACGAATTCGGAGTTGAGGCGATGATACGAGTCTTTACCAACTCGTAATATTGCGTTAACAGGCCACACAAGGCCCCGATCGTGAAGGAGAAAAGTATGTTCAGGTCACTGATTCTGGCTGCCGTTTTACTGGCTGCTGCACCGCTGGTTGCTAACGCGGGCGAAATCACCCTGTTGCCATCCGTAAAATTACAAATTGGCGATCGTGATAATTACGGTAACTACTGGGACGGCGGTGGCTGGCGCGACCGCGATTACTGGCACCACCATTATGAATGGCGTAAAAACCGCTGGTGGAGACACGACAATGGCTATCACCGCGGCTGGGACAAGCGCAAAGCCTATGAACGCGGCTACCGTGAAGGCTGGCGCGATCGCGACGACCATCGCGGTGGCAGAGGTCACGGCAGAGGCCATGGTCACGGCCATCATCATTAATGAACAAAGGAGCCTCGCGGCTCCTTTTTCTTTTTGCTTTTTTTTATTTATAACCCTAATGCCGTTCCTGCCAGCAGCCACAGGTTGAGCGCCACCACCACCACGACGATGGCCCACCCCGCTCTTTTCACCAGCGTGGTGTTCACTAACTCCCCCATCAGCGATTTGTCACTGGTAAATATCAGCAGCGGCACCAGCGCCAGCGCGATACCAAAGCTCAGTAAGACCTGACTCATCACCAGAATACGGGTGGGATCCAGCCCCATCAGAATGACGATGAAGGATGGCAGCATTGTGACCGCGCGACGTACCCAGAGCGGAATATGAAAGCGCACAAAGCCCTGCATTACCACCTGCCCGGCCAGCGTACCCACCACGGTTGAGGAGAGGCCGGCAGCCACCAGGCTAAGCCCGAAGATGGTCGCCGCGGCGTGGCTAAGTAAGGGTTCGAGGGTCAGATAGGCCTGATCAAGATCGGCGACGCCCGTATGCCCATTAAAATGGAAAGCGGCAGCTGCGGTTGCCATCATCGCCAGGTTCACAAATCCGGCAATGGTCATGGCGATCGCCACGTCCCATTTAGTGGCGGAGTAGCGGTCTTTACGCGTTCCGCCGTGCAAATCCTGGGTTAATGAAGAGTGGAGATAGATAACGTGCGGCATGATGGTTGCGCCCAGCACCCCTGCCGCCAGGAATACGGCTTCGGTATTAGGCAGGCTCGGGATCGCCATCCCTTTACCGAGCTGCACCAGATTCGGCTGAGAAAATACCAGCTCAACAATATAGGCTGCAGCCACAAACAGCAGCAGACCACCAATCACCTTTTCGAGCGGTTTTTGCCCGCGACGCTGCAGCATCAAAATCAGGAACGTCGCAATCCCGGTCAGCACGGCACCCTGCAGCAGCGACACGCCTAAAATCAGCTTGAAGCCGATAGCCGCCCCGATAAATTCGGCGAGATCGGTCGCCATGGCGATAATTTCCGCCTGGATCCAGTACAGCCACACCGCCGGACGCGGATAGTGGTCGCGGATCTGCTCCGCCAGGTTTTTACCTGTGGCAATACCCAGCTTTGCCGAAAGCATCTGGATCAGCATCGCCATGAAGTTGGCCCAGACTACCACCCACAGCAGTTTATAGCCGAAGCTGGCCCCGGCCTGAATGTTGGTCGCAAAATTACCCGGATCGATATAGCCAATAGCAGCAATGAACGCAGGTCCCATTAACGCGAACCGCAACTTGCGTGCTGCTCTGCCACTGCTACCCTCTACGCGACTGTTTGTCATGTCTGCCTCTGGAAATATAGCCTTTGCTATGTTTTATGCTATCAAAATGAGAATGATTATCAAGACCATTTAGGTGGTTAAAAATGATTTCATTGATAGCTAAGAACAATAGGTGGGCAGGTGGTGCGACATCACAGATTGTGAAAATGCGCAGTCATTTGTGAAGCGTAGCACACAAACTTAACTTTTCACTCATTTACCTAACATAACAAAAATGTATTGTTGATCACTATTTTTGAGACTCGTCACAGGATGTAACTATAGTGTGGCCTTGATCTCGTTTTCTTTGCGCTTGTTACATAGAATGTGCACGGAAATTAAACCTGCCTCATATTTGGAGCAAATATGGACCGCGTCCTTCATTTTGTCCTGGCACTCGTTGTCGTTACTGCGCTTGCGTTGCTGGTCAGCCATGACCGCAAAGAAATCCGCATCCGCTTTGTTGTTCAGCTTCTGGTTATTGAAGTTTTACTCGCGTGGTTCTTCCTGAACTCCAACGTGGGACTCGGCTTCGTCAAAGGCTTTTCCGAAATGTTTGAAAAACTGCTCGGGTTTGCCAACGAAGGGACCAATTTCGTCTTCGGTAATATGAACGATCAAGGCCTGGCGTTCTTCTTCCTGAAAGTGCTGTGCCCTATCGTCTTTATCTCTGCGCTGATTGGTATTTTGCAGCACATCCGCGTGTTGCCTGTTGTTATCCGCGCTATCGGTACCGTGCTGTCAAAAGTGAACGGTATGGGCAAACTGGAATCTTTCAACGCCGTAAGCTCCCTGATCCTCGGTCAGTCTGAGAACTTTATCGCGTATAAAGACATCCTCGGCAAAATGTCCCGCAATCGTATGTACACCATGGCTGCAACGGCGATGTCTACCGTTTCCATGTCGATTGTTGGCGCATACATGACCATGCTGGAGCCAAAATACGTTGTTGCGGCACTGGTTCTGAACATGTTCAGCACCTTTATCGTTCTGTCTCTGATCAACCCATACCGTGTTGAAGAGGGCGAAGAGAACCTGCAGATGGCAAATCTGCATGAAGGTCAGAGCTTCTTCGAAATGCTGGGTGAATACATTCTGGCGGGCTTTAAGGTTGCGATTATCGTTGCGGCAATGCTGATCGGCTTTATCGCCTTGATTTCTGCCCTGAACGCCCTGTTCGCGGCGGTGCTCGGTATCTCCTTCCAGGGCATTCTGGGCTATATCTTCTACCCTGTTGCCTGGGTAATGGGTGTTCCGGCTCACGAAGCGCTGCAGGTCGGCAGTATCATGGCCACCAAGCTGGTGTCTAACGAATTTGTTGCAATGATGGATCTGCAGAAAATTGCCAGCACGCTCTCGCCGCGCGCAGAAGGCATCCTCTCTGTGTTCCTGGTTTCTTTCGCCAACTTCTCATCCATCGGTATTATCGCCGGTGCGATTAAAGGTCTGAACGAAGAACAGGGCAACGTGGTTTCTCGCTTTGGTCTGAAGCTGGTGTACGGTTCGACGCTGGTCAGCGTGCTCTCCGCCTCTATCGCGGCGCTGGTCCTGTAACCCATACCGTGAAATAAAAACCGGGAGCCTTGTGGCTCCCGGTTTTTTTATGCCTGCAGTTCGCTTAGCGGCGCGGGTTTGCCGATAAGATACCCCTGCAGATAATCCACCCCGAAGCGCAGCAGCATCTCTCGCTGCTCCGGTGTCTCTACATATTCAGCCACCACGCAGAGCGATTTCGTCTTCGCCAGATTGCATATTGACTGGACGATCATCGCGTCCATGCTGTCACTACAGATATCTTTGACGAAGCAGCCATCAATCTTAATGATGTCAGCCTGCAGGCGTTTGAGGCGCTCGTAGTTGGCGTATCCCGTGCCAAAATCATCGATTGCTATGCGGAAGCCATACTCCCGAAGCGTCTGGATATTTTTAATGCTCGCGCCGGAATTAGAGAAGGCCTGCTCTTCGGTTATTTCGATGACCACTGCATTTGGGCTGACAAAATAGCGCTCAAAGAGCTGAATAATCTCGCTCGCCGCCTCTTTTTGCATCAGCGTCAGCGGCATCAGGTTGACGGAGAAACGCGTTTCGGCGTGTGGTTCCGGGTGGTTCTTAAGCCATTCCAGAAGGCTTTCAACCACGCTCATATCAAACCGATGGCTCAGGTTAAACTGGGCAACAAGCGGGATAAAGCGGTCAGGTGTGATGATTTCGCCCTCGCTCTCTATACGGGTCAAAATCTCGTAATACCCCTTCCCCTGCGCGTTCTGGATGGGCTGCGCGTACAGACGAAGGCCACCCTCTTCGAGCGCCCGCTTAATACGGCCCAGCATCAACACCCGATCCGTTGTCTGGCCCGAGACGGTCTCCAGGCTGTTGGTCAGCCCCAGAACGCGGTGGGTTGCGCAGGATTGTTCTGCAAGCCAGCTCAGCTGGCCCAGCATAGGGTGCAAATGCTCACCGCCTTCCACTTCGCCCCACGCTGCACCGAACTCGATTTCCAGCGCCGTTTTGTTCCAGATAATCTTCCGGCTGTTCAGGTGATCCACCATGTACTGGAGCCGCTCGGACGGTTCCGGCCCAAGCAACACTACAACCAGCTCGCTACCGGGTAGCTGAAAGAGCTTTTCCTCATGTTGCAAATAAGGCTGAAGGGTGGCGGTGACCGATCGTTTGCAATGTACCCGCATCAGTATGCCGTAATGGCGGCTGAGGAACTCCAGGTTGTCCATCCGCAGACAACAGACTTTGGCGTCGGGGTGGTCCTGCAGGTAGTCTTCCAGCGCGCGGATGTTTGGTAACCCGGTCAACGGATCGGTGAGCGCCCTTTCCTGCCAGCCCTGCTTCATCCACTCACTGCGACGGTAGATCTTCGACATATAGAGCAGGCAGATAGCAAATGAGATCAGCACCGACAAGATAAAGGAGAGCGAGTAGCCCGTTTCTACGCCATTCAAAAAGTTGTAATTGTAGGTCAGCAGCATCAGGGCTGATACAGCCCATAGCAAGGAGATCAGCGCATAGCTCAGACGGCGTATCCCCAGCGTGAAGAGGATAAAGACGATCGGCATCAGGTAGCCAGCAATAATCGGCGACTCAAAGGGCGCACATAAAATTGCGATAAAGAGAACTAACAGCGTTAACCAGACGATGATAAATAACGGCTTTTTACTGAAAAGAAACGGCTTTACGCTTCGACGCCAGAACACCCTGGCGTAGCCGGGATTCATTATCATTCTTAATGGGTAATAGAACATCATGGTAAATATCAGCGCTGCACAAATCAGGCTTTGAATATCAATGATGTTATAAATAGCGGAGCCTTCTCCGAAGAAAGTGGAGACCGCTACAGGGAAATCAAATAAATAGCCTGCAAGATACATCAGGAGTTTAATCCCGACTGGTACCATAAAGCCGAGCCAAAAAATACGCATGCCAATATATTTATTTGGCACGCTGTGCCGCCAGCGGCGCCCGATCGCCAGACGTAGCAGACCGCACGCCGCAAACACGGGAAAAGTCTGACAAAATAATAAGATAACGTGCTGAAGCGCGTTTAAGTGAAGATTATAAATATTTGTTACAATAATGCTTATCAGAACCGGAATAACCGCCCGTCGGCCAAATAATAAAACGGCGGCCAGCATTACGCTCAACGGCAACCAGGCCAAATAAACCTCGTAGCCGTTAACAACCGCCCGAGGAGAAATATAGCGGGAAAAAGGGACGGTAATCAGACACAATGCCAGGGCAAGCATTGCTATCTTTACATTATTGTCAGTTTTTCTTTTCATTAATTTTGGCTATCTATTTACATTTCTTCGTATTGACCATTCGGATAATAGGTTTATTAATTGTACGAATCAAGTTGAACGCTATAAACCGTTAACTTTATTGATTTAGATTTAGCTGGTGTATAGAAAGCCGCGTGGATGGCAACAAAAGGATCGTAAAGCTGTTACAGACGCATAAAAAAACCCCCGTCTTTCGACGAGGGTTCAAATTTTGGTGGAGCTAAGCGGGATCGAACCGCTGACCTCTTGCATGCCATGCAAGCGCTCTCCCAGCTGAGCTATAGCCCCACATGTTACTTTACCTACCGCACTCTGTTGGGTTCAGAGTTTGGTGGAGCTAAGCGGGATCGAACCGCTGACCTCCTGCATGCCATGCAGGCGCTCTCCCAGCTGAGCTATAGCCCCGTCGTAAAGCTGTCATGTTGACGGGCGGCATAATATGAATTCCGCTGCTGAGTGTCAACGGCAAAATAAGCCTTTAACTTTCAACCGCCGAAAAATCAGTCAAATGAACCGTTTTGCGAGCCTGCTCGCAGCCAGTAGTTAAGCCTGTCACGTTTTCACGTAAAACGGTGCTATAAGATGAACCACTAAGTAACCACACGAATACTCAGGAAATTGCATGATCAAGGAACGAATGACGCCAGAAGAATTGGCCTTGCTCACTGGCTATAGCCGACAGACCATCAATAAATGGGTTCGTAA
This sequence comes from Enterobacter sp. 2VL, assembly GCF_005503595.1. NCBI lineage: Bacteria > Pseudomonadati > Pseudomonadota > Gammaproteobacteria > Enterobacterales > Enterobacteriaceae > Enterobacter > Enterobacter sp. 2VL. Next base: position 399,125 of record NZ_SCNE01000003.1, read on the forward strand.
AGAGGGTTGGATTACATCGCCAAAACCAGGAGTTCAGGGCGGTAAGGCGCGTCTGGTACATGTGAATGAGAGAGTGCGGGAATTTATCCGCAGCGCACGTAAGGCTCCAGACACCGCTGAAATGCCGGAAAGCGGCGGCCAGGACGGCGCGCTTCGCACTTTACTTCTGACGCTGGCGAATGAAATGACGCCGGATGAGCAAAAGCAGATGACATCTCTGTTACTGCGGGAAGGGATTACCGGATTGTTGCAACGTTTAGGGATACGCGACCAGAACTGATATGAAAAGAATACGCAGTAAAATGACCACGGAAGAGCTGGCTGATAGCCTGGGGGTCGCAAGACAAACCGTGAACCGCTGGATACGCCAGAAAGGCTGGAAAACGGAAGGTATCAACGGCGTGAAAGGCGGCAGAGCGCGGCTTATACATATTGATGGTCGCGTGAAGGGGCATATCATGAGCCTTCCCGCCGTGCGTAACCGTCAGACGATGTACCAGCTGGCAGAAGCGCCCACGTTATACGGTCAACCGCCCACGTCGGGCCTGCTCCCGCAAATAATCGATTCGCTGGAAAATATGACGCAGGACGAGCAGGAACGTTTGCACGTTTTGCTGGCTCGCGAAGGCATTCATGGTTTTCTTGCGCGACTGGGCATCGCTGAATAGCAGGCATAAAAAACGGCAGTGTAAACTGCCGTTTTTTTAGCCAAAGCTCAATTACTGCTGGCTTTCACGCTCTGCAATAAAGCCCAGCGCTTTGTTAATACGCGCGACGCTGCGTGATTTACCGATAGCGTGGACGGTGACATCCAGCGCAGGAGACTGGCCCGCACCGGTTACCGCAACGCGCAGTGGCATACCGACTTTACCCATGCCGACTTCCAGCTCATCGGCGGTTGCCTGAATTGCGTGATGGATATTCTCAGCCGTCCAGTCGGTGATGGCAGCCAGTTTGTCACGTACCACTTCCAGCGGCTGACGAGCGACCGGGCGCAGGTGTTTCTTCGCCGCGTCGGCATCGAACTCGTCAAACTCTTCATAGAAATAGCGGCAGCTTTCCGCGATCTCTTTGAGGGTTTTGCAGCGCTCGCCCAGCAGCTTGACCAGATCCGCCAGCTCAGGGCCGGTACGGGTATCGATGTTCGCCTGCTCAATATGCCACTGCAGGTACGTTGCCACATATTCTGGCGGCATGGTGTTGATGTAGTGATGGTTCAGCCACAGCAGTTTGTCCGTGTTGAACGCGCTGGCAGACTTGCTCACGGAGTTAAGCGAGAACAGCTCGATCATCTCTTCACGGCTGAAGATCTCCTGGTCACCACTTGCCCAGCCCAGACGCACCAGATAGTTCAGCAGCGCTTCTGGCAGATAGCCATCATCGCGGTACTGCATAACGCTCACCGCGCCATGGCGTTTGGAGAGCTTTTTACCGTCATCACCGTTAATCATGGAGACGTGCGCATACACAGGCACAGGGGCATTCAGCGCTTTGAGGATGTTGATCTGGCGTGGAGTGTTGTTGATATGGTCTTCACCACGAATAACATGGGTGATTTCCATATCCCAGTCGTCAACCACAACGCAGAAGTTATAGGTCGGGGAGCCATCCGTACGGCGGATGATCAGGTCGTCCAGCTCCTGGTTGCTGAATTCAATCGGCCCGCGGATCTGGTCATCAAAGATAACAGAGCCGTCCTGCGGGTTAGCAAAACGCACCACGCACGGCTCGTCGGCAGCGTGTTCGCTATGGTCGTGACGGCAGCGGCCGTCATAACGTGGTTTTTCGCCATTGGCCATCTGCTCTTCGCGCAGCGCATCCAGACGTTCTTTGGAGCAGTAGCATTTATAGGCCGTGCCCGCCACGAGCATCTCGTCGATGACCGCGTTATAACGGTCAAAACGTTTGGTCTGGAAATACGGGCCTTCATCCCACTCCAGATTCAGCCAGTTCATCCCATCCATAATGGCTTCAATTGCTTCCGGCGTGGAGCGTTCGAGATCGGTGTCTTCAATACGCAGTACGAACTCGCCCTTGTTATGGCGTGCAAAAAGCCAGGAATAGAGCGCGGTACGTGCGCCACCGACGTGCAGATAGCCTGTCGGGCTTGGCGCGAAGCGGGTTTTGATTTTCATGAATTGGCCTTACGTTATAAAGGTGCCGGCATCCGGCGAATCCCGGGGGAAAAAACAATGGGCAATATTCTATCACTGTAGGGCGATTCCTCAATGTCGATCCCTGCATCAGGCTCGAGTTTACTGTTTTTGTTTAGAATTCAAGCTCCACAGCCCATTTTGCGATCGCTTTGTTTAAATTTACGACGAACGAATAAAAACTTTAGAAAAGGCGTTGACTCATTTTCAACTCTCCCTATAATGCGACTCCACACAGCGGGGGTGATTAGCTCAGTTGGTAGAGCATCTCCTTTACACGGAGGGGGTCGGCGGTTCGAGCCCGTCATCACCCACCATCTACTTCGGTAGGCTCGCAGTGTAGATAAGAATTGAGATTGGGCGATTAGCTCAGTTGGTAGAGCATCTCCTTTACACGGAGGGGGTCGGCGGTTCGAGCCCGTCATCGCCCACCATTCTCACCTTATCGCAGCAGTTCCGAAATGGGCGATTAGCTCAGTTGGTAGAGCATCTCCTTTACACGGAGGGGGTCGGCGGTTCGAGCCCGTCATCGCCCACCATTTCGGGTCGTTAGCTCAGTTGGTAGAGCAGTTGACTTTTAATCAATTGGTCGCAGGTTCGAATCCTGCACGACCCACCAATGTAAAAAGGCGCCCTAAAGGCGCCTTTTTGCTATCTGCGATTTTAATGATTCGAACCTGCAGCAGGTTAAGCCGAACGCAGTGAGGCAATCAGCGCTCCCCTAACCCTCTACGCCGTATAGCAATTTCCCTCAAGCTAATCCTTTTTTTGCCGATATCTCTGTTTTATGGCGCGAGGAAAAAGCATGACAACCATTCAGACATCAACTCCCTCTCTGCAAACCAGCAGCAGCGGCGGAAGCGGCAACTCAAGCAGTAACGATATCGCAGCTCAGATTAGCCGTATCACAGCAAAAATCGTCAAACTGACGCAGCAGTTAAAAGATATCCCTAACGGCAGCGGCAGTGTAGAAGATAAGAAAAAACAGCAGGATATCATTCAGTCGCAGATTAAGCTTTTGCAGACACAGCTGGCGCAACTTCAGCGTCAGCAGGCCGAAGAGGCGCAGCAAAAACATGAGCAGAAGCAGGCCCGCGTTGAAGGGGTAAATATTCCTTCAGACGATCGTCAGATTGACATCTATATCTGACGTTCCGGCGCGTGGAACAGCGGGTCGCGCGTGCGAGCCTCGGTTAGCTTCCGGGCCTGAATGCGCACCCCTTCCCAGACAGCCTGTGCCGCGCCCGACAACGAGCGGTTTTTACGACGCACCAGCATCAGTTGACGTTCAATACAGGGAACCAGTCGCTTCACCGTCAGACGGCTACCCTGCGGCAGGGGCAAGGCCAGCGCCGGTAGCACGCTGATGCCAATTCCCGCCTCCACCATCGGAAACAGCGTGGCAGGGTGCCCAATCTCCTGCACAATCTCCGCCTGCACGCCCTGCGCAATAAGCGCAGCATCAATCAGCGGACGGCTTCCCGAGGCGTAATCCTGCAAAACCAGGTTCGCGCCCTGCAGCGCCATCCAGTCAACGTGCGGCAGCAGAGCCAGCGGATCGTCGTCGCGGCACAGCAGCAGGAAAGGCTCTGAAAGCACAATCTCCGTCTCCAGATCGCTCACCTGCCCCGGATCGATAACGATACCGAAATCCACCTCCCCCTGACGTATGCTCTCAAGCACCCACTGCTGTGGACGGTCGTGAAGAACAAAATCTATGTCCGGGTAGCGGCGGTTGCTCTCGGCAATACATTGCGGAATGAGGTGAGCAGAGATGGTCTGGCTCGCCGCCACCCGCACGGTACCCGAAAGCTGCTGTCCGAGCCGCCCCACATCCCGCAATGTGCTGTTCAATTCATCCAGTAGCCGTTCCAGCCGCGTCGCCAGCTGTAGCCCGGCCTCGGTAAGCACGACTTCGCGCGTGGTGCGGTCGAGCAGCTTCACGCCGGTCTGGTTTTCCAGCTCTTTAACGCTGTGGCTAACGGCGGACTGGCTCAACCCAATCATCTCCCCTGCCCGGCTAAAACTTCGGGCATGGGCAACGGTGACAAAAATGCGTAGCTGGCGGAGTGAGTAATTCATCTGTTTTATTCATATATGGATGCAATAAATCAATTTTATTTCTCAAATCGAAAAAAGCACAATAGCCATATCTGCATTCAGGAGTCATTATGAAACTCTTTCGTATCCTTGATCCTTTTACGCTTACCCTCATCGTCACCGTTCTGCTGGCCTCGTTCTTTCCGGCACGCGGCGGATTCGTTCCCTTTTTTGAAGGGCTGACCACGGCGGCCATCGCCCTGCTGTTCTTTATGCACGGTGCAAAACTGTCGCGTGAAGCGATCATCGCAGGCGGCAGCCACTGGCGATTGCACCTGTGGGTGATGTGCAGCACCTTCATTCTCTTCCCCGTTCTCGGCGTCCTTTTTGCCTGGTGGGCACCGGTTAACGTCGACCCGGCGCTCTATACCGGCTTCCTGTATCTGTGCATTTTGCCCGCTACCGTGCAGTCCGCAATTGCGTTTACGTCGCTGGCAGGTGGTAACGTTGCGGCGGCGGTGTGTTCGGCTTCCGCCTCCAGCCTGTTGGGCATTTTTGTCTCGCCGCTGCTGGTCGGGCTGCTGATGAACATGCATGGCGCGGAAGGTAACCTGGAGCAGGTCGGGAAGATCTGTCTGCAGCTGCTCCTGCCGTTTGTGCTTGGGCACCTATCCCGTCCGTGGACGGCGAACTTCGTTACGAAGCACAAAAAGTGGATTTCAAAAACCGATCAGACGTCAATCCTGCTGGTGGTCTACTCCGCCTTCAGTGAAGCCGTGGTCAATGGCATCTGGCATAAAGTCGGTGCTGGCTCGCTGCTCTTCATCGTGGTGGTAAGCATTGTTCTGCTGGCGATAGTCATTGCAGTGAACGTGTTTGTGGCACGCAAATGCGGCTTCAACAAAGCCGATGAAATTACCATTGTCTTCTGCGGATCGAAAAAGAGCCTGGCGAACGGTATCCCGATGGCCAACATTCTTTTTCCAACTTCGATGATAGGGATGATGGTGCTGCCACTGATGATTTTCCATCAGATCCAGCTGATGGTCTGCGCGGTGCTGGCGCGTCGCTACAAGCGTCAGACAGAAAAGCAGGCGCAGGAAGAGACCCGCGCCGCGAAAGCTTAAGGGCGTTTCAGGGGCTGAACCAGCTGTGTCAGCCCCTCGGTTTTAACCAGTAACGTAATAGCCATAAGTTCGCCCAGCCGTCCGGCGGGAAACTCGTCCTCACGGGCAAACCACAGCAAATACTCTTCCGGCAAATCAATTAGCCTGCGGCCTTTATACTTGCCGAACGGCATCTCCGTGTTGGCGATGTCGATAAGCTGCTCTTTCTCCACGTTATTCTCCCAACAGGCGCAGCATTTCCGCCTCGTCGATTACCTCAATGCCCAGCTCCTGCGCTTTAGCAAGCTTCGAACCGGCGGCTTCCCCGGCGATCACCATGTCGGTTTTCTTCGATACGCTGCCCGCCACTTTTGCGCCCAACGCCACCAGACGCGCTTTCGCATCATCACGTGAAAGCTGGCTCAGGCTCCCTGTCAGGACCACCGTTTTACCGGCGAACGGGCTGTCTATTTCCTCGGCATTCACCACAACCGGCGCAGGCCAGCTGATCCCTTCGGCCAGCAGCTTGCCGATAACCTCGCGGTTGCTCTCTTCAGCAAAGAAGTTAAAGACATGCGTCGCGACCACAATTCCAACGTCCGGGACTTTTTGCAGTTCGTCGATACTGGCTTTCTCCAGCGCCTCCAGGGTACCGAAATACGCGGCCAGACCAGCGGCCGTAGCTTCGCCCACTTCACGAATACCCAGCGCATAAAGGAAACGGGCAAAGGTCGTCTTTTTGGCGGTTTCGAGGGCGTTCACCACATTTTGCGCCGACTTCGGCCCCATGCGATCAAGACCGGTCAGTTTACCCGCCGTCAGCTTAAACAGATCGGCTGGCGTATGGACGTACTCTTTTTCCACCAACTGATCGATGATTTTGTCGCCCATGCCGTCGACGTCCATGGCGCGGCGTGAAACGAAGTGCTTCAGCGACTCTTTGCGCTGGGCCCCGCAGATCAAGCCGCCGGTGCAGCGCGTTACGGCCTCACCTTCAACGCGTTCAACGTCCGAACCGCATACCGGACAATGTGAAGGGAACTCAATTGCACGGGTCTCGTCCGGGCGCTCTGACTCCACGACGTTCACCACCTGCGGGATCACATCACCCGCACGGCGAATCACCACCTTGTCGCCAATGCGCAGCCCCAGGCGCGCAATTTCATCGGCATTGTGCAGCGTCGCATTGCTGACGAGCACGCCAGCCACCTGCACCGGCTCAAGACGCGCCACCGGCGTGATCGCCCCGGTGCGCCCGACCTGAAACTCCACGTCGCGAACAAAGGTCATCTGCTCCTGCGCCGGGAATTTAAAGGCCACCGCCCAACGCGGCGCGCGTGCGACAAAGCCTAACTGCTCCTGTAACGCCAGCGAATTGACCTTAATCACCACGCCGTCGATGTCAAAGCCCAGGGTCGGACGATCTTCTTCCACCTTGTGGTAGAACGCCAGCACGGCCTCAGGGGAATCACAGAGCTGCACGCGGTTGCTTACCGGCAGCCCCCAGGCCTTGAACTGCAGCAAACGGCCCAGATGCGTATCAGGCAGTTCACCGCCCTCCAGAATGCCCACACCGTAGCAGAAGAACGTCAGCGGTCGCTTCGCGGTGATACGCGGATCAAGCTGGCGTAAGGAGCCCGCCGCCGCATTACGCGGGTTAGCAAACACTTTGCCGCCGGTCCGACGCGCCTCTTCGTTAATCTTTTCAAAGCCCGCCTGTGGCAGGAACACTTCCCCGCGCACTTCAAGACGCGCAGGAATGTTATCGCCGTGCAGCTTCAGCGGGATGGCGCGAATAGTACGAACGTTCGTGGTGATATCCTCACCCGTGGTGCCGTCGCCGCGGGTCGCCGCGCGCACCAGTATGCCGTTTTCATACAGAATGCTGACGGCCAGGCCGTCCAGCTTTAGCTCGCAGCACCAGCTCAGCGCATCGCTGCTTTTAAGCCGATCCTGCACGCGCTTGTTGAATGCCAGAAAACTCTCTTCATCAAAGACGTTATCCAGCGACAGCATAGGCACTTCATGACGCACCTGACTGAATGCACCCAGCGGCTCTGCACCGACGCGCTGCGTTGGGGAGTCCGGGGTAATGAGCTCGGGATGCTGCGCTTCTAATTCACGCAGCTCACGCATCAGGCGGTCATACTCCGCATCCGGCACTTCCGGCGCGTCCATAACGTGATAGAGATATTCATGATGGCGAAGCGTGGTTCGCAGTTCAGTGAGTTGTTGTTCGATTGAGTCCATATCGCACCATCAATGAGAAAAAACCCCCGACATGCGGGGGTTGAGGAGGTGGTGAAGTGAGCGCGTGTATTATGCGTTCGCTTCCTTAACGTCGCGGATGCGGTCCTGATACTCGCGCAGTTTTTGCGGCGTCATCATCCGACGCTGATCGTCAAGCACCACACCGCCCACTTCGTCGGCAATGTGCTGGGCAGACTGCAGCATCAGCTTAAAGTTTTGCAGCTCGTCACCGTAGGAAGGCACCTGCATAAAGATGGTGATCCCCGGCGTCACGAAATCCCCAGTCATTTCAGGATCAAAGGTGCCAGGATTCACCATATTGGCGAGGCTAAACAGCGCCGGGCCGCTGCCGTCCGGGCTTAGGTGGCGATGGAAGATGTTCATATCGCCAAACTTGAAGCCTGCCTGTTGAATGCTGTTGAGCAACACGTCACCGTTGAGGTGGCTACCGTGATGCGCGGCCACGTTCATGATGATGACCGTTTCCTTGCGCTGCGGTTTTTCAACGACCGGCTCTGGCTCAACAACCGGCTCTGGCTCAACGAGCGGTGCCGGAGCGGGCTGCACGGGTTCAGGCTGCGGTTGCGGCTGTTGCATCGGCTGCGGCTGCGGTTGTTGTACCGGTTGTTGTACCGGTTGCTGCACAGGCTGGTGAACAGGTTGCTGCTGCACCGGTTGTGGCGCGGCAGGCTGCTGCTGAACAGGCTGTTGCGGTTGACGCACCGGCTCCTGAACAGGCGGCTGCGCGGGCTGGCGCGGCTGGGCAGGGGCATACGGCGGTTGATACTGGTGCTGCGCAGGACGAGGGGCGTCATGCTCCCCATGCGCTACGCCGGGCGCAGTATTGACCCGATGAACACGAACTTCACCCACGCCGTCGTCGTCGCTTCCTACGATGTCGTCTTCACCGTCATCGTCTTCACGACTGGACTTCATGCGCTTCAGTGGGCGATCGCGAAACATAGAAGAGCGCTCTTTACGGCTGGTCCAGAAACCATGGACCAGTAAAGCGATTATGGCGATCGCGCCAACAATGATTAATATCAGACGCAAATCCTGCATCATTATATTCTCTGTTGTTCTAACACCTTGCCACCACGGCAAACATTTACTCACTAAGAGTATTTGCCGTTTACGTCAAGTGCAAGTGTATGCAGAGCATTCACAGCATAAAGATGCGCTAAAACGTGCTTTTTGCTGTTTTTTCGAACATTTCCGAACTGGTCATTGGCCCGCAACTGGATAATATAGGCGGGCAATTTCACTGGTTGTGTAAAAAGGAGTACAGCCTGGTTATGGTTTCAACATCGTCTTCTACGCCCCGCAGCGGCGTGTGGTATTTCTCTCAGGGCTGGAAACTGGTCTCCCTGCCGGGTATTCGCCGCTTTGTTATTCTGCCACTGCTGATCAACATCCTGCTGATGGGCGGCGCGTTCTGGTGGCTGTTCACGAAGCTGGAAAGCTGGATCCCCTCGCTGATGAGCTACGTGCCGGACTGGCTACAGTGGCTGAACTACCTGCTGTGGCCGGTTGCGGTTGTGTCCGTGCTGCTGGTGTTTGGCTATTTCTTCTCAACGATTGCCAACTGGATCGCCGCGCCGTTTAACGGCCTGCTGGCGGAACAGCTGGAAGCGCGACTGACCGGTGCGACACCGCCGGACACGGGCGTACTGGGCATCATGAAAGATGTGCCGCGCATCATGAAGCGCGAGTGGCAAAAGTTTGCATGGTACCTGCCGCGCGCGATTGTCCTGCTCATTCTCTATTTCGTGCCGGGCATCGGGCAGACGGTGGCCCCGGTGCTGTGGTTCCTGTTCAGCGCGTGGATGCTCGCCATCCAGTACTGCGACTACCCCTTCGATAACCATAAGGTGCCGTTCAAAGAGATGCGCACCGCCCTGCGAACGCAGAAGGTGGCCAACATGCAGTTCGGCGCGTTGACCAGCCTGTTCACCATGATCCCGTTCCTGAATCTGTTCATCATGCCGGTCGCTGTGTGCGGTGCCACCGCAATGTGGGTGGACTGCTACCGTGCTAAGCACGCGTTATGGAAATAATGCAAAAATGTGTAAAGAGGGAGTAGCTCATGCTCTCCCTTATTCCATACTGATCCCCATTATTTCCTTGCAGCATATAGATATGCGAATTCCTTACTTCCCCCTACCTGTACTACAGGTATGCTGGGTCGGTATCCCAATTTCATACAGTTAAGGACAGGCCATGAGTAAGATTTATGAAGACAACTCGCTGACTATCGGTCATACGCCCCTGGTTCGACTGAACCGTATCGGTAATGGACGCATCCTGGCGAAGGTCGAATCTCGTAACCCGAGCTTCAGCGTGAAATGCCGTATCGGTGCAAACATGATTTGGGATGCCGAAAAACGTGGCGTGCTGAAGCCTGGCGTTGAGCTGGTTGAGCCTACCAGCGGCAACACCGGTATTGCTCTGGCCTACGTGGCTGCCGCGCGCGGCTATAAGCTGACGCTGACCATGCCTGAAACCATGAGTATTGAACGTCGCAAGCTGCTGAAAGCGCTGGGTGCAAACCTGGTGCTGACCGAAGGCGCAAAAGGCATGAAAGGGGCCATCCAGAAAGCCGAAGAGATTGTGGCGAGCGACCCGGCCAAATACCTGCTGCTGCAGCAGTTCAGCAATCCGGCAAACCCGGAAATTCACGAGAAAACCACCGGCCCGGAAATCTGGGAAGATACCGACGGCCAGGTTGATGTATTCATCTCCGGCGTGGGTACCGGCGGCACCCTGACGGGCGTATCGCGCTATATTAAAGGCACCAAAGGCAAAAAAGATCTGATCACCGTGGCCGTGGAGCCAACCGACTCCCCGGTGATTGCTCAGGCGCTGGCGGGTGAAGAGCTGAAACCAGGCCCGCATAAAATCCAGGGCATTGGCGCGGGCTTCATTCCGGGTAACCTGGATCTGAAGCTGATCGACAAGGTTGTCGCTATTACTAACGAAGAGGCGATCTCCACCGCGCGTCGTCTGATGGACGAAGAAGGCATTCTGGCCGGTATCTCTTCAGGTGCGGCCGTCGCGGCGGCGCTCAAGCTTCAGGAAGATGAAACCTTTACCAATAAGAATATTGTGGTTATCCTGCCTTCCTCGGGTGAGCGTTACTTAAGTACTGCCCTGTTCGCCGATCTCTTTACTGAAAAAGAGCTGCAACAGTAATGCCAGCATGTTAAAAACGCGTAAAAAAGCACCTTTTCGGGTGCTTTTTTGTGGTCTGCTTCAAAGTTTTACCCCTCCTGGCATTGATTCACCCCGTCTGGTCTGGTATTTAAACCAGCAATTATTTTGAAGCGCGAAATTAATCATTCAACGAAATCGCCTTGCTGAATCGATTTTATGATTTGGTTCAAGTCTTGCTTTCACTGCATAATGTTTAATGACGGTAGAAACGTCAGCGCTAACAATACAGGCTAAAGTTAAGTCGCCAGGCTAGACTTTAGTTCCACAACACTAAACCTATAAGTTGGGGAAATACAATGTTCCAGCAAGAAGTTACCATTACCGCTCCGAACGGTCTGCATACCCGCCCTGCTGCTCAGTTTGTTAAAGAAGCGAAAGGCTTCACTTCTGAAATCACTGTGACTTCCAACGGCAAAAGCGCCAGCGCAAAAAGCCTGTTCAAACTGCAAACTCTGGGCCTGACTCAGGGTACCGTTGTGACCATCTCCGCAGAAGGCGAAGATGAGCAGAAAGCAGTTGAGCATCTGGTAAAACTGATGGCTGAGCTCGAGTAAGTTTACGGGTTCTTTTATATATCAGTCACAAGTAAGGTAGGGTTATGATTTCAGGCATTTTAGCATCCCCGGGTATCGCTTTCGGCAAAGCACTGCTGCTGAAAGAAGACGAGATCGTCATCGACCGGAAAAAAATTTCTGCCGACAAGGTTGATCAGGAAGTTGAACGTTTTCTGAGCGGTCGTGCCAAGGCATCTGCGCAACTGGAAGCGATCAAAACTAAAGCTGGTGAAACTTTCGGTGAAGAAAAAGAAGCTATCTTCGAAGGGCACATCATGCTGCTCGAAGATGAGGAGCTGGAGCAGGAAATCATAGCCCTGATTAAAGATAAAGGCATGACGGCTGATGCAGCTGCGCATGAAGTTATCGAAGGTCAGGCAACTGCCCTGGAAGAACTGGATGATGAATACCTGAAAGAGCGTGCGGCGGACGTACGTGACATCGGTAAGCGCCTGCTGCGCAACATCCTGGGTCTGGCCATTATCGATCTGAGCGCGATTCAGGACGAAGTTATCCTGGTTGCCGCCGATCTGACCCCGTCTGAAACCGCACAGCTGAACCTGAACAAGGTGCTGGGTTTCATCACCGATGCGGGTGGACGTACCTCCCACACCTCTATCATGGCGCGTTCTCTGGAACTGCCTGCCATCGTGGGTACCGGTAGCGTCACCTCTCAGGTGAAAAACGACGACTATCTGATTCTGGATGCCGTAAACAATGTGGTTTACGTCAACCCAACTAACGACGTGATCGAGCAGCTGCGCACCGTTCAGGAGCAGGTTGCTACCGAGAAAGCGGAACTCGCTAAGCTGAAAGATCTGCCAGCCATTACGCTGGACGGTCATCAGGTTGAAGTGTGCGCTAACATCGGTACCGTCCGCGACGTCGACGGCGCTGAGCGCAACGGCGCGGAAGGTGTCGGTCTGTATCGTACTGAATTCCTGTTCATGGACCGCGACGCACTGCCAACCGAAGAAGAGCAGTTCGCTGCTTACAAAGCGGTGGCTGAAGCCTGTGGCTCTCAGGCGGTTATCGTACGTACCATGGACATCGGTGGCGACAAAGAGCTGCCGTACATGAACTTCCCGAAAGAAGAGAACCCGTTCCTGGGCTGGCGTGCGGTTCGTATCGCCATGGATCGTAAAGAGATCCTGCGTGACCAGGTTCGCGCTATCCTGCGTGCCTCTGCGTTCGGTAAGCTGCGCATTATGTTCCCGATGATCATCTCTGTTGAAGAAGTGCGTGCACTGAAAAAAGAGATCGAAATCTACAAACAGGAGCTGCGCGACGAAGGCAAAGCCTTTGACGAGTCAATCGAGATCGGCGTGATGGTAGAAACACCAGCGGCGGCGACCATTGCGCGTCATTTAGCCAAAGAAGTTGATTTCTTTAGTATCGGTACCAATGATTTAACGCAGTACACCCTGGCAGTTGACCGTGGTAATGATATGATTTCACATCTCTACCAGCCAATGTCACCGTCCGTACTGACGCTTATTAAGCAAGTTATTGATGCTTCTCATGCAGAAGGTAAATGGACTGGCATGTGCGGTGAGCTTGCAGGCGACGAACGTGCTACACTTCTGTTGCTGGGTATGGGTCTGGACGAATTCTCTATGAGCGCCATTTCCATCCCTCGCATTAAGAAGATTATCCGTAACACGAACTTCGAAGATGCGAAGGTATTAGCAGAGCAGGCTCTTGCTCAACCGACAACGGACGAGTTAATGACGCTGGTTAACAAGTTCATTGAAGAAAAAACAATCTGCTAATCCACGAGATGCGGCCCAATTACTGCTTAGGAGAAGATCATGGGTTTGTTCGATAAACTGAAATCTCTGGTTTCTGATGACAAGAAAGACTCCGGAACTATTGAGATTGTTGCTCCGCTCTCCGGCGAGATCGTCAACATCGAAGACGTGCCGGATGTAGTGTTTGCTGAGAAAATCGTTGGTGATGGCATTGCTATCAAACCAACTGGCAACAAAATGGTTGCTCCAGTTGACGGCACCATCGGTAAAATTTTTGAAACCAACCATGCGTTCTCTATCGAATCTGATAGCGGTATCGAACTGTTCGTTCACTTCGGTATCGACACCGTTGAACTGAAAGGCGAAGGCTTCAAACGTATCGCAGAAGAAGGCCAGCGCGTTAAAGTTGGCGACCCGGTGATTGAATTCGATCTGCCACTGCTGGAAGAAAAAGCCAAGTCTACCCTGACGCCGGTTGTTATCTCCAACATGGATGAAATCAAAGAACTGATCAAACTGTCTGGCAGCGTGACCGTGGGTGAAACCCCGGTTATCCGCATCAAGAAGTAATTCTTGCCGCACAGAAAAATGGCGCCTTCGGGCGCCATTTTTGTTTATGCAGGAAGAATAAGCTCGTCATAGCCTTTTTCATGCGTGAACATCATCACCTCGGTGACGCGGTCCCCCGCCGTGCGAATCGCCTCTGCAACGCTCTTTCCTTCAACGATACCGCTCACCAGCTCAGAGCAGAAAAGATCGCCGGTGCCTTTCAGGTCCGTCTTCACGCGCGGGTGCGCGCTCACGGTAACGCCTTCCCGGGTGACCAGCACCACATGGATGTTTTCCGGGGCGTCAGCAACGGGCGCGCTGGTGATGGCTACCCATTTCAGCGTGTCTGAGAGCAACTCCTGAGCCGCCGCGATGGCGCTTTCAGGTGTGCGGCACGGTTTGCCGCTGAGCACCTCGAGTTCAAAGACGTTAGGCGTAATCCCCTGCGCCAGCGGCAGCAGGTGCTGACGGTAGGCTTCCGGGATATCGGGCTTCACGTACATGCCGCTGTCGATGTCCCCGATAACCGGGTCAACCAGCACCAGCAGGTCGGGATGCTGAACCTTAATCGCTTTCAGCCAGTGAGACAGCAGCGCAATCTGGCTGGCGCTACCCATATAGCCCGTGGTCACGGCTTTAAGCTCGCGCAAAATCTCGCGCTCTTCCAGCGCCTTCAGATAGCCGCTAAACCACTCGTCCGGGATCACCCCGCCGTAAAACGTATCGTAATGGGGTGTATTGCTGAACAGCACCGTTGGCACCGCCGTAACGTTCAGTTGATGGGTCCTGATATTCGGCACCGCAATGCTGTTACCCACGCTGCCGTAAACCACCTGCGACTGCACGGCAACAATGTCGGTTTGCTGCGCCCGGGTTTTATCCCGGAATAAAATCATCTCCATGACGCTTAAATCCCCGCCCCCTGCGAATAACTCTCTTCACCAAAGACGCCGGTAGAAAGATAACGATCCCCGCGATCGCAGATTATTGCCACCACCACCGCGCCCGGATTGTCCTGCGCTACCCGGATCGCACCGGCTACCGCGCCACCCGAACTGACGCCGCAGAAGATACCTTCACGCACGGCCAGCTCACGCATGGTATTCTCCGCCTCACGCTGGTGAATATCCAGCACCAGGTCCACCAGCTGCGCATTAAAAATGCCCGGCATGTACTCTGCAGGCCAGCGGCGAATGCCGGGGATGCTGCTTCCCTCTTCCGGCTGCAGGCCGACGATGGTGACCGCTTTTTCCTGCTCGCGCAGAAAACGCGACACGCCGGTAATGGTGCCGGTTGTGCCCATGCTGGAGACAAAGTGGCTGATGCGCCCTCCGGTTTGTTGCCAGATTTCTGGCCCGGTGGTGGTGTAGTGAGCGTACGGGTTATCGGGATTGTTGAACTGGTCGAGCAGCTTGCCTTCGCCGCGCCCGGCCATCTCTAACGCCAGGTCGCGCGCCCCTTCCATCCCCTGCTCTTTGGTGACCAGAATCAGCTCTGCGCCGTAGGCACGCATTGCCGCACGGCGCTCCTGGCTCATGTTGTCCGGCATTAAAAGCTTCATCCGGTAGCCTTTGAGCGCGGCAATCATCGCCAGCGCAATGCCCGTGTTGCCGCTGGTTGCCTCAATCAATACGTCGCCGGGCTTAATTTCACCGCGTTTTTCGGCCTCGACTATCATCGACAGCGCCGCCCGATCTTTTACCGACCCAGCGGGGTTATTGCCTTCAAGTTTGACCCAGATTTCGCTGCCATTGTCAGGCCCCAGGCGCTGTAGTTTGACCAGAGGGGTATTGCCGATGGTGTGTTCTAATGTATTCATGATCGCTGTCCAATAAAAAGCCCGGTGGCGTGCAGCGATCCGGGCCTACAGACGTCATATTGTAGACCGGGTAAGCGCAGCGCCACCCGGCAAAACTACGTAATCCTAACCTATCAGGCCGACTCCGCCAGAGCAATATCCTCGCGCGTCTCAATACGCTCGTTGCCATGATAAATACGGGCATGCTGCAGGCCCACAAACAGGCGTTCACCCCGGTGCGGCGGCACGTCATCACGCATCACCACGGTCAGCGGCTCGGTGTACCAGCCCAGCGGTTGTACCACCAGTTGGGTGTAGTGCCCTTTAGGGCTAGCCTCAAGAACCTGCACCGGCAGCGGTGAATCCAGGCTGGTACGACGGCTGACGTCCACTTCCCACGGACGCAGGAACAGATCCACCGGCCCCTGATGGGCGGAGGTGTAGCCCAGCGGCCAGCGGTGCGCGCCGACGTGGAACTGGCCGCCGCGAATGGTGCCCTGCAGGCGGTTCACTTCCCCCATGAATTCGAGCACGAAGCGGGTGGACGGCTCGCGCCAGAGTTGTTCCGGCTCGTCTACCTGCTCAATGTTCCCCTGGCTCATCACCACCACGCGGTCCGCGACTTCCATCGCCTCTTCCTGATCGTGGGTCACGAAGACGCTGGTAAACTTAAGCTCTTCGTGCAGCTGACGCAGCCAGCGGCGTAGCTCTTTTCGCACCTGCGCGTCCAGCGCGCCGAACGGTTCGTCCAGCAGCAGGATCTGCGGCTCAACGGCCAGCGCGCGCGCCAGGGCGACACGCTGTTTCTGACCGCCGGAAAGCTGGGCGGGAAAACGGTCCGCCAGATGAGCGAGCTGCACCATCTCCAGCAGTTTGGTCACTTTCGCTTTGATGGCTGCCGCACTGGGACGCTCGCGACGCGGCAGCACGGTCAGGCCAAAGGCGATGTTGTCGAATACGGTCATGTGGCGGAACAGCGCGTAGTGCTGGAACACAAAGCCCACCTTACGGTCGCGGGCATGCAGGCGGCTCACGTCGGTACCGTGGAAGCGGATGTGTCCGCTGGTCTGGTGCTCAAGCCCGGCGATGATACGCAGCAGCGTGGTTTTACCGGAGCCAGACGGCCCCAGCAGCGCGACCATTTGTCCGGAAGGGATATCCAGCGAGATATCATTCAGCACCTGGGTGCGACCAAAAGACTTCTTAATATTGGCAATCTCAATGCTCATGATTTCCCTCCTGATGCTGACGTTTTTCCTGATTCTCTAAACGCCACTGCACCACACTCTTCAAAAACAGGGTCAAAATCGCCATCAGCGTCAGCAACGCTGCGGCAGTAAAGGAACCGACGGTGTTGTAGTCCTGTTCCAGTAATTCAATCTGTAACGGCAGCGACAGGGTTTCGCCGCGGATCGAGCCGGACACCACCGACACCGCACCAAATTCACCAATCGCGCGGGCGTTGGTCAGCACCACGCCATAGAGCAGTGCCCAGCGGATATTCGGCAGCGTGACGCGACGGAACATCTGCCAGCCGGAGGCGCCCAGCAGCACCGCCGCTTCGTCTTCATGGCTGCCCTGACTTAACATCACCGGAACCAGCTCGCGCACCACAAACGGACAGGTGACAAAAACCGTCACCAGCACCATGCCCGGCCAGGCGAACATGATTTGCAGGTTATGCTCGTCCAGCCAGCCGCCCAGCGGGCCGTTGGAACCGTAGAACAGCAGGTAAACCAGGCCCGCCACCACCGGCGAAACCGCAAAGGGGATATCCAGCAGGGTCAGCAAAAGCTGACGGCCTGGGAAGTTAAAGCGCGTCACCAGCCAGGCCAGCAGCGTGCCGAACACCAGGTTCACCGGCACGGTGATCAGCGCAATCAGCACGGTCAGCCAGATGGCGTGGAGCATATCCGGGTTCGCCAGGTTTTCCAGCGCAGGCATCAGCCCTTTGCTGAACGCCTGTACAAAGATGTAGACCATCGGCACGACGAGAATAAACGCCGACACCAGCACGCCCGTGCCAATCAGAAACCATTTACCCCAGTTGATACGGGGCGCGTCATAGCGCTTCAATTGAGTAACTTCCGCCATCAGTGACCTACCACGCGTCGACCAAAGCGACTTTGCAGAGTGTTAATCGAGAACAGCAGCAGCAGCGACGCGGCGAGGATCACCGAGGCAATCGCACTGGCCGCCGGATAATCAAACTCCTGCAAACGCACAAAAATCATCAGCGAGGTCACTTCCGTTTTCCACGCGATATTCCCGGCGATGAAAATCACCGCGCCGAACTCGCCGAGGCTGCGGGTAAACGACAGCGCCACGCCCGCCAGCAGCGCCGGAGACAGCTCCGGCAGCACCACCTTGCGAAAACTCTGCCAGCGCGTGGCACCCAACGTTTCTGCCGCCTCTTCATACTCCGGGCCTAACTCTTCCAGCACCGGCTGAACGGTACGCACCACGAACGGGATGCTGGTAAAGGCCATCGCCACTGCGATACCAAGCCAGGTATAGGTCACTTTGATATCAAACTTCGCCAGCCACTCGCCGTAAAACCCGTTGACGGAGAACAGCGACGCCAGCGTTAAGCCTGCAACCGCGGTCGGAAGCGCAAACGGCAGGTCCATCAGCGCATCCAGCAGCGTACGGCCCGGGAAACGGTAGCGGGTTAAGATCCACGCCATCAGCAGGCCGAACACGCCGTTAAAAATGGAGGCCACAAACGCCGACAGCAGCGTGACTTTATAGGCCGCCACCACCTGCGGGTTGGTAATGACCTCCCAGTACTGCGCCCAGCTCATCTGGGCGAGCTGCATGACCAGCGCGCTGAGCGGCAACAGCAAAATCAGGCAGACGAACAGCAGGCTGGTCCCGAGGCTCAGGGTAAAGCCCGGCAGCACGCGTCTTGTTGATCCTGCAAACATTACTTACGCCCCGCCGCCAGCAGTTTGTCTAACTCTCCGCCACTGACAAAGTGCGTCTTCATCACCTCAGGCCACGTGCCAAAATGATCTTCCACGCGGAACAACTCGGTCTGCGGGAATTTATCCTTCAGCGTGTTCATCACGTCCGGGTTATTCACGCGGTAGTAATAATCAGTAATGATGGTCTGCGCCTGCGGGCTGTACAGATAGTTCAGGTAAGCCTTCGCCGCCTTCTCGGTGCCGTTGGCCTTCACGTTTTTATCCACCCACGCCACCGGGAACTCGGCCAGGATGTTGGTTTTCGGGATGACCACCTCGAAGCCCTGCGCCTCGTACTGTTTGCGGATGTTGTTCACTTCCGATTCGAAGCTGATCAGCACGTCACCCAGGCCGCGCTCGGCGAAGGTGGTGGTGGCTCCGCGTCCGCCGGTATCAAACACTTCGACGTTTTTCAGGAACTGGGTCATGAACTGCTCGGTTTTGGCTTTGTCGTTGCCGTCCGCCTTGTCCGCCGCGCCCCACGCGGCCAGATAGGTGTAGCGCGCGTTACCGGAGGTTTTTGGGTTCGGGAAGACAAGCTTCACGTCGGAGCGCACGAGATCGTTCCAGTCGTGGATATTTTTCGGGTTGCCCTTGCGCACCAGGAAGCCCATGGTGGAGTAGAACGGCGAACTGTTGTTCGGCAGGCGGCTCTGCCAGTCCGCCGGGATCAGCTTGCCCTTGTCGTGCAGGATCTGCACATCCGTTACCTGGTTATACGTCACCACGTCCGCTTTCAGCCCCTGCAGGATCGCCAGCGCCTGCTTGGACGAACCGGCATGAGACTGCTTAATGGTCAGCTTGTCGCCGTTGTTGTCTTTGGCCCACTGCTGCTCAAACGGCGGGTTAAGGGCGGCAAACAGCTCGCGGGAGACATCATACGAGCTGTTCAGCAACTCGGTTGCCTGCGCCTGTGCCACCAGCAGTAAACCTGCCAGCGCCAGGGAACCTTTTTTCAGTACAGAAGCGGCCATTGCGCACCCTTATAAATGAGATGACTATCTTATGGTCATAATATTTATAACGAGGACGAAAGGAGTAACGGTTTTATATACCGTTTGGTGATTTAGAAGCAGAAAAGAGAATAAGGCTGCGGGGAAAATTGCCGGGTGGCACTAACGCTTACCCGGCCTGGGTATGGGGAGCAGTTTACAGCGCGAGCAGTCGCTCTACGGACGGCGCAAAGTAGTAGCCGCCGGTCACCGGTTTGGTGAAGCGCAGCATGGCGTCGCGCTTGCCGTCGGTGTCGCCGAACATGCTCAGCAGTTGCTGTTCAATGTTATACAGGCGCGCGCAGTAGGCGCAGAAGTAAAGGCCGTGCGTGCCGCTGGCGGTGCCGTACGGCAGGCTCTGGCGCACAATCTTCAGCCCTTTGCCGTCTTCCTTGAGGTCAACGCGGGTCAGGTGCGAGGTCACAGGCCGGACGTCGCCGTCGATCTCTTCGTTGGCGTCCCTGGTGCGGCCGATCATCATCTCCTGATCGTGCACGCTCATGCGGTTAAGCTGCTTGAGGTTATGTTCCCAGCGCTGGACGAACACGTAGCTGCCGCCCGCGTCCACGCCGTCTTTGATCACCGCCACTTCGCGACGCGTCTCTTCACCCGCCGGGTTTTCGGTTCCGTCAACGAAGCCGCTCAAATCGCGCTCTTCCACCCAGCGGAAACCGTGCACCTCTTCCTGCACCTTGATGCTGTCGCCAAAGGCCTCCAGCGCCGCCTGGGCCACGGAAAAGTTCAGGTCATGACGCAGGGAAAGGATATGGATCAGCACGTCGTACTGGGTTGCCGGGGCCAGGCCTTTGCCGTAAGGGATGAAATCTTTCAGCTCTTGCGCCCCTTCGCCGCCGCTCAGCTGGCGCCAGACGTTATTGCCAAACGCGACAACCGCGCCAAGGTGGGCATCCGGGAATGTCGCCTGAAACGTCGCCAGTTTATCGATAAAAATCTTGCTGGCCGCACGCAGGGCATCCACATCCCCGTTGACGTTGGCTTCAATCCAAATCGCCGCGCGGCAATGTTCTGGCAAAATGCCACTCTGAACCTGAGACATCGCTCCTCCTGAAAAAAAGATGCCACGGTAGCGTGGCATTGATGGCGGCTATTATACCTGGATTTCAGCGAGGCGGTTTGTTCAGGCGCAAATTACTGCTTCCAGATAATCTTGCTCACTTTCCAGGTTTTCAGCGTGTCGTCAGACGGCATTAACCCTTCCGGGCCGCTCCACTCGCCGGTGAAGAGATAGCTGATGTGCAGGCTGCCCTCCGCCTTACACTCTACCGCGACGCGGTCGTCCGACGGCACGCTGGTGCAGTGGCCAAAGGCTTTTTGATAAAGATCGCCAAACGGCGTGCCGACCTTGACGCCGCTCGCCGTCGGAATGTCCTCGTCCATCACCGCCACGCGATTAACGGTGCCGTTATCGCCGTTGATCACCAGCGCCAGTTTGTCATCCTTCAGGGCTTCAAAATAACGCACGATGGTGCCGTTTTCGGTTTTCATACCGCTGCGCAGGCGGTAGTCGCTGCCCAGCGCGTCCTGAATGGCGTCCTGGTTCAGCGCGGTGGCGGCGGTGATGTTACCCACGCCCTGCTCGGTGACTTCCGTTGAAGAGCCAAACCAGTTCCACGGATAGGCTGCAGACCAGTTAACGGAGGAGAGCGTTGAGCAGCCGGTTAACGCCAGCGGCAGAGCGCATAAAAGTAAACGCAGCGATTTCATTAAAACGTCCTTTCTTAGTCAATCAACGCTTGTTGGAGTGCGGCATCGGCAAAAAGTGCCGCTTAATCTTTCTCGGGGGTAAAACAGGCGCGCAGACGCGGGTTGGTCAGCAGCCACAGCAGCGCGACGATGTCCGCCACCACCAGCGCAACCCCGATGCCCGACAGCGGCTCGCCGTTAAGCCAGAGCCACGGCTGCCAGCCCAGCAGCACCACCTGCGCAAGGATCAACAGCCCGCGCAGCGCGCTCCAGACGCGCGGGATAACCTGCCGCCGTCCGCTGCACAGAAACGCCAGCACCGCAGGCACACCAGGCAGCAGTCCGAGCCAGAACGCGTCGTGGTCGGGGTAGAACAGATTCAGCAGCGTGTCGCCCTGCCCGCGCGACGCGCCGGCCATCACAAACAGTACCCAGGTGCGTGCCTGTAACAGCAGCACGCACCAGAACAGGAAGGGCAAACGAAGACGACCCTGGGTGTCGTAATCGGCAGGGTGAAACTCAATACTCTTCATCTTCGATCAAACGCTTACCTAAACTCAGCACGTCGGCATGCTCATAGCCCAGACGCTCATACATGCCCAGCACCACGTCGTTGTCTTCCCGCACCATGATCTGGATCTTCGGACAGCCGCGGGCAATCAGTTTCTTTTCCAGACGATTAAGCAGCGCGTTAGCAATGCCGCGCGCGCGGTATTCCGGATGAACGCCCAGATAATAGGCCGAGCCGCGATGTCCGTCGTAACCGCCCATCACCGTACCGACCACCTCGCCGTTCACTTCCGCAATCAGGAACAGGCTGACATCGTGATTGACCTTACGTTCGATATCCATTTCCGGATCGTTCCACGGACGCAGCAAATCGCAGCGCTCCCAAAGGGTAATCACCTCTTCGAAATCTTCCTGGCGAAAAACGCGTATCTCCATGGTATTAACCGCCTTTTTGGGTTTAAAAACAGTAATTATCGCCCGAACGCCCCGTTTAGCCAATATGCGGGGAAAATCTCGCCAAAATTTGGCATAATGTCACTTTGTCACGTATTGAAATGAAAAGTAAAACAATTCTCAATAAGGACTGTCGTAACGCCAAACGCGATACGATATAACACCAGGACCCCAATTTTTACTATTCAGGCCGCATGAGCACATTCAAACCATTAAAAGCACTCACATCGCGTCGTCAGGTTCTCAAAGCGGGGCTGGCGGCCTTAACGTTAACGGGCATCGCAAAGCAGGCTCAGGCAAAAGACGAGAGCACGCTAAAAACCCACAACGGGCACAGCAAGCCAAAAGCTAAAAAAGCGGGCGCACGACGCCTGGTTATGCTGGATCCGGGTCATGGGGGCATTGATACCGGCGCCATTGGAAGAAACGGTTCGAAAGAAAAACACGTCGTGCTGGCGATTGCAAAAAATGTGCGATCGATTTTACGCAACAACGGCATTGACGCGCGTCTGACGCGCACCGGCGACACCTTTATTCCCCTGTACGACCGCGTTGAAATCGCCCATCAGCACGGCGCCGATCTGTTTATGTCGATTCACGCCGACGGCTTTACCAACCCATCCGCGGCGGGCGCATCGGTGTTTGCCCTCTCTAACCGTGGGGCCAGTAGCGCAATGGCTAAATACCTCTCCGACCGTGAAAACCGGGCGGACGAAGTGGCCGGGAAGAAAGCGACCGACAAAGATCACCTGCTCCAGCAGGTGCTGTTTGACCTTGTTCAGACGGACACCATTAAAAACAGCCTGACGCTCGGCTCGCATATCCTGAAAAAGATTAAGCCCGTGCATCGGTTGCACAGTAAAGGCACCGAGCAGGCGGCGTTTGTGGTGCTGAAATCGCCGTCGATCCCCTCGGTGCTGGTTGAAACCTCGTTTATCACCAACCCGGAAGAGGAGCGACTGCTCGGTACTACGGCGTTTCGCCAGAAGATCGCCAATGCCATTGCCTCCGGGATCATCAGTTATTTCAACTGGTTTGATAATCAAAAAGCGCACTCCAGGAAACGTTAATGAAACCCAATGCACAGCGGGTGAAATCCTTCCTGATGCAGCTGCAGGATGAGATTTGCCAGAAACTGGCCGCCGAAGACGGCGGTGAATTCCAGGAAGATAGCTGGCAGCGCGACGCGGGCGGCGGTGGCCGAAGCCGCGTGCTGCGTAACGGCGGCGTCTTTGAGCAGGCCGGCGTAAACTTTTCCCACGTTCATGGCGATGCCATGCCCGCCTCCGCAACCGCGCACCGCCCGGAGCTGGCGGGCCGTAGCTTCGAGGCGATGGGCGTATCGCTGGTGGTGCATCCGCATAATCCCTTTGTGCCGACCAGCCACGCCAACGTGCGTTTTTTCATTGCGGAAAAACCGGGGGCCGATCCGGTCTGGTGGTTTGGCGGCGGGTTCGATCTTACGCCCTACTACGGCTTTGAAGAGGACGCCGTGCACTGGCACACCACCGCGCGCGACCTGTGCCTGCCGTTTGGCGAAGACGTTTACCCGAACTACAAAAAGTGGTGCGACGACTATTTCTATCTCAAGCACCGCGATGAGCAGCGCGGCATTGGCGGGCTGTTCTTTGACGATCTCAACACGCCGGATTTTGACACCGCGTTTCGCTTTATGCAGGCGGTAGGCCAGGGCTTTACCGACGCCTACCTGCCCATCGTCGAGCGGCGCAAAAACACCGATTACGGCGTGCGCGAACGGGAGTTCCAGCTCTATCGACGCGGGCGCTACGTGGAGTTCAACCTGGTGTGGGATCGCGGTACGCTGTTTGGCCTGCAAACCGGCGGGCGCACGGAGTCGATCCTGATGTCGATGCCGCCGCTGGTGCGCTGGGAGTACAACTTTGATCCGAAAGAAGGCAGCCCTGAGGCTGCCCTGAAAGCGTTTATTCGGGTTCGGGACTGGGTTTAATGCCGGCGCTTGCCCGGCCTGCATAATCCGTAGGTCGGGTAGGCGAATGCGCCACCCGACACCACGCCCTTACAGCGGCTGCGTCTGCGCTTCAACCACCGCCAGCGCCACCATGTTCACAATCCGACGCACAGAGGCAATCGGTGTTAACACATGCACCGGCTTCGAGATGCCCATCAGCACCGGTCCTACGGTGACCCCTTCAGAGCTGGACACGCGCAGCAGGTTGTAGCTGATCCGCGCCGCTTCGACGTTCGGCATGATCAGCACGTTAGCCGAGCCTTTCAGCGGGCTGTCCGGCATCCGTTCGTTGCGAATGCTCTCCACCAGCGCGGCATCGCCGTGCATCTCACCGTCGATCATCAGCTCCGGCGCACGCTCGCGCACCCGCTCCAGCGTCTCGCGCATTTTGCAGGCCGCCGCAGATTTCGAGGAACCAAAGTTCGAATGAGAGAGCAGCGCAACTTTCGGCTCGATACCAAACCGGCGCACGGTTTCCGCCGCCATCACGGTGATTTCCGCCAGCTGCTCCGGCGTCGGATCGTCGTTGACGTAGGTATCCGCAATAAAGGTGTTCCCGCTTGGCAGCAGCAGCGCGTTCATTGCCCCGGCGGTATGCACCCCGTCGCGATAGCCGAAGATCTCCTGCACCACGCTGAAATGCTCGTGGTAATCACCTACGGTGCCGCAGATCAGCGCATCCGCTTCGCCACGCTGAACCATGATCGCGCCGATCACCGTGGTGTTGCTGATCACGGCTTTCTGCGCCTGCTCCTGGGTGATCCCGCGACGTTTCATGATCGCGTAGTATTCGTTCCAGTACTCTTTGAAACGCGGATCGGATTCGTTGTTAACGATCTCAAAGTCCACGCCCGGCTTAATCTGTAGCCCCAGCTTCTGGATACGCATCTCGATTACGCTCGGACGGCCAATCAGGATCGGTTTCGCCAGCCCTAAGGTGATCAGCTCCTGCGTCGCGTGCAGCACGCGCGCCTCCTCCCCTTCCGCCAGCACCACGCGCTTCGCGTCGGCGCGCGCCTGGGAGAAGATCGGCTTCATGAACAGGTTGGTTTTGTAAACAAACTCGGTGAGCTTATCGACGTAGGCATCGAAATCCTGAATCGGACGCGTCGCCACGCCGGAGTCCATCGCCGCTTTGGCTACCGCTGGCGCGATTTTGACAATCAAACGCGGGTCGAACGGTTTAGGAATGATGTAGTCCGGGCCAAAGCTCAGATCCTGATCGCCATAGGCTGAGGCAACCACTTCGCTCTGCTCGGCGTGGGCCAGCTCGGCGATGGCGTGAACAGCGGCCAGCTTCATCTCTTCGTTGATTGCCGTCGCACCCACGTCCAGCGCGCCGCGGAAGATGAACGGGAAGCACAGCACGTTGTTCACCTGGTTTGGGTAGTCCGAGCGACCGGTACAGATAATGGCGTCTTCACGCACCGCTTTCGCCAGCGGCGGCAGGATTTCCGGCTCCGGGTTCGCCAGCGCCAGGATCATCGGCGCGCGCGCCATCTTCTGTACCATCTCCTGAGTCAGGACTTTCGGTCCGGAGCAGCCAAGGAAGATATCCGCGCCGTCGATCACGTCGTCCAGGGTCCGTTTTCCGTCATCGTCCACCGCGTACGCCGCTTTGGTTTCCGCCATATTTGGCTCGCGGTCTTTATAGATCACGCCTTTGGAGTCGCAGACCACAATGTTGTGTTTCTGCATCCCAAGCGCCACCAGCAGGTTCATACAGGCAATCGCCGCCGCGCCCGCCCCCGAGACCACCATGCGCACGTCAGACAGATTTTTTTCCACCACCCGCAGGCCGTTCAGAATGGCCGCGGTGCTGATAATCGCCGTGCCGTGCTGGTCATCGTGGAACACGGGAATGTTCATGCGCTCGCGCAGCTTTTGCTCGATATAGAAACATTCCGGCGCTTTGATATCTTCCAGGTTGATGCCGCCGAATGTGGGCTCCAGGGCTGCCACCACGTTGATGAATTTGTCCGGGTCCAGCTCGTCCACTTCGATATCAAACACGTCGATACCGGCAAATTTCTTGAACAGTACGCCCTTCCCTTCCATCACCGGCTTACCCGCCAGCGCACCGATATTGCCTAATCCCAGTACCGCCGTGCCGTTGGAGATTACCGCCACCAGATTACCGCGCGCGGTGTATTTGTAGGCTGCCAGCGGGTCTTTTTCAATTTCAAGACACGGCGCGGCAACGCCCGGCGAGTAGGCCAGCGCCAGATCGCGCTGGGTCGCCAGCGGCTTGGTAGGGGAAACCTGGATTTTGCCCGGAACCGGGAATTCATGAAAATCGAGAGCACTTTGTTTTAACTGATCATCCATCTTGTTATTCCTTCACGTATCGATCAAAAAGGGTGATGTTTACGATCCTGATGCACACCCTGGAGTGCCGCATAGTATCGCCGCAGGTGGCCGACTAAACTTTGAAGGCTGCCAAACTCTCACCATTGCAGAGCAAAAATTGTTATCAATTTATAACAGTGATGTTACCCGTCTCAGAAAGCAATGCCTCCCCCGTCTGCTATGCTTTTTTGTTAAGTCGATCATGATTTTCGCAGAAGTGTGAACAAACACACTCGACTAACTCTTTTATTTCCAAGGAGTAATTATTTATGAACCAGCTAGACGGCATCAAACAATTCACCACCGTAGTCGCGGACAGCGGCGATATCGAGTCTATCCGCAGCTATCAGCCGGAAGATGCGACCACCAACCCCTCGCTGCTGCTCAAAGCGGCAGGGCTTGAACATTTCAGTCATCTGATTGATGACGCCATCGCCTATGGCAAACAGCGCGGGAAAACCCAGGAGCAGCAGGTCGCCGAAGCCAGCGACAAGCTGGCGGTCAATATCGGTGCGGAAATTCTGAAAAGCATACCGGGACGCGTGTCGACCGAAGTGGACGCCCGCCTTTCCTTCGACCAGGAAAAAAGCATCAACAAAGCCCGCCGCCTGGTAGAGCTTTATCAGGAGCAGGGAATTGATAAATCGCGCATTCTGATCAAGCTCGCTTCAACCTGGGAAGGCATTCGCGCCGCCGAGGTGCTGGAAAAAGAGGGGATCCACTGCAACCTGACGCTGCTGTTCTCCTTTGCTCAGGCACGTGCCTGCGCCGAGGCGGGCGTGTTCCTTGTCTCACCGTTCGTCGGGCGTATCTACGACTGGTATCAGGCAAAACAGCCGATGGACCCGTATGTGGTGGAAGAAGACCCCGGCGTGAAGTCGGTCCGCAATATCTATGACTATTACAAACAGCACCGCTACGAGACCATCGTGATGGGGGCCAGCTTCCGCCGCACCGAGCAGATCCTCGCCCTGGCAGGCTGTGACCGCCTGACTATCTCTCCTGACCTGCTGAAAAAACTGCAGCAGAGCGACGAGACGGTGATCCGTAAACTGGTGCCGACCTCAACCGTGCTGCCAAAACCGAAAGCGATGACGGAGGCGGAGTTCCGCTGGGAGCACAACCAGGACGCAATGGCCGTCGATAAACTGGCGGAAGGCATTCGCCTGTTCGCCGTCGACCAGCGCAAACTTGAAGATCTTCTTGCCGCCAAACTTTAACCTTGCCATGGAGTGAACTATGTCCCGTAAAGAGCTCGCCAATGCCATTCGCGCCCTCAGCATGGATGCCGTGCAGAAAGCCAATTCCGGCCACCCTGGCGCCCCGATGGGCATGGCAGATATTGCCGAAGTGCTGTGGAACGACTTCCTGAAGCACAACCCGACCGATCCCACCTGGTACGATCGTGACCGTTTTATTCTCTCAAACGGCCATGCCTCCATGCTGCTCTATAGCCTGCTGCACCTCTCCGGCTACGATCTGCCGCTTGAGGAGATCAAAAACTTCCGCCAGCTGCATTCGAAAACGCCGGGCCACCCGGAGATTGGTTATACGCCGGGCGTTGAGACCACCACCGGGCCGCTCGGTCAGGGTCTGGCGAACGCCGTCGGTCTGGCGATTGCCGAGCGCACGCTGGGCGCGCAGTTTAACCAGCCAGGCCATGACATCGTTGACCACTACACCTATGTGTTTATGGGCGATGGCTGTCTGATGGAGGGGATTTCACACGAGGTCTGCTCGCTGGCGGGCACGCTGGGGCTGGGTAAGCTGATTGGCTTCTACGATCACAACGGTATCTCGATTGACGGGGAAACCGAAGGCTGGTTTACCGACGACACGGCCAAACGCTTCGAGGCCTACCACTGGCACGTGGTGCACGAAATCGACGGTCACGATCCTGAGGCGGTGAAAAAAGCGATTCAGGAAGCGCAGAGCGTGAAGGACAAACCGTCCCTGATTATCTGCCGGACCACCATCGGCTTCGGCTCACCGAACAAAGCGGGCAAGGAAGAGTCGCACGGCGCGGCGCTGGGCGAAGAAGAGGTGGCGCTGACCCGTCAGAAACTGGGCTGGAAATACCCGGCGTTCGAGATCCCAAAAGAGATCTACAAAGCCTGGGACGCGCGTGAAGCGGGTGAACACGCGCAGCACGCCTGGAACGAGAAGTTCGCCGCCTACAAAAAGGCGTACCCGGCGCTGGCCGCCGAGTTTTCCCGCCGCATGAGCGGGGGTCTGCCGGAGGACTGGGAAGCGAAAACCCAGGCGCTGATTGAAGAGTTGCAGTCCAATCCGGCGAAAATTGCCACCCGTAAGGCATCGCAAAACACTCTCAATGCCATCGGCCCAATCCTGCCGGAACTGCTCGGCGGCTCGGCGGACCTGGCACCAAGTAACCTGACCATCTGGTCTGGCTCTAAATCCCTGAAGGAGGACGTGGCCGGGAACTACATTCACTACGGCGTGCGTGAATTCGGGATGACGGCCATTGCCAACGGTATCGCCCATCACGGCGGCTTTGTGCCTTATACCGCCACCTTCCTGATGTTTGTTGAATATGCCCGCAACGCGGCGCGTATGGCGGCGCTGATGAAGGCGCGGCAGATCATGGTCTATACCCACGACTCCATCGGTCTGGGGGAAGACGGGCCGACGCACCAGGCAGTTGAACAGCTGGCGAGCCTGCGCCTGACGCCAAACTTCAGCACCTGGCGTCCGTGCGATCAGGTAGAGGCCGCGGTCGGCTGGAAGCTGGCGGTTGAACGCCACAACGGGCCGACGGCGCTGATCCTGTCGCGTCAGAATCTGGCGCAGATTGAGCGTACGCCGGAGCAGGTGAAAAATATCGCTCGCGGCGGCTACATTCTGAAAGACAGCGGCGGCAAGCCGGACGTGATTTTGATTGCTACCGGTTCTGAGATTGAAATCACCGTTAAGGCAGCGGAGAAGCTGACCGCCGAAGGTCACGCGGTGCGCGTGGTCTCCCTGCCCTCTACCGATATTTTCAACGCACAGGATGAGGCTTACCGTGAATCGGTCCTGCCTTCAAACGTTGCGGCACGCGTGGCGGTGGAAGCGGGGATCGCCGACTACTGGTACAAGTATGTCGGGCTGAAAGGCGCGATTGTCGGGATGCGCGGCTACGGCGAATCGGCCCCGGCCGACAAGCTGTTCCCGTATTTCGGCTTTACCGTCGAGAACGTGGTCGAGAAGGCGCTAAGCGTGCTGTAGTGCGGTTTTCGTTGCCGGGTGGCGGCTACGCCTTACCCGGCCTACGATGTGGTGGCTTTGCAGGCCGGGTAAGCGACAGCGCCATACGGCCAAAAAACTACCGCGTGATCCACAGCGTGGGCCAGGCATCTGGCCCATTCCAGCCATCGCAGCTTGGCTCTTCCGCATAGCGCACCAGGCGAAAGCGCTGGCCGTCAAAACGCCAGCGCGTCTGGATGCCGCAATCCCCGATACCGCGTCCTAATGCGAGGGTCGTTAACTCCCGGTTTTTCTCATCGAAGCTGGCATTCATCAGCTCCATCTCACTGCTCTCGCTTGACGGGGTAAACGGCAGCCGCAGCCTGACGGTACGGGCCGCGAACGGCTTTTTGCGTGACACCAGCCATGCCAGATCGACGGTGTTGTACGCCCCCGCTTCACAGCTGACGATCAGCAGCGCTTTGTCATCCGTTAACGCCGTGACGCGGACCTCGCGACGGCTGGGATCCAGCGAGCACTGGCTGTTATTCATCCGCCAGGTGCCATAGTCCAGCAGATCGTTTAGTTCAGCGTGAGTAAGCGGCGTGGGCGTCGGATTGACTGTCGCCACCTTTTTGAGGGCTGGCGCAGGAGGAACGCTCAGAGGCGGATCGTCCCCTTTTTTAATCCAGGCGGTTTCGCTGCCGACACGCTTTTGCTGAGCGTCGATAAACAGCAGCGCGGCTTTAAGGCCGTCCAGTGAGGCAATCTGCCTGCCGCCGCGCAGCGTCAGCGTATGCCCTTCCTGTATATGCTTTAAAAAGGCAGAGATGGTCGCCGCATCGTCGGTTTTCAGGTGCCAGGGCGTAAGCTGCCAGCGCTGCGGGTCAAGCTTCACCGGCGCGTTGTCGAGCAGTAATCGCGGCGCGATGTCTGGCTCTTTCACCGAAGGCGAGGAAAACCCGCCGAGATCGATGCGCAGCGTGGCATCGGTTTTGGCCCCGGCGCTGCGGCTCAGCGTCATGACCAGTCCATGATGCTCGCCGGTATTGCGCGCCACGCAAAAATTCTGGTTATTGCAGGTGACCTGCCAGTCGGAGAAGGACTGCTGAGCAGGCGCAGCCCACACCAGCGGCGCGGACAATACGCAAAGAAGGAACAGAAAGAAAAGGCGCATGAATGGCACAACCCCGGAAACGAAAACGCAAAACTGGGCGGTATCTTCGTGGCACAACCGGGCTTGCTCAATCAGATTTATCGGATAGATTTATCCGAAAGCCTCACTCCTGACGTTCGAAAGAGGGGGTCATGAGGCCGGATGTTTGTAAATATTGTAACAATATCACCGCCTTACCGTCCCTGATCTCACCGTTTTTCACCATGTTAAGGGCTTCTGTAAAGGGGAGCTCCAGCACGTCGATATCTTCATCTTCCACGCCGCCGCCCGGGTTGACCCGCTGCGCGTCGTGGTATTCGGCGATAAAGAAATGAACGATCTCCGTCACGCCGCCCGGCGACATAAACAGCTCAAAGACCTTTTTAACCTCGCCCACCTCGAAGCCTGTCTCTTCAATCGCCTCTTTGCGAATACAGACTTCCGGCTCATCGTCGTCCAGCAGGCCTGCACAGGTTTCAATCAGCCGCCCGTCCGGGTTGCCGTTCACCCACGTCGCGACGCGAAACTGGCGGATCAGCACCACGCTCTGTTTTTCGCGGTTATAGAGCAGAATAGTTGCGCCGTTGCCACGATCGTAGACCTCGCGTTTATGGCGGATCACCTTGCCGTTTTTACGCGTTAAATCGTAGGTGATGTTACGCAGGACAAAGTAATTTTCAGAGAGGATTTTGTCTTTGATAACGTCTATTTTCAGGGTCATACAGGCTCCACGGCTAAATGAGTGTGGGTATACTACGCCGCGAAATCCGCTTTGTCGCCCGTCGACACGCGTGTGTTTTGAGCGTTTTACGCCGCGCCGTTGCAAAATCACCGCGTCGGCGAGCAGACGCAGCCGCTAATTTCGTGTAAACAATACCCCTACTCTTTATATAAAAAATCGTTCTACCCACAGCGGGGCTTCCGGACAGGGTTCACATCCCCGGAAGCCGGGCGATGTCCAGTGCCCCTGTGGCAGATTAATTTTTTCAGGAAGCCGTTTTGTGACCGTTAAACGCCCCGTCTCCCGAAGCCTGGCTCGGGCTTTCTTTTCGATTATTATGCTGTCCGTGCTCACCAGCGCCATTGCGCTGCTGACGCTTGCCAGCAGCCAGCGCGACGCCGAGGCGATCAATATCGCCGGGTCGCTACGCATGCAGAGCTACCGGCTGGGCTACGAGATGCAGCGCACCAGCCCTTCGCTGGCGGAACACCGGGCGGTGTGGCAACAGACCCTCAGCGCGCCCGCGCTGCAAAAACTCAGCCGCTGGTACGTGCCGGACGACGTGAAGCAGCGTTATCAGCAGTTACATCTCGCCTGGCAGGAGATGGACAAACGCATCGCCAGCGGGGACACCGCGTGGTACCAGAGCCACATTGAAGATTTTGTGGGCCGTATTGATGCCTTTGTGCTGGCGCTTCAGCACTATACCGAGCATAAAATTCAGCTGGTTATCCTGATGTCACTGGCAGGCGGCCTCGGCATTTTGCTGCTGGCGATGACGACCCTGCGGCGGATCCGGCGTCAGGTCGTTCTGCCGCTCAAAAACCTGGTGGCGGCAAGCGAGCGCATCGAGCAACGCGCGTTTGATACCCCGGCTCCCGACACCCATCTGCCCAACGAGCTGGGCCAGCTCTCCCGCGCCTTCAACCATATGTCAGGCGAACTGCACACGCTGTATCGCTCGCTTGAGCACTCCGTCGCCGAAAAGACCCGGCACCTGAACGAAGCGCATCAGCAGCTGGAAATGCTCTTCACCTGCTCTCAGGCGCTCAACACCGGGCAAATAGACAGCCACTGCTTCAGGCATATTTTGCAGATTGTGCATGACTACACGCAGATGAATTATCTGGAGCTTCGCACCAGCGACGACTGGCGGCTGGCGGAGGGCACCGAGTCCGACAC
Organism: Enterobacter sp. 2VL; assembly: GCF_005503595.1. Classification (NCBI taxonomy): domain Bacteria; kingdom Pseudomonadati; phylum Pseudomonadota; class Gammaproteobacteria; order Enterobacterales; family Enterobacteriaceae; genus Enterobacter; species Enterobacter sp. 2VL. Next base: position 431,748 of record NZ_SCNE01000003.1, read on the forward strand.
CGTCCAGATGCAGAGCCTGCCGGTGCTGATGCAGGACACGCTGTATGGCGAACTCCGCTGGCAGAGCGACACCGCGAACGTGTCCCTGCCCCTGATGAAAAGCGTCGCAACGATGCTGGGGCGTGGGCTTTACTTCAATCAGGGGCAAAAGCACTTTCAGCAGCTGCTGCTGATGGAAGAGCGCGCGACCATCGCCCGCGAACTGCATGACTCGCTGGCGCAGGTGCTTTCTTACCTGCGGATCCAGCTTACGCTGCTCAAACATGCTGTGCCGGAGGAAAACGCGCCCGCGCAGACCATCATTGCCGACTTTTCCCGCGAGCTCAACAACGCCTGGCAGCAGCTGCGTGAGCTGCTCACCACCTTCCGCCTGACGCTGAACCATGCCAACCTCCCCGCCGCGCTGCAGGAGTCGCTCGACGGCCTACAAAGCCAGACCCAGGCGAAGCTGACGCTCGACTGCCGCCTCTCTTCGCTGGCGCTGGATGCCCAGAAGCAGGTTCACCTGCTGCAAATTGTGCGCGAGGCGGTGCTGAATGCCATCAAGCACGCCGAAGCGAGCGAGATCACCGTAAGCTGCATTACCGCTGCGGATGGCACCCACACGGTGACGATCCGCGACAACGGCATCGGTATTGGGGAGGCCAGCGAACCACCGGGGCACTACGGCCTGAATATCATGCGCGAACGCGCAGGGCGGCTTGGGGGCACGCTGAGCTTCTCTCAGCCGCCAAATGGCGGGACGCAGGTCAGCGTAAGGTTCAGTACACCTGCGGGTAAATAACGGTAAAGTCATGCGTTATGCCAACGCCTCGTCCTGAAGATGCATGATACTTTCCGTCGCGCCCGCGTGGGGGCGCGGCGTAAACGCGCATGATAATTTACAATATCTCCTTTATTTCTCCACGTTTGGCTCTGCTCTTGCCGCTACAGTGATGCGGGCAATTTACAATAATGACGTGCAGCAAAACGAGGTCACTTTTTCATGGCGAATTTTTTCATCGATCGCCCCATTTTTGCCTGGGTACTTGCCATCCTGTTGTGTCTGACAGGTGTCCTGGCGATTACGTCGCTTCCCGTTGAGCAATATCCCGAACTGGCACCGCCTAACGTGCGCATCACGGCTAACTATCCCGGTGCCTCGGCGCAGACGCTTGAGAATACCGTGACGCAGGTTATCGAGCAGAACATGACCGGCCTCGACAACCTGATGTATATGTCTTCCCAGAGTAGCGCCACCGGTCAGGCAACCGTGACGCTCAGCTTTACGGCGGGTACCGACCCGGACGAAGCGGTGCAGCAGGTGCAAAACCAACTCCAGTCGGCCCTGCGCAAGCTGCCTCAGGCCGTGCAGAACCAGGGCGTGACCGTGCGTAAAACCGGTGACACCAACATTTTGACCATAGCCTTTGTCTCCACCGACGGCTCGATGGATAAGCAGGATATTGCCGACTACGTCGCCAGTAATATTCAGGATCCGCTGAGCCGTATTAACGGCGTGGGGGATATCGACGCCTACGGTTCGCAGTACTCGATGCGCATCTGGCTTGACCCGAATAAGTTAACCAGCGTCCAGATGACCGCTAAAGATGTCACCGACGCCATCGAATCCCAGAATGCGCAAATCGCGGTGGGCCAGCTCGGCGGCACGCCGTCGGTGGATAACCAGGCGCTGAATGCCACCATTAACTCGCAGTCGCTGCTGCAAACGCCGGAGCAGTTCCGCAATATCACCCTGCGGGTCAATCAGGACGGTTCTGAAGTGCGCCTGGGCGATGTTGCCACGGTTGAAATGGGGGCGGAGAAATATGATTACCTGAGCCGCTTTAACGGTAATCAGGCGTCAGGTCTGGGGGTAAAACTGGCTTCAGGCGCTAACGAGATGGCGACCGCTGAACTCGTACTCAACCGCCTGGACGAACTGTCGCACTTCTTCCCGCACGGCCTGGAGTACAAAGTCGCCTACGAGACCACCTCATTTGTGAAGGCGTCCATTGAGGACGTGGTGAAAACCCTCCTCGAAGCCATCGCGCTGGTGTTCCTGGTGATGTACCTGTTCTTACAGAACTTCCGCGCCACGCTTATCCCCACCATTGCCGTGCCAGTGGTCCTGCTCGGCACCTTCGCGGTGCTCTACGCCTTCGGATACAGTATCAACACGCTGACCATGTTCGCCATGGTGCTGGCCATCGGCCTGCTGGTGGATGATGCCATCGTGGTGGTGGAGAACGTTGAGCGCATCATGAGCGAGGAAGGGCTTTCGCCGCGCCAGGCAACGCGCAAATCGATGGGGCAGATTCAGGGCGCGCTGGTAGGCATCGCGATGGTGCTGTCGGCGGTGTTTATCCCGATGGCCTTCTTTGGCGGCACCACCGGCGCGATTTACCGCCAGTTCTCTATCACCATCGTCTCTGCCATGGTGCTGTCGGTGCTGGTGGCGATGATCCTCACCCCTGCCCTCTGCTGTACCCTTCTTAAGCCGCTGCATAAAGGTGAACAACACGGCCAGAAAGGCTTTTTCGGCTGGTTTAACCGCATGTTTAACCGCAACGCAGCGCGCTATGAAGCGGGCGTGGGGAAGGTCCTCCACCGCAGCGTGCGCTGGATGGTGGTGTATGTCCTGCTGCTGGGCGGCATGGTTTTCCTGTTCCTGCGTTTGCCCACCTCCTTCCTGCCGCTGGAAGACAGAGGGATGTTTATCACCTCGGTCCAGCTCCCGAGCGGCTCGACCCAGCAGCAGACGCTGAAAGTGGTGCAAAAGGTGGAGAATTACTTCCACACCCAGGAGAAGGATAACGTGGTTTCCGTCTTCTCCACCGTGGGTTCCGGCCCAGGCGGTAACGGGCAGAACGTGGCGCGTATGTTCATACGTCTGAAAGACTGGGAACAGCGCGACAGCAAAACCGGCTCCTCCTTTGCCATTATTGAGCGGGCCACGAAGGCGTTTAGCCACATCAAAGAGGCGCGCGTCTTCGCCAGCAGCCCTCCCGCCATCAGCGGAATGGGTAGCTCGGCAGGGTTTGATATGGAGCTGCAGGATCACGCCGGCGCCGGGCACGACGCGCTCATGGCTGCCCGCGATAAGCTTCTGGATCTGGCTGGCAAAGATCCGCAGCTCACGCGCGTTCGTCACAATGGCCTGGATGACAGCCCGCAGCTGCAGGTGGATATCGATCAGCGTAAAGCGCAGGCGCTTGGCGTCTCTATCGACGATATCAACGATACGCTGCAAACCGCCTGGGGCTCGAGCTATGTGAACGACTTTATGGATCGCGGCCGTGTGAAAAAGGTCTACGTCCAGTCAGCCGCCAAATACCGCATGCTGCCAGATGATATCAACCGCTGGTACGTGCGGAATAACGCGGGCGGTATGGTGCCGTTCTCGGCGTTTGCTACCTCCCGCTGGGAAACCGGTTCGCCTCGTCTGGAACGTTACAACGGCTACTCGGCTCTGGAAATTGTCGGCGAAGCGGCGCCGGGGGTGAGTACCGGTACGGCGATGGACGTTATGGAAAAACTGGTGCAGCAGCTGCCGGCCGGTTTTGGCCTTGAGTGGACGGCCATGTCTTACCAGGAGCGCCTCTCCGGTGCGCAGGCACCTGCCCTGTACGCGCTGTCGCTGCTGGTGGTGTTCCTCTGTCTTGCCGCCCTGTATGAAAGCTGGTCGGTGCCGTTCTCGGTCATGCTGGTGGTGCCGCTAGGGGTGATTGGCGCCCTGCTCGCCACCTGGATGCGCGGCCTGGAGAATGACGTTTACTTCCAGGTCGGGCTGCTCACCGTGATTGGCCTGTCGGCGAAAAACGCCATTCTGATCGTCGAGTTTGCCAACGAGATGAACGCTAAGGGGCACGACCTGATGGCCGCCACGCTCCACGCCTGCCGCCAGCGTCTGCGACCGATCCTGATGACCTCTCTGGCGTTTGTCTTTGGCGTGCTGCCAATGGCGACCAGTTCAGGGGCTGGCTCCAGCAGCCAGCACGCGGTAGGGACTGGCGTCATGGGCGGTATGATTTCGGCGACGATCCTGGCTATCTATTTCGTCCCGCTGTTCTTTGTGCTGGTCCGTCGCCGTTTCCCGCTGAAGGAACGCCCTGAATAAGCGGGCAACGCGTGACGGGTATAAAAAAGGCGGCTTGGTTAGCCGCCTTTTTACTGTGTGATAGATTCACACTATGGTTATTTTACTTATTTAAGTGCTCTTGCAATTCTTACTGAATATCATTTACGAAGCATGTCTTCGATAAAGTCTTTCCAGTTCCCCAGTTCACGTTCAATCATAACAACCTCTCTTATTATTATGCGTATTCTACGAAAAACCATCATCATTGTGAAGATAATTTAGCCAATCACTGCGATAGCATCCCGCGCATACCCGGTGTTCAGGGTAACTATGCGCCGGGGCGAGTAAATTTTATGTGACGTGCAGCAATATTTAGAAATAACTCAGCGAACCGGTGAATTTTTATTAATGTAGTCACGCCGTTCACTATTTCGAGTGAATGGACAACTATGCTTAAATGATGAAATAATATTCAGCATACAGATGTACGTTGAATTATGAAGAATAACGAATTAAGCGATTTACTAAGCGTGCTATATTTCACTTAAGGATATATCTTCGAAATAATTGAACATTTCATCATCATTAGAGCAAAAGGATTCAACATGGTTGTGATGTACGGCATTAAAAACTGCGACACCATCAAAAAAGCCCGCCGCTGGCTGGAAGCCAGGAACATTGAGTACCGCTTCCATGACTACCGCGCCGATGGCCTTGATGCAGAATTTCTGCATACCGCCATCAACGAGCTGGGGTGGGAAGCGCTGCTGAACACCCGCGGTACCACCTGGCGAAAACTTGATGAATCACTGCGAGCCAGCATCACCGACGCCGACAGCGCGGCCAGTCTGATGCTTGAAATGCCAGCAATTATCAAACGCCCATTGCTCTGCAAGCCAGGTCAGCCTATGCTGCTGGGTTTCAGTGAAACCTTATATTCAGACTTTTTTGTTGAGGTGTAGTCTATGTCATGCCCGGTCATTGAGCTGACTCAGCAGCTTATTCGCCGTCCTTCCCTAAGCCCGGACGATGCAGGTTGTCAGGCATTAATGATTGAACGCCTGCGGGCCATCGGGTTTACCGTTGAAACGATGGACTTCGGCGACACGCAGAACTTCTGGGCATGGCGCGGCGAAGGCGAAACGCTGGCGTTTGCCGGGCATACCGATGTGGTTCCTGCGGGCGACGCAGACCGCTGGATCAACCCGCCGTTCGAGCCGACTATCCGCGACGGCATGCTATTTGGCCGCGGTGCGGCGGACATGAAAGGTTCGCTGGCGGCCATGGTCGTGGCGGCCGAGCGCTTCGTGGCGCAGCATCCAGACCATAAAAACCGTCTCGCGTTTCTGATCACCTCCGATGAAGAAGCCAGCGCGCACAATGGCACGGTTAAAGTGGTTGAGGCGCTGATGGCGCGCAACGAACGCCTGGACTACTGCCTGGTGGGCGAACCGTCCAGTACCGAGGTCGTCGGCGATGTGGTAAAAAACGGGCGTCGCGGGTCGCTGACCTGTAACCTGACGATCCACGGCGTGCAGGGGCACGTGGCCTATCCGCATCTCGCCGATAACCCGGTTCACCGTGCGGCCCCGATGCTCAATGAGCTGGTGGGTATTGAGTGGGACAAAGGCAACGAATACTTCCCACCGACCAGTATGCAGATAGCAAACATCAAGGCCGGGACGGGCAGTAACAACGTCATCCCGGGCGATTGTTTCGTGCAGTTCAACTTCCGCTTCAGCACTGAACTGACCGACGAAATGATCAAAGCGCGCGTGATGGCGCTGCTGGAGAAGTATGAATTGCGCTATACCGTGGACTGGTGGCTGTCCGGCCAGCCGTTCCTGACGCAGCGCGGTAAACTGGTGGATGCGGTGGTGAATGCCATCGCGCACTATAATGAAATTAAGCCACAGCTGCTGACAACGGGCGGCACCTCCGACGGACGCTTTATTGCCCGCATGGGGGCGCAGGTAGTCGAACTGGGTCCAGTTAACGCGACCATTCATAAAATCAATGAGTGCGTCAACGCGGCAGATTTACAACTGCTGGCCCGTATGTATCAACGTATTATGGAGCAACTCGTCGCCTGACGGTTGCTCTGAGAAGGAATAGCGAATGGATTGGCTTTCAAAGTACTGGTGGATCCTGGTGCTGGTGTTTTTAGTGGGCGTGCTGCTTAACGTGATTAAAGATCTGAAGCGCGTTGATCACAAAAAATTCCTCGCCAACAAACCGGATCTCCCGCCGCATCGTGACTTTAACGACAAGTGGGACGATGAAGACGACTGGCCGAAGAAAGACCAGAAGAAGTAATTGTCATTCCCCTCACCCTGTAAGGGAGAGGGGAAATAATTACATAAACTCGACAATATCATCATCATTCGGCTTAGCGCCGCTGAGCGCTTCGTCGAAGTAGTGCTTCGGCACGGTGTAACGCAAATGGTCGAGCGCAAACTGCATGCTACGATCGTCAATCGCATGCCCCAGATCCTCGACGATATCCAGCGTGACATCCCCGCCTTCACGAATGAGCGCCTCCTGGGCAGCCACCGCGTGAGCCAGATCGATTACCCTGTCTTCACCACCGTGGATCAGGTGAATGGTAGTGTGCGTAGTGGCCCGCTGCGGCAACGTCGCAAAGCGTCCGTTAAAAGCAATGACGCGCGAAACCAGACCCGGCTGCGCCTTCACGCTCTCAAGCGACATAATCGACCCCTGTGAGAAGCCTATCAGCGCGGTGGCGTTAGCCCCCACGCCGCTCTGCTGCTGCCAGTAGCGCACGATTTCGATAAAAGCAGGCATCACGGCATCAATGCGCGCCTGACGGTTCTCTTCGGTCACGCCCTGCACGGAGAACCACTGCCGGCCATCCGGGCCGCATGGCTCCACGCCACCAATGCTGATAATCAGCGCGTCCGGGAATATCGGTGCGAACCAGTTGCCAATCTGCCCCATGTTGACGGCATTATCGCCAACGCCATGAAACAGCAGCAGTAACTGTTTAGCCGGTTTGTCCGGGCTTTGAACAACAAAATGGTCATGTTTCATGGCGAGCTCCTTAATTGATAAGCAGGATTTTACGCCTCTCGGGGGTAATGACCATGCCACTTTACTGAAGAAGTCATTGAAAAAATTGCCATTGCAAAACGCGCTCTCTCAGTTGCTGACAGCGCGCGCGATCGAGCGTTTCCAGCGCCAGGGCGGCGTCACTACGCAGGCGCGCCAGCAATGCTTTACGCCCGGAAAGAGAGAGTTCGGCGCTGAGTGCGGCCTCCTCTTTTCGTGCCTCAATTTTTCCGCGCAGCGCCGCCAGCGGCGCATCCACCGCGAGCAGCAGACGCGTTAAGGCCGCCACCGAGGTCGAAAACGGGCGATGAGCAAAGGCAAACCCTGCCAGCTCCAGCCAGTCATCACTGTTAAGGGTAGCCTCCCAGCGATCGGGCACGGGGATCTTTTCTTCATTCCACGCCGAAAGAACGCGCGCATCGCGGCACAGTCGTTGGTGTTCCTGTTCGCACAGCCGGTGCCCTGGCTCAGTTAGCGGTCGCATCGCCATCGCCGTGTAGCAGCCGCTGCTGGCCTCCCGGTGGCTACCCATGCGCACCAGCATAAAGCCGCACTGCCGCCAGAAGCGCCACAGCTCGTCGGTATAGCCAAAACTGACGGAGAGGTAATCCTGCCCCCCGGCAGTGCGGATCAGCGCCTGGCCGATCCCCTCCCGCTGACGATGGGGATGCACGGCTATGCGGGTCACGCGTCGCCCGTTAAGCGTTGCGGCTAGCGGCGACCCGCCGTGCGCCGCCAGAGACTGGGCCACAAGATTTCCGCGTGGACGGCGATATCCCGCCCACACCGCGCGGCTCAATTCAGGGGATAACCCGCCCTCCTCCACCAGCCAGAGCGCCCCGACAATAGCGCTGCCCGCTTGCGCGATGGCAAAATGCTGGCCAGGGGCATCCATCATTCGGCGTAAATCGAGCGGCGACGTACGGTAGTGTGCGGCACACAGCAGCTCGTAAATGCCCGCCACGCGCGCCGGATGACGCTCCCAGTCCTGCGGTTCAAGCGAGCCTAAGGCCACGTCGCCTGCGGGACGCTGGTCGATAAGCGCATCGTCAAACAACAGGGCGCTATCAACAACCCGCTCAAGCGGACACCCGGCCGCCCAGCGGATCGGGCTGGAAAGCGTGTAACGCTGCAACGCGCTAAACCGTGCGCAGAATTTAAGCAAAAAGCCCCTGCCGGTGCCTTCATAGCCCTGCACCGTCGTGGTTAGCACAACCCGTGGGAAACGGTTGACCAGCTGTTCAAGCAGCGGGCCGGGGATGGCAGCCGCCTCGTCAACGATCAGCCAGTCCGCCTGCACGTCGCTTGCCAGGATGGCGTCCGGAGCCATGAAGTGAAAGCGCTCTCCGGCGAAGCGCGCGATCACGTCGGTCGCGCCTTTTGCCGGCGCGGTGACGATAGCGCAGCCCGCCACACGCGTAAGCAACATCCCCGCGAGGGCCGATTTCCCGCGCCCGCGCGGGGCGGTGATGGCCGCAACGCCAGGTTCCATCGCCAGCAGCGCTGCCATAATAGCGGCCTGCTCGCGCTGCGGCTCGCCACAAGCGGGCTGCCAGTCAGGCACGTCAGGGAAGGATGGAAGGGATAACGCCTTTTCTTGCTGCCAGATAATCGCGTCGGGATCGGCGGCGATTATCCGGCAAAAATGGTGAACGAAGTGCGGGGTGGCGATCGGGTCGGGTCGGTCACTCCAGCGTACGGAATCCGCGTCCGGCGTATCAGCCCACCGGGACAGGGGCGGAACCAGCAGCACCAGCAGGCTTCCGGCGCGCAGCGTTCCGGCAAGCGCGGCAAAAGCAGAGACGTCAAACCCAACGCGGGCATCAAAGACGGCATGCAGAAATTCGCGCCCCAGCAGCCCACTCATGGCCTTTGAGGGATGTTCATCAAGCCACGGCCAGTCGCCGGGCAGGGTATCGCGCAGGGCGACTGCCTGCGCAAGCGCCCACTGCGGCTCCCCGCTGAGCACCACCAGCCGACGATGGCCTTTGCGCCCGAGCAGGGTTATCAGATTTTCAAACGCCAGCATTACATGGCTTTACCGAAGGTATCACACTGCGCCGGGTCGCCACTGTCGAAACCCCGCTTGAACCAGGTGTAACGCTGTTCAGAGGTTCCATGCGTAAAGCTGTCCGGCACCACGCGGCCCTGGCTCTGCTGCTGCAGACGATCGTCGCCAATGGCTTCAGCCGCGTTCAGCGCCTCTTCCAGGTCCCCCGCTTCGAGCACGCCCTGCTTCTGCATGCTGTTGCCCCACACGCCGGCAAAGCAGTCTGCCTGCAGCTCCATGCGCACCGAAAGGTGATTCACTTCCGTCTGAGAGGCATTCTGCTGCATCTGGCGCACTTTAGGTTCGATACCGAGCAGCTTCTGTACGTGGTGTCCGACTTCATGCGCAATTACGTAGCCCTGGGCAAAATCGCCGTCAGCGCCGAGCTTGCGTTTCATGTCGTCGTAAAAAGAGAGATCGATATAGACGGTACTGTCAGCCGGACAGTAGAACGGGCCCATCACCGACTGCCCGGTACCGCAGCCGGTACGCGTCGCACCGCGGTACATCACCAGTTTCGGCGGCTGATAGGTTTTCCCCATCTTCTCGAACTGCTGACTCCAGGTGTCTTCGGTCGTGGCGAGGATCACGGAGGTAAATTTCGCCGCCTCATCTTCATTCGGGCTGATGGAGCGCGACGATTGTTGCTGCTGCTGAAGAGGTTCTCCGGTTAACATCCCGGTTAAATCGACACCGTAATAGCCCGCAACCAGCACCACAATCAGCAGAATAATCCCGCCCTTTCCACTGGGTAACCGGAAGCCAGGACCGCCCATAGACGGGCCGCCGCCGCTACTGCTGCGCCTGTCTTCTACATTGTCACTTTCACGACGCCCTTGCCAGCGCATAAACACCTCGAAAATATCCTATTATTCATAGCTATGATCGTAGGCGGTTAATGGCAAGATTACCATAGGAAACAAAGGTAAGACGCCAAAGGATGCAAACATCCTTTGGCAACAGTGGGGATCAGTCGAGCTTAACGCCTAAACGGTGAGCAACCGCTTCGTAGGCTTCAATCAGGCCACCCAGGCTCTGACGGAAACGGTCTTTATCCATTTTATCCAGCGTCTCTTTGTCCCACAGGCGGCTGCCGTCCGGGGAGAACTCATCGCCCAGCACCACTTCGCCTTTGAACAGACCGAACTCCAGCTTGAAATCAACGAGGATCAGGCCCGCGTCGTCGAACAGCTTTTTCAGCACGTCGTTGGCTTTGTAGGTCAGCTCCTGCATACGCGCCAGGTTCTCTTTACTGACCCAGCCAAAGGTTTCGCAGTAGGATTCGTTAACCATCGGATCGTGCATGGCATCGTTTTTCAGGAACAGATCGAACAGCGGAGGATTCAGCTCGATACCTTCTTCAATGCCAAGACGCTTCACCAGAGAGCCAGCGGCGCGGTTACGCACCACGCATTCCACCGGGACCATATCGAGTTTCTTCACCAGACATTCCGTATCGGACAACAACGCTTCCATCTGGGTCGGAATACCCGCTTCGGCCAGTTTGGTCATAATGAAGTGGTTGAACTTGTTGTTCACCATGCCTTTACGATCGAACTGCTCAATGCGCGCGCCATCCCCTGCTGACGTATCATTGCGGAACTCGAGCACCAACAGATCGGGGTTTTCCGTGCTGTATACGGTCTTCGCTTTGCCACGATACAACTCAGCTTGCTTCTGCATCTTCATTACTCCTGGTGTGATAATTTGAGTTCAAAACTGGGAATATTATGCCACGCACACGTTTGCGTAGCACGAAAATAAAAAGGGCTGGATTAACCAGCCCTCATTTTTATTTGCTGAATGCAGCCTGGAAGACCGCGACCAGCGCATCGTTCTGCGACTGGGTCAGCGTGTGGCCTTTCGGATCGATAAACTGCAGGCTACTACGGTTATCGAGGTCACCGACCTGAATTTTATAATCGCCGGAGGCCAGCTGTGGATCGCGTGCGCCCAGCTCCTGCCATGCGCTATCGGACAGCGGTTTGTAGGTTGCCGTCATACTACCCGTTGAACGCGTGCTGTCAGAAACCTTCATGCCCATTTTTTCCAGCGTCGCTGGCAGACGCTGCCAGGTCTGGTTAAATGGCGCACGAACGACCAGCATTGGCAGACCGGTCTCATCAGCGGCGCTCTGCACGTCGAAGGTGATCCCGTTACTGCTCCGCGCTGCGTTAGCCGCATCCGTCGCGTTTTTATCCAGCCCGGCGGCAATCACGTTCAGCATTTCGGTGCTGTAGCGCTGCATGGAAGCCGGATCGGCCACCGCTTTACCCGCCTGCTCCAGGTTCAGCAGCTTAACGGTGACCGCCTGCTGATAACCCTGAGGCTTAACGGAGACTTGATAACGACCACGGTACTGCTGATCTTCATCCAGACGGTTCCAGTTAATCCAGTCGGTGGTTAACGTCTGGCTGGCGTCGTCACGTTTGTCGATGGTGTAATTCTTCGCCTGAATCACGCTCACCACCTGCGGCCACAGGGTGCTGTTGCGACCGCTTTCAACCAACAGCGATGCGGTATCACCGGTAAACTGGGTACGCGCGCCGCTCACCAGCGCCAGAGGCTGTGCCGGTGGACGAATATCAAGCGCTTTACCTACCTGACCGCTACCGTTGGTCACGGGAATATTGTAATCACCGTTTTGAATCGGCAGGATCATGCCAGCAGGTGCGTGAAGTTCAGCAAGCGGTGTCGCATCCAGATAGGATTCATCACCGCTCACCTGGCGCTTGTAGCGCGAGTCTGAACTACAGGCAGCGAGCAGCATCACAAGCGAAACACTCGCAACCTTCGCCAGGCGCGACTTCTGTACTGAATAAGCCATCAAATCTCCCTAAACTTTACAGCAAACCAGCATGCTTGAGCGCGCCAGCAACGATATCGCGACCGTGGTCGGTAATCGGTGTCATTGGCAGACGCAGCGTGTCGGTTGCTACAAGTCCCAACTCCTTACAGGCCCATTTCACTGGGATCGGATTGGGTTCGACAAATAATTTATTGTGCAACGGCATCAGACGCTGATTAATCACGCGAGCGTCATCAAAATGACCGGCCGCCGCCAGCTTGCACATTTCCGCCATATCGCGCGCCGCAACGTTTGCCGTTACGGAAATCACGCCATGGCCTCCGAGCTGCATAAAGTCCAGCGCGCTCGCGTCATCACCACTCAACAGGATAAAGTCGTCTGAAACCAGCTCTTTGATCTGATGAACGCGGCTTAAGTTCCCCGTTGCCTCTTTAATCCCGATAATATTTTTTACTTTCGAGAGGCGACCAACGGTTTCCGGCAGCATATCGCAACCGGTGCGGGACGGCACATTATACAGAATTTGTGGCAAGTCAGTATGTTCAGCGATGGCTTTGAAATGCTGGAACAAACCTTCCTGGGTAGGACGGTTGTAGTAAGGGGTAACCGTCAGACAGCCGACAATGCCGCTGTCGTTGAAACGTTGAGTCAGGCTGATAGCTTCTGCGGTGGCATTCGCACCCGTTCCCGCGATGACGGGAATGCGTCCGTCAGCCAGCTCAAGGGTCAGCATCACCACATCGCCGTGCTCTTCGTGGCTCAACGTGGCAGATTCACCGGTAGTCCCTACCGAAACGATCGCCGAGGTTCCGTTGGCGACATGGTAATCAATCAGCTTCTTCATGCTTGACCGGCAGACATTACCTTTTTCATCCATCGGTGTAACAAGCGCGACAATACTTCCCGTGAACATGGGCCATCCTCTGTGCGAACAAGAGCCTCAATGTTACGTTTGGAACTGTAATAAAAGCAAGCGACCTGAGGCTCTCAGGCGGTTGTATGCATGTTTTTTTTATGCTTTCCTTAGGAAGACTTAACCAAGCAAAGGAAGAACAGGTTTGACAACCTCATCACAACATTACCTGGTTATCACTGCGCTGGGTGCTGACAGGCCGGGTATTGTGAACACCATCACCCGCCACGTAAGCAGCTGCGGCTGTAATATCGAAGACAGCCGCCTGGCTATGCTTGGCGAAGAGTTCACGTTTATTATGCTGCTGTCCGGGACATGGAACGCCATTACGCTTATTGAATCCACCCTGCCCCTGAAAGGCGCGGAGCTGGATCTGCTGATCGTCATGAAGCGTACCACCGCGCGCCCACGCCCGGCGCTGCCTTCCACCGTCTGGGTACAGGTTGAAGTTCCTGATTCTCCGCATTTGATTGAGCGTTTCACCGCGCTGTTTGACAGCCATCAGATGAATATTGCCGAGCTGGTTTCCCGCATACAGCCGGGAGACAATAGCGAGACCCCCACACTGTTTATTCAAATCACGGCGCACAGTCCTGCCTCGCAGGATGCCTCAAATATTGAGCAAGCCTTCAAAGCCCTCTGTACAGAATTACGCGCGCAGGGCAGTATAAGCGTCGTTAATTATTCTCAGCATGAACAAGACGGAGTCGAGTAATGAACCCACTGAAAGCCGGTGATATCGCACCGAAATTTAGCTTGCCGGATCAAGACGGCGAGCAAGTAAATTTAACCGACTTCCAGGGACAGCGTGTTCTGGTCTATTTCTACCCGAAAGCCATGACCCCGGGCTGTACCGTACAGGCCTGTGGTTTGCGCGACAACATGGATGACCTGAAAAAAGCCGGTGTAGAAGTGCTGGGTATCAGCACCGATAAGCCCGAAAAGCTGTCACGGTTTGCGGAAAAAGAGCTGCTGAACTTTACGCTGCTTTCCGACGAGGACCACCAGGTCTGCGAACAGTTTGGCGTCTGGGGCGAGAAGTCTTTTATGGGCAAAACCTACGACGGTATTCACCGCATCAGCTTCCTGATTGATGCTGACGGGAAAGTTGAGCATGTGTTCGATGATTTCAAAACCAGCAACCACCATGACGTGGTGTTGAACTGGCTGAAAGCGAGCGCGTGATACTTTTGTGCCGGGTGGCACTGCGCCTACCCGGCCTACATTCGCGTGCAGGTCGGGTAAGGTGAAGCCGCCACCCGGCAAAATCTACTTCTCTTCCACCGCCGGTACATCCGGCCATGCGTGAACCACTGCTTTAATCAGCGTCGCCAGCGGAATCGCAAAGAACACGCCCCAGAATCCCCACAGCCCACCGAAGATCACCACCGAAAGAATGATGACCAGCGGGTGCAGATTCACCGCTTCAGAGAACAGCACCGGCACCAGCAGGTTGCCGTCCAGCCCCTGAATAATCAGATACACCGCGAAACAGCTCCAGAACTCGGTCCCCAGACCAAACTGGAACAGCGCCACGCCCACCACCGGGATTGTCACGACAAAGGCACCGATATAGGGAATGAGCACCGAGAAGCCCACCAGCACCGCCAGCAGCAATGAATAATTGAGGCCAAAAATCACGAAGCCAATCCAGGTCGCGACGCCGACCACAATCATCTCCAGTACTTTGCCGCGAATATAGTTGGTGATCTGCTGGTTCATCTCCTCCCAGACCTGCCCGGCCAGACCGCGGTTGCGCGGCAGAACCCGGCGCACGGCGTTCAGCATCTGCTCTTTATCTTTCACCAGGAAGAAGACCATCAGCGGCACCAGCACCAGATAGACCGCCAGCGTCAGCAGCCCCACCAGCGAAGCCAGAGAGTATTTCACTACCGAATCGCCCATCGTCATGATGCGGGCGCGCATGTTTTCTGCCATCGCGTCGATAATCCCGGCGTCCATCAGCGCGGGATAGCGGCGCGGCAGCGTAGCGGCAAAATCAGAGAGCTTGTTGAGCATGCCGGGCATATCGCGGATAAGATAGATCCCCTGCTGCCAGGCAACCGGCATCACCACAAACGCCATTAACAGCAGAATGCCAACGAACAGCACCAGCACGATGCTGGTCGCCCAGCGGCGGGAACAACCGATATTTTCCAGACGGGCCGTCGGCCACTCCAGCAGATACGCCAGAACTATCGCCACCAGCAAAGGCGCCAGCAGGCCGCTAAAGAAGAACAGGATGCCGAATCCCGCAACCAGAATAACCAGCAAAGCGATGGCCTCCGGGTCACTGAACCGACGCCGGTACCACTGCATTAACATTTCGAGCATACAACCCTTCCCTGAATCGGATGGCGGGACTGAGACGGTGAATTGTATCTAACTGTCACAAAAAAGACTTTCCTTTTTGTATCACTGTAATCATTCGCAAAAGCCTGAGGAATGGGATTTTCTTCATGCCTTAACACGGCTACACTCGCATGGCAGTGGAGATGAACGATATACCGCTTCATCGGTCAAATTAGCACATCCAACATACAGGACAGTGGTTATGTTCAGGCAGTTGAGAAAAACACTGGTTGCGACACTTATCGCCGCGCTGACGGTGGTTCAGGCAGCGCCTGCTTTCGCTGACTCGGCCGATACCTTGCCGGATATGGGCACCACCGCAGGAAGCACGCTCTCCATCGGTCAGGAGATGCAAATGGGTGATTACTATGTCCGCCAGCTGCGCGGCAGCGCGCCGTTGATCAACGATCCGCTGCTGGTGCAATACATTAACGGCCTGGGGATGCGCCTCGTCGCGCACGCCAACTCGGTGAAGACCCCCTTCCACTTCTATTTGATCAATAACGACGAAATCAACGCCTTTGCCTTCTTCGGGGGCAACGTGGTGCTGCATTCGGCGTTATTCCGCTACTCAGATAACGAAAGCCAGCTGGCTTCGGTCATGGCGCACGAAATTTCGCACGTCACCCAGCGCCACCTGGCCCGCGCGATGGAAGACCAGAAGCGCAACGCCCCGCTCACCTGGGTGGGCGCGCTCGGCTCCATCCTGCTGGCGATGGCCAGCCCGCAGGCGGGGATGGCCGCCCTGACCGGCACCCTGGCGGGCACGCGTCAGGGCATGATCAGCTTTACCCAGCAAAACGAACAGGAAGCGGACCGCATCGGTATTCAGGTGCTGCAGCGCGCGGGCTTTGACCCGCAGGCGATGCCGAGCTTCCTGGAGAAACTGCTCGACCAGGCGCGCTACTCGTCGCGTCCACCCGAAATTTTGCTGACGCACCCGCTGCCGGAAAGCCGCCTGTCGGATGCGCGCAACCGCGCCAACCAGATGCGCCCGGTGGTTGTGCAGTCTTCGCAGGATTTCTACATGGCGAAGGTCAGAACCCTGGGGATGTACAACTCCGGGCGTAACCAGCTCACCAGCGACCTGCTGGATGCCCTGGCAAAAGGCAATGTGCGCGAGAAAAATGCGGCCCGGTACGGTCAGGCGCTGCAGGCGATGGAAGCCAGCAAGTACGATGAGGCGCGTAAAGCCCTCCAGCCACTGCTGGCCGCCGACCCCAATAACCCGTGGTACCTCGACCTTGCGACCGATATCGATCTGGGACAGAAAAAAGCGACCGATGCCATTAACCGTCTGAAAGGGGCGAAAGAGGTGGGGACCAACCCGGTACTGCAGCTTAACCTGGCGAACGCTTACTTACAGGGTGGGCAGGCCCGCGAGGCGGCGGCGATCCTGAACCGCTACACCTTTAATAACAAAGACGATCAAAACGGCTGGGATCTGCTGGCGCAAGCGGAAGCGCAGCTCGGCAACCGCGATCAGGAGCTGGCGGCACGCGCCGAAGGCTTTGCGCTGGTGGGCCGTCTCGATCAGGCCATTTCAATGCTCAGCAGCGCCAGTTCGCAGGTTAAGCTCGGCAGCCTGCAGCAGGCGCGCTACGATGCGCGTATCGATCAGCTGCGCGGATTGCAGCAGCGCTTCAAGCCGTACGAAAAGATGTAACAAAGGAGAATGCACGTTATGACAGACGCGGTAAAAATCTACCACAATCCCCGCTGCTCCAAGAGCCGCGATACTCTCAGCCTGCTGAAGTCTAACGGCGTTGACCCGGAGATCGTATTGTATCTGGATACACCGCCGGACGCGCAGACGATCCGCCAGCTGCTGCGCATGCTGGATATGGGCAGCGCGCGCGAACTGATGCGTCAGAAAGACGATCTGTATAAATCACTCGGTCTGGATAACACCCGTCTCTCTGAAGATGAGCTTGTCCAGGCGATGGTGGACAATCCGAAGCTGATCGAACGCCCCCTCGTCGTGGCAAACGGCAAGGCGCGTATCGGACGCCCGCCGGAACAGGTGCTTGAGATCCTCTAATCCTTACGCCGCAGCGCTTCAAGAAACGCCTGCGGCGTGCAGTCCCCCAACCTTTTCTGCGCTTTCCTCTGGTTGTAAAACGCGCACAGCTGAATGAGTAACTCTCCGGCTGGCTCGACGCTCACGCGTGGAATAATCTCACGTAACGGCACCGTAACCTGAAAGGCACTGCGTGTTTGCGCATGCGCTTTTACGGTAACCTCCTGCCCGGGCAGCGACACGTCAAAACCAAAAGTCTCAACACATTGGATATCGGCCGGGCATGCCGCCAGCAGCGCCTGCGTCCAGTGAGCGAGCAGTTGGGGCGAAAGTCCCGCATAGAGCCGGGCATGACACCAGCCGCTCACCGGTTCGCGCGCCCACAGCAGATGCTGCTCACCGCCATCGTCCATATGCAGCGACAGCGGCTGATGATGAAGCATAAGCTTATCCGGCATGATGCCTGCCTTCAGGGCCTTTTTGCCCTGCAGCGCCGCGCCCTTTTGTCTGGCAGACCCGAGATAGCGGTTTAACGTCGCCCGCGAAACGGCAATCCCCAGCCCCTCATTCACCAGCAGCAGTAGCTCATCGAGCGGAGCACCGGTGGCATCGCGCAGCACATTCACCAGCGCAACCTGCTCCTGTCTCAATGCTTTGTGTACCACTTTTGGCGTTGTATGGTTATCGGCAACCTGCTCGCGATTGCGCCAGCGCCTGACGGTGGTAACCGAAATCCCCAGCTCCTGCGCCAACTCTCTGTCGCTTTTCGTCGACTGCTGGAGGTAGCGGCGAACCCGTGGGGTGGTCGTGGCATTGGCGTGCAGTTTAATTTCCATCGCAACATTCCATTAAACCAATCTTGTGAGATTTATAGTATGTCAGCGAATGCTTTGTGACCGATTTCACCTTTCGATCGCCGCGATTCACTGATAATCACCAGACATAACATAAACAACGCCACTCAATCTTGTACGGAGTTCACAATGAACAATGTTCTGGGATTTCTTGAAGCAAAACTGATGCCGCTGGCAGCCAAAACGGCACAGCAGCGTCATCTCGGTGCCATACGCGGGGCCTACGTTTCGTTTATGCCGTTTATCATCGTCGGCTCCATCCTGCTGGTTATCTCATCCTTTCCGAATCAGGCCTATCAACACTTTATGTCCCGGGCCTTCGGCGAAAGCTGGAGCGCCATTATCGAGATCCCGTTTAACGCGGTGTTTTCGACCATGTCGCTGTTTATCAGCTTCCTCGTGGCGTTTCGCCTGGCGGAACATTACGGCGAAGATCGCATCTCCTGCGGGATTCTGGCGCTGGTGGCATTTCTGATCCTCACGCCGTTTATCAAGGTGGCGGAAAACGGCGGGATCACCGTTATGCCAGTGGAGTGGATTGGCAGTAAAGGGCTGTTCGTGGCGATGATTGGCTCGCTGCTGTGGACGGAGCTGTTCTGCTGGCTGAAGCGCAAAAAGCTGGTCATCAAAATGCCGGACGGCGTGCCGCCTGCGGTGCAGGAGTCTTTCGCCGCGCTGATCCCTGCCCTGCTGGTGATGATCCTGGTGCTGGTTATCCGCATCATCTTCGAAAACACCCACTACAACACCATTCACCAGTTCATCTATGAGGTGGTTGCCACGCCGGTTCGCCACTACGGCACCTCCTATTTCGGCGCGCTGATGACGGTATTCAGCATCACGATCCTGTGGTCGGTGGGGATTAACTCCGGTTCGATGATCAACGGCATTATCCGCCCGCTATGGATGGAGAACCAGACCGACAATATCGCCGCCATTCAGGCCGGGGCAACGCCGCCGCACATTATCACCGAACAGTTTTTTGACATGATCTGGATGGGCGGCGCGGGTGCCACGCTATCGCTGGTGATTGCGATGCTGATTTTCGCCCGCAGTAAAAACATGCGTGAAGTAGCGCGCTTAGGCGCGGGGGCATCGGTGTTCAACATCAACGAACCGATCCTGTTTGGCCTGCCGGTAATCATGAACCCGATCATGCTCATCCCGTTCAACCTGGTGCCGCTGGTGCTGGTCACCGTGCAGTATGTCGCGATGAAAATTGGCGCGGTGGCCGTCACCACTGGGGTGTTTATCCCCTGGACCCTCCCCCCGGTCATCAGCGGTTTTATCGTTACCGGCCATCTGAGCGGCAGCGTGATGCAGCTCATCAACCTGCTGATTGGCGCCATGCTGTACCTGCCTTTCATGCGAATCGTGGACAAACAGTACCGCGCAGCGGAACTGACCACGGCTACGCAAACCGACACCACCCTTGCAAAACAGGAGTAAAGCATGTGGGGAATTATTGCAACCTGGCGCATGGCGCTTGAGGGCGTAACGGAGTCTGCATCTGCGCTGGCTGCGGGAAAACCGGTCGCCGACGCAGTGGTAGATGCCGTCGCCAATGTCGAGGACTTCCCGTTTTATAAATCCGTGGGTTACGGGGGCCTGCCAACCGAAAACGGCGAGGTGGAACTCGACGCGGCCTACATGGATGGCGACACGCTGGCTTTCGGTGCCGTGGGCAATCTGGTGGATATTGCCAACCCGGTGCGCGTGGCCCATGCGCTTAGCCGCCAGCGCTATAACAGCCTGCTGGTCGGCCAGGGCGCGCGCGAGTGGGCGCTGAGCCAGGGCTTTAGCGACAAAACCATGCTCACGGACCGCGCAATGCAGCATTACCGCAAGCGCTGCCGTGAAACGCTGGATAAAGGTCTCAGCCCGTACGACGGGCACGACACCGTCGGGATTATCGGCCTCGATAAGCAGGGATCGATGAGCGTGGCCACCTCCACCAGCGGCCTGTTTATGAAAAAGCGCGGCCGCCTGGGCGACTCCCCCATTATCGGCTCGGGTTTTTACTGCGACAGCGAAACCGGTGCCGCCACCGCCACGGGCGTGGGCGAAGACCTGATGAAAGGCTGCACCAGCTACGAAATTGTTCGCCGCATGGCGCAGGGCATGACGCCGCAGCAGGCGGCAGACTCGGTGGTGTTTGAACTGGAAGACAAGCTGATGTCGCGCTTTGGCCGTGTGGGAGATCTTTCGGTGGTGTGTATGAACAACAAAGGGGAATTCGGCGCGGCGACCAACATCAAAACCTTCTCGTTTGTGGTCGCCACCGCCCATCAGCCGCTGACCGTATTTCGCACCGAACGCCTGCGCGAAAAAACGCATTATCAGGCCGTAGACGAGGCGTGGATGCAGGCCTACGCCGAGCGCATTCGCGCGCCGATTGAGGACTAACGATGATAACCTGGGGTCTTATTACCACACCTGAAAGCGCGACATCGCGCAGCCATCTGATTGCCCGAAGCGCCAGCACGTGGCTACCGGATACCGCGCTGATAGCCGATATGCAGGCGCAAAAGACTGTTGCGGATACGCGATTTGGCTGCGCCCCGTTTGCCCGCATCACCCTTTTACCGGACGCGCTCTGGCACGACAGCCTGACCGAAGGCTTGCTGACCGCGCTCAGGCCGCTGCTGGCCTCGCCCGCCAGCGCCGATGTGGTGCTGGACGTCACGGATATCGACGAGGTTGTCCTGGCCCAGGTGCTGCGTTTTCTCTTTAACCAGGCGCACACGCTTGCCGACCTGCACCTGAAGAAAACGGACGACACGGCGGTGCGGGTTCGCCACATTACCGCGCTGTGTCTGGCGCAACAGCAGGAAAAGCTGGAGGTGATTTTCCGCGAGCAGCAGGCGATTGCCCGCGGTATGGTCGCCGCCCGGCGGCTGGCGGATATGCCAGCCGATCGTTGTACACCGCAATTTGTCGTCGAAGAGGCGCAGCGGCTGTGCGCCGCCTTCCCCGCGCTGCGCTGTGAAGTGCTTGATGAAAACGCGATCGTTGAGCAGGGTCTGGGGCTGCTGCATGCCGTCGGCAAAGGCGCGACCTGCCCGCCGCGCCTGCTTGCCATCCACTATGAGGGCGCGTCGGAAGGCCCGGTGCGCTGCTATGTGGGCAAAGGCGTTACATTCGATACGGGTGGCCTGTGGCTGAAGGAAGGCGCGGGCATGTACACCATGAAGTATGACATGTGCGGGGCGGCAAACGTGCTCGGCCTGATGCTCACCGCCGCCGAACTGGCGCTGCCCGTACGCATGATGGGCGTGCTGGCGCTGGCAGAAAACGCCATCGGGCCGAACGCTATGCAGCCAGGCAGCGTGGCCCGCGCCTGTAACGGCATGACGGTTGAAATCAACAACACCGATGCCGAAGGCCGGCTGGTACTGGCGGACGCCATTGCCTGGGCAAGCCAGCGTCATCCGCAGACGCGCTACATCATCGATATGGCGACCTTAACGGGCGCGGTGGTGAAGGCGCTCGGCTATGAACTGAGCGGGCTGATGACCCAGGATGAACCGCTGCGCGAAGCACTGACTCAGGCGGGAAAACGGTGCGCAGACGAAGTCTGGTCGCTGCCGCTGGACGCGAGGCTGAAAAAGCAGACCGACAGCGCGATAGCCGATCTCTGCAATACGCCGACCAACAACGCGGCGATCAGCGCCTCGGCGGCCTGGCTGCTGCACCACTTCTGCCCGCCGACCATTCCGTGGGCACATCTGGATATCAGCGGAACGGCGTTATGGCGTGAGGGCGGACGGAGCGTGGCGTCGGGAAGACCGATTCCGCTGCTGGTAGAGCACCTGATGGAGGATCTTTAAGCCCGGTGGCGCTGCGCTTACCGGGCCGGCAAAAAACTCAAAGCTTGAGAATATCTTTCACAAACGGAATGGTCAGCTTACGCTGGGCGGTAATAGAGGCGCGATCAAGCTGATCCAGGGTATCGAAAAGAGTGCGCATCTCACGATCGAGTCGCTTCAGGAGGAAGCGACCGACATCTTCCGGCAGCTCAAAGCCGCGCAGCCGTGAACGGAGCTGTAGCGCCTGAAGTTTATCTTCATCAGACAGCGGCTGCAGCTTGTAGATTTGCCCCCAGTCCAGGCGGGATGCCAGATCCGGCAGCCCCAGGTTAAGCTGGCGCGGCGGCCTGTCGCCGGTGATCAGCAGCCGGGTTTTGCCCGACTCGAGTATGCGGTTATAAAGATTGAAGATCGCCATTTCCCACGGCTCATCCCCCGCCACGCACTCGATATTATCGATGCAGACTAACGAGAGATGTTCCATTCCCTCCAGCACTTCAGGCACAAACCAGGTGCGTTTATCCAGCGGCACATAGCCTACTGCATCACCTCGCGCAGAAAGCTCCGCACAGGCGGCGTGCAACAGATGGCTGCGCCCCGCGCCTTCGCGTGACCAGATATAGATGTATCCGCTGTGATCCTGACGCAGCACATTTTGCAGTGCAGCCAGTAAAGAGGGGTTATCACCCGGCCAGAAACTCGCGAAAGTTTCGTCGTCAGGGAGATAGAGTGGCAGAGAGAGCTGTGCCGGTCCGTTCAGAAATACCTCAACCAGATATCACATAAAATCGGCAACGAGTTTATCACGGAACCCGCAAGGAGAGAACCGGGCGGATCGCCCACCCGGTTTAACGATCAATGAGAGGTTTTCTCGCCCTCATCCGCATCCAGGACCTCTTCTTCCGGACGAACGATGGAGATCAGCTTGAAGATCAGGCTCAGGGCAATCCCGACGATGGTCGCCAGCGCCATGCCTTTCAGCTCTGCCGCACCAATGTGTACCGTCGCGCCGCTCACGCCAATAATCAGGATCACGGAGGTGAGGATCAGGTTTTGCGCTTTGTTGTAGTCCACTTTGGATTCAATCAGCACGCGAATACCGGACGCACCGATCACCCCGTACAGCAGCAGAGAAACGCCGCCCATCACCGGCTCCGGGATGGCCTGAATCGACGCCGCCAGTTTGCCCACGCAGGAGAGCAGAATCGCAATGATTGCGGCACCGCCAATAACCCACGTACTGTAGACGCGCGTGATGGCCATTACGCCGATATTCTCGCCGTAGGTGGTGTTCGGCGTTGAGCCGAAGAAGCCGGAGATAATGGTCGAGAGACCGTTGGCAAACATCGACCGGTGCAGACCCGGGTCGCGGATCAGGTCGCGCTTCACGATGTTCGCCGTGACCACCAGGTGACCTACGTGTTCCGCAATAACCACCAGCGCGGCTGGCAGAATCGTCAAAATCGCAAACCATTCGAAGCGTGGGGTATAGAAGGTAGGCAGTGCGAACCAGTGCGCGTTAGCAATCAGGTCGGTATTGACGATACCCATGGCGAAGGAGAGCGCGTAGCCTGCCAGCACGCCAATCAGGATCGGGATAATCGCCAGAAAACCGCGGAACAACACGGAGCCAAACACCGTAACGCCCAGCGTCACCAGCGAGATGATAATGGCTTTCGAGTTCGGTGACTGGCCGTCGGCAGGCAGCAGCCCCGCCATGTTTGCCGCCACTCGCGCCAGCTCAAGGCCGATGACGGCAACGATTGCGCCCATCGCCGCAGGCGGGAACATCACATCCAGCCAGCCCGTACCGGCTTTCTTGACGATGAAAGAGACCAGACAGAACAGCACGCCGCACATGATAAAACCGCCGAGCGCCACCTCATAGCCCAACGGCAACAGCAGCAGCACCGGGGAGATAAAGGCAAAGCTCGACCCCAGATACGCCGGGATCTTCCCCTTACAGATGAAGAGATACAGCAGCGTTCCCACGCCGTTGAAAAGCAGCACGGTGGCCGGGTTAATATGAAAAATCATAGGCACCAGCACGGTTGCGCCAAACATGGCGAACAGATGCTGCAAACTAAGCGGGATAGTCTGTAAAAGCGGCGGTCTTTCACTCACCCCGATAGTACGGCGCGTCATAGTGTTTTCCTCTGAACAGTGTTGTGGGTGTTTTTATTCAAAAAAAAGCCGACTATCAAAGTCGGCTTTTTTATCGTTATTCGATTATTTGGTACCAAAGATTTTGTCGCCGGCATCACCAAGCCCCGGGATGATGTACCCGTGCTCGTTAAGCCCCTGGTCGATTGAGGCGGTGTACAGCTCAACATCCGGGTGCGCTTTTTCCAGCGCCGCGATACCTTCCGGCGCGGCAACCAGTACCAGCACCTTAATGCTGCTGCAGCCTGCTTTTTTCAGCAGGTCGATGGTGGCGATCATAGAACCGCCGGTCGCCAGCATAGGGTCAACCACCAGCGCCATACGCTCGTCAATGTTAGAGACCAGCTTCTGGAAGTACGGAACCGGCTCCAGCGTCTCTTCATCGCGGTAGACACCCACTACGCTGATACGCGCGCTTGGGACGTGCTCCAGCACACCTTCCATCATGCCCAGACCGGCACGCAGGATCGGCACAACGGTAATTTTTTTGCCTTTGATTTGCTCAACCTGTACCGGACCGTTCCAGCCTTCGATGGTCACTTTTTCCGTTTCCAGGTCAGAGGTCGCTTCGTAGGTCAGCAGGCTGCCCACTTCAGAAGCCAGTTCGCGAAAACGCTTCGTGCTGATGTCATGCTCACGCATCAGGCCCAACTTGTGTTTAACGAGCGGGTGTTTCACTTCCACAATCTTCATTCTCTTTCTCCTCTGAGGCGGCATCCGCAAAAAAATCGCGGGATTATACCGCTTTTTTCGGATTGTGCCATACCCATCTTGCTTGACATATATCAATCAAAAACAAAAAAGCCGGAGGCAAGCTCCGGCTTTAGTGCGAGGTGCTGCCCGGTGGCGCTACGCTTACGCGGGCCTACGTGTAGTGTAGGTCGGGTAAGCGTTAGCGCCACCCGGCTGTTACAGGTTATCGCCGTTGCTGGCAATCACCTGCTTATACCAGTCGAACGATTTTTTCTTGCTGCGGTTCAGCGTGCCGTTCCCTTCATTATCTTTATCAACAAAGATAAAGCCGTAGCGTTTTTTCATCTCGCCGGTACCGGCAGAAACCAGGTCGATACAGCCCCATGGGGTATAGCCCATCAGATCAACGCCATCTTCCACCACCGCTTTTTTCATCTCGCTGATGTGCGCGGCCAGATAATCGATGCGGTACTGGTCGTTTACCGTGCCGTCGCTCTCCTGCACGTCGATTGCGCCAAAGCCGTTCTCAACAATAAACAGCGGCAGCTGATAGTGATCCCAGAACCAGTTCAGGGAGTAGCGCAGGCCCACCGGGTCAATTTGCCAGCCCCAGTCAGATTTCTGCACGTACGGGTTGGAGACCAGGCTTTTGCTCTCGTCGTAATCCAGCTGTGGGTTGTCTGCCGTCGCCTTGGTCGCGAAGGACATGTAATAGCTGAAACCGATGTAATCCACGCAGCCCTGTTTGAGCGCGATGTTGTCTTCCTCAGTGATATCCAGCGCGAAGCCACGACGTGCAAAATAGTTGAGCAGGTGCTGCGGGTACGCGCCGCGCACATGCACATCGGTGAACCAGTAACGACGATGCATGGCGTTCATCGCCATCATCATATCGTCCGGCGCGCAGGTCAGCGGATAGATCGGGCACATCGCAATCATGCAGCCGATGTGCAGCGACGGGTTAATCTCGCGTCCGGCTTTCACCGCCAGGGCACTCGCCACCAGCTCGTAGTGGGCGGCCTGGAACATGACCGGCTCGCGGTCTTCGCCCGGCTCATACTTCAGCCCGGAGTTGGTAAACGGCGCAAAATCCTCGTGGAAGTTTGCCTGGTTGTTGATCTCGTTAAAGGTCATCCAGTACTTCACTTTATGCTGATAACGCTCGAAAACGACCTTCGCGAAGCGGACAAAGAAGTCGATTAGCTTACGGTTGCGCCAGCCGCCGTATTCGGTGACCAGGTGGAAAGGCATCTCGAAGTGAGAAAGGGTGATAACCGGTTCGATGCCGTACTTCAGGCACTCGTCGAACAGGTCGTCGTAGAATTTCAGGCCCGCCTCGTTTGGCTCCAGCTCGTCCCCTTTCGGGAAGATGCGCGTCCAGGCGATAGAGGTACGGAAGCATTTAAATCCCATCTCGGCAAAGAGTTTGATGTCTTCTTTATAGCGATGGTAGAAATCGATGGCTTCATGGTTAGGGTAGTTCTTCCCCTGCAGGACGCCGTTGGTGATTTCACGCGGGACACCGTGCGCGCCTGCGGTCATGACGTCAGCGACGCTGACCCCTTTACCGCCCTCTTTCCAGCCGCCCTCAAGCTGGTGTGCCGCCACGGCACCACCCCACAGAAAACCTTCTTTAAATCCTGGCATTCTCTTTCCCTCATTCTGCGTTATCTTCTGCAAAAACAATTACAGAAACCGGTTTCACTCTGATGATGTGCAAAGGGGTAACGGGTTGCAAGCAGTTAACCGAAACCGGTTTCATTTTCGTGAACAGAGTCAAGTTTGACGCTGCTGGCGGGCCGCAGGGAAAAAAAGATCCTCGCGCCGAGAATAGGCTCGCAAACGTTTGCCTGGACTGTTAGAATTGCGCCGATTTTTCTTACTAGCTATGCAATCGCGTGGGGACTTGAGCCGTGACCAACAAAACTTCTCTCAGCTACAAAGATGCCGGTGTTGATATTGACGCAGGTAATGCGCTGGTTGACCGAATCAAAGGTGTGGTGAAAAAAACCCGCCGCCCTGAAGTGATGGGTGGACTGGGTGGATTCGGCGCACTGTGCGCGCTGCCGCAAAAATATCGTGAACCTGTTCTGGTCTCGGGTACGGATGGCGTGGGCACAAAACTGCGCCTGGCGATGGATCTTAAGCGTCACGACACGATCGGTATCGATCTGGTGGCGATGTGCGTTAACGACCTGGTGGTACAGGGCGCAGAGCCGCTGTTCTTCCTCGACTACTATGCCACCGGCAAGCTGGACGTGGACACCGCAGCCAGCGTAATTAACGGGATTGCCGAAGGCTGCCTGCAGTCAGGCTGCGCGCTGGTGGGTGGCGAAACCGCCGAAATGCCAGGGATGTATCACGGCGAAGATTATGACGTCGCAGGCTTCTGCGTCGGCGTGGTAGAAAAATCAGAAATTATCGACGGCAGCAAAGTGGCTGACGGCGATGTGCTGGTAGCGCTGGCCTCCAGCGGCCCGCACTCTAACGGCTACTCCCTGGTGCGTAAAATCCTCGAAGTGAGCGGTTGTGACCCGCTGACCACCGAGGTTGACGGCAAACCGCTGGCCGATCACCTGCTGGCTCCGACCCGCATCTACGTGAAAAACGTGCTGGAACTTATTGAGAACGTAGACGTTCACGCCATCGCCCACCTGACCGGCGGCGGTTTCTGGGAAAACATTCCGCGCGTATTGCCGGATAATACCCAGGCGGTGATCGACGAATCCTCCTGGCAGTGGCCGTCCGTGTTTAACTGGCTACAGACCGCAGGCAACGTCAGTTCTCATGAAATGTACCGCACCTTTAACTGTGGCGTGGGGATGGTTATCGCCCTGCCTGCAAGCGAAGCGGATAACGCGGTTAAGCTGCTGAATGAGAAAGGTGAAAACGCGTGGAAAATCGGTATTATCAAAGCATCCGATTCCGAACAGCGTGTGGTCATTGAATGAAAAACATTGTGGTGCTCATTTCCGGTAACGGAAGCAATTTGCAGGCGATAATTGATGCCTGCAAACAGAAGAAAATCAATGGCACCATTCGGGCAGTATTCAGCAACAAGGCCGACGCATTCGGCCTTGAGCGGGCGCGGGAAGCGAATATTCCCGCGCATGCGCTGGAAGCCAGCCAGTTTTCCGGGCGGGAAGCCTTCGACCGCGAACTGGTGCAGGAAATTGACGCCTACGCGCCAGATGTCGTGGTGCTGGCTGGTTACATGCGCATTCTGAGCCCGGCGTTTGTTTCGCACTACGCCGGGCGTCTGCTCAATATTCACCCTTCCCTGCTGCCGAAATATCCCGGTTTACACACCCACCGTCAGGTGCTGGAGAACGGCGATGAGGAGCATGGCACGTCCGTGCACTTCGTCACCGACGAGCTGGACGGCGGCCCGGTGATCCTGCAGGCGAAGGTCCCGGTCTTTGAGGGCGATAACGAAGATGATGTGACCGAACGCGTGCAGACGCAGGAGCACGCCATCTACCCGCTGGTGGGAAGCTGGTTTGTCGACGGGCGTCTGGTGATGCGCGACGGCGCCGCCTGGCTGGACGGCGTGAAGTTGCCCCCGCAGGGCTATGCGGCAGAAGAGTAGTTTGTTATGTCGGGTGGCGCTACGCTTACCCGACCTACAGAGTGCATTACCCGATACTCCCTTCTCCAACCCTCTAAAATCCCCAACAAAAAAAATAACTGTCATACTTTTCTGGCACTGTTGGACATATCGTGGAAATGCTCGCCATAATAAGGACGAGACGGATTTACCACGTCCTGTGAATGAACTGGAGTGTGAGCTGTAATGGGTCAGGAAAAGTTATACATTGAGAAAGAGCTGAGTTGGTTAGCCTTCAACGAGCGCGTGCTTCAGGAAGCGGCGGATAAAAGTAACCCACTGATTGAGCGTATGCGTTTCCTGGGTATTTATTCCAATAACCTGGATGAATTTTATAAAGTCCGCTTTGCCGAGCTTAAACGCCGCATCATCATCAGTGAAGAACAGGGTTTAAACTCGCACTCGCGCCATCTGCTTGGCAAAATACAGTCTCGCGTGATGAAAGCCGATCAGGAATTTGATGGCCTTTACAACGAGCTGCTGCTGGAAATGGCCCGCAATCAAATTTTCCTGATCAACGAACGCCAGCTTTCCGTCAACCAGCAGAGCTGGCTTCGTCACTATTTCAAACATTATCTACGCCAGCACATCACCCCGATCCTGATCAACCGCGAAACGGATCTGGTGCAGTTCCTGAAAGACGATTACACCTATCTGGCGGTGGAGATCATTCGTGGCGACAACATCAGCTACGCGCTGCTGGAAATTCCGTCCGACAAAGTGCCGCGCTTTGTCAACCTGCCGCCGGAAACCCCGCGCCGCCGCAAGCCAATGATCCTGCTGGACAACATCCTGCGCTACTGTCTGGATGATATCTTCAAAGGCTTCTTCGATTACGATGCGTTAAACGCCTACTCGATGAAGATGACCCGTGACGCCGAATATGACCTGGTGCACGAGATGGAAGCCAGCCTGATGGAGCTGATGTCTTCAAGCCTGAAGCAGCGTCTGACGGCCGAGCCGGTGCGCTTTGTCTATCAGCGCGATATGCCGGACGCGATGGTCGAAATGCTGCGCGATAAGCTGACCATCTCCCGCTACGACTCCATTATCCCCGGCGGGCGTTATCACAACTTTAAAGACTTTATTGGCTTCCCGAACGTCGGCAAGGCCAATCTGGTGAATAAACCGCTGCCCCGCCTGCGCCACATCTGGTTCGATAAGTTCCGCAACGGGTTTGACGCCATTCGCGAGCGCGACGTGCTGCTGTACTATCCGTACCACACCTTCGAGCATGTGCTGGAGCTGCTGCGTCAGGCGTCGTTCGACCCGAACGTGCTGGCGATCAAAATCAACATCTACCGCGTGGCGAAAGATTCCCGCATCATCGACGCGATGATCCACGCCGCGCACAACGGCAAGAAAGTGACCGTGGTGGTGGAACTGCAGGCGCGTTTCGACGAAGAAGCAAATATCCACTGGGCGCGCCGCCTGACCGAAGCGGGCGTGCACGTAATTTTCTCCGCGCCGGGACTGAAAATTCACGCCAAGCTGTTCCTTATCTCCCGTAAAGAGGGAGACGACGTGGTGCGTTATGCTCACATCGGTACCGGAAACTTTAACGAGAAAACCGCGCGAATTTATACCGACTACTCGCTGCTGACCGCCGATGCGCGCATCACCAACGAGGTGCGCCGGGTGTTCAACTTTATTGAGAACCCGTACCGTCCGGTGAACTTCGACTATCTGCTGGTTTCACCGCAGAACTCGCGCCGCCTGCTGTACGATATGATCGATAAAGAGATCGCCAACGCGCAGAAAGGGCTGTCGTCCGGCATTACGCTGAAGCTCAACAACCTGGTCGATAAAGGCCTGGTGGATCGTCTTTACGCCGCCTCCGGTTCAGGCGTGCCGGTGAACCTGCTGATCCGCGGCATGTGTTCTCTGATCCCGGAGCTGGAAGGTATCAGCGATAATATTCGCGTCATCAGCATCGTTGACCGCTATCTGGAACACGATCGGGTCTATATTTTCGATAACGCAGGCGATAAGCAGGTGTATCTCTCCTCTGCGGACTGGATGACGCGCAATATTGATTATCGAATTGAAGTTGCGGCCCCGCTGCTTGACCCACGTCTGAAGCAGCAGATCCTCGACATCATCGAGATTTTGTTTAGCGATACGGTGAAAGCACGCTATATCGATAAAGAACTGAGTAACCGCTATGTTCCGCGCGGCAACCGCCGTAAAGTGCGGTCCCAACTGGCGATTTACGACTATATCAAATCACTCGAGCAACCCGATTAACCTATGCCGATAAATGATAAGACACCACGCCCGCAGGAGTTCGCTGCGGTCGATCTTGGTTCTAACAGTTTCCACATGGTCATCGCCCGTGAGGTGGATGGCGCGATGCAGATCATTGGCCGTCTGAAGCAGCGCGTGCACCTGGCCGACGGTCTGGATGCGAACAGCATGCTGAGCGAAGAGGCCATGGAGCGTGGCTTAAACTGCCTGTCGCTGTTTGCCGAACGTCTGCAGGGCTTCTCGCCCTCCAGCGTCTGCATCGTGGGCACACATACCCTACGCCAGGCGCTGAATGCGCCGGAGTTTCTTAAACGTGCGGAAAAGGTCATCCCCTATCCGATTGAGATCATCTCCGGTAACGAGGAAGCGCGCCTGATTTTCATGGGCGTGGAGCACACGCAGCCGGAAAAAGGCCGCAAGCTGGTGATTGATATCGGCGGGGGTTCCACGGAACTGGTGATTGGTGAAGACTTCGAGCCGCGTCTGGTGGAGAGCCGCCGCATGGGCTGCGTCAGCTTCGCGCAGATGTACTTCCCGGGCGGAACCATCACCCGCGAGAATTTCCAGCGCGCGCGCATGGCTGCGGTACAAAAACTGGAAAATCTGGCCTGGCAGTACCGTATTCAGGGCTGGAACGTGGCGCTGGGCGCCTCGGGTTCGATCAAGGCCGCACATGAGGTGCTGCTGGCGCTGGGCGAAAAAGACGGTTTTATCACCCCTGAACGTCTGGTGATGCTGACCGAAGAGGTGCTCAAATATAAAAGCTTTGACGCCTTAAGCCTGCCGGGTCTGTCCGACGATCGTCAAGCCGTGTTCGTGCCCGGCCTCGCCATTCTGTGCGGCGTGTTTGATGCGCTGGCGATCAAAGAGCTGCGTCTCTCGGACGGCGCGCTGCGTGAGGGCGTGCTGTATGAAATGGAAGGCCGCTTCCGTCATCAGGATATTCGTAGCCGTACCGCGCAAAGCCTGGCGAACCAGTACAACATCGACCGTGAGCAGGCAAAGCGCGTGCTGGAAACCACGGTTCAGATGTACGAGCAGTGGCACGAGCAGAATCCTAAGCTGGCACATCCGCAGCTGGAAGCGCTGCTGAAATGGGCTGCCATGCTGCATGAGGTGGGGCTGAACATTAACCACAGCGGCATGCACCGTCATTCGGCGTACATTCTGCAAAACAGCGATTTGCCGGGCTTTAACCAGGAGCAGCAGAGCATGATGGCGACGCTGGTGCGCTATCACCGCAAAGCGATCAAACTCGACGATCTGCCGCGCTTTACGTTGTTCAAGAAAAAGCAGTTTCTGCCGCTTATTCAGCTCCTGCGACTTGGCGTGTTGCTTAACAACCAGCGTCAGGCCACCACGACCCCGCCGACGTTAAAGCTGAAAACGGACGATCATCACTGGACGCTGAGCTTCCCGCACGGCTGGTTTAGCCAGAACGCGCTGGTACTGCTGGATCTGGAAAAAGAGCAGCAATACTGGGAAGCGGTCACCGGCTGGCTGTTGAAGATTGAAGAAGAGAGCGCCGAGGCCGCAGCATAGCGGCCTACGCGGTTGCGGGCAGCGCCTCAGCGTCCAGTAAAGACGCCATCTCAACCGGCTTACCAATCAGGTAACCCTGCACATAATCGATACCTAGCGCGTGAACCGCGCTACGTATCTCTTCTGTCTCGACGTACTCCGCCACTACCAGCATTTTCTTCATGCGCGCCAGATGGCAAATCGAGGCCACAATCTGATAATCCAGACTGTTGCTGACGATATTGCGAATAAAACTGCCGTCGATTTTGAGGATATCAGCATCCACGCTTTTCAGGCGGGCATAGCTGGCATATCCGGTGCCGAAATCATCGATCGCAATGCGCACTCCCATGGCCTGCAGCTGGCTGAGCGTCTGCGTGGCCTGCTCTGATCCGTTTCCGAAACATCCGCACTCGGTGATCTCGACGATCAGCTGCCAGGCCTCCACGCCATACTTCGTCAGAAGCTGCTTCACTTCCTGAGGGAACTGCGTGCGGCACGCGGTAGACGGCGCAAGATTGATCGCAAAACGCTGGGCAGGAAGCCTGTCGCGATGATCCGCTAAAAATTGCAGCGTCCGCTCCAGCACCCATAAGTCCACGCGAGACGACAGACCAAACTCCTGGGCAACCGGCAGGAAGCGATCGGGAGAGATCAGCTCGCCCTGCTCGTCCAACATCCGCAGCAACACTTCATCATAGTGATCCCCGCGTAAGCCCCTGACCCGCTGCACCATCAGGGTGAACTTATCCTCTTCCAGCGCCCGCTGAAGCAGATTCATCATCGCGACCTTCTCTTTCAGGTTACGCTGCAGGTGCATAGCCCCGCGCTGCTGAAGGCTTTCAGGATGATGGCTTGAAAGCGACAGATTGGCGATGATGCTGAGCTCCCCCAGCAGCAGATAAAGATGATTAACCGGAGAACGCACGTAGCAGTAGCTTATGCCCACCTGCGGCTGGAGTGGCATACCATCCCAGATAAAGCGGAACAGTTTGATACGCTCATCCAGCGCGACGATGCGTTCCTGGTGAGATTCGGTGCCCATACGAATCGCCAGATCGTAGCCGGTCAGCGTATAGACACACTCCCCCGGCAGCAGAGCGTGGTTAATCCACGCGGCCAGCTGCTGTTTGTACTGGATCCGCAGCAGCACCCCGTAGTTATGCCCGAGTACCTCCAGTTCAGGAATGCGCAATAAACAGAGCGCGGACCAGGGCGATTTACTCAGCGCGCGGGACAGCGCCCGCAGGTTTGGCATGTGAACCACCGGGTCGAGAAGCGCCAGCCTGCGGGAACGAATATTGATGGCCCGCTGGCGGGTGGCCAGCATGGACATGTAAATCACCACAAAAGAGGAGACCAGATAGCTGGACGAGGTAATAGCCAGCTGGATGTCATATCCTTGGTTTACAGGGATATAGCGATAGAAATAGTGGATCGACACCAGCAGGACCGGGGTCCAAATCACCGACATCAGCTTATAGCCAAAGCGCATTGCGCCCCAGAGCATCACCGGCATCAGCAGCGACAGCGTGTAGTTGGTGCTGAAAATGGTGCTGTTCTCATTCATGGGCATCAACAGCAGCGAAAGTAATCCGCCCAGCAGCGCAGCCCACAGCACAAACTCAGCCACCGTCACTTTACCGTCAATTTGCGCGCGGCTTTGCGATATGTACCCTCTCAGGTAGTGCGGATTGCGTATGATACGAATCAGCAAAAAGCTGAACGGAACCGCAGTCAGCCCACTCACCAGAAGCGCCTGATAGTTGATCAACGTGCGAATATTCAACGGGTTAAGACCCGCCATGCTCTGGCGGCTTTCATACACCCCGAGATAGACCGCAAACTGGAAGAACAGCAGAAACAGCGTGGAGGGGCAGAACACCTGCCAGAACAGGCGCTGGGCCATCAGATACACGTTGCCATAGGAAACCCGGTTGCGTTTCGGCGCAAACACGCGGTATCCCCCCCAGCTCAGCACGACCGGGACTAAAAAATGGAGCACGCTCGCCCAGGTTTCAAACAGGCTGACGGCGGGATAGTAGCGATAAAACAGGGACAGAACGATGCCCGGCAGCGCGGCCAGGTCAAAAATCACCATCATCGCCAGAAAGAACGAGAGGGGAAAATAGTAAAGCACAACAACGCTTTCGTTCAGCTGCGTATAAGTGTTAAACATGCTGAGCAGCGGCAGCAAAACGGGAGGCAAAACGAGGGGAAGCGCCCACCAGCGGTCTTTATTGTGCTTCAGAAAGGAGATAATTTTCATAGATGCCCGGTTAAACCCTGTGTTCTCCTGAGGGTAAATAAAGACAGGCATCCAACCTGACGTGTCAGTCACACTGTGAAAACCTGTGCATCACAATGGAGGAAGGATTTTAGTGATCAGCGGCAGGAAACCGTTGATGTAAATCAAATAAAATTATTTGTAGAAAGGTTTCTTACGATTTTTATGCTTGCTTACCGGGGTAATGAGTTGATTAGCAACAAATAATGCTGAACTGACTATTTTTTACACATTCCGGAATTGACCCTTGCTTCCCGCTGTGCCTTAATAGCCGTATCGCCCAAACGGGTAAACCCAGGAAAAACAACGTGAGTCAGGCCCCGCGTATGCACAAACGACACCGATTTAACACCCGCATGACCCGCATCATACTGCTTATCAGTTTCCTGTTTTTCTTTGGCCGCTTTGTTTATTCCTCCATTGGCGCCTGGTATCACCATCAGGACAAAATTCAGACCCAGCAATCCAGCCTCACCGTCGAAACGCCCGAACGCTGACGCCCGCCTTAACAGGTAAGACACTGTATCGCAGTGTATCCGGCTTGCCATGCTGACAAACTGGTACAAAAATCCGCCTGCAGCACATATACCTGATACATCAAAATGGTCTTCTGTCTCTGTCGTCATTATGAGGAGAGACAGAGATGATTCGTCGCTATTTAATCCCCTTCATTGCGCTGGTCACCGCCAGTAGCGCCATAGCCGCTCCGTTAGATGGCCTGAGCGCCGCCGACGTTAATGGCCCGGCAGCCGTAGCGCCACTTGAAAAACCTCAGCCGCCCGCCAGGCTAATTGTCGATCCGCCGCTCGCAGGGCCACTGAGCAAAGGGGCCGTGTTTATTCAGTACCGCGCCGAAAACCTGCGCATTGAGCCAGTCTTTGGCCCGGAGGCGCTGAACGTCACGCCACGTATCGGCCATATCCACGTCATCGTCGACGATGCCCCCTGGCACTGGGCAGATGCCAGCGGTGAGCCGGTGATCCTCGTGGGCCTGCCAGCTGGCAAGCACAAGGTCACCCTTATTCTGGCCGACCCTACGCACAAACCCATCGTTCACAAAACCGTTGAATTCACCGTGCCGCCGCACGCCCCGGTTCATCACTTTTAAGGAGCCTGAAGATGAAAGCACTGTCTGTATTAACGGCTGGCCTGTTGGCTCTTTCTGCCAGTGCGTTAGCGGAGAACCATTCAAGCGTAGTGCTGGTGCATGGCGCATTTGCGGATGGCAGCAGCTGGAATAAGGTGATTAGCCGTCTACAGGAACAGCACAGGGAGGTCATTGCCGTACAACTGCCGCTCACCTCGCTACACGATGACGTTGCCGCGACCCGGCGCGCCATCGCCCGGACGCACGGTAAGGTTACGCTGGTTGGCCACTCGTGGGCTGGCACGGTGATTAGCGAGGCGGGGAACGATGCCCGGGTGACATCGCTGGTATACGTGGCAGCGTTTGCTCCGGACTCCGGTCAGTCGACGGCGGATCTGGTGGGGAGCTACCCTGCCCCGCCGGGGAGTGCGGGCATTGCTAAAACGGCTGACGGGTATTTGTATCTCCCCCTCAAAGCGGTCAAAGAAGACTTCGCGCCTGATGTCAAAACGGCTGAGCAGGAACGCATTGCTGCAACGCAGGGTCCGATTCGGGCCGATGCGTTTGGCGAAAAAATCACGCATGCCGCCTGGCATGATAAACCGAGCTGGTTTGTGGTGAGCAAAAACGATCGGATGATAAACCCCGATCTGGAACGCGCCATGGCGAAAAACCTTCATGCCACCACCACGGAGGTCGCGGCAAGCCATGTCTCCATGGTGAGCCAGCCGGATGCGATTGCCCGGGTGATTGAACGGGCGAGTGAATAAGCGGGATAAAAAAAAGCCCGCGAGAGGCGGGCTTTAGTGGCTAAGGGTCTAGATTGTCGGGGAGATTATTCCCACTCAATCGTCGCCGGTGGCTTACCGCTGATGTCATACACCACGCGGGAAATGCCGTTCACTTCGTTGATGATGCGGTTAGAGACGCGACCCAGGAAATCATACGGCAGGTGCGCCCAGTGTGCGGTCATGAAATCGATGGTTTCAACCGCGCGCAGGGAGACAACCCAGTCGTATTTACGGCCATCGCCCATTACGCCGACGGAGCGAACCGGCAGGAACACGGTAAATGCCTGGCTCACTTTGTTGTACAGGTCGGCTTTGTGCAGCTCTTCAATGAAGATCGCATCGGCACGGCGCAGCAGGTCGCAGTACTCTTTCTTCACTTCGCCCAGCACGCGCACGCCGAGACCTGGCCCCGGGAACGGGTGACGGTAAAGCATGTCGTACGGCAGACCCAGCTCCAGGCCGATCTTACGCACTTCGTCTTTGAACAGCTCGCGCAGCGGTTCAACCAGGCCCATCTTCATCTCTTTCGGCAGGCCGCCCACGTTGTGGTGAGATTTGATGACGTGCGCTTTACCGGTAGCAGAAGCTGCCGATTCGATCACGTCCGGGTAGATGGTGCCCTGCGCCAGCCATTTCACATCTTCCAGCTTCAGCGCCTCTTCATCGAACACTTCGACAAACACGCGACCGATGATTTTACGTTTCGCTTCCGGGTCGTTCTCCCCCGCCAGCGCGTCCAGGAAGCGTTTCTCGCCTTCCACGTGAACGATGTTCAGACCAAAGTGGTCGCCGAACATGTCCAGCACCTGCTGAGATTCGTTGAGGCGCAGCAGACCATTGTCCACGAACACACAGGTCAGGTTTTTGCCGATAGCGCGGTGCAGCAGCATCGCGGTAACGGAGGAGTCCACGCCGCCGGAGAGGCCGAGGATCACTTTGTCATCACCAACCTGCTGGCGGATACGCTCCACGGCGTCGTCGATGATTTTTGCCGGGGTCCACAGGGCTTCACACTGGCAGATATCGCGCACGAAGCGCTCCAGCATACGCATCCCTTGACGGGTGTGGGTCACTTCCGGGTGGAACTGCACGCCGTAGAAGCGTTTTTCTTCGTTCGCCATGATCGCGAACGGGCAGCTTTCGGTGCTGGCAACGGTCACGAAGTCAGACGGGATGGCGGTAACTTTGTCGCCGTGGCTCATCCACACGTCCAGCAGCGGTTTGCCGT
Organism: Enterobacter sp. 2VL; assembly: GCF_005503595.1. NCBI lineage: Bacteria > Pseudomonadati > Pseudomonadota > Gammaproteobacteria > Enterobacterales > Enterobacteriaceae > Enterobacter > Enterobacter sp. 2VL. Next base: position 469,308 of record NZ_SCNE01000003.1, read on the forward strand.
CGGCGGTCAGGGAGTCTTCGATACCGCGCACCAGCGCACTGTCGGTCACGACTTCAACCTGCGCGTAGCCGAACTCACGTTCGTTAGAGCCTTCTACGTGGCCGCCGAGCTGCATCGCCATGGTCTGCATGCCGTAGCAGACGCCGAAGACCGGCACGCCCGCTTCAAATACGTACTGCGGTGCACGCGGGCTGTTCTCTTCGGTGGTGCTTTCCGGGCCGCCGGAAAGGATGATGCCGCTTGGGTTGAACTCGCGAATCTGTGCTTCCGTGACATCCCACGCCCACAGTTCACAGTAAACGCCCAGCTCACGTACGCGACGCGCCACCAGCTGAGTGTACTGAGAACCAAAATCCAGGATGAGAATGCGATGTTTATGAATGTTTTCCGTCATTGACGCTAATTCCGAGGCAAGAGAAACAAAATCGCCCGGCATAAAGCCGGGCGTGGAAATTTATCAGGAGCCCAGGCGGTAGTTCGGGGACTCTTTGGTGATCGTCACGTCGTGAACGTGACTTTCCTGGATACCCGCACCGCTGATACGCACGAATTCTGCCTTCGTACGCAGCAGGTCGATGGTACCACAGCCGGTCAGGCCCATACAGGAGCGCAGGCCGCCCATCTGCTGGTGAATGATCTCTTTCAGACGGCCTTTATAGGCTACGCGACCTTCGATACCTTCCGGCACCAGTTTGTCCGCCGCGTTGTCGGTCTGGAAGTAACGGTCAGACGAACCTTTGGACATCGCGCCCAGGGAGCCCATCCCGCGGTAGGATTTGTAAGAACGGCCCTGGTACAGTTCGATTTCGCCCGGGGATTCTTCCGTACCGGCCAGCATAGAACCGACCATCACGGCAGCCGCGCCCGCAGCGATAGCTTTAGCGATGTCGCCTGAGAAACGAATGCCGCCGTCAGCGATAACCGGGATACCGGTGCCTTCCAGCGCTTCAACCGCGTCAGACACGGCGGTGATCTGCGGAACGCCCACGCCGGTGACGATACGGGTAGTACAGATGGAGCCAGGGCCGATACCCACTTTTACCGCGCTGCAGCCGGCTTCAGCCAGCGCGCGTGCGCCTGCGCCAGTGGCGACGTTGCCGCCGATGATCTGCAGGTCAGGATATTTCGCACGGGTTTCACGAATACGCTGCAAAACGCCTTCGGAATGGCCGTGAGAGGAGTCAATCAGCAGCACATCAACGCCTGCTTCTACCAGCGCATCGACGCGCTCTTCGTTGCCCGCACCCGCGCCAACCGCAGCACCAACGCGCAGACGGCCACGCTCGTCTTTACAGGCGTTAGGCTTACGTTCTGCTTTCTGGAAATCTTTTACGGTGATCATGCCGCGCAGGTGGAAGCTGCTGTCGACAACCAGCGCTTTCTCAACGCGTTTTTCGTGCATTTTTGCCAGCACGACGTCGCGAGTTTCACCTTCACGCACGGTAACCAGACGCTCTTTTGGCGTCATGTATACGCTGACAGGCTGGTTCAGGTCAGTCACAAAGCGCACGTCACGACCGGTGATAATCCCCACCAGCTCGTAATCTTCCGTCACAACCGGGTAGCCAGCAAAGCCGTTACGTTCGGTCAGGGCTTTCACTTCATGCAGGGTGGTGGTTGGCAGAACGGTCTGTGGGTCAGACACAATGCCGGATTCATGTTTTTTCACGCGGCGAACTTCTTCAGCCTGACGCTCAATAGACATGTTTTTATGAATAAAGCCAATGCCGCCTTCCTGTGCCAGGGCGATCGCCAGGCGCGCTTCAGTCACGGTGTCCATTGCCGCAGAGAGCATAGGAATGTTCAGGCGAATGGTCTTCGTTAACTGCGTGCTGAGATCGGCAGTATTCGGCAGAACGGTGGAGTGAGCGGGAACGAGGAGGACGTCGTCAAACGTCAGTGCTTCTTTAGCGATACGTAGCATGGGCAATATCTCTGACCTGGGTGGTTAAATATTGCCGTGGCATTATACAGAGCGTAACCGATTGCATCTACACTTTTTTGAAAAAAATGCTTGCGATCGCTTCTCAGCAGGTTACTATCGACTGAATAACTTGCTGATTTAGAATTTGATCCCGCTCACATGTTATCCTCTCAATCTCCCTCAATTTTTACTGTCAGCCGCCTTAATCAGACGGTGCGTTTGCTGCTTGAGCAGGAAATGGGGCAGGTCTGGATCAGCGGTGAAATTTCTAACTTCACCCAGCCATCATCCGGCCACTGGTACTTTACGCTGAAAGACGATACCGCCCAGGTACGCTGCGCGATGTTCCGCAACAGCAACCGCCGGGTGACGTTCCGTCCTCAGCACGGCCAGCAGGTTCTGGTGCGCGCCAATATCACCCTGTATGAGCCGCGCGGTGATTATCAAATCATCGTCGAAAGCATGCAGCCTGCGGGTGAAGGTTTACTGCAGCAGAAGTATGAACAGCTCAAAGCAAAGCTCTCCGCCGAAGGTTTATTCGATCAGCAGTTCAAAAAAGCCCTGCCCTCACCCGCCCACTGCGTGGGGGTGATCACCTCGAAAACCGGGGCGGCCCTGCACGATATTTTGCATGTCCTGAAGCGTCGCGATCCTTCCCTGCCGGTCATCATCTATCCGACCGCCGTTCAGGGTGACGATGCGCCCGGGCAAATTGTGCGCGCCATTGAGCGGGCGAACGCCCGTCAGGAGTGCGATGTGCTGATCGTCGGGCGCGGCGGCGGCTCGCTGGAAGATCTGTGGAGCTTCAACGACGAGCGCGTGGCGCGGGCAATCTTTGCAAGCGTAATTCCCGTTGTGAGCGCCGTCGGCCACGAAACCGATGTCACCATTGCAGATTTTGTTGCGGACCTCCGCGCCCCCACGCCATCCGCGGCGGCGGAAGTGGTCAGCCGCAACCAGCTGGAGCTGCTGCGTCAGCTCCAGAACGGCCAGCAGCGTCTTGAGATGGCGATGGATTACTTCCTCGCCAACCGAACCCGCCGCTTCACCCAGCTTTACCATCGTCTGCAGCAGCAGCACCCGCAGCTGCGTCTGGCGCGTCAGCAAACCGTGCTGGAACGCCTGCGCCAGCGCATGAACGTTGCGCTGGACGGCCAGCTCAAACGTGCGACCTCGCGCCAGCAGCGCATGGCCCAGCGCCTGAGCCAGCAAAATCCGCAGCCGAAAATCTACCGTGCGCAAACGCGCATTCAGCAGCTCGAATATCGTCTCGCGGAGAATGTCCGTGCACGCCTGAGCGCCACCCGCGAACGCTTTGGCAACGCGGTGACCCATCTGGAAGCCGTCAGCCCCCTTTCCACGCTGGCGCGTGGCTATAGCGTCACCACGGCGACAGATGGCAAAGTGCTGAAACAAACGAAACAGATTAAGGCCGGGGATGTGCTCACGACGCGGCTTTCAGACGGCTGGGTCGAGAGCGAAGTGAAGGCGATCAAGCCGGTAAAAAAAACGCGTCAGCGTAAAACCGGATAAATCTTCGCCGGTTACAAACTATACTGCTGCTATTCCCTTTTTTACTAAGGAGAGCAGCATGCCCCATCTTCACAGCGTCATCCCCCCGTATATTCTTCGCCGCATTATCGAAAGCGGTTCGGAGCCACAGCAGCGCTGCGCCCGCCAGACGTTAACCCATGTGCAAACGCTGATGGCGCATATGCCTGGCAAACCCGCCGCGCCGCACGTCAATAAGACCGGTCAGCTTGAGCGTGATATCTATGACGCGAAACAGACTCAGGAGCTGCCGGGTACTCAGGTGCGTTACGAAGGCCAGCCGTCCAACGGTGATGTTGCAGTGGATGAAGCCTATGATTATTTAGGTATTACCCATGACTTCTTCTGGAAAGAATATCAGCGTGACTCGCTTGATAATAAAGGGCTGGTCCTGACCGGCACCGTGCACTATGGCCGGGAATATCAAAACGCCTTCTGGAACGGTCAGCAGATGGTCTTTGGCGATGGCGACGGGGAGATCTTTAACCGTTTCACCATTTCCATCGACGTGGTGGCGCATGAACTGAGCCACGGCGTGACCGAGACCGAAGCCGGATTAATCTACTTTGAACAGTCGGGGGCGCTGAACGAGTCGCTGTCCGACGTGTTCGGCTCGCTGGTGAAGCAATATCACCTTAAGCAAACCGCCGACCAGGCGGACTGGTTGATTGGCGAAGGTCTGCTGGCTGATGGCATTAACGGTAAAGGATTGCGCTCTATGGCGGAACCCGGCACGGCCTATAACGATCCCCTGCTCGGTAAAGATCCGCAGCCCGGTCATATGAAAGATTTTATCAAAACGCGCGAGGATAACGGCGGCGTGCATCTTAACTCCGGTATACCTAACCGCGCCTTTTATCTGGCCGCCACGGCCCTGGGCGGCTATGCCTGGGAAAAAGCCGGCTACGCCTGGTACGACACCGTGTGCGATCGCAGTCTGACGCAGGATGCCGATTTTGCGGCCTTCGCGCAGCTGACCATCGCCCACGGAGAGAAGCGTTCGGGAAGCGACGTTGGGGTGGCCATTAAACAAGCCTGGGAACAGGTGGGAGTACTGTAAATGCAGGTTCCGGAACTGACGGATGACGCCGTGGTTGAGCTGGCCCGGGAAGGCGGCGTCGCGTTTATCCCTAAGCTGAGCGGCCAGCGCACCATCGCGCTTTCGTCGCTTAACGAGGCCCAGCGCCAGCGCCTGGTGAGCATCCTGGAGCAGGCTTTCCCGCGCGGTCAGCCGCCCGGGCAAGCCTCTTCACCCGGCAGCGGTGACCAGCGCTATTTCCGCATCCAGATTATCTGGACCGGACAAAATCAGGCGCACTACGCCGACATCATTGTGCTGGTGCCCGAACAGGAAGCGCCCGAGTCGCTGGTTGAGCTGTGGCGAAAAGGCGAAGGCTGCGTGTGCGATTAACCTTCGGCCCGAACAAACTCCACGCGTTTTTTAGAGATCAGCCCGTGGCCGTTCTGGCAGAAATAATCCACCGCACCGCAGGCTTTTAATACCTCGAGCGGCTTGTGGCACTCGGGGCAACGCGCTTCCAGCGCGACGTCTTTATTGCAGCGCGCGCAGTGGGCCGCGCCGTGCTGAGGCTCCAGCTCTGCATGGCAATCCGGGCAGGTTATCGTCATGATGACTCCTAAAGCAGTTCAGTATTACGTCGATAGTATCACGGGGCGCTTAATGCGCTCCACGCAGCCGTTGTTGCAGGTTCAGCAGCAGCTCAACCTCATCGAGCCTGCGCTGCGTCGTGCGGCTAACCTCCTGCGGATCGCACCTGAACAGGCTTTGCGCGCCCAGAACGCGCTCCGCAAGGCAGTGTTCGTAAATCGCGCCGGGCAGGGTCCAGCGCTGAATATCATCCCCGTCAATCAGCTCCACGACGTCCTCTGCACCGCGTCGGTCGTGGCTGATAATGCGCCCGTCACGCAGATAAAGCCGCAACCCTTTTTGGCCGCCCGCCGGGCCCGCGTATTTATTAAGCCAGATGTTCACCGGCACACCGCTTATTCTCCCCTGTAGATGCGCTTCACCCTCAGCCGTGATCAGGTCGCCCTGGGTAATGTCGCGGCCCAGCCGATCGCGGGCGGTCATCACCTGTAGAGCCATGTCACCCTGCCCACCGAGATAGCGCACCGTTTCACGCAGCATCGCCAGAACATGGGTCCCAATATCCAGAATGACGCCGTCCGGGTGACGAAGCGTACGCTTATCCGGCTCGCCGGTGGCAAAATTGAGCGCTACCGGTTCTCCGGCGGCGTTGAACCCGCTTGGCTCCTGGAGAAACCCTTCCATGCTGACAATCTCAGAAAAATGACTGACCAGCGCGAACCGCACCGCGCCGAGGCGCGCCATCCAGTGATCGAGCGCCAGCACGCGGTCCGCTGCGCCTGGCTGAGCCAGCAGTGCTTTCAGTCTGGCCATCTGGGAAAGCGTCGCAACGATCGGTTTTTCGACCACAATACACGTTATCGGCGAGGCGAGAGCCTGTTCCAGCACCTCGAGGTGATGCAGGGATGCGGTGGTGATGAACAGCGTATCAAGAGACTGAGCGAGTAGCTCAGGGAGGGATGCGCAGCGAGTGATGCCTTCCGGCTGCTTTGTGGGGTCAAGGTCAAACCCGAGGAGGTGGAGCGAGCTGCCAAAACGGTTACGCAGCGCCGGCAGATAGGCCGTTTCAACCACTGCGCCAAGACCAACAAACCCTAACTGCATAGTATCGCCTCGTTAAATATCATGCCGGAGCAGAACGCCTGCCCCGGCAAGAACGAGGGGTTATCAGGCGCTGGCGGCCGGTTTCGTCTGGGCATTTTCCAGCATACGGCGTACCGGAACAATGAGGACGATCAGCACCGCGGCACAAATCAGCAGCGCGATGGAGCAGCGCGCGAAGAGATCCGGCAGCATATCCAGCTGGTCGGCCTTCACGTGACCGCCAATCAGGCCCGCCGCCAGGTTACCCAGTGCGCTGGCGCAGAACCACAGGCCCATCATCTGACCGCGCATTCTCTCCGGGGCCAGCAGCGTCATGGTCGCCAGACCAATCGGACTAAGGCACAGCTCACCGAGCGTCAGCATCAGGATACTACCTACCAGCCAGAACGGTGAAACGCCTGCCCCACCGTTGCTCAGCACGTTCTGCGCCGCCAGCATCATCAGGCCAAAACCTGCGGCAGCACACAGAATGCCAATCACAAACTTTGTGATGCTGCTCGGGCGAATGTTTTTACTCGCCAGCTTCGGCCATGCCCAGCTGAACACGGGGGCCAGCAGGATGATAAACAGCGCGTTAATCGACTGGAACCACACCGCCGGGATTTCAAAATCGCCAATCATGCGGTTAGTGTAGTCGTTGGCAAACAGGTTGAACGAGGTTGGCTTTTGCTCAAACGCCGACCAGAAGAAGGCGGCAGAGACCAGCAGGATGAAGCAGACCAACAGTCTGGCGCGCTCTTTGCGGTTCAGACCAGCAAAAATGAACAGGTAAATGAAGTAGAGGGCAACGGACGCCGCAATCACGTAAACCAGCACGCTCGCCACGGCGACGGGGTTAATCACAATCACGCCCTGAGCAATCAGGGTGACGATTACCGCCACGCCAACGGCCAGCGCCAGCAGCCACGCGCCGACACCGTTTCGTTTCACGACCGGGTTGTTCCAGGTGGAGTCAAGGCCAACTTCGCTGTCGTAGCGTTTCATTGCCGGAACAGCAAAAACGCGGAAGATGATCAGCGCGACCAGCATCCCGATACCGCCAATACCAAAGCCCCAGTGCCAGCCATGGGATTTGATCAGCCAGCCGGAGATCAGCGGCGCGATAAACGAGCCCATGTTGATGCCCATGTAGAACAGTGAGAAACCGCCGTCACGACGCGCATCGCCCTTTTTATACAGCGTGCCGACCATGACTGAAATACAGGTCTTGAACAGACCGGAGCCGAGCACGATAAACATCAGGCCGATAAAGAACAGGTTGTCGCCCATGAAAGCAGAAAGCGCAATGGACAGGTGGCCGAGCGCAATCAGGATCGAGCCATACCAGACGGCTCTCTGCTGGCCGAGCCAGTTATCTGCCAGCCAGCCGCCCGGCAGCGCGGCGAGGTACATCGTCCCGGCAAAGATGCCGACAATCGCCGAGGCGTTCTCACGCGCCAGCCCCATCCCGCCGTCGTACACGGTAGCGGCCATAAAGAGGATCAGCAGCGGGCGTATGCCGTAAAACGAGAAACGCTCCCACATTTCGGTGAAGAACAGCGAACCGAGCGGATAAGGATGGCCGAAGAACGTTCGGCTTTCTTTTTGATTAACAGAGGATTGCATAATTCTCCCGAGAAGGTATGTCGTCGTGCTTGTAAACGCCAGCAGGTACGCCGGCCAGTTACGTATCTGGCCGATTTTTTACATGCGGCGAAAAGTTGGTTAACCATTTGATAACCAGGCGCTAGTTTTGTCTAGTACCGAACCCTGGACTTTAAGATGAAAATTCGACGATTGTCTACTTTATTAGATTTATACGTGGTTGAAAGTGAATAGTGATTGACATCACACCGGATACCACGGAGGCAGAAAGAGATAAAAAACCCGCGACTGGCGCGGGTTTTAGCGAGATAAACGCGTGTTATTTGCTTTTCTTAATGTGTTTAATCAAACGCTTACGCTTACGCATCTGGTTTGGCGTCAGGGTGTTACGCTTGTTCGCGAACGGGTTTTCCCCTTCCTTGAACTGAATGCGGATAGGCGTACCCATCACGTCCAGTGATTTACGGAAGTAGTTCATCAGGTAGCGTTTGTATGAATCCGGCAGGTCTTTCACCTGGTTACCGTGGATCACAACGATAGGCGGGTTATAACCACCGGCGTGCGCATATTTCAGCTTCACGCGACGACCGCGCACCAGCGGTGGCTGGTGATCTTCTGCTGCCATATTCATGATACGGGTCAGCATGGCGGTGCTCTGACGACGGGTGGAACTGTCGTACGCCTCGCGAACGGATTCGAACAGGTTACCTACGCCGCTGCCGTGCAGCGCGGAGATAAAGTGTACGCGAGCGAAATCGATGAAGCCCAGACGGAAGTCCAGGGTCTCTTTCACCTGCTCACGCACTTCATTGCTCAGGCCGTCCCACTTGTTGACGACGATAACCAGTGAGCGCCCACTATTGAGGATAAAGCCAAGCAGAGAGAGGTCCTGATCGGAGATCCCTTCACGCGCGTCGATAACCAACAGCACTACGTTGGCATCTTCAATGGCCTGCAGGGTTTTGATAACGGAGAATTTTTCCACCACATCGGTGATTTTCCCGCGCTTACGCACGCCTGCGGTGTCGATGAGCACGAACTCACGCTCGTCACGCTGCATCGGAATGTAGATACTGTCACGAGTCGTGCCAGGCATGTCGTAAACGACCACGCGCTCTTCGCCCAAAATACGGTTAGTAAGTGTCGACTTACCAACGTTAGGACGCCCGACGATTGCCAGCTTAATCGGCAGATCCTGCGGGTTGAAGTTGTCTTCAGGTTCTTCTTGCTCGCCCGCTTCATTGGCTTCGAACTGCGCCCAGTACTCCGCGTCTTCGTCCACTTCTTCCGGCGGGTTCACTTCATCAACCCACGGCAGCAGCACGGTTTCAAGGAGGCTGGTCACGCCACGGCCATGAGACGCCGCGATCGGGTAGATATCCCCCAGACCTAAAGACCAGAAGTCCGCAACAGCCTGATCGGCATCAATACCGTCAGTTTTGTTTGCCACCAGGAAGGTAGGCTTTTCGCGTGAGCGAAGATGTTTCGCGATAGCGGAGTCCGCAGGCATCAGCCCTGCACGAGCATCCACCATAAAGAGCACGACGTCCGCCTCTTCAATCGCCAGCAGAGACTGCTCAGCCATACGCGTTTCAACGCCGTCTTCTGTCCCGTCAATACCACCGGTATCAATACAGATGAACTCGCGTCCTTCCACTTCTGCACGACCGTACTTACGGTCACGCGTCAGCCCCGGGAAATCCGCAACCAGCGCATCACGGGTGCGTGTTAAACGGTTAAAAAGAGTGGATTTTCCAACGTTAGGGCGCCCGACAAGCGCGACCACAGGTACCATGTTTGAAGCCTCATAAAATTCAACTAAACGTCGCGTCGGCGGCGTTTTTAAAAATGTCAAAACGGCCCCTGAGTTAACAGGAGCCGTTTAGTATACTACAACCGCTGTGTAATTAACGCGTGATCGCGTACAGCGTGCCGTCTTTTGCCTGAATCAGCAGTTTACCATCAGCGACAACCGGCTCAGTCAGGAAGCCAGAGCTATCCACTTTTTGCTGTGCGGTGAAGCGACCGTTTTCAGGGTCAATCCAGTGCAGGTAACCTTCACTGTCACCCACAACCAGGCTACCGTTGTACAGTGCCGGTGCGGTTAACAGACGGTGCAACAGATCGCTCTGCGTCCACAGGGTCACACCGCCTTCGGTGCTCAGTGCCAGCACACGATCGTTCTGGTCAACCATGTAGATACGGTTGCCGTCTACGATGAAATCGTTCACGGAACCCAGTTCGCGTTTCCACATGATCTGGCCGCTGCGCAGATCAAGCGCGGTCAGGTTACCGTTGTACGCCAGCGTGTAAACGACGCCGTCAACGATGACCGGAGTCGTATCAACGTCGCTCAGACGGTCAATTTCAGTCGAACCGGTGGCCTGAGAGATACGCTGCTGCCAAATCATCTGGCCTTCCTGCATCAGCACCGCGCTCACGCGTCCGTTGTCACCGCCAACAATAGCAGCGCCAAAGGCGGTGGCCGGAGCCGATTCACCGCGCAGAGAGAGCGCAGGCATATCAAGGTTAACGGTCCATTTCACCAGACCGTCAGCTTCGTTCAGCGCCTGCAGCTGGCCGTTGCTGGTATGAATCAACACCATGCCGTCGCTAACCACCGGACGAGACAGTGATTCACCGGCAACCGTCGTCTGCCATGCAATAGAGCCATCGCTGGCGTTCAGCGCATAGACCTGCGCTTTTTCGCTACCGACATACACATGACCACCGGCAACGGTCAGGCCGCCAGAGAGCAGTGCAGGTTTACGCGAGAACCAGCCGTCTTTTTCCGCCAGATTAACGGACCAGACCTCTTTTCCGTCGTCGGCGTTAAGCGCTTTGACGGTGCCTTTGCGGTCAGCCGCATAGACAACGCTGTCAGCAAAGGCTGGATGCAGGTTGGAATAGAAATCACCAATTCCGTTCCCGACGGAGGTGCTCCATGCGGTAGACGGGGTAAACTGGTTTTCAACCGTCGGCAGTGGGGACATTTTGACAACATCTTCTTCGCCACTGAACAGTGAACAGCCACTCAATAACGTAACGGAAAGCAGTCCTGGCAGAAGTAATTTACGCAATTGCATCGGGTCCCTCTCAGACGGACAAATTATTTATTTTCATCTGCATCATTTCGCTCAGCGCAGGTGAAGCTTTACTCTCTACGCCGGCTTGCCACGCTTTACGCGCGCCCTCTTTGTCACCTTTGCTCAGCAGTGCTTCACCGCGCAGGTCAGCCACGATGGCCGCAAAGCCTTCGCCTTTGATGGTGTCGAGGGTTTTCAGCGCGTCATCGGCTTTCTTCTGCTGAACCTGGATACGTGCCAGACGCAGGTTAATGACCGCTTTCAGGTTTTCATCGCTGGCAGCCGCAAGACTCTGCGACAGCTGGGCAGCCGCTTTATCCAGTTCGTTTTTATCAACGTACTGCTGCGCCACTTCCAGTGCGGCCAGCGCACCGTAGGTGTTTTTATTGTCGGCGACAAACTTCTCAGCAGCCGCCAGCGTTTGCGGCTGATCGGCACGAATGTCACTGACGGTATTCTCATAAGCCAGGGACGCACCGCGAGCCGAATCGGCCTGATGGCTGTTCCAGTAACGCCAGCCCATCAGTGCACCCACACCTAAAATCACCCCAACAACCAGCGCTTTGCCGTTTTCAGCAAAGAAGCGCTTAACCGCATCGACCTGGTCGTTTTCGTTCTCGTAAATTTCCACGCAGTCCTTCTCCTTAGCCCAATAAAGTGCGCAAGTGCGCCGCAACGCCGTCCTGCGTTACCGTTGTCTGTTCACCAGAGCGCAGGTCTTTAACCACAACGTCGCCGTTAGCCACTTCGGACTCACCCAGCACCAGTGCGATACTTGCGCCCCACTTATCAGCACGCGCAAACTGTTTTTTAAAGTTGCCGCCGCCGTGGTTGGTCATCAGCTTAACGTCCGGCAGCGCATCGCGCACGCGTTCGGCAAGCTGCATTGCCGCAGACTGCGTATCCGCACCTGAAGCCACCAGGTATATATCGACAACGGAATCTGCTTTAAATTCCGGATTAACTGCCTGAACCAGCAAAACAAGTCGCTCAAGGCCCATTGCAAAGCCCACGGCAGGGGCGGCACGACCACCGAGCTGCTCAACCAGGCCGTCATAACGACCGCCAGCACACACGGTGCCCTGGGAACCGAGGCTGGTGGTGACCCACTCAAATACGGTACGGTTATAGTAGTCCAGACCGCGCACCAGGCGCTGGTTAACGGTATAAGCAATGCCTGCCGCTTCGAGCAGCTTACACAGCCCGTCGAAGTGCTCGCGAGACTCTGCGTCGAGATAATCACCCAGCGCAGGCGCATCGTTCAGCAAGGCCTGCACATCCGGGTTTTTGGAGTCCAGTACGCGCAGCGGGTTGCTGTACATACGGCGCTGGCAATCTTCGTCCAGCTTATCTTTGTGCTGTTCCAGGAACGCCACCAGCGCATCGCGGTAGTTCGCACGCGCTTCAAGAGAACCAATCGAGTTCAGTTCCAGAGAGACGTGTTCAGCGATGCCCAGCGCGCGCCACCAGCGGGCAGTGAGCATGATAAGCTCAGCATCAATGTCCGGTCCCTGCAGGCCAAAGACTTCCACACCCAGCTGATTAAACTGGCGATAACGACCTTTCTGAGGACGTTCGTGGCGGAACATCGGGCCGATATACCACAGGCGCTGCTCCTGATTGTACAGGAGACCATGTTCGATGCCGGCGCGTACGCAGCCCGCCGTCCCTTCTGGACGCAGCGTCAGGCTATCGCCGTTGCGGTCCTCAAAGGTGTACATCTCTTTTTCAACCACATCGGTCACTTCACCGATTGCGCGTTTGAATAACGGGGTCTGCTCTACAATCGGCAAACGGATTTCGCTGTAACCGTAGCTGCCGAGCACCTGCTTGAGTGTGCCTTCAATGCGCTGCCAGATGGCGGTTTCGCCAGGCAGATAATCGTTCATGCCGCGGATGGCTTGAATGTTTTTTGCCACGTTTATTCTCTTTCTATATACAAAAAAGAACCCAAAGAATGGGTTCAATCATACATGGGAAGCCAGCGGCTTCCCAACACGTTATTTTTCGACCTGTTGAACGCTGATGCGCTGCGCTTCGTCCAGCATCGTGGCTTTGGCACGAATACGGGCTTCAAGCTGATCGATCATGTCGCTATTATCCAGACGATCTTTACGCACGCCATCTTCATAGAGACCACTTTTCTTGTTACCGCCGGTCACGCCCAGCGTGGAGACCAGCGCTTCGCCCGGACCGTTCACCACGCAGCCGATAATAGAGACGTCCATCGGGGTGATGATATCTTCCAGACGCTGCTCAAGGGCATTCACCGTACCGATCACGTCAAATTCCTGGCGTGAACAGGTTGGGCAGGCGATAAAGTTGATCCCACGAGCGCGAATACGCAGTGATTTCAGAATATCGAAGCCGACTTTGATCTCTTCCACCGGATCGGCCGCCAGAGAGACGCGCAGGGTATCGCCGATCCCTTCGGAAAGCAGCAGCCCCAGGCCGATCGCCGATTTAACGGAACCGCTACGCAGGCCGCCGGCTTCGGTGATGCCAAGGTGCAGAGGCTGATCGATCTGTTTAGCCAGCAGGCGATACGACTCTACCGCGAGGAACACATCCGATGCTTTAACGCTGACTTTGAACTGATCGAAGTTAAGACGATCCAGGTGATCGACGTGGCGCATGGCTGATTCGAGCAGCGCCTGCGGCGTAGGTTCACCGTATTTTTCCTGGAGATCTTTTTCCAGAGAACCGGCGTTCACGCCGATACGGATAGGGATATTTTTATCGCGAGCGCAGTCGACAACCATGCGAATACGCTCTTCGCTACCGATATTACCCGGATTGATACGCAGGCAATCTACGCCATACTCAGCGACTTTGAGTGCAATGCGGTAATCGAAGTGGATGTCTGCCACCAGCGGAACGCTGACCTGCTGCTTGATCAGTTTGAACGCCTCGGCGGCGTCCATCGTTGGCACGGAGACGCGAACAATGTCCGCGCCTACGCGTTCTAACGCTTTAATTTGATTGACCGTCGCGTCCACATCCGTGGTGCGCGTGTTGGTCATCGACTGGACGGCAATAGGTGCGCCGTCGCCGACTGGCACATTCCCAACGTAAATCCGTTTTGATTTTCTACGTTGAATCGGAGCCTGGTTATGCATGAAAAATCTCCCGCGTTGCCCGTCTGTTACTGTGCTGCTGATTGTTCGGCATTAACGGTAAGACGTGCAACCTGGTTAGTTCTGATAAAGCGGCTCAGATCAACAGGTTTTCCTTGATACTGGATCTGTACCGCTGCCGGAGCGCCGATTTTAAGTTTATACGGTGCCTGGCCGGTTAGGTTTAACGTGCCATCTTTACGCTGCAGGCCGCTAAACAGTTTTTTTCCTGTTGCGTCAGTGACTTCTAACCAGCAATCTGCCGTAAAGTTCATCACCAGCGCATTAGGATCGGCCGCAGGTGTCGCGACACCCGCCTGGTCCGTTGGCAACGGTGCAGCGTTTGTTTCTGTTGGCTGGGTCGCGGCCGGGGTAGTCGTTGCCGTATCGACATTGGCCTGCGAAGGCGCAACAACCGCATTCGGATCCTGAGTTGCCGGAGGGGTGTTAGCCGTGGCTGCCGGAGTCTGTGCAGAATCGGTTGCTGGCGCGTCTGTCGCCGCGGTCTGAGGATCGGTTGAAGGGGTTTCAGCGCCCGTGTTCAGCGGCACGCTTTGCGCATTATCATTACCGGACTGATTAAGCTCGGCCGAAGACTGATCGGCCATCGTCGTGATCTCTTCCTGCTGCGCTTTGTGGTTTTGCCACCACCATGCGCCCGTCAGACCGACCACCACGAACAGCACCAGCCAGGTGAAGCTCATCAGCCAGCCATCGCGTTTTTTACGACGCTTACCCAGAGAGAACGTCTGCATCGGCGCAACTTTCGCTGCACGAACCGGTGCCTGCTTCTCCATCATGGGCAGTAATTCTTCTTCGGGGATATGCACCAGTTTTGCATAAGAGCGGATATAACCACGCAGAAATGTTGAAGCCAGATCGGCAGGCGCCTTATCTTCTTCAATATCGCGAACCGTGGAAACCTTCAGGCATAAGCGTTCTGCAACGGCCTGTTGGCTAAGTCCGAGTTGTTCACGGGCGTTGCGAAGACGAACGCCAGTGGAGAGTGCTTCATGTTGGTCGTGAGTGGCTTCAGTATTCATTCGCTACAACTACTGGTACGTGAAAAAAAGGGTTCAGGTGCCGGCGAGTCACAATGCTACCCGCACCGCGAAACTTCTGGTCAGTTAACCTTGAACAGACAGTATAAGACTGTCAACCTTGAGATGACAGTGCCGCCCTGCCCATGAAGCTAAACTGTTGTTACGTCGTTACATACTGCCCGAAAGTCATATGAAACGCACCGTAATTATTGATAAAACGTCACGAATCTGACTGATTATTCAATGAGATTACGCCTCACGGCGCAGATAGTGCGCCGTGAAAGCATAATAATCAAACAGCTTTGACCGCAATCGTCTCGCCCTGCATGCGTTTACGCAGGGTACGTTTGGTACGGTCAATGACGTCACCCGCCAGCTGCCCGCATGCGGCATCAATGTCATCGCCACGGGTTTTACGCACGATAGTGGTAAAACCGTACTCCATGAGCACTTTCGAGAAGCGATCGATGCGGCTGTTGGAGCTACGGCCATACGGCGCGCCCGGGAACGGGTTCCACGGGATCAGGTTGATCTTGCACGGCGTATCTTTGAGCAGCTCAGCCAGTTCGTGTGCATGCTCGGTGCCGTCATTCACATGATCCAGCATCACGTACTCAATGGTCACGCGGCCCTGGTTGGCATTGGATTTCTCCAGGTAACGACGCACGCCGGCCAGGAAGGTTTCGATATTGTACTTTTTGTTGATAGGTACAATTTCGTCACGAATCGCATCGTTCGGCGCATGCAGCGAGATCGCCAGCGCAACGTCAATCATGTCGCCCAGTTTATCCAGGGCAGGCACTACACCAGAAGTGGAGAGCGTAACGCGACGCTTGGAGAGGCCAAAACCGAAATCGTCGAGCATGATTTCCATCGCCGGAACCACGTTGGTCAGGTTCAGCAGCGGCTCGCCCATCCCCATCATCACCACGTTGGTGATAGGACGGGTACCGGTCACTTTTGCCGCACCAACGATTTTCGCCGCACGCCATACCTGACCGATAATTTCAGATACGCGCAGGTTACGGTTAAAGCCCTGCTGAGCCGTAGAGCAGAATTTACACTCCAGCGCACAGCCAACCTGTGAGGAGACGCACAGCGTGGCGCGATCGTCTTCCGGGATATAGACCGTTTCAACGCGCTGATCGCCTACGGCAATCGCCCATTTGATCGTGCCGTCTGAAGAGCGTTGCTCTTCAACCACTTCAGGCGCACGGATTTCGGCCACTTCTTTGAGCTTATTGCGCAGGACTTTATTGATGTCAGTCATGTCATCAAAATTGTCGCTGCAATAGTGGTACATCCATTTCATGACCTGGTCGGCACGAAACGGCTTCTCGCCCATCTCTTTAAAGAACTCGCGCATCTGCTGACGGTTCAGGTCCAACAGGTTGATTTTTCCATTTTTATTTGGAACCGCAGGAATGGCGACTTCGGAGGTGTTCACTAATTCAGACATAATTTTATCCGGCCTCGTTGTTACACGTTATGGCCCATGGAGGGTTGAAAAGAAACGCCCCGGCAGGCAGTGTGCTCATCCGGGGCGTTGCATTGTACAAAGTCTGGCGCAGGGATGCCACGTTTGCACACGGCATTTACGAAATTATTAGCGAGTGCGGGCGCACACTTCGCCTTCTGCGAAGAAGAATGCGATTTCGCGCGCAGCAGATTCAACGGAGTCGGAACCGTGGGTGCCGTTTTCGGTGAAGCTGTCCGCGTAATCTGCACGCAGGGTGCCTGCCAGCGCGTTTTCCGGGTTGGTCGCACCCAGCAGGTCACGGTGACGCTGTACGGCGTTTTCACCTTCCAGCACGGAAACCACGATCGGGCCGGAGGTCATGAACTCGACCAGGCCATCGAAGAATGGACGACCTTCGTGCTCAGCGTAGAAACCGCGAGCCTGTTCAACGGTCAGGTGCAGCATTTTGGTGCCAACGATCTTGAACCCTGCTGATTCAAAGCGAGAGAAGATGCTGCCAATAACGTTTTTTGCCACCGCGTTTGGCTTGATGATGGAAAAAGTACGTTCAATAGCCATGATAACCTCTGTCAAATGTTCTGTTGTTTTGCATACCTGAGTATGGTGTGGCGCGGATTATAAAGAGCAATAGCGCGATTGCCTATGGATTCAGGTAACATTTTTTTAAAATGAGACGAAGATTAGCAACAGGTCAAGTTTCTCATGCTCTGCGTCTGCCCCGCACAGAGATAGCACTGCTTTTCATCGGCGTTAAATCGCCAGAACGGACGGCTGCATGACGTACAGGTAGCGGCCTGCGCCTCCCACGTATGCTGCTGCGCCTCCCCTTCTGCGGGCATCACCTTTATGGCATGAGAAGGACAAACCGCTTCACACCCGCCGCATCCGGTACAGCGCGCGTTCTCCATCACCAGCGCATTATCCTCAAACCGTATGGCTTTTTCGGGACAGCTTCGCCAGCAGGCGCCGCACAGAATGCATTTTTCCGTGTCGGGAAGCACGTCGAATTCGCTGAAACGGGGGAATGCCTGCCGCTGCTGACGTTTGCCCGGCTGCACGGTACAAGCCTTTACGTCTTCTCGGGGAGCGTGGATCAGCGCGCGTCGCGACAGGCTAATGTCGCTCGCTGGAACTACTTTGAAGGACCAGGCTGGCTCACCGAGGCGTCGAAGCGCCAGGTTCAGGCGGACAAGCGCCACCATCCAGGCGGAAGAAGATTCGGCATCGATGCTGATAAAGCGTATGCCGTACTGAGCGTGCCAGAGCAACAGCTCATTGACCGTCGGGGGGTGAACGGCGAACGGGCCGGTAAGCGTGTCGCTATTGATGAAACGCCGCTGAGGAACGACACCGGAGATGGCGTCTGTGGGGCAAACGAAGAGGCAATCGCCGCATTCAATGCAGCGTGTAGGGTCGATGTTAAACTGCCCGTCCGTCACGGAAAACGCCTGCGCCGGACAGACGTCCGCGCAGGCGTGGCAGGTTGCGTGCCGAAATCGGCGACGGACGCAGGCTTGCGTCACGTCCATCGCCGGGGCAAACGTAATCTTCATCAGCCAATACTAAAGAAGACGAAACGCAGCACAATCTCACCCAGGATCAGCAGCGCGCTTCCCGCCAGCAGGAGGCTTCGCGTCTGTTTGAGGCCGCCTGCCGCAAAGCAGAGCATCCCCACAACCGATACGCACCAGCCCAGTAGATAGACATTGCGCAGTTGCTCAAACATCTGCAGCGGCGAGTGCGGGAAGGTCACCACGCTGTTATCTACCGCCATGATGTCCGACAGCCACACGGGTTGCATGATCAGGCGAGCCAGCACCAGCAGGGTCACGACGATTGCCGCCGTACGCAGCGCATTTCGGGTTTGTGCCCCCAGCGCTACACAGGCCGAACCGACAATCCCGACTGAGCCCATAAACATGAACAGCGTATTGATATGCTGCCAGGTCACCACCGAGGCGTGGATGTAAATCTGTGCCATACAGAACACATCCACCAGCCCAATGAGGCCCGCCAGCGCCAGCAGCGCTTTACCGCCAGGCTTACTGAAGAACATCAGCAGCACCGCAAAACCAAGTGCCGCCAGATAAAGGCTGGCAAAGACAATCTCACGGCTAAGCCAGGAGCTGGCTACGTGGCGCAGCGCGTTCAGCGCATTCAGCGGATAGCCCATGTGGAGCGCTGAGGCCAGCAGACCCAGGCTCGCCAGCACGAACGCACCGGCAGCGGCGATGGCTACGCTACGGTCACAGGCGCGCGCGCCCATAACCTGCTGGCGTCCCAGACCCAGCCACAGCGTGACGCCTACTGAACCTTGCAGGAACAGCGTAAAAATCAGCAGCGGTAACTCATGCATGACGTTTACCCTCTTTTTCTGCACCCTGGTGCGCTTTCACTACCAGATTAGGATGGGTGATGGATGAATCAGGCAGCCCTTTGACGTCACATACTGAGCCATATTTGGCGCGCAGTTCGTCAATCGGACCAAACTTGATCGCTTCCAGCGGACAGGTTGCTACGCAGACAGGCTGCTCGCCTTTCGCCTGCAGATCCACACAGAAATCGCATTTCGACATCTGCCCGGTCTGTTCGTTAAGCTGCGGCGCGCCGTAAGGACAAGACCACGCACAGTAGCCGCACCCTACGCACTTATCCGTATCGACGCGCACAATGCCGTCACCCGGACGCTTGTGCATGGCGGTCGTCGGACAGTTTTTGGTGCAGATTGGGTCTGCACAGTGGTTGCAGGAGATCGAGAGCGTATAGGCAAAGACGTTGTTGCTCACGCCACCCTGTCCGGTAGGAATAAAGTTCCCGCCGTTAACTTCATATACCCGGCGAAAACGACGCCCAACCTCAAGGTTGTTTTTATCTTTACACGCTACCTGACAAGCCTTACAGCCCGAGCAGCGGGAAGAATCAATAAAGAA
Source organism: Enterobacter sp. 2VL (assembly GCF_005503595.1). Taxonomy (NCBI): domain Bacteria; kingdom Pseudomonadati; phylum Pseudomonadota; class Gammaproteobacteria; order Enterobacterales; family Enterobacteriaceae; genus Enterobacter; species Enterobacter sp. 2VL. Next base: position 488,735 of record NZ_SCNE01000003.1, read on the forward strand.
ACCCAGCTGTTTATCGCTCACCGGCGCATAGTGTTTAAACTTACTCATGCTTTTGCTACCTCCACCAGCATGGTTTGATGTGAATTCCCTTTCGCGAGCGCAGTAATACGTGCAGAACTCAGTACGTTCGCGCAGCCGCCTTTATCGACGCCCTGCTCGTCCGGCTGCCACCAGGCACCGGCCTGCATGGCCACTACGCCAGGGATAATGCGTGGCGTAACCTCCGCCGGAACTTCGCAGATCCCACGCTGGTTATGAATGCGTACCGTATCGCCCTGCGAAATGCCGCGACGCTGCGCATCCTGCGGGTTGATCCACAGTTTCTGCTGCTGCACTTCGATCAGCCACGGGTTAGCGTACTGGGTAGAGTTGGCGCGGTTTTTACCTTTCCAGGTAATCAACTGCAGCGGGAAGCTTTTCGCCAGCGCGTCTTCCGGGCCTTCATGCGCAGGCACGTAGTGCGACAGCGCCGGGATTTCCGGATGGTTCATGTCGTACAGGCGCTTTGAGAAGATCTCAATTTTCCCGGACGGGGTCGGGAATGGATGATTGTCCGGATCGCGAATGTTGTCTTCAAAGGCGACAAACGGCGCGCTTTTAAACAGGTGCTGACGCGTTTTTTGCAGCGTCGCGAAATCAGGCAGGTTTTCATCCGGCATCGCCAGGCGCGTCTGTTCCCAGATGTGTTCAATCCAGGCCTTTTCGTCGCGACCCTGGCTGAATTCGTGCTCAATACCCAGCTTCGCCACAACCTCACGCAGCCAGTCATAGTCTGAACGGCGTTCAAATTCCGGCTCGATCAGTTTTTCTGACAGGATCAGGTAGCTTGCCGTACCCCAGGTTTCGCCGATGTTCCAGCGTTCCATAAAGCTGGTTTCCGGCAGCAGCAGATCCGCATACCGGGCGCTCGGCGTCATATACAGATCGCTTGCCACGATGAACTGAATTTTGGACTCATCTTCCAGCACGCGGGTCGCCTGATGAAGATCCGGGTTCTGGTTGGCAAGATAGTTCCCGGCCAGCGAAAACAGAATACGGATATTGCTGTCGAGTTTGTCAGCATCTTTCAGGCCATCTTCAGGCGTCACCTTTGTGGCGTCGTCTGCGGCCTGCACCCAGTTCATCACCGAGATTTTGGCCTTCACCGGGTTATCCGGCATTTCTGGCCCGGCGGCAAATTTACGATTGCCGCAGCCACCGTAGCCTGCCGCCCAGCCGCCTTTCACGCCAACGTTACCGGTCAGCGTCGCGAGCAGCGTCGAACCGCGCGCAGTACGCTCGCCGCAGTTATGACGCTGCGGGCCCCACCCCTGGATCAGGGCTGCGGGTTTGGTATTGGCATAGTCACGCGCCAGCTGGCGGATCGTCTGTGCGGGAACATGGGTAATTTTTTCTGCCCATTCCGGCGTTTTCGCAACGCCATCTTTTGCACCGGTAAGGTAGGCAACCAGCGACTCATTTGCCGGCACGCCTTCCGGCATTGATGCTTCATCAAAGCCAATGGTATGGCGGGTGATAAAATCGCGATCGTGCAGATTTTCCGTCACGATGACGTACATCATGGCGTCCATCAGGGCATTATCGGTGGTCGGCAGCAGCGGTATCCACTGGTCTGCCAGCGAAGAAACCGTATCAGAATAACGCGGGTCGACGATGATAAAGCGGGTACCGTTTTGCTTCATCTTCTGGAAGAAGTAGTTGGTATGGCCAAAAATGGTTTCCGTTGGGTTATGTCCCCACAGGATCACCAGTTTGGTATCCAGAAGCGTGTCGAGCGAGCTGCCGCTGGCCGCGGTGCCATAGGTGTAAGGGGTGGCAGCCGCCGTGTTACCCATGCTGACCGAGTGATAGCTTTCAAGGTACCCGCCGGTTAAATTAAGCAGGCGACGTACCATTTTATCACCGGAGAATGTTCCGCCGGAAACCGCCGTACCCACATGAACATAGCGTGACGCGACGCCATATTTTTCGGTGATGGTTTTTAAATTATTGGCAATCAGCGTTGTCGCTTCATCCCATGAAATACGCTCAAATTTTCCTTCTCCGCGTTTGCCAACGCGTTTCATTGGATATTTAAGACGGTCAGGATGATAAACGAATTTACGATAGGAGCGACCGCGAACGCAGGCACGCATAACGGGCATCTGAGGATCGAGTTCATTATCCGGACGGGTAGAAATACGCGTCACTACCCCATCGCTAACGTGCGCACGAATATCACATTTTCCGCCGCAGTCAAACGTACTGCAGGTCTGGACAACCTTTTCTGAAGGCGTATTTTCCGCTACAGAAGGGGTAGCCGCATCAGCCCTGACTGACGTTGAGACAAACGGCAGGGCAACCAGCGCCGAACTGGCCTGGATAAAATGGCGTCGAGACAGGGCAGGAATGACACCGTCTCCCTGGCTGGCTATTTTTTTCATTGCTCGGTCCTTCAAATAAAAGCGCATTCTCGCGGTTTTGAAGGCCGTCACATTTGATAATTATCAAGGTAACTCTTTCGGGTTACCACTAAATTTCGATAATAAGAATCGTTATTTTTTAAAAGAGTTAATCACTTAACAAATTTAATAAATCCCTAACGATTTAATGAAAAATTAACCGCAACGACCTGCCCGGACTCATCCATTACGACCAGTTGATATTCACCAGGTTTATTTAATAATAAAGATTGATAATTATTCCGCCCGTCCAGAGGCTCACCGTTTAAAAACCACCAGCGCTGACCTTCCCCCCCGCTGGTCGTCACAGCAAGCGTCATGTTTTCCTGCCCCGGCAGTCGCTTAATTACCGCCCCTTCCCGTACGCCTGAAAGCATGAGCGGTGCAACATTATGATTATCAAACGGCGGACAGGTTTTAGACGCAGTTGGGATGCGGGCAGCCCGCCTTTCTGACGGCGGCAGCCAGGGGTCGAGCGGCAGCGGCCATATATCCAATACTTTCTCTGTCGCCTCCGGGCAGTCTGCTGCCACGCGTTTTCCGGCATTATCCACCCAGATGGGGAAACGGATCCCGCGAATGCCTTCCTGCTCAGGCAGCAGCAGGGTTGGCGGCTCGCTGCCCTCCAGCAGCCAGGTTGAAAGGCGGCGTCGACAGTTTTCACTGCCTTCCGGCAGCGATTGCCCCCCTGGCCAGCAAATGGTCCCGCGCCCTACGCTGGCGGGACGCGGATCGCGCGGCAGACGGGCCTCATCGATCGTGGAATGAGACTGAAGCAGATTGTTGACCTGGTTTAACAGCGGGACGGCGCTGGCAAATCCAAACTGCCCGGCCACCGGCGTGCCATCCGGGCGACCGGTCCAGATGCCGATCACGTAGCGGGCGTTAATTCCGATGGCCCAGGCATCACGGTAGCCATAGCTGGTTCCGGTTTTCCATGCCAGCGGTGCCACCTGAGGAAGCGCACCGTCCGGCAGAGGCTGCGCTTCATTAGCCAGGATCCGTCGAATGATCCACGCTGAACCTTGCGACAGCAAAGGCCGCTCGGTGAGTGGATCTTGCGGCTGCAAACGAAGCCTCCCCGCCTTTCCATGACGAGCGAAGGCGCTATAGGCGGCGGCAATGTCGGACAAACGCGCCCCCGCCCCGCCCAGAATGAGCGACAAATTCGGCTGCGCCCCGGCAGGCAGGATCAGCGGAAGCCCCGCGTTGCTCAGCATGCCGGCGAAGCGTTTTGGCCCGTAGGCTTCAAGAACCTGCACGGCGGGCAGGTTGAGTGAACGCACCAGCGCCTCGCTCATGCTGACCGGGCCATGAAAGCCGCTATCGAAATTACCGGGCCGATAATCACCCGTTTTTCGCGGCACGTCCTGAAGCAGAGAGGCGGGATGAATCAAGCCTTCATCCATCGCCATACCATAGATAAATGGCTTTAAAACCGATCCCGGCGATCGTACGGCGTTAACCATATCCACGTGGCTGAAGCGACTGTCATCATTGATATCCACCGAACCGACCCAGCCGCGAACCTTCATGTTAGTGTGATCGACCACGATCATCGCCAGGGAACTGCGCGCGGGCAGGCGGGATTTCCAGTTCAGCGCCAGCTCCTCAAGCTGCCGTTGTAACGACGCATTCAGGGTGGTGACAATTTTCGTCTCACGGCTTTTCGTCAGCATCATACGGGAGAAAAGCGGTGCCAGCTGCGGCATCTGGCGTGGTGCCAGCCAGACCGGCTCCTCGCGTGACTCCTTCACCTGTTTTGCTGACCAGACGCCCTGCGTCAGCATTCGATCAAGAACCTTATTGCGGGCCGCTTCCGCGCGTTCCGGCCAGCGGTCAGGTCGTAAGCGACTGGGGGCCTGGGGTAACACCGCAAGCAGCGCCGCTTCGGAGTAGCTCAGGTGAGAAGGCGGTTTACCAAGATACGTCCAGCTTGCCGCGCCGATCCCCTGCAGCGTGCCGCCAAACGGGGCGCGATTGAGATAGAGCGTGAGAATATCGCGCTTGGGGAGGTGCCACTCCAGCTGCATGGCGCGCCAGAGCTGACGAATTTTGCCGCCAAAAGTGCGCGGATGCGGATCTAAAAGACGAGCCACCTGCATGGTGAGCGTGCTGCCGCCAGAAATGACCTTACCGGAGCTCAGATCCTGCCAGGCCGCGCGCAGCACGGAGAACGGATTCACACCGGGATGATCCCAGAACCAGCGGTCTTCATACTGGATCAGGGCGTCGAGGTACAGAGGAGAAACGTCTTCAAGCGTAACCGGATAACGCCAGATACCGTCGCTGTCGGCAAAACGCCACAGCGGCGTGCCTTTTTCATCCACCACAACCCTTGCAGGGTTGACCTCCTTCAAGGGCAACGGCCACAGGCGGTCAGCGGCGATAATCAGCCCCCATAAAATAAGAAGCGCTCCCGCCAGCCACAGCCAGCGGGAGCGTATCAGACGTGCCATCAGCATCTTACGGAACAACAATCAGTGGGCCACTGGCCGACCCCGTTGCCCGCCACTGAGGAACGTACATCGATTCCACCATCGGGACCGGCACTTTATAGACTCCCGGCGTGACCGCGCGCGCCAGATAAACCAGCGTCACCGGCTGGCCTTCGTTGACCGGTACCGCTGCGACAAAGCGATCGTCGCGGAATTCCATATGCTGTATATCAGCCTGCTGCATTTGGTTAAGCAGGTTCTGAACTTCACTGCCGCTGTCCTGCAGGCTGGCGCTGCTGCTTGCCAGGTTCTGGTTTTCCAGCTCTAACCCCGCAGGCAGCAGATCCACCACCAGGGCATCCGGGACGTTCTGGCTGGCTTTCACTTCCAGCCACACCAGCACCAGCTCACCGCTCTTCAGGGATGAAAGCGATTTAGTGCTGCCATCGGTCGCCAGAATATGGCGCTCAATCTGCAGAACGTTTGAGGAAGGCTGCGGCATGTATTCCGGATACCCCATGCTGTCGAGACGTATCCACAAAGGCGTCGTGCCGGTATTGGTCACCTGCAGCGAACCAAGCTGGTCACCGTTGAGGTTTTGTACCTGCGCTTTGTCTGCGCCTGAGGCAGCATCAGATAGAGAGGTTTTCGCCTGCCATGCCCCGCTCAGGGTTTGCAGCGAACGCCCTGCCAGGAACAGCGCATTGCTCTCCTGCGTTGAGAGCCAGCGCTGGCTGAAGGCCTGCTCAGACAAGGTATTCAGAAGCGTATTCTGCGCATCCGGTAACAGCTTGTACTCTTCGAGAAGGGAGAGCATTAACGCATTGTCACGCAGTTGGCTTCCGTAATCCGCCATCCAGGTTTTTCTGTCGTTACGCGGCGTTTTAAGTGCCAGATCCAGCGCCTGCTGGCTGCGCGGGGCGTCACCCATCAATTTCAGCGCCATTCCGAGTTGCATAAGCGGTAGTCCGGAAGCCGCCTGTGAATGGCGATCCCAGATTTCACGCAGCGCCCCCAGCGGCGCTTTTTGCTGACGGGCCAGAACCAGCGAAGCATAGGCCTGCACCGCAAACTTGCTCCCCTGCGTGTCGTCGCTGTAGCGAATGGACATCATGCCCGGGTCCTGCAGATAGCGAAGCAGTCGGTTGTTGGCATTGTTGACCGCATCGGCAGGCACGCTGTAGCCCTGTTCGCCTGCGCGAACGAGGAAGTCCGTCACATAGGCCGTCAGCCAGTACTCTTCCGGACCGTTTTTATCCCACAGCGCAAACCCGCCATCGTCACGCTGCATCTGCAGCAGACGGGAGATGCCAACATCAATCGCCGCGCGACGTTTGTCGTCTGTATCTCCTTTAATGCCGAGCGCCGTTAACTGCGCTGCATTGGTATAGAGCGACGGGAACAGGCCGCTGGTGGTTTGTTCGAGACAGCCGTACGGATAGGCCTGCAGTTCACGGATATAGCGCGCCAGGTTCAACGGCGGCTTACCACTCAGCAACAGTTGTCCTTGCAGCGTCGCCGGAAAAAAACCATCAATGTGCTGTGCTGGCGCGGTCCATGACTCGCCCGGGTTGAGCATAGCGCCGGTATTCACCGTCTGAGCAGGGAATGCAGGGCGTACGCCGATTTTCCAGCTCTTCTGCTGCGGCGCAAACGTCTCGCCCGGAAGCTGGAGCCCCGTCACCTGAGCAACTACTTCCCCCTCACCGTAGCCATCCAGCGCGCGTACCGGGATAAACATCGTAGAGCGTGCTCCCGGAGGAAGCTCTACCGGCTGCGGCTGCGCGCCTTCCAGGGCGATTTTTCCGTTAGCCGTCAGGGCAACATTCAGCGTTTGCGGCTGGTCGGTGAGGTTAGTCAGGTCGAGCGTCAACCGTGAGGTGTCGCCGCTGGCAAGGAAGCGCGGCGTATTAAGTTCGGTAATAACAGGTGCGGCCACAATCACTTTGCTTTCGCTGCTGCCAAAGTCTTCTTCGGTCCAGGCCTGCGCCATCAGACGCAGCTCCCCGTTGAAATCACCAATCGGCAGCGTAAGGGTACCTTCGCCATTGGCATCCAGTTCAACCGGCTGTGTTTGCTGAGCAATGATGTTGACGTGATTTACCGGCGGCTTACCGCCACGCTTAAGCTCATCGCCATCGCCACCAAAGCGCAACGCGGCCATACGGCCCTGCCCTTCAATCACCTGACCATAGATGTCATAAATATCTGCGCCATAGCGTTTCTGGCCAAAGAATGCTTCCCACGGATCCGGCGTGACGTAGTCGGTGATATTCAACACGCCGCTGTCGACGGCTGACACCAGAACGTTCACTTTCTGCGGTACAGCGCCCTCTTTCACGCTGGCTTTAACCTTCACGGAAAGCGTCTGATTCGGACGCATTTTTTGCGGATTATCCAGCGCAATGTTCAGACGGCGATTTTCGTCGCCCATCGGCAGATGCAGCAAACCTACCGCACGTTTCGGCGTGGCCGATTTGGATTTATCACCGGGACGCACCACCAGCGTGCTGAGGTAGAGATCGTGGCGTTTCCAGGCTTTATCGACCGGGATGCTAAGATCCAGACCCTTGGCCGGAACGTCGATCTCTTTCCACCACAGCGGACCTTCGCTGGATTCGATCATGGCGTAGCCTTTCCCTGCGGCTGGGGCAGCGATATGCAGCTTAATGGTGTCACCCGGCTGATAGGCGGGTTTATCAAGCTTCAGCGTTACGCGGTCAGGGCGTGCGGCACCCGTGCCGTCGCTGTTATCCTGCCAGCTGTAACCCGCCCAGAAGCGCACGCTACTGACCTTATCGTCAGGCGCTTTGACTTCCAGACGGTAAGAGCCCCACTCCACCGGGAAGGTGACTTTGCCGGTTTCATCAGCTTTAAGGGTCAGATCCTGCTCACCCTCAATCAGATCTTTTTGATCAAACTGAGACTGCCAGCCGTCACTCTCCGACCAGTTCCAGAAGTAATCCCGGCGTTCGCGAACCAGACGTACCTGAAGCCCGGAAACCGCCTTTTTCGCGCCGGTGGCATCAGCATAAACAATGTCAAAGCTGGCGTTGCCGTTCTCGTCGACAATCGGCTGATTAACGGTGGTGTCGGTACGGTAATCATATACCGCCTTGCTGGCGAACTGCGGACGAATGCCCGGCAGCGCTGCTGCGGGCCAGATCGCCTGCTCGGCACGACGCGTCACCGGACGACCGCCCGATTCCAGGAGGCTGGCCTGCAGGATCAGTTGCAGCGGAGAATGGGCCTCTTTCCACTGGCTCTCCAGTGTGACCTGCCCGCGCCCTTGTTCATCAAGCGTGAGCTGCACTTCATCCAGGCTGCGGCTCAGGTTCTCTTCGGTGATATCGCCAAACTGGAAGCCAGGCAGCGCGGCGACCGCATCACGCAGCGGGCGCAGGAAGAGTTGGCCTTGCAGGGAGTTACCGTTGGCCGGTGCGCCATACAGATAGTAGCCGACCACGTCAAAGTTCACGTCCTCCTGCGGGGAGACCGGCGTTTTCTGACCAGTCAGATTCAGCGCCATATGCTCCGGCATAAAATCTTCGACGTGGAAATCCCACAGGCGTTGCTGATTGTCGCCCGTATTGGCACGAATGTGCCACATCCCGGTCTGCGCCCCGCTGTCGAGCGGATAATTAAAGCGATAGAGGCCGTTTTCCGGTTGAACGATGACGGTACGCGCTACCTGCCCGTCCGGGCGCAGGACGTCGAGTTTAACGGGTTGCGCGGGCAGCGGTTTCCCGTCGCTGTCGCGCAACAGGCCGTTCAGGATCACCGTTTCGCCAGGGCGATAGAGATCGCGTGGGCCAAACATAAAGAATTGCTTGCTGTAGCCCGGCGCGCCTGCGATATCAAACTCCGCCAGGTCCAGCGCGGGCAGCTTAAGATCGAGCAGCGTGGTTTGACCGTCTTTGCTGGCCAGAATCAACGCCGCCTCTTTGTCGGTTTCGAGCTTTGCATGTCCGTCAGCGTCGCTGTTCGCTTCGGCGAGAGTTTGGCCTTTATCGTTCAGCAGCGTGACGGTCACGCCAGATTGCGCGGCGCCGTTTTCCAGGCTCTGGGTGAAAATATCCAGACGGTTATGATAGCGGTGAGCGGACAGGCCGATATCGCTTAAGGTGAAAAGCGTGGCCGCATTACTGTAGTTGTAGTGGCCCGCCTGGTTCATCACGGCGATGTAGACGCCAGACTGCTGTAGCGGTTTGATATCGCGCAGCGGCAGCAGCAGTTTTTCACGGGTGTTACGGGCCGGGTTGAGGTCGAAACGTCCGGTATACACCAGGTCCGCCATTTTCAGCAGATTGTCAGATTCCCAGTTGGTGAGGGAATTACGGTATTCCCACTGGCTGACAAACGAGGCCAGTGATTCAGGCTTCACGCGGTAGAAATTCACATCCACGTTGTTCACGTTCAGCGCCATCACCGGCAGCCCTTCGACCACTTTACCCGGTAGCAGCGAGCCACGGCTGGCAAAACCGACCGTCGGCTCGACGTCGCGGGTGGTCAGCGCTTTTTCGTAGTCGGTGCCAAACGTGGCTTTGTTGAGCGCCTGCAGAGGGCGTTCAATGGTGACGACCAAATTACGATTCGGCTCAAGGTGGCGCAGGCGCAGCTCTTTCAGATTGGGCGCAAGTTCCCAGGCGCCATCCACTTTGCCGCTTTTCTTGTCGACAACGTGCACCGTTTTAGCGAAATCCTGATCGGGATTGAGCGGAACGGAGAAGGTCAACACCAGCGTGGCCGCGCCGTCGAGCTGGACTTCGGAGGCATCCAGCAGGGTCAGCGGTTTCCCCTGACTCGCTGCCGCCAGCTTTGCCAGCGTCTCAGCGTTTGGTTTTTCGGGTGCCTTCTGGGCCGCTGTCGTTGTCGCTGCAGGCGCTGCGGCCTGAGGTTTTTCGTCGCTGTTATCACAGCCGACAAGCGCGAACGCGGTGAGTAGCGCGAGTGAGAGCGCGCCTAAGCGAAACGGTTTCATCCTTTGTCCCTGGCCTTTCGGGCCTGTTGGTCGTCTTCCGGGTAAGTATTATCCGCAAGTTTCATTAATACCAGAAGTCCATTTTTAGATTCTGGAGAGCGCCTCGCAAAGTTCTGTCCCGCTGCAGGAGGTGCCTGATACCGCGATCACAGGCTCAAACGTAACATGTAACCTTTCACGTCATTTGTTTTTAAAACAAGTAGATAGCTGGATTAAGTCGCTGATCGCCTGCTAATTTTAAGCCTGAGACGCACGCCAAGTGCGCGGTTCAATAAGAGAGATAGCCATGAAACGAGCCGTGAACGCCCTACAAAATTTCGGAAAATCATTATACGGCCCGGTACTTATCTTACCGATCGTCGGGCTGTTTATCGCCCTGGGTAACGTGCTCGGTAACGGTAATCTGGCGGAGTATCTGCCGTTTCTCGGCCATCCGCTGATCCAGAGTATCGGCCAGCTGATCGCCAAATCCGCCGTGTCGGTGCTGGTCAACCTGGCGCTGGTGTTTGCGGTCGGCATCCCGATTGGCCTGGCCTCGCGCGATAAGGGCTACGCGGCGCTGATTGGGCTGGTCACCTTTGTCGTGTTTATCAATGCCATGAACGTTACCCTGCAGTTACAGGGGGAACTGGCACCGGCTGACCAGATGAAAGCCGCCGGGCAAGGCATGGTGCTGGGCGTGCAGGTGCTGGAGATGGGCGTGTTTGCCGGGATCCTGACCGGGGCGCTCTCCGGGTATCTGTACAACAAATACTCCGGCGTTCAGTTTAACGGCGCGATGGCGATTTACTCCGGCCACTGTTTTGTCGCCATTGTGATGCTCCCGGTCTCCATGCTGCTGGGCGTGGTGATGAGCGAGCTGTGGCCTTTCGCTCAGCACGGCATCAGCGCGCTGGCGCTGGCAATCAAGGGTTCGGGTCCATTTGGCGTGATGATCTACGGTTTTCTGGAACGTATCCTGGTGCCGACCGGGCTGCATCATCTGGTCTATACGCCTTTCCTGTACACCGAACTGGGCGGCACGCAGGAGGTCTGCGGGGCAACCTATCAGGGTGCCCGTAATATCTACTTTGCTGAAATGGCCTGCCCGGACGTGAAACAGCTGAGCAGCACGGTGGTATGGGATGCGCGCGGCATCAGCAAAATGTTCGGCCTGCCCGCGGCGGCACTGGCGATGTACATGACCGCCAGACCCGAGCGAAAGGCCATCGCAAAAGCCATTCTGATCCCGGCGGCGCTCACCTCCCTGCTGGTGGGCGTGACTGAACCCATCGAGTTTTCTTTCCTGTTTGTCGCACCGCTGCTGTTTGTGGTTCACGCGGTGCTGACCGGCATCGGCATGATGCTCTTTTCGCTGTTTGGCGTACATGCCATCGGTGCCAACGGCATTATCGATTTCATTCTCTACAACCTGCCGCTTGGGACGGAGAAATCCAACTGGCCGATGTACATCGTGGTCGGGCTGATTATGTTCGCCCTCTACTTCGTGGTGTTCCGCTTCCTGATCCTGCGCTTCAACATGAAAACGCCAGGGCGGGAGGATGACGAGCAGGAGACGCGTCTCTACAGCAAGCAAGAGTACCAGGCAAAAGGCAACAACGACGGTCTGGGCGAGTCCATCGTCACAGGCCTTGGCGGTCGGGAAAATATTGAGGTCGTGGATAACTGCTATACCCGTCTGCGCGTCACGGTAAAAGATGTTGCCATTATCGACGAGCCGCGACTCAGAGCGACCGGCGCGAAAGGCATTATCAAACAAGGTAACAACGTTCAGGTGGTCTACGGGCTGCACGTCAAAAAAATGCGAGAAGCCGTTGAGACGTTTCTCTGACAGGAGCAAAACATGTTTACACCCCCGTTCATTCTCTCTATTGCCGGCGGCGGTAGTACCTACACGCCGGGTATTGTGAAAAGCCTGATGGTGCGCCTGCAGGATTTCCCGCTGGCCGAAATACGCCTCTATGATATTGACGACGCGCGTCAGAACACCATTGCGCCGGTCGTCGAGAAGGTTATCCGTGACCACAGCCAGAGCATCAAATTTACCGTCACCGCCGATCCGGAAGTGGCCTTCAGCGGGGCGCACTTCGTGTTCGCGCAGATGCGCGTCGGCCAGTACAAGATGCGCGAGCAGGATGAAAAGATCCCCCTGCGACACGGTGTGGTTGGGCAGGAGACCTGCGGACCGGGCGGGCTGGCCTACGGTCTGCGTACGATCCTGCCGATGGTGGAGCTGGTCGATCTGGTCGAACGCTACGCGCATCAGAAAGCCTGGATCGTTAACTACTCCAACCCGGCGGCCATCGTCGCCGAAGGTGTGCGTCGCCTGCGCCCGAACGCCCGGGTATTGAACATCTGCGATATGCCCGTTGCCGCCATGCGTAATATGGGGGCAATTCTCGGTGTGGATCGCCGCAGGCTCGACGTGGATTACTTTGGCCTGAATCACTTCGGCTGGTTCACCCGCGTGCGGGTCGACGGTGAGGACAAACTGCCGGAGCTGCGTCGGCATATCGCGAAGTTTGGCCTTCTGACGGAGGATGCGGCCAAAACCGATCCACAGCACTCGGATCCGTCGTGGGTGAAGACCTGGCGCAACATCAAGCCGATTATGGATAACTTCCCGGAGTATCTGCCGAACCCGTATCTGCAGTATTACCTGATGCCGAACCAGATTGTGGAACATCAGGACCCGGATTATACCCGCGCCAACGAAGTGATGAACGGGCGTGAGAAAAAGCTGTTTGCCGCCGCCGAAGAGTACAAGCGTACTGGCATTCTCCCGGATGCTTTCCACGTCGGCGTTCACGGCGAATTTATTGTCGACGTGGCCTGCTCGCTGGCATTCAACCTGCGCCAGCGCCATCTGGTGATGGTGGAAAACCGCGGGGCGATTATCAACCTGCCGTACGATGCGGTGGTGGAAGTCCCGGCCTATATCACCTCTGAAGGGCCAGAGCCGGTCCGTGTGGGGCAGGTTCCGCTGTTCCACCAGACGCTGCTGCAACAGCAGCTTGCCTGCGAACAACTCCTGGTGGAGGCCACCCTTGAGGGCAGCTACGAGAAAGCGCTGCAGGCATTTACCCTGAATCGCACCGTACCGACGATGGAGCACGCGAAAGCCATTCTTGATGAGATGATTGAGGCTAACCGTGACTACTGGCCGACGCTGCAAAAAGCCTGGCAGGACGGCGAAGCGGTGAAAAAATAGGGGCTTGCTCGCGAGTTGAACGTGGTTTGCTTGTCGGTGTCAGAAAAAACACCGACAATCTTCTTTTATGGAAAAGAACGGAGGCAACCCATGTCCACCTCATATTTTGTCGCCGCCGACTGGCTGATTGAGCACAGCGACGACCCGGAAGTTCAGATTATTGACGCGCGAATGGCCCCTGCCGGGCAGGAGCATCTTCGCGATATGACCGCGGAATACCGCGCCGGACATCTGCCGGGCGCGGTTTTCTTTGATATCGAAGCGCTGTCCGATCACACCTCTCCCCTGCCGCACATGCTCCCGCGCCCGGAAGCCTTCTCCGTAGCCATGCGCGAGCTGGGCGTTAGCCGCGACAAGCATCTGGTGATTTACGACGAAGGTAACCTCTTCTCTGCACCGCGCGCGTGGTGGATGCTGAAAAATGCTGGCGTTGAGAAAGTCTCTATTCTCGCGGGCGGCCTCGCAGGCTGGAAGCGCGATGAACTGCCGCTGCAGCAGGGTGACGTTACCCTGCCGGAAGGCGATTTCGACGCGCAGTTTGATGCGAACGCGGTGAAACGCCTGACGGACGTGCTGGTCATTAGCCACGAAAAAACAGCGCAAATTGTCGATGCCCGCCCGGCTCCCCGTTTCAACGCCGAAGCCGATGAACCGCGTGCAGGGCTGAAGCGCGGCCATATTCCCGGCGCGATCAACGTGCCGTGGGGCGAACTGGTGTTTGAGGGCGAGCTAAAAACCACAGACGAGCTGCGCGCTATTTTCGAGCGTCAGGGCGTGGATTTACAGCACCCAATCGTTGCCAGCTGCGGTTCCGGCGTGACGGCCTGCGTGGTGATTCTGGCGCTTGCCACCCTCGGCGCAAACGACGTTACGCTATATGACGGTGCCTGGAGCGAATGGGGCGCGCGTGACGATCTGCCCGTAGAACCCGCTCAGTAATGGATAACCGCCTGACCACGCTGTTAACGCGCGGAACGTCTCTGACCCGCGCGGAATATCGCGTGCTGGCCCACCTTACGGAACATCCGCTGCTGGTGGGTAACATCACGGTGCGCGAGCTGGCCCAGGCGACGTTTGCCTCTACCGCCACCATCATGCGGCTGTGCCAGAAGCTGGGTTTCAGCGGCTTTAGCGAGTTTATCTGGCACTGCAAGCAGCTCCTTTCAGACACCCCGCACATTACCGCGCAGGCTGAGCAGCACGCAGAGTTGCCCGCGCTGTTTAACCAGTTTATTGCCAACTATCAACAGACCTTTCAGTGGGCGACGCAGGACAAACGCCAGCGTTTTGCCGACCTGCTCCGCCAGAAGGAGAGTTTTTTTCTCTACGGTGCCGGGTTTTCTTATCTGTTCGCCGAGTACCTCACCAAAAAATTGCAGGTGCTGGGCAAAACGGCGTTTATTTCCGGGCCGGGCGATAGCCGGAATATCTTTCTCAGCAACGCCGCGCGCTATCAGGTCTTTATTGCCGTTTCCCGCAGCGGTGAAACCGAGCAGGTGCTGGACAAAGCGCGGATCGCAAAAAACGTCGGGATGACGGTGGTGGCCTTTACCCGCGCCTCGGCAAACACGCTGGCAGGCATGGCGGATTTACATTTCGCGTTATATGACGAAGCGGTGCACTACGCCGCCGAAGCCGCGGGGGTGACGTCGTTTGAGTCGAATCTGGTCCTGCTGATGGATTTACTACTGCTGGAAGCAACGGGGTGAGGCTTCACCCCGAGGAATTCAGATAATGCGGTTGGTTTTGAGATCGCGCAGGAACCCGCCCCAGCGACGCTCATAGAACGGCGTGATGTGTTCGGTAATAAAGTGGCTAATGCCTTTCTCGCCTTTCTTCACCTGACAGATATCAATGGGCTCATCGCCCGGCAGCGTGTCGGTAGCAACACTTCCCGCCGCCTGGATGATCTCGTCAATGTCGCCGTCTGCCTCAATACCAATCAGCAGCACCGGTTGTTCATCGGCGCTCTCTTTGATGGAGCAGAGAAACGCGCGTTTCACTGGCTTGATGGTTTTGAAGAGCGTGGTCAGAGAATCGATCATCTGCGCGGGCGGTTCGGCCACTTCAGAAAGCAGCAGCGTTTCGCCCCCTTCCAGCACCTCTTGCGTACTGAGCGGGTTGCCCTCCTCACCAATCAAATGGCTGATTTCACGCGGGGTGAACTCTTTGCCGGTCGGCAGTTTGGCGTTGAGGAACAGTGTTTCGCCCAGCGTCATTTCAAACAGGGTGCGCACGGGCATAACCACAAACGCCTGTTCGTCTTCCACTGCTTGCTGAAGGGCCTCAAGAGAGGTGAAGAACGGGATCACTGACGTGCCGTCGTCTTTTTCCCAGTGCAGCAGATCCAGCGCGCTGTCTTCAACGACCTGCTCGCCCTCCGCCGCGGTACCCGGCACCCAGACGGTGGACTCCAGCAGCGTGCGGAAAAATGCCGGACGGTGGGCTGGCTCGGTCGCCGCCTGTTCCAGCAGGGTTTCTAATTCGTTTTTGGTTTCGGACATAACAATTCCAGATGTCGAATTTCCCCCTCACCCCGGCCCTCGCCCTCAAGGGAGAAGGAGCAAACCATCCCCTCTCCCCGTGGGAGAGGGTTAGGGTGAGGGCAAAGAGCCTTACTCTGCCGTCAGCAGGTTCGCAATGGTACGCACGCCCAGGCCGGTCGCACCCGCAGACCACTGTTCAACCGCCGCTTTACGGTAGGTCGCCGAGCAGTCGATGTGCAGCCAGCCTTCCTGATAGTTCTCAACAAAGTGAGACAGGAAGCCTGCGGCGGTGCTTGCTCCGGCCGGGTAGGCCGCGCTGGCGGTGTTGTTCAGCTCGGCAAAGTTCGACGGCAGCTGGCTGCGGTGGAACTCGGCCAGCGGCAGACGCCAGAACGGCTCGTTTTCTTCGGCGGCACTCGCCAGTACGCGGGCCGCCAGCTTGTCATCAAAGCTGAACAGCGCATGGTAATCGTTGCCCAGGGCGGTTTTCGCCGCACCGGTCAGGGTTGCCATATCGATGATCAGCTCCGGCTTCTGGGCAGAGGCGTCGATCAGGCCATCGGCCAGTACCAGGCGGCCTTCCGCATCGGTGTTCATTACTTCGACGTTTTTGCCATTACGGTAGCGAATGATATCGCCCAGCTTGAAGGCGTTGCCGCTGACCATGTTGTCCGCGCAGCACAGGTACAGCTTCACGCGTTTGTTCAGACCACGGGTGATGGCGAAGGCCAGCGCGCCGGTAATGGTTGCCGCGCCGCCCATGTCGGACTTCATGGAGTCCATAAACGCGCTCTGCTTCAGGCTGTAACCGCCGGTATCGAAGGTGATACCTTTGCCCACCAGGCAGGCGAAGACCGGGGCTTCTTTATCATCGGTTGGGTTGAAGTCCAGCGCCAGCAGCACCGGCGGGCGCTCAGAGCCACGGCCCACGGTGTGGATGCCCATATAATTCTGCTCGCGCAGATCTTCGCCTTTGGTGATGCGGTAGGACATGTTGTCGCCCGCCACGCCGCACAGCAGGTCAACCGCGCGCTGCGCCAGCTGCTCAGGGCCGAGCTCTTCCGCCGGTGCGTTGATGGTGTCACGCACCCAGTCGATAATTTTCAGGCGGTTTTCCAGCTCTTTCTGTCCGGCTTCGTCGAGGCTCGCCCACTCGATTTTGCGGGTGCCTTTCGGGCCTTTGTATCCCGCCCAGAATGCCCAACTGCGGTCGGTATCCCAGCCTTCACCGTCAAGGGTCACGTGCTTAATGCCCAGACCGTCGATTTTGCGCGCGGCGCGCTGAATCAGCCCGGTGTCATCTTTGCCGGTAAGGTGCAGGGTGATGCCGTCGTGAGTGATGCTCCACGCGGCTTTCTCGCCCCAGCGCGCGTCGGCAGGCTGAGTGGAGAGCGTAATCTTCATCGCTTCGGTCATTTTATTTATCCTTATTAGCAAACGGGCCGCCTGAAGGCAGCCCGTTAAGTGATTTACTCTGCTTCATCTAACCAGACTAACAGAATCGCCTCCAGAATTTTTTCATTGGATGCGCTGGGATCGTCATCAAAATCCTCTAACTCGCAGATCCACTGATGCATGTCGGTGAATCGTACGGTTTTCGGATCGAGATCCGGGTTTGCGTCGTAGAGCGCTTCGCCGATTTCACGGCTGTCAGTCCACTTCAGTCCCATATTAGTGCTCGCGTGCGTGGTTGATGGTGTAACGTGGGAATTCCACGACCAGATCTTCATCGGTAACCTGCGCCTGGCAGCTTAAACGGCTGTCCGGCTCAAGGCCCCATGCTTTATCCAGCATGTCGTCTTCATCTTCGGTGCTCTCGGCAAGAGAGTCGAAACCTTCACGCACGACGCAGTGACAGGTTGTACACGCACAGGATTTTTCACAGGCGTGTTCCACTTCGATACCTGCACGCAGGGCAACATCGAGAATGGTCTCACCGGTCTTCGCTTCCAGAACTGCGCCATCCGGACAGAGGTCCGCATGAGGCAAAATAACAATCTTTGGCATATTAAACCTCGTCCACGGACTGGCCTTTCAGCGCGACGCGGACAGATTTGTCCATGCGGCGTGCGGCGAAGTCCTGGGTTTGTTTATCAACGTTTTTAATGGCTTCTTCTATTGCGTCAGCGTCATTGCCTTCGGCGACGGCGCTTAAGTGCGCAGCCGCCTCGTCAATCACCTGACGCTCAGCGGCGCTGAGCAGCGCGGCATCGGCAGTGAGTGCACCGTTCAGGCTTTCCAGCACGCGTGCGGCTTCAACTTTCTGTTCAGCCAGCATACGCGCCTTCACATCCTGCTCGGCGTAGCTCATTGAATCCTGAATCATGGTGGCGATTTCGCCGTCGGTCAGGCCGTAGGACGGCTTCACCTGGATGGACGACTCCACGCCGGTCGATTTTTCCATCGCCGTGACGCTAAGCAAACCGTCAGCATCGACCTGGAAGGTGACGCGAATGTGCGCCCCGCCCGCAGGCAGCGCCGGAATGCCACGCAGCGCAAAGCGTGCCAGTGAACGGCAGTCCTGCACCAGCTCGCGTTCGCCCTGCATCACGTGGATGGACATCGCGGTCTGGCCGTCTTTGAAAGTGGTAAATTCCTGTGCGCGCGCCACCGGAATGGTGGTGTTGCGTGGAATGACTTTCTCCACCAGACCGCCCATGGTTTCTAATCCCAGCGACAGCGGGATGACGTCCAGCAGCAGCATTTCGCTGTCCGGCTTGTTGCCAACCAAAATATCGGCCTGAATAGCGGCACCCACGGCAACCACTTTGTCCGGGTCGATGGAGGTGAGCGGCGTGCGGCCAAAGAATTCGCCTACGCGTTCGCGCACCAGCGGTACGCGGGTAGAACCGCCGACCATGACCACTTCCAGCACCTCGTCTGCCTCAACGTCCGCATCTTTCAAGGCGCGGCGGCAGGCCAGCAGCGTGCGTTTAACCAGCGGAGCAATCAGATCGTTGAACTGGTCCCGGGTGATGTCACCCTGCCAGCCCGCCACGTTCACGGTAACAGTCTGCGCATCGCTCAGGGCGATTTTGGCGTCAATGGCTGCATCCAGCAGTTCACGCTGTACGCGCGCATCGCTGCGATCGGCAATCCCCGCCTGCTCACGGATGTAGTCCGCCAGAAGATGGTCAAAATCATCGCCGCCCAGCGCGGAGTCGCCGCCGGTCGCCAGCACTTCAAACACCCCGCGGCTCAGGCGCAGGATCGAGATATCAAAGGTGCCGCCGCCCAGATCGTAAACCGCAATGACCCCTTCCTGACCGGAGTCGAGGCCGTAGGCAATCGCCGCCGCCGTCGGTTCGTTCAGCAGGCGCAGCACGTGCAGGCCCGCCAGACGCGCGGCGTCTTTGGTGCCCTGACGCTGTGCATCATCAAAATAGGCCGGCACGGTAATGACCACGCCGTCCAGATCGCCCCCGAGCGTCGCCGTGGCACGGGCCGCCAGCGCTTTGAGGATATCCGCGGAAACACGAATCGGGTTAAGCAGACCGGCCGCCGTGGCGATCATCGGCAGGCCATTTTCACTGGCCTGTAACTGATACGGCAGATGCGGGTAGCGGGTCTGGATATCGGCCAGCGAGCGGCCCATCATGCGCTTCACGGAGCTGATCGTGTTGGCCGGGTCGCGCGCGGCGTTTGCGCGGGCATCAAAGCCCACCGCGTGGCCCTGCTGCTGGTAGTGGACCACGGAAGGCAGCAGATGGCGGCCCTGCTCGTCAGCCAGCGTCTCCGCCTGGCCGCTGCGCACGGTCGCCACGAGGGAATTGGTGGTGCCAAGGTCGATCCCCACCGCCAGACGACGCTGGTGCGGTGCGGCACTTAAGCCCGGCTCACTGATTTGTAATAAGGCCATAATTGCTTCCGAAAATTAAAAATCGAGCAGCTTTTCTTCGAGTTGTTCAGCGCTGCTTCGCAGTTTATCGAGAAAACGGAGTTTACGCACAGTATCTGCCGCCACATCCCACGTCTCGTTGTTCAGTTGCTCCACCATCTGCTGATGGCGGGTATCAAACATGCCCTTCACGCGCTTGATAAAACGTTCCAGGCGCGCTTCGTCTTTCGCCTGTTCAATCTCATCCAGCTCTTCGCGCAGTTCCAGCTGCTCCATCAGAAACGCCGTGTCGCGTACCGTGTGCTGCTCACTTGCGAGATCAAACCCGTGAAGCGACAGCAGATACTCTGCCCGCGCCAGCGGATGGCGCAGCGTCTGCCAGGCCTGGTTGATGGTTGCAGAGTGTGACACCGCCGCCAGCTGCTCTGCCTGCGTACCGCTGGCAAATTTGTCCGGGTGGTACTGACGCTGCAAATCCTGGAAACGGATCGTCAGGGCCTGCAGATCGATCGGGTATTGAGCGGGTAATCCGAAGAGAGTGAAGTAATCCATAACAATCTCATGGGTAGCCAGTTAGAACAAACCCCACGCGTAGCGGTAGAGCCACGGTGGGGTTATACCTTCTTACTTCGCGCTGCAGATGCGTTGTCTGCACTCGTTCACCCCGGTCACTTACTTAAGTAAGTGACCGGGGATTCTCTCGCTTGCCGCCTTTCTGCAACACGAATTAATCGGTATAACAGCGGAACGCGGTTAAACGTGGAAGCTTTCGCCGCAACCACACTCGTCTTTAACGTTCGGGTTCGTGAATTTGAACCCTTCATTCAGGCCTTCTTTTACAAAGTCCAGCTGAGTGCCGTTGAGGAACTGCAGGCTTTTGCCATCGACCACCACCTTCACGCCCTTGTCTTCAAACACGGTGTCGTCAGACGCCGGTTCATCAACAAACTCCAGTACGTAAGCCATACCAGAACAGCCGGAGGTACGTACGCCCAGTCGCAGGCCAAAGCCTTTACCACGGTTCGCCAGAAAAGAGCTTACTCGCGCGGCAGCGCTGTCGCTAAGGGTAATCGACATACTCAAACCTCAATTATTTTGCTTCACGTTTGCTTTTGTAATCCGCAATGGCGGCTTTGATCGCGTCTTCTGCCAGAATAGAACAGTGAATTTTCACCGGTGGCAGTTCGAGTTCTTCAGCAATGTCCGTGTTCTTGATTGCCTGTGCTTCGTCCAGAGACTTGCCCTTCACCCATTCGGTCACCAGGGAGCTGGACGCGATAGCAGAACCGCAGCCGTAGGTCTTGAAGCGCGCGTCTTCAATGATACCTTCATTGTTGACTTTAATCTGCAACTTCATCACGTCGCCACACGCCGGCGCGCCAACCATGCCGCTACCGACTGACTCGTCGCTGTTGTCAAAGGAGCCAACGTTGCGCGGGTTCTCGTAATGATCAATAACTTTTTCGCTGTATGCCATGACTGAATTCTCCTTATGTACCGATTAGTGATGTGACCATTCAATGCTGTTCAGATCCACGCCCTGCTTGAACATTTCCCACAGAGGAGAAAGGTCGCGCAGACGGCCGATGGAGTTGCGAACCAGCTTGATGGTGTAGTCAATCTCTTCTTCGGTAGTGAAACGACCTAAAGAGAAACGGATAGAGCTGTGCGCCAGCTCGTCGGTCATGCCCAGCGCGCGCAGCACGTAGGATGGCTCGAGGCTTGCAGACGTACAGGCAGAACCGGAAGAGACGGCCAGATCTTTCAGCGCCATGATCAGCGATTCACCTTCAACATAGTTGAAGCTGACGTTGAGGATGTTCGGTGCGCCCTGCTCGAGATCGCCGTTCAGATACACTTCTTCCATATCTTTCACGCCGTCCCACAGACGGTTACGCAGCGTGCGCAGACGCGCCATCTCGCTTTCCATCTCTTCTTTCGCGATGCGATATGCTTCGCCCATGCCCACAATCTGGTGGACAGGCAAGGTACCGGAACGCATGCCGCGCTCGTGTCCGCCGCCGTGCATCTGTGCTTCGATGCGGATACGTGGCTTACGACGCACGTACAGGGCACCGATACCTTTCGGACCGTAGATTTTGTGGCCGGAGAAGGACATCAGGTCAACTTTCAGTTGGCTCAGGTCGATAGGCAGTTTGCCCACGCTCTGGGTCGCATCAACGTGATAGATGATACCGCGCGCACGGCACATTTCGCCGATGGTGGCGATATCCTGCACGACGCCGATTTCGTTGTTAACGTGCATGATGGAGACCAGAATGGTGTCGTCGCGCATTGCCGCTTCGAGTTCTTTCAGGTCGATGATGCCGTTGCTCTGCGGCGCAAGATAGGTGACGTCAAACCCTTCACGCTCGAGCTGGCGACAGGTGTCCAGCACGGCTTTGTGTTCGGTTTTGCTGGTGATAATGTGCTTGCCTTTTTTCTGATAAAAGTTAGCGGCACCTTTGATCGCCAGGTTGTCGGATTCGGTCGCACCGGAGGTGAAAACAATTTCACGCGGATCGGCACCGACCAGGTCAGCAATCTGATTACGGGCGATATCAACCGCCTCTTCAGCATGCCAGCCAAAACGGTGTGAACGGGACGCTGGGTTACCAAAGTTTCCGTCCAGAGTCAGACACTGCATCATTTTCTCGGCAACACGCGGGTCCACCGGCGTGGTTGCGGAGTAGTCGAGATAAATCGGTAATTTCATTGCTCTATAAACTCCGTACATCGCTTCAATGCAAGGAATCAGGCAACCGGCTGGATGTACGACCGAGTACACGGGGCGCGATGCCCCGGCCTGATTCTGAAATCTTTATCGTTTTATTACGCGCGCAGTTTGACGTCGATTGCATCTTGCGCGCGGGTGCTGCGTTGTGATTCATGGCTATGCTGACGACCTGAAACATCCAGAACTTCCTGGTTATTGACCAGTTCACCGAGGGTGATGTTGTTCAGGAAGCCGGTCAGACGGTCGCTCAGATCGCGCCACAGCGCGTGGGTCAGGCACTTATCGCCGCCCTGGCAGCCGCCTTTACCCTGGCAACGGGTCGCGTCAACGGATTCATCAACCGCGCTGATCACTTCGCCAACCGCAATACTGCCCGCGTCTTTACCCAGCAGATAACCGCCGCCCGGGCCGCGTACGCTGGAAACCAGGCCATTCTTACGCAGTCTGGAGAACAGCTGTTCCAGATAAGAGAGAGAAATCCCTTGTCGTTCAGAAATATCAGCCAACGGAACCGGGCCCGCTTCGGAGTTGAGCGCAACGTCCAGCATCGCGGTCACGGCATAACGCCCTTTAGATGTCAGTCTCATGTCTTACTTAACCTCAAACTCGCCCCTGCCCGGGGTTTTTTATTGTAAAATGGGGGTATTGCATAGCAGGGCCAAGTCTGACATTCCTGACTAAATTGGTCAACTATTTACTTGACTGTTTTAGTCAGGTATTTAACCTTCTGTGCCGTTTTTTGTCGGGTGGCGCTGCGCTTACCCGACCTACAAAACCGTGTCGTATCACAAGGGTGCTGCCTGATGCCCTCACCCAGCCCTCTCCCACGGGGAGAGGGAGAATGCGTGGTAGGCCGGGTAAGCGCAGCGCCACCCGGCGAACAGACGACCACTATTTATTCTTCTGCTCAATCGACGCCAGAATGCCGCGCAGGATGTTCAGCTCCTGGCTTTCCGGGCGCGCACGGGTAAACAGACGGCGCAGCTTGTTCATCACCTGGCCCGGGTGGTCCTGGCGGATAAACCCGGTGGAGAGCAGGGTTTGCTCGAGGTGACCATAGAAACGTTCCAGATCGTCCACCAGCGGATAGGCGTTCTCTTCCTGAGGCTCTGTACGTGCTTTCTCCTGGGTCGCCAGCCACGCCATACGGACTTCATAGGCGATAACCTGTACCGCCATCGCCAGGTTCAGCGAGCTGTATTCCGGGTTCGCCGCAATCGCCACGTGGTAGTGGCATTTTTGCAGTTCATCGTTGGTCAAGCCGACGCGCTCACGGCCAAATACCAGCGCCACCGGTGCCTGCACGGCTTCTGAAACGCTTTTCAGGCCGCACTCACGCGGGTCCAGCATCGGCCACGGCAGCGTACGGGAGCGCGCGCTGGTGCCAACCACCAGGCTACAGCCAGCAAGCGCTTCGTCCAGGGTATCGACGATCTGCGCGTTGCCGATCACATCGCTGGCACCCGCCGCCAGGGCGATGGCCTGAGAGTCAGGTTTGACCAGCGGGTTAACCAGCCACAGGTTCGTTAAGCCCATGGTTTTCATAGCGCGGGCAACAGAGCCCATATTGCCGGTGTGCGATGTTTCGACCAGCACGATTCGAATGTTTTGCAGCATAATTTTTAGGTGTCTGAATTCAGTGTCTGAAGAATATTCCGGCATATTAGCATAATCGAGAGACATAATCCGATCCCGCTGCTATACTCTGCGCCGATTTTCCTGTTCTTTAACATCCAGTGAGAGAGACCGATGCATCCGATGCTGACCATCGCCGTGCGCGCAGCGCGCAAGGCGGGTAATGTAATTGCCAAACACTACGAAACACCCGACTCCGTAGAAACCAGCCAGAAAGGCAGCAATGATTTCGTGACTAACGTCGATAAAGCCGCAGAAGCGATTATTATCGAAACGATCCGCAAATCTTACCCACAGCACACCATCATCACCGAAGAAAGCGGTGAACATGAAGGTACCGATCAGGATGTTCAATGGGTTATCGATCCACTGGATGGCACCACCAACTTCATCAAACGTCTGCCACACTTCTCCGTGTCTATCGCGGTACGCATTAAAGGCCGTACCGAAGTCGCCGTTGTTTACGATCCAATGCGTAACGAACTGTTCACCGCTACCCGCGGTCAGGGCGCGCAGCTGAACGGCTATCGTCTGCGTTGCAGCAACGCTCGCGATCTGGACGGCACTATTCTGGCGACCGGTTTCCCGTTCAAGGCGAAACAGCACGCAACAACCTATATGAATATCCTGGGCAAACTGTTCACTGAATGTGCTGACTTCCGTCGCACCGGTTCAGCGGCGCTGGATCTGGCCTATGTGGCAACCGGCCGCGTTGACGGCTATTTCGAACTGTCACTGAAGCCATGGGACTTTGCTGCGGGCGAGCTGATCGCACGTGAAGCAGGCGCCATTGTCTGTGATTTCACCGGCGGCCATAACTACATGTCTACCGGCAACATCGTAGCGGGCAACCCACGCGTCGTGAAAGCCATGCTGGCAAACATGCGCGATGAGCTGAGCGACGCGCTGAAGCGTTAATCGGTCAATACCCTCTCCCTGTGGGAGAGGGTATCAAACCGCGCCTGACTAAAACGGCCTCAATCCCCTGCCCACCGGCACCGCACTCACCCACATCGTTACCGCAGCCACCAGCAAGATGACCCCGCCCGCCAGCGCCAGGGTTGTCCATCCTATCTGTCGCCACAGTACCGGCGTGTTGTTGCCGCTCAGTTTTACCGCCAGACGGCGGAAGCTGTGCACCAGCAGCGCCAGGGACGAGATCGTCAGTGACGTACCCGCCGCCATCGCCAGGGCCGAGAGAATTCCCCAGCCGAATACGCCGATTACCTTGCTGAACAGCAGCACCATGATCGCCCCCGAACACGGGCGCATCCCCATAGACAGAATAATCATCAGCCGCGCGCGCCAGTCGTCGCCGTTCTGTAACTGTTCCTGCGTCGGCAGATGCTGATGCCCGCAGCCGCAGTGCGCGTCGTGGACATGGTGGGGCGTAAAGGCTTTGAAGGTCGGTTTGCGTAACAGCGCGCGCAGTTTTTTCAACGCCCGCCAGCAGAGGATCAGCCCCAGCACGCCCACCAGCGCATAACTCCCCTTCTCCAGCCAGAAGCTGCTCATGTGCAGCTGGCGAGCAGGAAGCTGTAACAGTGCAAGCACCACCACGACCAGCGCTATTGCCACGCCGCCCTGCAGCAGCGACGATGCCAGCGTCAGGCCGATGCTCGACTTGAGCTTAGAAGGATGCGTGGCAAGCCAGGTGGCGATCACGATTTTGCCGTGCCCCGGCCCCAGCGCATGCAGTACGCCGTAGATAAAGCTAAACGCCAGCAGGGAGCCGCCCGCTTTGGTGGGGTTTTCCGCCACCGCCTTGAGCAGCCCGCTCATCTGCTGATTGACCTCCCGCTGCCAGACGATGCTTTTAATCATCACCTGCGGCCACGCCTGCCACAGCCACAACATGCCGCACACGGCCAGCAGCAAAAAGAGCGCCAGCGGCCAGAGGTGCAGCCAGCGGCGCGGTTTTCGGGTGGGAGAAGCGATCACTGACACTGTAACGTTACCTGCTGTGCAAACTGTTTGCCCAATTCCATATCCTCTGGCGGCGCATCGGCTTTATCGAGCGATACCGCAAAGTTCAGCATCTCATCGCTGGGCGTTGGCGTGTGAACCGCAACCGTGCAGTTTTTTTGCAGGGCGGCGGGCAGCTCAACGTCGCTGTCCTGCGCGTAATGCATGTCGACGTAATAGGTCGGGTCAAAGGTGGAGAAGGTGTATTTCTGCCCGGCCAGCGGCTGAGGGTGAGCCAGCGGGAGCACGAAGGTCAGCACCGCCTGATGGCCCTCGCGCGCCAGGCCGTACTCCGTCGGGCGGTTCAGAAACGTCACCTTTTGCCCGTTGTGCCAGAACTCGGTGAAGTAGTGTTGCCCGAGGACGTTGGCCATCACTTCCGCCGCCAGCTTTTTCCAGACCTCATCCCCGGGCTTTGCGTTGCCCGCATCGTACAGCAGGTCTGCCGAGGTGATTTCATCCATCGTCCAGCGCATTTTCAGCCCGCTAAGCTGAGTGCCGTCCGTCACCAGCCCGGTCTTCAGGCTGATAAAACTGTGAGGATGTGCGCTGGCGCCGAAAGTGAAAACCGCCAAAAATAGCGCCATTGCGCTGTGTTTAACTATTTGCATCATCTCCTCACGTCAAAAATTCTGTGATGTTCGCCCGCAATCCTGAGTGAAAGGCCCGCCGGCGCGCTTTTCAGCGCCCATCCTTTAGCTATTCTTATCTTACATTCACACTGGATACCCGACAGATGATGACGACGCTTGAAATTCCATCTGTGCTTTCCAGTTCGCAGCGCCGCTGCCAGGTGCTTTTGATGCTTTACCTGCCCGATGCTGCCGTCACCGCACAGAGCATCATTGCTGCCAATGGGGTGGACGACGCCATCGCACGGCAAGATATAGCCGAGACGCGCGATGAAATCCAGCGCTATCACCGGCTGGATATTGTTACGCACCACGACGGCTGCTACCGGCTTGAAGGCTCCGCCCTTAACCAGCGCTTATGTTTGCTGCACTGGCTGCGCCGCTCGCTCCGGCTTTGCCCGCATTTTGTCTCGCACCAGTTTACCCCCGCGTTAAAAACCGCGCTTAAACAGCAGGGTATCGCGCGACCGCTTTATGATGATGCGAACCTGCGGGCGTTGATTAACTTTTGCTCACGTAAGCTGCAGCGTCAGTTTGAGTGCCGCGACGTTCAGTTTTTACAGCTCTACCTGCAATACTGTCTGATTCAACACCATCGGGGCAACACTCCGCAGTTTTCGCCGGTTCAGCGCAGCTGGACGCAGTCGAGAGGGGAGTATTTTACGGCGCAGGAGATTGTCCGCCACTGGAAACGGCGCGTCCCGCAGGGCACGCATGGCGATGAGCAGCTGTTTCTCGCGCTGCTGTTTATGATGCTGCGCACCCCCGACCCGGCGCTCGATAAACACCAGCAGGATCAGCGTTTACGCCGGGCGATTGTGCGGATGGTCGCCCGTTTCCGGGCGCAAACCGGCATGAACTTCAGCGATGAACAGGGGCTGACCGACCAGCTGTATGTCCATCTCGCGCAGGCGCTGGACCGCTCCCTTTTTGAGATTGGCATCGACAATAGCCTGCCGGAGGAGATCCATCGGCTTTATCCACGCCTGTTGCGCACCACCAAAGAGGCGCTGTATGAGCTGGAAGCCGAGTTTGGGCTGCGGTTCTCGGATGAAGAGATGAGCCTGGTGGCGGTGATTTTTGGTGCCTGGCTGATGCAGGAGACCGACCTGCACGAAAAACAGGTGGTGTTACTGACGGGTGAAGATAAAGCGTGCGAGGCGCATATCGAACAGCAGTTGCGCGAGCTCACGCTGCTGCCGCTCAATATCCGTTACCTGACGCTACAGAGCTTTCAGAAAGAGGGCGCACCGCGCGAAGCGGCGCTGGTTATCACGCCCTATCCTACCGCGCTGCCGCTGTTCTCGCCGCCGCTGATCCATGCCGTAGAGACACTGAACGCGCAGCAGCAAGAACATATCCGCGCCATGCTGGAACATTAAGCCCGGGCGGTCACCTTAGGACGCACGATGATGGCAGGCAGCGCGACCAGCGCCATCACCCAGAACACGCCGTGCCCAAGGTGCTGATACAGGAAGCCCGCAAAGACGGTCATGATCGCAATACTGCCGCCCATCGCGACTGCAGAGTAGACCGCCTGCAGGCGAATAACGTCTCCACCCTCTCGCGCCGCGATATAGCGCATCGCCGCCAGATGACAGACGGTAAAGGTACCGCAGTGCAGGATTTGCGCGACGATGAGCCACGGCAGTTCGGTGGTCCAGCCCATGATGCCCCAGCGCGCCACGCCGCAAATGGCGGAGAGCAACAGCAAATCACGCGCGCCAAAGCGGCTGAACAGTTTTTTACTCAGCGCAAAGATAATGACCTCAGCGACCACCCCCAACGACCACAGGTAGCCCACCGCAGACGCAGAGTATCCCGCCCCCTGCCAGTAGATGGCACTGAAGCCATAATAAGCCGCGTGTGCCCCCTGAAGCAGGCATACGCAGGCCAGGAAACGCCAGCTTTGTGCCACCAGGCTGCGCCATGCAGGCCAGCCTGCGCTCTCCTGGTGACGGCTTTCCCCCTGCGGCATCACGGACGGGCGGAGCAGCATCCCCAGCAGCATCGAGGCAATCCCGATGCTCAGCAGCGCCAGGATCGCGTGATAATCGTAGAGGCTGACCAGCTTCCCCACCAGCGCAGAGCCAATCACAAAGGCGATCGATCCCCACAGCCGCACGCGGCCATAGTCCATGGTGATCTGTTTTTGCCAGGTGTTCGCCAGCGCATCCGTCAGCGGAACCAGGGGAGAGAAAAACAGGTTAAAGCCAACCATCACCACCATCAGCCAGGCAAACTGATGGCTGACCCAGAAGCAGGCGACAAACACCAGCGTCAGCAAGGCGAGTATGCGTACGGCTTTAATCAGTAAAGACGGATCGCTAACGCGCGGCGCAATCAGCAGGCTACCGAGGAAACGCGCCACCAGCCCTGCCCCCAGCAGTACGCCGATGGTTTCGGGGCTCAGGCCGATCCCTTTGAGCCAGACGCTCCAGAATGGCAGAAAAATGCCGTAGCTAAAGAAGTAGGTAAAATAGCTGAGCGCCAGCCAGCGCGTGGAATGCAAGACCATGAATCCCTCCCGAAATGAAGGCCATAGTCTGGCGAGAATAGGCAAATTAAGCAAGTCGATAGCCTGCTATAAGTTAACGAAAATTTAACATTCCGTGCAGTCGACTGGCTTATGGCAAGGGAGGAAAATCTGTATTACGTTTAAATGACTCCCCTCTGCAGAGGTATTTCTGCCATGAACTCGCTTCGCTACCTCGATTTTGGCCAGTCGCGCCACCTGTTGCTGTTGGTTGCCCGCATCGCCATCGTTGTGTTGTTTATTATTTTTGGCTTCCCAAAACTGACGGGCTTTAGCGGCACCGTGCAGTATATGGCGTCGCTTGGCGCCCCCATGCCGATGCTGGCGGCAATTATCGCGGTGGTCATGGAAGTGCCCGTCGCGATAGTGATCGTGCTTGGCTTTTTCACCCGCCCTCTCGCCGTGCTGTATGTTTTTTACACCCTGGGAACAGCGGTGATTGGCCACCATTACTGGAATATGACCGGCGATGCGGTTGTGCCGAATATGATTAACTTCTACAAGAATGTGAGTATTGCGGGCGCGTTTCTTTTGCTGGCGATTGTCGGGCCGGGCGCAATCTCCCTTGACCGACGTTAGCCCATAAAAAAAGGCCGCAAGCGCGGCCTTAATACTGTCTGCAAAGCAGTAAGATTATGCGTACACCGGGAAGCGTGCACAGATATCCAGCACTTTACCTTTAACACGCTCAATGACCGCTTCGTCATTGATGTTGTCCAGCACGTCGCACATCCAGCCCGCCAGCTCTTTCACTTCTGCTTCTTTGAAGCCACGGCGCGTGACGGCCGGAGAGCCGATACGGATACCGGACGTCACAAACGGGCTCTTAGGATCGTTTGGTACGCTGTTTTTGTTGACGGTGATGTTGGCGCGGCCCAGGGCAGCGTCAGCTTCTTTACCGGTCAGGTTCTTATCAACCAGATCCAGCAGGAACAGGTGGTTTTCAGTACCGCCGGAAACCACTTTGTAGCCACGGTTCAGGAACACTTCCACCATCGCTTTAGCGTTCTTAGCAACCTGCTGCTGGTAAACTTTGAACTCTGGCTCCATCGCTTCTTTCAGCGCCACGGCTTTTGCCGCGATGACGTGCATCAGCGGGCCGCCCTGTGCGCTTGGGAACACGGCTGAGTTCAGTTTCTTATACAGATCTTCGTCGCCGCCTTTCGCCAGGATCAGGCCACCGCGTGGACCGGCCAGCGTTTTGTGGGTGGTGGTGGTGACAACGTGCGCATGTGGAACCGGGTTCGGATAGACGCCTGCAGCAATCAGACCGGCAACGTGTGCCATATCGA
Organism: Enterobacter sp. 2VL; assembly: GCF_005503595.1. NCBI lineage: Bacteria > Pseudomonadati > Pseudomonadota > Gammaproteobacteria > Enterobacterales > Enterobacteriaceae > Enterobacter > Enterobacter sp. 2VL. The sequence continues at coordinate 518,927 of NZ_SCNE01000003.1, forward strand.
CGAACAGGTAAGCGCCGATGCTGTCTGCGATTTCGCGCATTTTAGCCCAGTCAACCACGCCGGAGTAAGCGGAGAAGCCACCGATAATCATCTTCGGCTTGTGCTCTTTGGCCTGCTTCGCCATGTCTTCGTAGTCAATTTTACCGGACTCATCAATACCGTAAGGAATGATGTTGTACAGTTTCCCAGAGAAGTTAACCGGGGAGCCGTGAGTCAGGTGGCCGCCCTGCGCCAGGTTCATACCCAGAACGGTATCGCCCGGCTGCAGCAGCGCGGTATAGACCGCAAAGTTAGCCTGAGAGCCGGAGTGTGGCTGGACGTTTGCGTAGTCAGCGCCAAACAGCTCTTTTGCGCGGTCAATCGCCAGCTGCTCAACGATATCAACGTACTCGCAACCGCCGTAATAGCGCTTGCCCGGATAACCTTCAGCATATTTGTTGGTCAGCTGAGAACCCTGCGCCTGCATGACGCGCGGGCTGGTGTAGTTCTCGGAGGCGATCAGTTCGATGTGCTCTTCCTGACGTACTTTTTCCTGCTCCATAGCCTGCCACAGTTCGGCATCATAATCGGCAATGTTCATTTCACGCTTTAACATCCGCATCTCCTGACTCAGCTAACAAGTAAATTTTTGGCCTGAAAAGGCAGTCCTGTTGGACGACGCGCAACAGTATAACCGAATAGTTCTTCGATAACAGGTCTTGACAAACGATTTTACGCAAACGTTTTCCTGCGCGCCACGCAAGGGTTTGAGCAATAAAGCGGTCGTCCGTTTCAGCGGATTTCTTTTCAGCTTTGTGATGCATATTTTTCACTATGCAAAGAACCATTTACATTACAGGGTTATTTTTATAAGATGCATATAAAATACATCATTAAAGTAACATATGAAGGAAGTTGCTATGTTAGACGCTCAAACCATCGCTACCGTTAAGGCTACTATTCCCCTGCTGGTCGAAACCGGCCCTAAACTTACCGCCCACTTCTACGATCGCATGTTCGCGCATAATCCGGAGCTCAAAGAAATTTTTAACATGAGCAACCAGCGCAACGGCGATCAGCGTGAAGCGTTGTTTAACGCCATCGCCGCCTATGCCAGCAATATTGAAAACCTGCCGGCCCTGCTGCCTGCGGTAGAGAAAATCGCGCAGAAACATACCAGCTTCCAGATCAAACCCGAGCAGTACAACATTGTTGGCGCTCATCTGCTGGCAACGCTGGACGAGATGTTCAGCCCAGGCGAGGAGGTGCTTGACGCCTGGGGCAAAGCCTACGGCGTGCTGGCAGGCGTGTTTATCAACCGTGAAGCAGAGATCTACAGCGAAAACGCCAGTAAAAACGGCGGCTGGGAAGGCACCCGTGCGTTCCGCATCGTCGAAAAAACGCCGCGCAGCGCGCTGATTACCAGCTTTGAATTCGAGCCGGTCGACGGGCAGCCGGTGGCAGATTACCAGCCGGGCCAGTATCTCGGCGTGTGGCTGAAGCCAGACGGTTTCCCGCATCAGGAGATCCGCCAGTACTCTCTTACCCGTAAGCCGAACGGCAAAGGCTACCGTATTGCGGTGAAACGCGAAGAGGGTGGCCAGGTATCAAGCTGGCTGCATAACGAAGCGAAAGTGGGCGACGTGGTGCATCTGGCCGCACCGGCGGGTGATTTCTTTATGGCCGTTGAGTCAAATGTACCGGTTACGCTGATCTCTGCGGGTGTGGGTCAAACGCCAATGCTGGCGATGCTGGATACTCTTGCAAAATCTCACCACAGCGCGCAGGTGAACTGGTTCCACGCTGCAGAAAACGGTGATGTGCATGCTTTTGCGGATGAAGTTACAGCGCTGGCAGCAGGTCTGCCGCACTTTACGGCGCACACCTGGTATCGTCTGCCAACGGATGCGGACCGCGCGGCAGCACGTTTCGACAGCGAAGGTCTGATGAATTTGAGCCAGCATGAAGGGGCGTTTAGCGCGCCGGAAATGCAGTTCTACGTGTGTGGACCGGTAGCGTTTATGCAGTATGCAGCGAAGCAGCTGGTTGACCTGGGCGTCAATAAAGACAACATTCATTACGAATGTTTCGGGCCGCATAAGGTGCTGTAACGCAAAAAGCCCCTCATACGAGGGGCTTTTTTTTCGCCGGATGGCGGCTGCGCCTTACCCGGCCTACATAACCGTTAACAATGTTAAATCGCCGCGTCGTCTTCTTCACCGGTACGAATACGGATCACGCGCGCCACGTCGAAGACGAAGATTTTCCCGTCGCCGATTTTACCCGTCTGGGCCGTGCGGATAATGGTATCCACGCAGGTGTCCACGATGTCGTCGCTGACCACGATTTCAATTTTTACTTTCGGCAGAAAGTCCACCATGTACTCTGCGCCACGGTACAGCTCGGTGTGACCTTTTTGACGACCAAAACCTTTCACTTCCGTCACTGTCATCCCGGTGATGCCTACTTCTGCCAGCGCTTCACGTACATCATCCAGTTTGAAAGGTTTAATAATCGCATCAATTTTTTTCATGGTGGGTCCTTAAACTCTTGCCTGTAAGCTGCCTCGTAATCGATTGCTCACAGTATCATATTCGTTCGGATTTTGCGGTACTACTCTTTAAAATCGTTCGCTTCCAGCTCGTGGCGTGACAGCAGCTTGTAGAACTCGGTACGGTTGCGTCCGGCCATGCGCGCCGCGTGGGTCACGTTGCCCTTAGTGATTTGCAAAAGCTTACGCAGATAATTGAGTTCGAACTGATTGCGCGCTTCCGCGAAGGTGGGCAGCGCCGTGTTTTCCCCTTCCAGCGCCTGCCCTACCAGCGCATCGCTAATGACCGGCGACGACGTCAACGCCACGCACTGCTCAATGACGTTTACCAGCTGACGGACGTTGCCCGGCCAGCTTGCGGTCATCAGACGTTTCATCGCATCGGTGGAAAAGGCCCGCACAAAAGGTTTATGACGATCGGCGGACTGGCGCAGCAGATGGTTCGCCAGCAGCGGGATATCTTCCGCTCGCTCGGCCAGCGCCGGAATTTTCAGGTTCACGACGTTCAGGCGGTAATAGAGATCTTCGCGAAACTCGTTGCGCGCCATCACCTTCGGCAAATCACGGTGGGTTGCAGAGATGATGCGCACGTTGATGTCGATATCCCGGTTGCTGCCGAGCGGGCGAACTTTGCGTTCCTGCAGCACACGCAGCAGTTTAACCTGCAGCGGCGCGGGCATATCGCCAATCTCATCAAGAAACAGCGTGCCGCCTTCCGCCGCCTGGAAGAGCCCTTCCCGGCTGCTGACCGCGCCGGTAAAGGCACCGCGCGCGTGACCAAAGAGTTCGGATTCCAGCAGTTGCTCCGGCAGCGCGCCGCAGTTAATGGCAATAAAGGCATTTTTGCTGCGCGGACTGGCGTTGTGGATCGCCTGCGCCAGGATCTCCTTCCCGGTTCCGCTCTGGCCGTTAATCAGAACGCTGACGTCAGATTGCGCCACCATCCGCGCCTGTTCGAGCAGGCGCAGCATAACAGGGCTGCGCGTAACGATGGATTCACGCCAGGTTTCATCACCGGAAGGCGCGGCATGTTCAAGCGCGCTGTCGATGGCCTTATACAGCGCGTCTTTATCCACCGGTTTGGTCAGGAAGCTGAACACCCCCTGCTGCGTTGCGGCCACGGCGTCCGGAATCGAGCCGTGCGCGGTAAGGATTATCACCGGCATTCCCGGCTGCTGCTTCTGGATCTCGGCAAACAGCTGCATGCCGTCCATCTCGTCCATCCGTAAATCGCTGATGACCAGATCGATCTTCTCGCGGGAGAGGACTTTTAGCCCTTCCTGGCCGCTTTCGGCAGTCACCACGGTGTAGCCTTCACTGACCAGACGCATCCCCAGCAGTTTTAACAGCCCGGGATCGTCATCCACCAGCAGGAGATGGGCAGGTTTACGGCTTGTCATGACTCACATCCTCTTGTTTGGGCGTGTCGCTCTCCTGATCCTCAGGCACCGCGGAAGGTTGATTACCTTTAGAGCCATCAGGCAGGTAGCTGCCCGTCGGCTTACGCGTTGAGAGTTGCCTTTCAATGTCGGTCAGATTTTCCAGCTTGCGGGTCGTTGTATCGAGCTGCGCGCGTAACGCGTCCTGCTGCTGGCGAAGGGTATCTAACTCGGCATCCGTCGCTTGTTGCAACCTGCTGTAGCGCGAGCGCTCCTCAGAGAGCTGCAGCTGCAGGGCCTGTCCGTCACGCCACAGCTGGTACACCGGGCGCACCTGAGAGGGAATACTCATCGCCTGAGCATCGAGGCGCGTGGTATTCGCGCGGCGCTCAACCGGCGTGATTTTGGCATCTGCCAGCAGGATCGCGCGCTTAAAGTTGTCCTGCCAGGTCTCTGCGCCCCACAGGGCCGCCTGCGCACGCGCGTCTACAGGCGCCAGACGCTGCGCGCAGTCGATCCCCCGCAGCCAGAATAACGGGTTGGTTTCGACGTCGTGCCCCGATAACTGCCAGATGCCCTCACACGGGGTGGTCAGGAAATTCGCCAGCTGGTTGACGGGCCATTTATCGTCTTGTTTTTCACTGATGGCACTCTTAGGTGCATGGGTGACACAGCCTGCCAGTAAGAGACATGGCAGGGCCAGGCGTAATGGTTTGCTGGAAAACGCCGCGCGCATTGCGCGGAAAAAGACGTGTGACATACTCACCAGACTTAGATTCATTTCATTGATTTTTCCGGCTCAAGAGGCAGTTCAATACGGAAGCAAACGTCCGATCGCGCATCGCTAACGATCTTCAGTTCACCCTGCATACGTCTTATGCAGTCGCGGGCAATACTCAGCCCCAGACCGCTTCCTTTTACCGCACCTTTCCGCTGATGACTGCCCTGAAAGAAGGGTTCAAATATCATTGTTTTTTCGTCATCCGGGATCGGGGTGCCCGTATTCGCTACGTCAATAAACACCCGAGAACCGTTCGTATAGCTTCTGATATAAATGTTACCGGATTCAGTACCATAGTGCACCGCATTGGAATAAAGATTATCCAGCACGCTCATCAGCAGCATCGGTTCGGCCAGACAAGCCGGCTCGTCGAGCGCCACAGCGGTATGCATCATTTTAGCCCTTGCGGGCAGGCTATGGGCAGAGATCACCATATCCACCAGCGGCTCAATCTCAACCTTCTCCAGCACCACCACACCATCCGCCAGCTTGCGGTTATAGTCCAGCAGTTGCTCAATAAGCTTTTGCAAATTGCGGCTGCTGGCGTCCAGTATCTCGACAATCTCTTTCTGCTCAGAGGTCAACGGCCCTGCCACCTCATCCGCCAGCAGTTCTGTGCCTTCGCGCATGCTGGCAAGCGGGGTTTTAAGCTCATGGGAGATGTGGCGCAAAAACTGATGGCGCTGAGATTCGAGCCACGCCAGGCGCTCCGAAAGCCAGATGATGCGCTGCCCTACGGAGCGCAGCTCGCGCGGCCCTTTAAAGGCCACCGTGTCACCAAGGGACTTCCCCTCCCCCAGCCGGTTAATCATCCGCTGGATGCCCTTCACCGGGCCGATGATCATGCGCGTGAACAACACCACCAGCGCGAGGCTAACGAGAAAGAGTATTAACGCCTGCCAGCCAAAGAACTGCCCGCGCTCGGCAATCTCCTGCTGCAACTGCTGTCCGCGCGAGAAAATCACCGTTCGCGTGGTCTGCACCATTTCGGTATTGGCGTTGGCAAAGGCTTCAAGACGCGCCGCGGCGGCTTCATCCGGGCCACTGTTTTTACACTGGAGCTGGGCAAGGCTGTTCAAATCCTGGCGCAATGCCTGGTAGAGCTTATCATCCGGCAGTACGCCCGCATGGGCGTCCAGCATTTCGCTGTAGCGCTTACGCTGGTTCTGATAGACCTTCTCCAGCGTGCTGTCGTCGAGAACGCAATACTGGCGATAGCTGCGCTCCATCTCCAGCGCGGCGTTGGTCATTGCCTCACTGCGCCTGGCGTCAATGAGCGTGGTGCGGTTGGTTAATGCCGCCTGCGCGCTCAGGGCATTCAGGCTTTGCCACGCCTGCCATGCCAGCACCAGCAGTGGCAGCAGGATCAGCAAGAACGCCATCATAACGAGCTGTCGCAGGGAACGGGGGAAAGCGGGCCAGCGTTTCAACACATTACTCTCTTAATGTGGGTTTGATGAGAGCGTAACTGAGACTGACCGTCAGATACAACAAAGCCGGGTAAAAACCCGGCTTTGTCATGAAATGAGGCGGTGCCTAACTCGACGTTTCGCCCTGTCCTGATAAAGCATCGCTATGATCAGTAGTTGGACGGCAGGCACCTTTTTGTGCGTCATTCGAAGTTTATGTAGCACGTCCCGAAGGGGCTGACATAAGAGGGTGAATGAGCCACTGACTATTATTATGCAACAGCTGTGCCAACTTGCAAATAAATAATTTATCTTGATGATATTTAACGTTTTTATGTGTTAACTGAATTCATTATGACGTGAACGATTTTGCAGCCAAGTGTCGCTAATTAGCAACACCTTAACCGCAACCTGGTTACCACTATAAAAATCAACACGTTAAGTGTCGCCAACTGGCGACAACCAGTATAGGGGTTTGTCTCGATTTCCCGACACCAAAAAAAAGCCCCCTGACGGAGGCTTTATTCTGCGCGGGAAACTTACCCCAACTGCTTACGTGCGTTGCGGAAGATACGCATCCACGGGCTGTCCTCGCCCCAGTTTTCCGGGTGCCAGGAGTTGCTCACGGTACGGAACACGCGCTCAGGGTGCGGCATCATAATCGTCGCCCGACCGCTTTCGCTGGTCACAGCGGTGATCCCGTTTGCCGAACCGTTCGGGTTAGCCGGGTACGTTTCGGTTACCTTACCGAGGTTATCGACAAAGCGCAGCGCCACCAGGCCTTTGCTTTCAAGCTGCGCCAGGTGCGCGGCATCACGCACTTCGACCTGACCTTCGCCGTGAGAAACCGCAATGGGCATCTGTGACCCGACCATTCCCTGCAGCAGAAGTGACGGGCTTTGCGTTACTTCCACCAGGCTGAAACGCGCTTCGAAGCGGTCAGAGCGGTTACGCACGAAGCGCGGCCAGGCTTCACTGCCCGGGATAAGCTCGCGCAGGTTAGACATCATCTGGCAGCCGTTACACACGCCCAGCGCCAGCGTCTGCGGACGGTGGAAGAAGGTCTCGAACTCATCGCGCACGCGGCTGTTGAACAGGATCGATTTCGCCCAGCCCTCACCCGCGCCCAGCACATCGCCGTAGGAGAAACCGCCGCACGCCACCAGCGCATGGAAATCATCCAGACCGGTACGCCCTGCCAGCAGGTCGCTCATGTGAACGTCAATGGCATCAAAGCCCGCACGGTGGAAGGCGGCCGCCATCTCAACGTGGGAGTTAACGCCCTGCTCGCGCAGTACCGCCACTTTTGGACGCGCGCCGGTGGCAATGTACGGTGCCGCAATGTCGTCGTTGATGTCGAAGGAGAGCTTCACGTTGAGGCCAGGATCGTTGTCGTTAGCCTTGGCCTCGTGTTCCTGATCGGCACATTCCGGGTTGTCGCGCAGGCGCTGCATTTGCCAGGTGGTTTCAGCCCACCACATACGCAGCGTGGTACGGCTTTCGCTGAACACCGCGTGGCCGTCTGCTTCAATCACGAAGCGGTCACCCTGAACGGCTTTACCCAGATAATGCACGCAGTCAGCCAGACCGTGCTGTGCCAGGACAGCGTCAACCGCGTCGCGATCTGCCGCACGCACCTGAATCACCGCGCCCAGCTCTTCATTGAACAGCGCCGCCAGACGGTCATCCCCCAGCGAGGCGATGTTCGCCTCAACGCCGCAGTGGCCGGTGAAGGCCATCTCGGCCAGGGTGACCAGCAGGCCGCCATCAGAGCGGTCGTGGTAGGCCAGCAGCTTACGCTGCGCCACCAGCGCCTGAATCGCGTCGTAGAAGCCTTTTAACTGAGCGACATCGCGCACGTCTGCCGGCTTGTCGCCGAGCTGACGATACACCTGCGCCAGCGCGGTCGCACCGAGCGCATTCTGCCCTTTGCCGAGGTCAATCAGCAGCAGGGCGTTGTCTTCGGTAGAGAGCTGTGGCGTCACGGTATGACGCACGTCCTCCACGCGGGCAAAGGCGGTAATCACCAGCGACAGCGGGGAGGTCATCTCGCGCTGCTCGTTGCCTTCCTGCCAGCGGGTTTTCATCGACATAGAGTCTTTACCCACCGGAATGGTCAGGCCAAGCGCAGGACACAGCTCCTCACCCACCGCTTTCACGGCTTCGTACAGGCCAGCATCTTCTCCCGGGTGGCCGGCTGCGGCCATCCAGTTCGCGGAGAGTTTGATCCGTTTGATATCACCGATCTGCGTCGCGGCGATGTTGGTCAGCGCTTCACCGACCGCCAGACGGGCAGAGGCGGCGAAGTCCAGCAGCGCCACCGGCGTACGTTCACCCAGCGCCATCGCTTCGCCGTAGTAGCTATCGAGGCTCGCGGTGGTTACGGCACAGTTCGCCACTGGGATCTGCCACGGGCCAACCATCTGGTCACGCGCCACCATACCGGTGACGGTACGGTCGCCAATGGTCACCAGGAACGTCTTCTCCGCGACGGCAGGCAGGTGCAGCACGCGGTTGACCGCGTCAGCCACGGTGATTGCCTGACGATCCAGCGCCTTACCCGCGGCTTTACGGGTCTGGACATCGCGGGTCATTTTTGGCGTTTTGCCGAGCAGCACGTCCAGCGGCAGATCGATAGGCTGATTATCGAAGTGGGTGTCGTTCAGGCTCAGGTGCTGTTCTTCCGTCGCTTCACCGATGACGGCATACGGGGCGCGCTCGCGGCGGCACAGCTCGTCAAACAGCGGCAGCTGGTCGGCAGCAACGGCCAGCACGTAGCGCTCCTGGGATTCGTTACACCAGATTTCCAGCGGGCTCATGCCTGGCTCATCGTTCAGAATGTCGCGCAGGTTAAAGCGCCCGCCGCGTCCACCGTCGCTCACCAGCTCCGGCATGGCGTTAGACAGACCGCCTGCGCCCACGTCGTGAATAAAGAGGATCGGGTTAGCGTCGCCCAACTGCCAGCAGCGGTCGATCACTTCCTGACAGCGGCGCTCCATTTCAGGGTTATCACGCTGCACGGAGGCGAAATCGAGATCGGCGTCAGACTGGCCGGAGGCCATTGACGAAGCAGCTCCGCCGCCCAGACCGATGTTCATTGACGGGCCGCCGAGGACGATCAGCTTCGCGCCCACCACGATCTCACCTTTCTGAACGTGATCGGCGCGAATGTTGCCGATCCCGCCTGCCAGCATGATCGGCTTGTGGTAGCCGCGCAGCTCTTCGCCGTTGTGGCTGTCCACTTTCTCTTCATAGGTACGGAAATAGCCGTTCAGCGCGGGACGACCAAACTCGTTGTTAAACGCCGCGCCGCCCAGCGGACCTTCGGTCATGATATCCAGCGCGGTCACGATGCGCTCCGGCTTGCCGAAGTCTTCTTCCCACGGCTGTTCAAAGCCCGGAATACGCAGGTTAGAGACCGAGAAGCCCACCAGACCCGCCTTCGGTTTTGCACCGCGGCCCGTTGCGCCTTCGTCACGGATTTCACCGCCGGACCCCGTTGCCGCGCCCGGCCACGGAGAGATCGCCGTCGGGTGGTTGTGCGTTTCTACCTTCATCAGGATATGCGCAGGTTCCTGATGGAAATCGTAGCGCCCTGCTTCGCGATCGGCGAAGAAGCGGCCCACCTCAGAGCCTTCCATCACCGCGGCATTGTCTTTATAGGCAGACAGTACGTGGTCAGGGGTGTGCTCCATGGTGTTTTTAATCATTTTGAACAGCGACTTCGGCTGCTGTTCGCCGTCAATAATCCAGTCGGCGTTGAAAATCTTGTGGCGGCAGTGCTCAGAGTTGGCCTGCGCGAACATATACAGCTCGATGTCGTTCGGGTTGCGGTTCAACTTCACAAAGGCATCGTGCAGGTAGTCGATTTCGTCTTCCGCCAGCGCCAGGCCGAGACGCAGGTTGGCGTCAATCAGCGCCTGACGGCCCTGCCCCAGCAGATCCACGCTCTGCACTGGCGCAGGCTGGTGATGGGAGAACAGCTTCTGCGCGTCGTCCAGAGAGGTAAATACGCTCTCCATCATGCGATCGTGCAGTTCAGCGGCTACGGTCTGCCACTGTTCCGCAGTCAGGGTAGAGGCTTCAACATAGTACGCCACACCGCGTTCCAGACGGTTAATCTGGTTCAGACCGCAGTTGTGAGCGATGTCGGTGGCTTTAGAAGACCAGGGGGAGATGGTGCCCGGACGCGGGGTTGCAAGGATCAGTGTGCCGGTTGGCGTGTGGCTACTCAGGCTTGGACCATACTTGAGCAGGCGTTCCAGCTGCTCGCGCTCTTCTGTGTTCAGGGGGGCGTTCAGATCAGCAAAATGGACATACTCAGCGTAAATATTGCTTACCGGAAGGTTGGCTGCCTGAAAGCGTGCCAGCAGTTTGTTGATACGGAAGGCAGACAGTGCAGGCGAACCACGCAGAATTTCCATCATAAGTCTCTCGTCTTCGAAGCGCCGGGGCGCTTTCAGTGTGCGCAAGGGGGAAAACGGGCGTCATTATAGAGAATCCTGAGCGCCGACGAAACCGTTTGCGTCGAAATAAAATCAGCGTTTACGTTTAACAATAGATGTGGCCTCTTTCTCTAATGGGTTGCCAACTGGCGCGGGTTTACGCAAAATGCCGCTCATCCAATGGCAATCCTTATTCTTACTATGGCTACAGCATACTGAGGCAACCGGCGTCGCAGAGAATTAACTAATTGAAAAAATTAAAGATTAATTATCTGCTCATCGGCATTGTGACGTTGCTGCTGGCAGTGGCCCTCTGGCCTTCAATCCCCTGGTTCGGTAAAGCCGAAAACCGCATCGCCGCCATTCAGGAGCGGGGGGAACTGCGCGTCAGTACACTTTCTTCGCCGCTTATCTACAGCGACATCAACGGCAAAACCATCGGCCTGGACTATGAGCTGGCGCAGCAGTTCGCCAACTACCTCGGCGTGAAGCTGAAGGTGACCGTGCGTCAGAACATCAACCAGCTGTTTGACGATCTCGATCATAACGAGGCGGACATACTCGCCGCCGGACTGGTGTACAACAGCGAGCGCAGCAAGAGCTATCAGCCTGGCCCGACCTACTACTCCGTTTCCCAACAGCTGGTTTACCGCGTCGGCAGCCTGCGCCCGCGCTCGCTTGCCGGGATCGGCGAGCAGCAGCTGACCATCGCCCCTGGCCATGTGGTGATTGACGATTTACGCGCGTTAAAAGAGACGAAATACCCGGATCTCAGCTGGACGGTTGACCCTAAGCTCGGCACCAACGCGCTGCTGGAGCAGGTGAAGGATAAAAAAATTCCGTACACCATTGCCGACTCGGTGGCGATCAGCCTGTTTCAGCGCGTTCACCCCGAAATTGCCGTCGCGCTGGACGTCACGGACGAACAACCGGTGACCTGGTTTACCCAGCTTGATAACGACCAGACCCTCTCAGCGGCCATGCTGGATTTCTACAACACCATCAATGAAGACGGCACGCTGGCCCGTCTGGAAGAGAAGTATCTCGGCCACGGTGATGATTTCGATTACGTCGACACCCGCAGTTTCTTACGCGCCGTCGATAGCGTTCTGCCTGACCTGCAGCCGCTGTTTGAGAAGTATGCCCAGGAAATTGACTGGAAATTACTGGCGGCTATTTCGTATCAGGAATCACACTGGGATACGCAGGCGACCTCCCCTACCGGCGTGCGTGGCCTGATGATGCTGACCAAAAACACGGCGCAGAGTCTTGGCCTGACTGACCGCACCGATGCCGAGCAGAGTATCAGCGGTGGCGCGCGTTATCTGCAGGATATGATGGGGAAAGTGCCTGAATCGGTTCCGGAAGAGGAACGTATCTGGTTTGCGCTGGCGGCCTATAACATGGGGTACGCGCACATGCTGGATGCCCGTGCGCTGACGGCGAAAACAAAGGGTAATCCGGACAGCTGGTCTGACGTTAAGCAGCGCTTGCCGCTCTTAAGCCAGAAGCCGTGGTATAACAAGCTGACCTACGGCTACGCGCGCGGGCATGAAGCCTACGCCTATGTGGAGAATATTCGTAAATATCAGATAAGCCTGGTGGGTTATCTGCTGGAAAAAGAAAAAGAGGCTGCCGAAGCGCAGCAGCTGGCGCAAAGCTACCCGATTGTCGCGCCGGACGAGCTTAATCGTCCGACCGCGTCAATTCTGCCTTTTGCTGCTTTTTCTGCTGCCGACGCATTCGAAAGAAGTCACTCAATAGACCCGAACATTCTGGTGCAAGTACCCCACCGATAATCTTCACCTGGTGGTTCATCCCCGGGTGGCCGAGAACATCCATCAGCGAGCCTGCCGCCCCGGTTTTTTCATCCCGGGCACCAAAAACCAGCGTGCCGATGCGGCTGTGGACCATCGCCCCTGAGCACATGACACAGGGCTCGAGCGTAACGTACAGCGTGGTATCAAGCAGGCGATAGTTTTGCATCACCAGTCCGCCCTGACGTAACGCCATAATCTCGGCGTGCGCGGTCGGATCGTGGCGGCCAATTGGCCGATTCCACCCTTCCCCAATGACCTGATTATTATGGACCAGCACGGCCCCCACGGGGACTTCGCCCTCTTCCCAGGCACGTTGGGCCAGCGTAAGCGCGTGGCGCATCCAGTATTCATGATCGCGTTCAGGGTTGGACAACGGTTAATACTCCTGTCTAAAAGCGGGCGGCATTATACACACCCACTCTCAAGAAGACTATTCGAGTTGCTGGAGTTCACCTGACGGCGTGACGCGCCAGCGGTGCTGGCAAAAGTAGAGAAGCGGGTTGTCCTGTTTGCTGTCGCTGTAGCCGCTGTAAAGACGCAGCGGCGTACCGATGCGCTTTTCAAGCTGGACGACTTTTTCGTGCCCGAGGCAGCGCAGGGTGAGCACCCAGCCACCATAGCCTCTTGAGATCTGCGTGGCGATGAGATTGACGCGCGGTAGCCACGGGGTATCAACGTAAACCTGCTCAACCAGCGGCTGCGGCGAGCCGGTAATCAACCAGATGTCGGCGTCATTGGCATCGAGATACTGAGTGAGCCTTTCCTGAACTACGGGAAACGCGGTCACATGACCGCGAAACCAGTGCACAAAATCCTGTTCAAGCTGTTTAAGCCGCGCATCGCTGTGGCCGAACGTGCAGCCCCACAGCAGCAGGCTCATTGGCCATCGCGCGGCACGGCCTTTCACCAGCAGCGCAATGCCAATGACGGGTAAGAGCGGTAAGACGAGCAGCGCATTCACAGGCTGACGCCGCAGCAGGTAGCGCATAAACGTGCCGAACATATCCTGCTGGTGCAGCGTTCCGTCCAGGTCGAAAAAGACAACGCGACGCTCGTGATTTGCCAAACCTTACTCCTCTGGGTCGTTGAATCCTAATAGCCAGGTAAACAGGAAACCTGCAATTACCGTTACCAAATAGCCTAACAGATAGAGCATGACTTTTCCGGTGACGATCGTTAATGCCAGCGGTAAACCCGACAGCCCGAAGGTAATCACGGTCGCCACTTTCCAGTAGCTAATCAGCGCCCCACCTACCGCACCGCCCAGACAGGCGGCAAGAAAGGGCTTACCCAACGGCAGCGTCACGCCGAAAATTAATGGCTCACCGATGCCGAGTAATCCGACTGGCATCGCGCCTTTAATCACTTTTTTCAGCCGCGTATTGCGGGTTTTCATCAGTACCGCGAGGGCCGCGCCCACCTGACCCACCCCGGCCATAGAGAGAATTGGCAGCAACGCGTTATACCCGTGCGCCTGTACCAGTTCAACGTGGATCGGTACCAGCCCCTGATGCAGACCGGTCAGTACCAGCGGCAGGAACGTCCCCGACAACACCGCGCCGACCAGCAAGCCGCCGCGATCGATAGCCAGAGAGGCACCGTGCGCAATCGCCTCGGAGATCCATCCCCCCAGCGGCTGCAGCGCAACGATGGCGATTCCGCCTGCGATAAGCGTAGTCAGCAGCGGATTGAGGATAAGCTCAAGCGAGCCCGGCAGCAGGGCGCGCAGTCTTTTTTCAATCCAGCACATCAGGATGACCACCAGCAGCACGGCAATGACGCCGCCCCGGCCAGGCTGAAGCGCCTCACCAAACAGCGTGATCTGCGCCAGCTGCGGGCTGGACAAAATGCCCGCCATCACGCCGCCCATGGCCATCGAGCCGCCAAACACCTTCGCAGTGTTGACCCCCACCAGAATGCTCATGATGGCAAACACGGCGCTGCCGAAGATCCCCAGAATGCCCAGCAGGTTCGGATAGTGGGTGGCAAAATCACCCACGATGTCCGGACGCTTGAGGATATTAATGATCCCCGTGATTAAGCCGGAGGCAATAAACGCCGGGATCAGGGGAATAAAGACGTTTGCCAGCTGGCGCAGCGCATCGCTCATCGGGGCTTTGTATTTGGCTTTCGCCTGCGCTTTGGTACGCTCGGCATCGTTAACTGTCGCTGTCGCCTCACCGCCCATTTGCGCACGCATGGCATCAACCACCTGTGCCGCTTTGCCCGGTCCGACGATCAGCTGATGCTGTTGCCCTTGCTTGACGTAGCCGCTGACGCCAGGAAGCTGCTTAAGACGCACAATGTCGAGCTGTTCATCGTCATGCACCTCGACGCGCACGCGCGTCATGCAGTTTTCCAGACGCTGTATATTTTTTTCCCCACCGATTCCCTTCAGGATGTCGCTGGCGAGCGCTGCTGTTTTTTCCATACACGCCTCTTATACGTTTTCTAATGCCGCCCGCAGGAAGCCTTGATGCCTTTCAAGGCTGGCTCGTGCAGCGGCTGCATCCAGCCCGCTTAATATCATCAGGATGGCCGGTTTCACGTCGTAGTCCGTCTGCTTGAGTACCTTCTCCGCCTCCTCGCGGCTTGTCCCTGTGGCTTCCACCACCATGCGACACGCTCTGTCCACCAGCTTGACGTTAGTGGCCTTCATATCCACCATCAGGTTCTGGTAAACCTTGCCAAATTTCACCATCGCGCCGGTAGAGATCATATTCAGTACCAGTTTTTGTGCGGTTCCGGACTTTAGCCGCGTGGAGCCGGTAAGCGCTTCAGGCCCGACGACCGGCGAGATAGCGATATCTGCCACCTGCGCAATCGGGGAGCCGGGGTTGCAGGAGATTGCCACCGTGGTGCACCCGGTCTGCCTGGCGTACTCGAGGCCGCCAATGACGTACGGCGTGCGCCCCGAGGCTGCCAGGCCCACCACCAGATCCTGTGCGGTCAGGTTCAGCGCCTTCAGGTCATCCTCGCCCAGCTGTTTGCTGTCTTCCGCCCCTTCTACCGCCTTAAGCAGCGCGCCAGGACCACCGGCGATCAACCCCACCACCAGACCATGCGGTACGCCAAAGGTCGGCGGGCATTCAGACGCGTCCAGCACGCCGAGACGTCCGCTGGTGCCTGCGCCCATGTAGATAATGCGTCCACCGGCTTTCAGCGCGGCCGCTGCCGCATCGACCGCCTTCGCGACCTCTGGTAATGTCTCTTTCACCGCCAGCGCGACCAGCGTATCCTGCTGATTAAAACGGTTAACCAGTTCCAGCGTGGAGAGCGCATCCAGATCCATTGTTTGCGGGTTGCGCGTTTCAGAAACAAGTGAGCCAAGATTCATTTTTTGTACCTCAAGAATTTTTAATTCATAATAATCACACTATAATGGAATATAAAATTCATTCAGGCGAGCAAAATCCGTATTTGCGCAGGCAATCACATTTTCGCCAGGAGATCGTATGAACTGTTTAATTCGCATTCGCCAGCGTTACGCGGGCTTTGCCCAGAGCGATAAGAAGCTCGCGGACTTTCTGCTGTCCCAGCCCGATCGGGCGCGCCATCTCAGCTCGCAGCAGCTGGCGAGCGAGGCGGGGGTAAGCCAGTCCAGCGTGGTGAAATTTGCCCAGAAGATTGGTTTTAAAGGCTTCCCGGCGCTGAAACTGGCGCTCAGCGAAGCGCTGGTCAGTAATCCGAACCCGCAGTCGATGCCGGTGCATAACCAGATCCGCGGCGACGATCCGATGCGCCTGGTGGGCGAAAAGCTGATCAAAGAGAAGGTCGCGGCCATGCATGCGACGCTCGACGTCAACACCGAAGAGAAGCTGCTGGATAGCGTCGCGATGCTGCGTAACGCACGGCGCATTATTTTGACCGGGATTGGCGCGTCCGGGCTTGTGGCGCGTAACTTTGGCTGGAAGCTGACAAAAATCGGTCTTAACGCCATTGTTGAGCAGGATATGCATGCCCTGCTGGCGACGGTCCAGGCAATGGATCCTGAAGACGTGCTGCTGGCGATCTCCTATTCCGGCGAACGCCGGGAGATCAATATGGCGACGGATGAAACGCTGCGCGTGGGTGGTAAAATTTTGGCCATCACCGGTTTCACCCCTAACGCGCTGCAACAGCGTGCGACCCGCTGTCTGTATACCATCGCCGAAGAACAGGCCACGCGCAGCGCAGCCATCTCCTCCACCAGTGCCCAGATGATGCTGACGGATCTGCTGTTTATGGCTCTCGTACAGCAGGATCTTGAGCATGCGCCGGAGCGGATCCGCCACAGCGAGGCGCTGGTAAAAAAACTGGTTTGAACAGAGAATGAGCGTATAATGCCCGCCCTGTTTGTGTTGTTTCTGAGAATTTCCCGATGGCGCTGTTAATCACCAAAAAATGCATCAATTGCGATATGTGCGAACCCGAATGCCCGAACGAGGCCATTTCGATGGGTGAGAGCATTTATGAGATTAACAGCGACCGCTGCACCGAATGCATCGGCCACTACGAGACGCCGACCTGTCAGAAGGTATGCCCTATCCCCAATACCATTCTTAAAGATCCGGCACACGCTGAGAGCGAAGAGCAACTGTGGGACAAGTTTGTCCTGATGCACCACGCGGACAAACTTTAACTTTCGATGATGACCGTCGCGCAGGCGTAGTGGCGTTCATCGGCCAGCGTGACGTGCATATGCGCTACGCCGAGTTTTTCCGCCAGCTTTTGCGCCTCGCCCCATAAGCGCAGGCGCGGTTTCCCCAGTTCATCATTGAAAACTTCGAACTGATTAAACGCCAGCCCGTTACGAATGCCGGTTCCGAAGGCTTTCGCCGCCGCCTCTTTCACCGCAAAGCGCTTCGCCAGAAAACGCACCGGCTGCTGGTGCGCTTCCCAGATGGCCCATTCGTTGTCGCTCAGCACGCGTCTTGCCAGGCGATCGCCGCTACGGGCGATCACCGCTTCTATGCGGGCGATTTCTACGATATCGGTGCCTAAGCCCAGAATGGCCATTACTGGCGTGCTTCCAGCATCAGGCGCTTCATTTCCGCCACGGCGTCTTTCAGGCCGCTCATCACCGCACGGCCAATAATGGCGTGTCCGATATTCAGCTCGTGCATTTCCGGCAGCGCGGCGATGGCTTTTACGTTGTGGTAGGTCAGCCCGTGACCGGCATTGACCTTCAGGCCGAGGCTTGCCGCATAGGTGGCGGCTTTCGCGATGCGCTCAAGCTCTTTCGCCTGCTCGGCATCGTTTTTGGCATCGGCATAACAGCCGGTATGAATTTCGATATACGGCGCGCCTGCATCAGCCGCCGCTTTGATCTGCGCGTCATCGGCATCGATAAACAGGGAAACCAGAATACCGGCATCTGCCAGACGTTTGCAGGCATCACGCATTTTCTCAGGCTGGCCCGCCACGTCGAGACCGCCTTCGGTGGTCACTTCCTGACGCTTTTCCGGCACCAGGCAGCAGAAATGCGGCTTCGTTTCGCAGGCAATCGCCAGCATCTCCTCGGTGACGGCCATCTCCAGATTCATGCGGGTATCCAGCGTTTGACGCAGAATGCGCACGTCACGGTCGGTGATGTGGCGGCGATCTTCACGCAGGTGAACGGTAATACCGTCGGCGCCAGCCTGTTCGGCGATAAACGCCGCCTGAACCGGATCGGGATACGCCGTCCCGCGCGCATTACGCAGCGTGGCAATGTGATCGATGTTGACGCCTAACAGTAATTCAGCCATGACAATCCTCGGTATTTTGGTTCATTTCCTTTCCCCTCACCCTTCGGGAGAGGGCTGGGGTGAGGGGTAAAACGTTAACGTTTCGGCAAAAACTGCCTGAATAATTCGCGGCTCTTTAAGGGCTTGCCACCAAGATACGGCTTGAGTGCAATTCGGGTAAAGCGTTTTGCCGCACGCAGGGTATCCGCATCCGGGAACTCCCGCTCATACAGCGCCCGCAGGTGCCGCCCGGTAAAGGTGCTGTTATCGACCACGATGCTGGCAATAAAGCCTTTTTCCTCGCGATAGCGGTAGGTCATGGTGTCTTCCACCTCCTCACCACTGCCCGCACAATGCAGAAAATCGACGCCGTAACCCAGATGCCCAAGCAGCGCCAGCTCAAAACGGCGCAGCGCAGGTTCCGGCGTGCCGGTTGCGCCAGCTAAGGCCTGGATACAGTGCAGGTAATCAAAGAAAAGTTCAGAGAAGCGAGTCTCATGTTCAAGAACGCGCGAGATAAGCTCGTTGACATACAGACCGCTGTAAAGCGTGATACCAGAAAGGGGAAGCGCCAGAGAGACGGCTTCAGCATTGCGCAGGGTTTTGACTTCACCGCGCCCGCCAAAGCGGACCAGCAGCGGCGTGAAAGGCTGTAAGGCACCTTTCAGGTTAGAACGTTTGGAACGTGCGCCTTTAGCCACAAGGCGCACGCGACCCGACTCTTCCGTGAAGACGTCCAGCATCAGGCTGGTTTCGCTCCAGGGACGACTATGGAGAACGAAGGCACGCTGCCAACCTTCCATACTGTTCGTCGTCTTGCGTTACTGGTCTTCGCCGTAACCGAGGCTGCGCAGCGCGCGCTCATCATCGGCCCAGCCAGATTTCACTTTCACCCACAGCTCCAGGTGAACCGGCGCTTCAAACATCTCCATCATATCCTTACGGGCTTCAATGCCAATGGTTTTGATCTTGGCCCCTTTGTTGCCAATAACCATCTTCTTCTGCCCTTCACGCTCAACGAGGATCAGGCCGTTGATGTCATAGCCGCCACGCTCGTTGGTCTGGAAACGTTCGATCTCCACGGTCACCGAGTAAGGCAGTTCCGCGCCGAGGAAACGCATCAGCTTTTCGCGGATGATTTCAGAGGCCATAAAGCGCTGTGAGCGATCGGTAATGTAATCTTCCGGGAAGTGATGGATCGCTTCCGGCAGATGTTTGCGCACGATGCCCGCGATGGTATCCACGTTCAGACCGGTCTCTGCAGACAGCGGTACGATATCAAGGAAGTTCATCTGGCTGCCCAGCCACTGCAGGTGCGGCAGCAGGTCGGCTTTTTCCTGCACGTTGTCAACTTTATTGACGGCAAGGATCACCGGCGTTTTACCATCACGCAGCTTGTTGAGCACCATTTCGTCGTCCGGCGTCCAGCGGGTACCTTCGACCACGAAAATCACCAGCTCAACATCGCCAATCGAGCTGCTTGCCGCCTTGTTCATCAGGCGGTTGATGGCGCGTTTCTCTTCCATATGCAGACCCGGGGTATCGACGTAAATCGCCTGATACGCGCCTTCAGTATGGATGCCCACAATGCGGTGACGGGTCGTCTGCGCCTTGCGAGAGGTGATTGAAATTTTCTGCCCAAGCAGATTATTCAACAGGGTGGATTTGCCGACGTTCGGACGTCCGACGATGGCAATAAATCCGCAATAGGTTTTTTCTTCGCTCATTCCAGCTCCAGCATTTTTAACGCCTGTTCGGCGGCAGCCTGTTCAGCCTTACGACGGCTAGAACCTGTGCCAACCACCGGTTCACTCAGGCCACTGACCTGGCAATGGATGGTAAATTCTTGATCGTGCGCTTCGCCACGCACCTGCACAACCAGATAGGACGGCAGCGGAAGGTGGCGACCCTGCAGATATTCCTGCAGACGCGTTTTCGGATCTTTTTGTTTATCGCCCGGACTGATTTCATCCAGACGGGTTTGATACCAGTTAAGGATCATTTTTTCTACGGTCTGGATATCGCTGTCCAGGAACACGCCGCCGATCAGTGCTTCGACGGTATCGGCGAGAATAGACTCTCGACGGAAGCCGCCGCTTTTCAGTTCACCCGGCCCCAGACGCAGACACTCACCCAGCTCAAATTCGCGTGCGATTTCCGCCAGGGTGTTACCCCGCACCAGCGTGGCGCGCATGCGGCTCATATCACCTTCGTCCACACGTGGGAAACGATGATAAAGCGCATTGGCAATCACAAAACTTAAAATAGAGTCGCCTAAAAACTCGAGACGCTCATTATGTTTGCTGCTGGCACTTCGATGGGTTAATGCCTGTTGCAACAACTCCTGATGAATAAAAGTGTAGCCCAGCTTCCGTTGAAGCCGATTAATTACGATGGGGTTCATGCGATACCAATAAATGAATGCGTCAAAAATGCAGCACACGAAACCGACCTGAGAAGACCAACGCGGTTTCGTGTGCCGTGGCACCCTTGCAGGGCCAACCTTAAACTTCGGGGGAATATTCTATACACAACGACAGGGGATGTCGTTAGTTCATAGAGATTTATCACTGAAATAATTCACGTAGCCGCGAAATAACGCGGCTACGTGTTCATTTAATGAGAATTAATGGATTCCGCCAATACGGTTCAGGCGAACGCCGGTTGGCCATTCCCCTTCCTGCTTCTCAAAACTCATCCAGATGGCGGTAGCTTTACCGACCAGATTCGCTTCCGGCACAAAGCCCCAGTAACGGCTGTCCGCAGAGTTATCGCGGTTATCACCCATCATGAAGTAGTGCCCCGGTGGAACGATCCAGGTTGCCAGCTGCTGGCCTGGCTGACGGTAATACATCCCCACCTGATCCTGCGCGATTGGCACGGTCAGAATTCGGTGCGTTACGTCGCCCAGCGTCTCTTTACGCTCGACCAGACGAATGCCATTTTCTTTGGTTTCGCCCTTCGGTACCTGGAAGAAACCGCTGGTCGCTTCGCCGCCGTTACGACGGGCAAACGTCTGCACAAAATCGCTTGGCTCCACGTTGGAGTAAGTGATTGGCAGCGCATTTTCACACGCGGTACCGGAGCTGCAGCCTGGCTGTACGGTCACTTCCTTCGCAACCGGATCGTAGGTCACTTTATCACCCGGCAGGCCGACAGCGCGCTTGATGTAGTCCAGGCGCGGATCTTCCGGATATTTAAAGACCACGATGTCGCCACGTTTCGGGTGGCCGGTCTCAATAAGCGTTTTCTGGTAGATAGGATCTTTAATTCCGTAGGCAAACTTCTCGACCAGAATGAAATCACCAATCAGCAGCGTAGGCATCATTGAGCCTGACGGGATCTGGAACGGCTCGTAAATGAACGAACGAACCACCAGCACAATCGCCAGCACCGGGAAGACCGAGGCCCCTGTTTCCAGCCAGCCCGGTTTTGGGCCGACTTTTTTCAGGGTCTTCGCGTCCAGCTGATCGCCAGTGGCTGCCTGCGCGGCAGCCTGACGTTCACGGCGTTTTGGGGCGAAAATAAACTTATCCAGACACCACAACAGACCTGTCACCAGGGTCGCGATGACCAGAATCAGGGCAAACATGTTCGCCATGCCAACTCCTTAGGGTTATTTGCCGTCTTTACCAACGTGAAGGATGGCAAGGAATGCTTCCTGCGGCAGCTCAACGTTACCGACCTGCTTCATACGCTTCTTACCGTCTTTCTGTTTCTGCAACAGCTTTTTCTTACGGCTGACGTCGCCGCCGTAGCATTTCGCCAGAACGTTTTTACGCAGCTGCTTCACGGTAGAACGGGCGATAATGTGGTTACCGATGGCCGCCTGAATCGCGATGTCGAACTGCTGACGCGGGATCAGCTCTTTCATCTTCTCGACCAGCTCACGTCCACGATACGGCGCGTTGTCGTTATGGGTGATCAGCGCCAGGGCGTCGACACGCTCGCCGTTGATCAGCACGTCAACACGGACCATGTTGGACGCCTGGAAGCGTTTGAAGTTGTAATCCAGCGACGCATAGCCACGGGAGGTAGACTTCAGACGGTCGAAGAAGTCGAGCACCACTTCCGCCATTGGAATTTCATAGGTCAGCGCCACCTGGTTACCGTGGTAAACCATGTTGGTTTGCACGCCACGCTTCTCGATGCACAGGGTGATCACGTTGCCCAGGAACTCCTGTGGCAGCAGCATGTGACACTCTGCGATAGGCTCGCGCAGTTCATGAATGTTGTTCAGCGGCGGAAGCTTGGACGGGCTGTCGACATAGATAACGTCTTTCGACGTCGTTTCAACTTCGTACACTACCGTCGGGGCGGTGGTGATCAGATCCAGATCGTATTCACGCTCCAGACGTTCCTGGATGATCTCCATGTGCAGCAGGCCAAGGAAGCCACAGCGGAAGCCGAAGCCCAGCGCGGTTGAGCTTTCTGGCTCGTAGAACAGGGAGGCATCGTTGAGGCTCAGTTTGCCGAGCGCGTCGCGGAAGTTTTCATAGTCGTCAGAGCTGACCGGGAACAGACCCGCGTAAACCTGCGGCTTCACCTTTTTGAAACCAGGCAACGCTTTGTCCGCCGGGTTACGTGCGCCCGTCAGGGTATCGCCCACTGGCGCACCGAGGATGTCTTTGATGGCGCAAACCAGCCAGCCAACCTCGCCGCATTTCAGCTCGGTACGATCAACCTGTTTTGGCGTAAAGATCCCCAGACGGTCGGCGTTATAGACCTGGCCGGTACTGATAACCTTGATTTTATCGCCTTTACGCATGGTGCCGTTTTTAATACGCACCAGCGAGACGACGCCGAGATAGTTATCAAACCAGGAGTCGATGATCAGCGCCTGCAGAGGGGCATCCGGATCGCCTTCAGGGGCCGGAATATCGCGTACCAGACGTTCAAGCACATCAGGAACGCCCACGCCGGTTTTCGCCGAGCAGCGCACAGCATCGGTGGCATCAATACCAACGATATCTTCAATCTCTTCTGCCACGCGCTCAGGATCGGCTGCCGGCAGGTCGATTTTGTTCAGGACCGGCACAACCTCCAGATCCATCTCCATCGCGGTGTAGCAGTTTGCCAGCGTCTGGGCTTCTACGCCCTGCCCGGCATCGACCACCAGCAGCGCACCTTCACAGGCCGCCAGCGAGCGGGAAACTTCATAAGAGAAGTCAACGTGGCCCGGTGTGTCGATAAAGTTAAGTTGATAGGTTTCACCATCAGACGCTTTATAGTCGAGCGTCACGCTTTGCGCTTTAATGGTGATACCGCGTTCGCGTTCCAGGTCCATGGAGTCCAGTACCTGGGCTGCCATTTCACGATCAGACAGGCCACCGCAAATCTGGATAATACGGTCAGACAGCGTCGACTTACCGTGGTCAATGTGAGCAATGATCGAAAAGTTACGTATGTTCTTCATATAGTTAAATAATTATGCCTTACGAATTCCTGGAGGCCGCTGTTCTTAGCCTGACGTTTTTCAGTGCGAAAACGCAGCATTCTACACTACATCCCCGTCACCTGGAAATGCACTTAGAGCCAAGCATAGCGCGAAGAAACGGCGTTTTCTTTTTTGGGATGTAAATAATGATAAAGCCCGGCAGATTACCGGGCCTCAGAAGAGAGCGTTTCAACACGAAGCTGGTCAGGCGCCAGCGCTACGCTGAGAATAACAGGCTGCCACTCTTCGCGGGCGGCAAGCTTAGGCGAGATGCCTTTGGCAAGCCAGAAACCACCCACACCGCCCAATGCAGCCCCGCACATGGCGGCAATATCGGTACCGAAAAGCATCTGGAAAACACCGCCCATGACAAACAGCCCCACCAGCGGAGAAAGGTAAACCAGCATTGCGGAACCCAGCAGGCTGCCTTCGGCAATTCCCAGTTCGACTTTCTGCCCTGCCATCAGAGGATGTTCACTCGGCACGGAGAGGGTGTGCGAGGTCTGAGGGCCGAGTTTATTTAGCACCCGACTTCCGCAACCCGCTCTGGATGCGCAGCTGTTGCAGGATGCTTTCACATCGCAGCTAACCAGTGCGATGCCATCTTTCCATGAGACGACGGTAGCCCACTCTTTAATCATTGCGTAGCCTTGAATTTGATGCTGTCGGAAATGCGCTTCGCGGTTTGCGGCGGCAATTCCCCGACGATAGTAATTTCAGCATTTTCACGAACCGTCGTGCTCACCGTCCGGCGGCCGGTACGGAGCATCTGTTCAGAACTGTTAGCCGTGGCACGGTTAATGTTTACCGAGAAGCTGAACAAACCGTCAGAGTAGAGCCGTGACTCAACGGGCGTTTCAATGGTCGGCAACTGACGACGACTGCTGGACACTTCACTAAACCCTTGCGGGATCCAGGAAGGCACCCAGCTGAAATTGACGGAATCACCCGCAGGGACAGAAAGCAGCGGCGGCAGGCTGGCCTTGGCCAGGTTCTGCATGCTGTTTCCGACCTGGCTGTTAACGCTAAAGGAGATCACGCGGAACTGTTCCAGCGTTTCACCATCGCGGTCGAGCAGGTCAACGCGCATCGGCAAGTGGGTTTCCGCATCGATCCAAACGATATAGCTGTAGCGCGTACCGTCGCGAGCGACCACGCGGATCACTTCACACAGGCGGTCTGCAATTCGCGTGCGTCCTACCGAGATAAAATCATAGTAAGGGGCAAGTCGCTTAAAATCGGTATAGATAAGGGACGGCAGAGAATCGACGATATAGTCGCCATTCAGGGTAAACGGCTCAAGCCCGGGTTCGAAATAGCTGATTTCGTTCCCCCGCTGAACCACTTCACGCCGTGGGCCATCCATCTGTAAAAGCTGAGCGAGAGGCTGATTATCAAGACGTGCATGGCGATAACGTAACGATTCGACGCCCTGCTTATTAATGCTGATAAATGCCAACTCATAGTTGAGTGACTGGCTGGCCAGATTCATTTGCTGCAACAACGCCCCGGATGAAACATCAGCCGAGGCGTTGGCAGAGAAGAACAGGCTACCCGCCATCAGAGACATGGCGAACCAAAGTTGCTTCATTACTGCGATTGCGTTCCTAAAGTTTGGTTTCCAGGCACCTGCACAGCGGCCTGCTGAGTTTGTGCCTGCTCAAACTGAAGCTGCTCTGAGTGCAGTCGACGCTGCAGCTCATAGTCCTGCAACATCGCATTAATGCGACGACGCTGCTCCTGAACCTGCACTTGCTGTCCGCCGCTGGCGGAGGCATCTGCAGGAACACCCAGACTTACCGGGCTGGCTTTGCCCATCATCGGCAGCGTATTAAACACTGGCGCTTCAGGCTGCTGGCTGGCTTCAGACTGCGTGTTATAGTGCTGGACACCAACGATAACTGCAAGCGATACGCAAGCCGCCACGCCCATTTGGGTGAGTTGACTGGCCCACGGTCGCACCTTGTGCCAGAACGGCATTTTCTGCCACTGGTGCGGTGCTGGCTGCGCTTCAGGGATCAGCGGAGTGGTCTGATGGACAGGCTCATTCTCAATGGCCGCCATCACGCGGGCTGAGATATCGAAATGGAGAACCTCGCTGGTGTCACCGCGAAGCGCATCACGGATGAGGTGATAACTCTCCCAGGTCTGTTGCATCTCGGAGGAGTGAGAAAGCTCGTTGAGCAACTCACTGTCCAGCGTTTCACCATCCATTAAAGCGGAAAGTTTTTCTTTCTGCATGCCTAATACCTTTTCCAGTATCCCGCTATCGTCAACGCCTGATAAGCGGTTGAACTTTATTATCAATAGCTTCTCGCGCACGGAAAATACGAGAGCGTACCGTGCCAACCGGACAATCCATGATAGCGGCTATCTCTTCATAGCTCAGACCATCAAGCTCCCGCAGGGTAATAGCCATGCGTAAATCTTCCGGGAGTGACTCGATTGTGCGAAAAACGATTTGTCTCAGTTCTTCTGACAACATTAAGTTCTCAGGGTTCGAAATTTCTTTCAATGCGCCGCCACTTTCGAAATTTTCGGCGTCGATTGCGTCCACATCACTTGAAGGTGGACGACGGCCCTGAGCGACCAGATAGTTCTTGGCTGTGTTGACCGCAATACGGTACAGCCAGGTATAAAAAGCACTATCCCCCCGGAACGAATCCAGCGCACGATAGGCCTTAATAAAAGACTCTTGCACCACATCAGGCACGTCACCTGAGGGTACATAGCGGGATACCAGACTCGCCACCTTATGCTGGTAGCGCACTACCAGGAGGTTAAAGGCTTTCTGATCTCCCTTCTGGACCCGTTCAACCAGGACCTGGTCCGTTAACTGCTCGCTCATCCGAGGTAATGTCTCCCCAAACCAAAATTCCACGCGTTATCGAAACGCCACTCTAAAACATCGCACTTTGAGCAAGCACCGACTTAGAGCGTTTGTTCTTCAATAAGTTCCGTCACGCTTTTGTTTTTGTTCATCGTGTCGTCGACCGTTCATTTTCTCTCATTATAAGTCGGTTCACGATACATACGCACTTTCTGTCAAGAATGCGCCACTTTACCGCTGAAGAGTAACGCAACACGGGTTTTATTTCATCACATAATCTGACGCTAACGATCTGCTTCGCAAAATATTTTCTTTCATTTACCTCCCGTTTACGCCTTGTCACACGTTTAGCCATTGTAACAGTGATTAAAAAAAACGTGCGATATCTCGCAATCGGGTGCTATTCTGGCCTAACTCTGTTTAGTAAATTAAACAACACAACATGAACACTACGCCAGAACTCCATTGTGATGTACTGATTATCGGCAGCGGTGCTGCGGGACTGTCCCTTGCGCTGCGTCTGGCCGAGCATCAGCGGGTGATCGTACTCAGTAAGGGGCCGATGAGCGAAGGATCGACCTTCTACGCACAGGGTGGCATCGCCGCCGTGTTTGATGAAACCGACAGCATCGCCTCCCACGTAGAAGATACCCTGATTGCCGGTGCCGGGATCGTGGACACCCACGCCGCTGAGTTTGTCGCAAGCAACGCCCGAAACTGCGTGCAGTGGCTGATAGACCAGGGCGTGTTATTTGATACCGAAGTTCAACCCAATGGTGAACAGAGCTATCATCTGACCCGCGAGGGTGGGCACAGCCATCGCCGCATCCTTCATGCTGCCGATGCCACCGGTAAAGCGGTCGAAACCACGCTGGTGAGTAAGGCCCTGAGCCATCCCAATATCCAGATCCTTGAGCGCAGTAATGCAGTGGATCTAATAATCTCCGATAAAATTGGCCTGCCCGGTACGCGGCGCGTGGTCGGTGCCTGGGTATGGAATCGCAATAAAGAGAAAGTTGAAACCTGCCGCGCCAAAGCGGTTGTGCTGGCAACGGGCGGGGCGTCTAAGGTCTATCAGTACACGACGAATCCGGACATTTCTTCAGGCGATGGCATCGCGATGGCATGGCGGGCCGGCTGCCGCGTGGCGAATCTTGAATTTAATCAGTTCCATCCTACAGCCCTGTACCACCCTCAGGCGCGCAACTTCCTGCTGACGGAAGCCCTGCGCGGCGAAGGCGCTTACCTGAAGCGCCCGGACGGCTCGCGCTTTATGCCGGACTTTGATGACAGAGGCGAACTCGCCCCGCGCGACATTGTCGCCCGTGCTATCGATCATGAAATGAAGCGCCTTGGCGTCGATTGCATGTATCTAGATATCAGCCATAAGCCGCCTGAATTTATTCGCCACCACTTTCCGACAATCGACGAAAAACTGCGGGGTCTGGGTATAGATTTGACCCGCGATCCGGTTCCTGTCGTTCCCGCTGCCCACTATACCTGTGGCGGTGTGATGGTTGACGACCACGGGCGTACCGATGTGGATGGGTTATATGCCATCGGTGAGGTGAGTTACACCGGGCTGCATGGCGCTAACCGGATGGCGTCCAACTCGCTACTGGAGTGTCTTGTCTATGGATGGTCTGCTGCGGAAGATATCACCAAACGCATGCCGTATGCCCGCCAGACGGAGAACTTGCCAGCCTGGGACGAAAGTCGGGTGGAGAATCCGGATGAGCTGGTCGTCATCCAGCATAACTGGCATGAGCTGAGACTCTTCATGTGGGACTACGTGGGGATTGTGCGAACGACTAAGCGCCTTGAGCGTGCGTTACGCCGCATCACGATGCTGCAGCAAGAGATAGATGAATACTACGCCAACTTCCGCGTATCCAATAATCTGCTGGAGCTGCGCAACCTGGTTCAGGTGGCCGAGCTGATCGTTCGCTGCGCGATGATGCGTAAAGAGAGCCGTGGCCTGCACTATACCCTGGACTATCCTGATGCTTTACCGACATCCGGCCCGTCGATCCTGTCGCCACATACTCACATAAAAAGATAAAAAGCCTGGGTCAGGGCAGTGTAATCTTCGGAATAGCGCTGGTCTGGCCCGCGAATCACCATCCGGTCAGTAAAGCACTCCCCTTCTTTCGGGGAGAGCGCCAGCAGCACGCGGTGCGGCAAACGCCCTTCGGTATCGGAAATATCAGTCCGCAAACGGAGTTTCCATCCTATCTGCTGCGCTATCTCAATAAAAGTGTTGCCGGTACTTTCCGGCAGTACGACGCAGAAAAAACCCTCTTCCGCGATCAACTCTGCGGCACTGGTTAGCAGCGCCTTATGATCAAGCGAGCCGGTGTAGCGGGCCTGTTCACGTTCCGGTGTACCGCATTCCACGCCGGGTTCAAAATAGGGCGGGTTGCTGACGATAAGATCGTAACGCGCCGTCTGCTCTGGTGCCCAGGCAAGTATATCAGCACACTTGACGTTAATGCGCTCCGCCCAGGGTGATTCGGCTGCATTTTCACTCGCCTGGCCTGCCGCCTGCGCGTCCAGCTCGACGGCATCAATCGTGACGTGATTTTTGGTACGCTGTGCCAGCATTAATGCCAGAAGCCCGCTCCCGGTTCCGATATCCAGAATACGCGTCGCCTCGGCGACGGGTGCCCAGGCCCCCAGTAAAATAGCATCAGTGCCGACTTTCATCGCGCAGCGGTCGTGAGCAACAAAGAACTGTTTAAATGTGAAACCATCGCGGCGCAATTGCGCTTTGAGTTGAGACATGTTGGGGCAACCTTCTGAACGAAACTGGAGTAGCATAGGGGAAAGCGATGTGGCCGAAAAGCGATATCCATACAAACAGATGAAGATTACAGCCGTAACGTCTATAATCAGCGCCCCACACAGAGGTAGAACATGACTGTAACGACTTTTTCCGAACTTGAACTCGATGAAAGCCTGCTCAATGCACTTGAGAGTAAAGGCTTTACACGCCCGACCGCCATTCAGGCCGCGGCCATTCCGCCTGCGCTTGAAGGCCGCGATGTGCTCGGTTCTGCGCCAACCGGCACGGGGAAAACAGCAGCCTATTTGCTGCCTGTGTTGCAGCATCTGCTCGATTTCCCGCGTAAAAAATCTGGCCCACCGCGTATTTTGATCCTGACGCCAACCCGAGAACTGGCGATGCAGGTTGCCGACCACGCGCGTGAGCTTGCGGCTAATACCCATCTGGACATTGCCACGATCACCGGCGGCGTTGCGTATATGAACCACGCCGAAGTGTTCAGCGAGAACCAGGACATCGTCGTTGCAACGACGGGCCGCCTGCTGCAATACATTAAAGAAGAGAACTTCGACTGCCGCGCGGTTGAAACCCTGATCCTCGACGAAGCTGACCGTATGCTGGACATGGGCTTTGCCCAGGATATCGAGCACATTGCAGGTGAAACGCGCTGGCGTAACCAGACGATGCTGTTCTCTGCGACCCTCGAAGGGGACGCCATCAAAGATTTCGCAGAACGTCTGCTGGAAGACCCGGTAGAAGTGTCTGCTACGCCGTCCACGCGCGAGCGCAAAAAGATCCACCAGTGGTATTACCGTGCGGATAATCTTGAGCACAAAATTGAACTGCTCAAGCAACTGCTGAAGCAGGAAGATGCGACCCGTACCATCGTGTTTGTGCGTAAACGCGAGCGTGTGCATGAGCTGGCAGAGATCCTGCGTAACGCCGGGATCAACAACTGTTATCTCGAAGGCGAGATGGCGCAGGTTAAGCGTACCGAAGGGATTAAGCGCCTGACCGAGGGCCGCGTGAACGTGCTGGTAGCCACCGACGTCGCTGCGCGCGGGATCGACATTCCGGATGTCAGCCATGTCATCAACTTTGATATGCCGCGCAGCGGTGATACCTATCTGCACCGTATCGGTCGTACCGGACGTGCGGGCCGTAAAGGTATTGCTATTTCTCTGGTTGAAGCACACGACCATCTGCTGTTGCAGAAAATTGGCCGCTACGTCGACGAACCGCTGAAATCGCGGGTGATTGACGGATTGCGTCCAACCACACGTGCCCCGAGTGAAAAAATGACGGGTAAACCGTCTAAAAAAGCACTCGCGAAGCGTGCCGAGAGAAAAGAGAAAGAAAAAGAGAAGCCGCGCGTGAAGCAGCGCCACCGCGACACCAAAAACGTAGGTAAACGTCGCAAGCCAAGCTCAGCTGCGCCTGAGACGAAAACTGAAGAATAAAAAAAAGCCGGGGAAATCCCCGGCTTTTTTATGCCACCCCCGTGGCTGAGAACCTTACAGACTTTCAGTAAAGGTACGCGCAATAACGTCGCGCTGCTGTTCTGGCGTCAGAGAGTTGAAACGTACCGCATAGCCAGACACACGGATGGTCAGCTGTGGGTATTTTTCCGGATGCTCAACGGCATCCATCAGCGTTTCGCGACGCAGAACGTTGACGTTCAGGTGCTGACCGCCTTCCACGCGCACTTCCGGTTGCACTTCCATCGGAATTTCACGGTATTCGATTTCGCCCAGCTTGTTCACCGGAACGATTTCATCTTCAGCAAAACCGGCTTTTGCTACTACACAGCGTGCTTCATTTTTTTCGCTGTCCAGCAGCCAGAAAGAGTTCAGCAGGTCGTCATTTGCAGCTTTAGTAATCTGGATACCCGTAATCATGTGATGCCTCCCTTAGGCTACATTAACTGGTGTCGGCCTCACGCGGCCAATTGGTAAAACCATTGTTGCTTGTGTGTATATATATCATTCACCCCCGTGAGATTTATTGATTTAAATCAACAAAAACACCAACCACATAAAGAGTGTGGTTTGATTTTATTGTTTTAGATCAATTTTGAACCTTACCATTTCAAACCATGGCATAGACTTTCAAATAAAATTTAAAGGGTTAGCGTGATTTTCCGGCCCGAAATTTTGCTCACCGGGATTTAGCAGTTAAGCTAGGCACAGATGAAAATTCGCAGGAGAGCGAGATGACGACCCCGTTAACGTGGCACGATGTGCTGGCCGAAGAGAAACAGCAGCCCTATTTTATCAATACGCTCAGCACGGTTGCCGCAGAGCGGCAGGCGGGGCAGACGATCTATCCGCCGCAAAAGGATGTTTTCAACGCGTTTCGCTATACCGAACTGGGCGACGTCAAAGTGGTGATTCTGGGTCAGGACCCCTACCATGGGCCAGGGCAGGCGCATGGCCTGGCGTTTTCCGTGCGTCCTGGCGTTGCCATACCCCCTTCCCTGTTGAATATGTATAAAGAGCTCGAAGCGACGGTACCCGGGTTTACCCGGCCAAATCACGGCTACCTGGAAAGCTGGGCGCGCCAGGGCGTACTGCTGTTGAACACCGTGCTCACGGTGCGTGCCGGGCAGGCGCATTCCCATGCCAGCCTGGGGTGGGAAACCTTTACGGATAAGGTGATAAGCCTGATTAACGAGCATCGCGAAGGGGTCGTATTTTTACTCTGGGGATCGCATGCGCAGAAGAAAGGGGCGATCATCGACAGGCAGCGTCATCACGTTCTTAAAGCGCCGCACCCGTCACCGCTCTCTGCCCATCGCGGTTTCTTTGGCAGTAATCACTTTGTTCTGGCGAATGAATGGCTGGAGAAACGTGGCGAAACGCCGATTGACTGGATGCCTGTGTTGCCGGCTGAGGGTGAATAAACATTGAATGTGCCGGGTCAGGCCCGGCACATTAGAGGCTTATGCCTTATTCTGACGCCACCATTCGGCCAGCAATACGCCGGTCGCGACGGACACGTTGAGGCTTTCAACATTACCCGTACCGTCGATGGAGACACTGAGATCGGCGCTGGACAGCGCTGCATCAGACAGGCCATCACGCTCCTGACCTAACACCAGCACCATTTTACGCGGCAGCGTTGCTTTAAACAGCGGCGTAGCGGCATGGCTGGAAGTGGTCACGATGGAGTAGCCCGCTTTGCGGAACTGCTCAATTGCGTCCAGAACGCTGTCGCCGGTGATCGGCTGAACATGTTCCGCTCCGCCTTCAGCGGTACGGATCGCCGCGCCGGATTCCAGCAGGGCAGCATCCTGCAGCAGGACACCCTTCACGCCGAAGTGCGCGCAGCTGCGCATCATCGCGCCCAGATTGTGCGGGTTGCCCACATCTTCCAGCGCCAGCACGCAGTCATCCGCTTCAGCCTGGCTAACCCACTGCTGCACGGTAGTACCGTTACGTTTTTTGATCAGGAAGCAGACGCCACCGTGGTGTTCCGTACCGGATGCTTTCGTCAGCTCGGCATCATCCACCACATGGTAGGCCTTACGGTTTGCCGCCATCCAGCGTAACGCTTCTTTGAAGCGTGGGGTCACGCTCTGGATGAACCAGGCGCGGACGATGCACTCAGGGCGGCTCTGGAACAGGGCCTGACAGGCGTTTTCGCCATAGACGCGGGTCTCTTCTGCACGCTGGCGGCGCAGAACTTCCGGATCGATAAAGCTTTTGCCGCTGATCCCGCCGTGATCGGCTTTCTCTGGCGTCTCTTCGCCAGGCGCGCGCGACACGGTACGCCACGGTGAGGCATTATCACGCGAATATTCATCACGCGGACGATCGTCGCGAGGGCGGTCATTACGTGGACGATCGCTGCGTGGACGGTCATCGCGTTTGCGATCGTCACGTTTGCGGTCATCGCCGCGGTTATTTCTGTCATCGCGGGCGGGGCGACGGCCACCGTCTGCACGAGAAGACGCCGGACGCCCGCCCCCTTTTCCGGTACGCGGATTTTGGGTGCGTTTATCTGAGTCATCATCACTGCGGACATACATCACTTTGACCTTGCCGCTTTTGTTTTTCATTTCGTCGTTCATGCTTTTCTCCACCAGCGCTGCGCGAAGCGCGCAGATTACCCGATGTGCAAGCTCATA
Organism: Enterobacter sp. 2VL; assembly: GCF_005503595.1. Taxonomy (NCBI): domain Bacteria; kingdom Pseudomonadati; phylum Pseudomonadota; class Gammaproteobacteria; order Enterobacterales; family Enterobacteriaceae; genus Enterobacter; species Enterobacter sp. 2VL. Next base: position 552,180 of record NZ_SCNE01000003.1, read on the forward strand.
GCCATAATTTCGTACAAAAGCCTGTGACTATTGTTCTCATTGAATAAAACGCATTGTCGTTTCAAACAGGCTCATTGATAATATGTAACATATAAGAAACATTCTCGGCATTCTGCCGCTGTATCAGAGGTTAGTTATGAATACCGTATGTGCCAACTGTCAGGCCCTGAATCGCATTCCGGACGATCGTATTGACGATGCCGCTAAATGCGGACGCTGTGGTCACGAACTGTTTGATGGCGATGTCATTAACGCGACGGGTGCTACGCTGGACAAACTCCTCAAGGACGATCTCCCTGTGGTTGTCGATTTTTGGGCACCGTGGTGTGGTCCGTGCCGTAACTTCGCGCCGGTATTTGAAGACGTGGCGGAGGAACGTAGCGGTAAAATGCGTTTTGTGAAGGTGAACACCGAAGCGGAACGTGAGTTAAGCGCCCGTTTTCGCATTCGCAGCATCCCTACCATCATGATCTTTAAAAATGGTGAAGTGATTGACATGCTGAACGGTGCGGTTCCTAAAGCACCTTTTGAAAGCTGGTTGAACGAGTCACTCTAACATTCCCCGGGGGCACATCTTGTGCCCCGCTCCCTCCTCTGCGAAAATAGCGTTTTTCCTGTGTTTCGCCCATGACTGATAACGCTGTCCTGCAACTGCGCGCCGAACGACTCGCCCGCGCCACTCGCCCTTTTCTTGCCCGAGGCAATCGCATTCGCCGCTGCCAGCGCTGCCTGCTTCCGCTCAAGGTCTGCCTGTGCGACACGCTGGCTCCCTGCCCCGCCGAAAGCCGCTTTTGCCTGATGATGTTCGATACCGAACCCATGAAGCCCAGCAATACCGGGCGTCTGATCGCCGATATCCTGCCCGATACCGCCGCGTTCCAATGGTCGCGAACGGAGCCGCCACAGGCACTGCTGGACCTGGTCACCCATCCTGACTATCAGCCGATGGTGGTTTTTCCGGCCTCCTATGCCGGAGAACAGCGTGAAGTTCTCTCTGCACCGCCGTCAGGCAAACCGCCGCTGTTTATCATGCTGGATGGCACCTGGACCGAAGCCCGAAAAATGTTTCGTAAAAGCCCGTATCTGGATGCCTTACCGGTGATCTCCGTTGATTTATCACGCGTCTCGGCCTATCGCCTGCGGGAAGCGCACGCTGACGGGCAATACTGCACCGCAGAAGTGGCCATCGCGCTGCTGGATTTGGCCGGGGATACCGCTGCCGCCACCGCGCTGGGCAACCATTTCTCCTGTTTTCGCGAACGCTATCTGGCGGGAAAAACCATTCATAAGGGCAGCGTCACAGCAGCAGAGTCAGAAAGCGTTTAAAATCATCAGGTCGCTTGCATTCACAGGAGAGTTGCATGAGCCAGCGAGGGTTAGAAGCGCTATTACGTCCAAAGTCCATTGCCGTTATTGGCGCCTCGATGAAACCGGATCGCGCAGGTTATCTGATGATGCGCAATCTCCTGGCCGGTGGTTTCAGTGGCCCTGTTCTGCCCGTCACGCCCGCTTATAAGGCGGTTCTGGGCGTGCTGGCGTGGCCCGATGTGCCCAGTCTGCCATTCATACCCGACCTCGCCGTCCTCTGTACCCATGCTAAGCGTAATCTGGAATTACTGGAGTCGCTTGGGCAAAAGGGGTGTAAAACCTGCATTATTCTCTCGTCTCCTCCTGAACAGCAGGCCGAGCTACTGGCCTGTGCCGGACGCTTTCAGATGCGGATCCTTGGCCCGAACAGTCTGGGCCTCCTTGCCCCCTGGCAGGGTCTGAACGCCAGCTTCTCGCCGGTGCCGATTCGCAAAGGTAAACTGGCGTTTATTTCGCAGTCTGCTGCCGTATCGAACACGATTCTGGACTGGGCGCAGCAGCGGGAAATGGGGTTTTCTTACTTTATTGCGTTGGGTGACAGCCTCGATATTGACGTTGACGAGCTGCTGGACTTCCTGGCGCGTGACAGCAAAACCAGCGCAATTCTGCTCTACCTTGAACATCTCAGCGATGCCCGTCGTTTTGTCTCAGCGGCCCGAAGCGCGTCACGTAACAAACCGATTCTGGTGATCAAAAGCGGACGCAGCCCCGCCGCACAACGGTTACTTCATTCCCATTCGGGCATGGATCCCGCCTGGGACGCGGCGATCCAGCGTGCTGGGTTGTTGCGTGTACAGGATACCCATGAGCTCTTTTCCGCCGTTGAGACCTTAAGCCACATGCGTCCGCTGCGCGGTGAGAAACTGATGATCGTCAGTAACGGCGCAGCTCCCGCGGCGCTGGCGCTGGATGAACTATGGCTGCGCAATGGAAAGCTGGCGACGCTCGGAGACGAGACGCTTAAGCGCCTGCGAGACGCTCTGCCGGCCAGCGTTACCCCGGGCAATCCACTCGATTTACGCGACGATGCCAGCAGCGAGCGATACATCACCGCACTTTCCATTCTGCTGGATAGCCAGGACTTTGACGCCCTGATGATTATCCACTCTCCCAGTGCGGCAGCGCCAGGTAGCGACAGCGCGCGAGCACTCATTGAGGCGGTAAAACGTCATCCTCGCGGAAAATACGTCACGCTACTGACAAACTGGTGCGGCGAATTTTCGTCTCAGGAGGCGCGACGGTTGTTCAGCGAGGCCGGATTACCCACGTACCGTACTCCGGAAGGCACCATTACCGCGTTTATGCATATGGTTGAATATCGCCGTAATCAGAAGCAGCTCCGTGAAACGCCCGCCCTGCCTGGCAATCTGACGGCTAACGCGGTGGATGTCCATCGACTGCTGCACCAGGCTATCGCGGAAGGCGCAACGTCCCTGGATACCCACGAAGTGCAGCCTATTCTTGGCAGTTACGGTATTCAGACGCTCCCCACCTGGATTGCCAGCGACAGCGCCGAGGCGGTCCATATTGCCGAGCAACTCGGCTATCCGGTTGCCCTCAAGCTTCGCTCGCCCGATATTCCGCATAAGTCAGATGTTCAGGGGGTAATGCTGTATCTGCGAACTGCGGCAGAAGTGCAGCAGGCGGCGGATGCTATTTTCGATCGCGTCAAAATGGCCTGGCCTCAGGCACGGATCCACGGCCTGCTGGTCCAAAGCATGGCTAACCGGGCGGGCGCGCAGGAACTGCGGGTTGTGGTCGAGCACGACCCGGTCTTTGGCCCGCTCATCATGCTGGGTGAGGGTGGCGTTGAATGGCGACCGGAGGAACAGGCCGTGGTGGCACTGCCGCCGCTCAACATGAACCTGGCGCGCTACCTGATCATTCAGGCGATTAAGAGTAAAAAAATCCGTGGCCGAAGCGCCCTGCGCCCGCTTGATATTGCCGGTTTAAGCCAGTTTCTGGTGCAGGTCTCTAACCTGATCGTTGATTGTGCGGAGATCCAGCGGCTGGATATTCATCCCCTGCTCGCCTCCGGAAATGAATTTACCGCGCTTGACGTCACGCTGGATATTGCGCCTTTTGACGGAGACAGTGAAAGCCGCCTCGCCATTCGCCCTTATCCTCTGCATCTTGAAGAGTGGGTCGAGATGAAGAATGGAGAACGGGCGCTGTTTCGCCCTATCCTGCCGGAAGATGAACCCCAGTTGCGGGTCTTCATTTCGCAGGTGACCAAAGAGGATCTTTACTATCGCTACTTTAGCGAAATCAATGAATTTACCCACGATGATTTAGCCAATATGACGCAGATCGACTACGATCGAGAAATGGCGTTTGTGGCGGTTCGCCGGACTGACAGCGGGGATGAGATCCTCGGCGTCACGCGTGCGATCTCTGATCCGGACAATGTGGATGCAGAGTTTGCCGTCCTGGTGCGTTCCGATCTGAAGGGGCTGGGACTGGGAAGACGGCTGCTTGAAAAGCTTATCAGCTATACGCGCGATCATGGATTGTTACGCCTGAACGGCATTACTATGCCAAACAATCGCGGCATGGTGACACTCGCGCGCAAACTCGGTTTTGATGTTGATATCCAGCTGGATGAAGGCATTGTTTCCCTTTCGCTCAGCCTAATATCCGTGGGTAAACAAGAGTAAGCTACTGGAAATGTTGCCCACTTTGGACGGTACTGGTGGTATCATTGCCCGCTTATGTTGTTTGCATGATACATACAACCCTTCAATGAACAGAGAAGAAACGCACTGTGATGTTGTCAAAATTTAAGCGTAATAAACATCAACAACACCTTGCTCAACTACCGAAGATTTCTCAGTCAGTTGATGATGTCGAATTCTTTTATGCTCCCGCTGATTTTCGGGAGACGCTTCTGGAAAAGATTGCCAGTGCGACGCGACGTATCTGTATCGTGGCACTGTATCTGGAACAAGATGAAGGTGGGCGCGCTATTCTGAACGCGCTCTATGAAGCGAAACGTCAGCGTCCGGAACTGGACGTTCGCGTACTCGTCGACTGGCATCGTGGCCAGCGCGGGCGCATTGGCGCTGCGGCGTCAAACACCAATGCTGACTGGTACTGCCGCACGGCGCAGGAAAATCCTGGCGTCGATGTGCCTGTTTACGGCGTGCCGGTGAATACCCGCGAAGCGCTGGGCGTGCTGCATTTCAAAGGATTTATCATTGATGACAGCGTGCTGTACAGCGGCGCCAGTCTGAATGATGTCTATCTTCATCAGCTCGATAAGTACCGTTACGACCGCTATCATCTTATCCGCAATCCGCAGATGGCGGACATCATGTTCAACTGGGTTGATAAATACCTTGTGCATGGCCGCGGCGTAAACCGTCTTGATGATCCGCAGCGCCCTAAAAGCCCGGAAATTAAAAACGACGTGCGTTCCTTCCGCCAGGAGCTGCGCGACGCGGTCTATCACTTCCAGGGTGACGCCAATAACGAAGAGCTCTCCGTTACGCCACTGGTCGGTTTGGGCAAATCCAGCCTGCTGAACAAGACTATCTTCCATCTGATGCCGTGTGCAGAGCAAAAGCTTACGATCTGCACGCCCTACTTTAACCTGCCTGCCGTGCTGGTGCGGAATATCATTCAGCTGCTGCGTGATGGCAAGAAAGTGGAAATTATCGTTGGGGATAAAACGGCTAACGACTTCTTTATTCCGGAAGATCAGCCCTTCAAGATCATCGGCGCACTGCCTTATCTCTATGAGATCAACCTGCGTCGCTTCCTGAGCCGTTTACAGTACTATGTAAACACAGACCAACTGGTTGTGCGCCTGTGGAAAGATGAAGACAATAGCTATCATCTCAAAGGCATGTGGGTGGACGATGAGTGGATGCTGCTGACCGGCAACAACCTCAACCCTCGCGCCTGGCGGCTGGATCTGGAAAACGCCATTCTGATCCACGATCCGCAGCACGAACTGGCGGCGAAGCGTGAACGCGAGCTGGAACTGATCCGCACGCATACGACCGTTGTGCGCCATTACCGCGATCTGCAGAGCATTGCGGATTACCCGGTAAAAGTTCGCAAGCTGATTCGTCGCTTACGTCGGATCCGTATCGACCGCCTTATCAGCCGTATTCTGTAATATTCCGGCCCTGTCATCGACAGGGCTTTTTTATGGAGCCTGTTGATGCGTATCCTTCTCCTGCTTATCTCCCTTTGCCTGACCGGATGTAGCCATATGGCGAACGACAGCTGGACAGGCCAGGACAAAGCTCAACACTTTATTGCTTCTGCGATGTTGTCCGCTGCGGGTAATGAAGTCGCGCAGCACCAGGGTTACAGCCGGGATCGCAGTGCAGCCATCGGATTGATGTTCTCCGTCAGCCTTGGCGCATCTAAAGAGCTTTGGGACTGTCGTCCGGCGGGAACCGGCTGGAGCTGGAAAGATTTTGCCTGGGACGTAGCCGGTGCAACAACCGGCTACGCGGTATGGCAGATGGCCCATTATTAAAGGCGAATACCCTTACCCTTGCGATGCAGCATCAGGGAGACGATAAAGGCTAACGCTCCCATTACGGTGACATACCAGAAGAACGTTGTCTCACTGCCCCACGATTTAAGCGACAGCGCGACGTACTCCGCTGACCCACCAAATAGCGCGTTAGCCACCGCATACGACAGCCCTACCCCGAGCGCCCTGACCTGGGCGGGGAACATCTCTGCTTTCAATATCCCGCTGATTGACGTGTAAAAACTGACGATGACCAGTGCAATCATGATCAGTCCAAAAGCAGCATAAGGTGAGGAGGTATGCTGCAGCGCGCTTAATAGCGGGACGGTACCGAGCGTCAGTAAACTGCCAAAAATGAGCATTGAGGTTCGGCGGCCTATCTTATCGGATAGCGCACCGATAGCAGGCTGAATAAGCATAAAGACCAGCAGGGCGACTGTCATGACCACACTTGCCACGTTAGCGTGCATGCCGGAGGTATTGACCAGATACTTTTGCATATAGGTGGTGAAGGTGTAGAAGCTCAACGACCCCGCGGCGGTAAAACCGAGCACCATTAAAAAGGCTTTACGGTTACGCCACAGCCCTTTGAGGGAGCCGGCCTCTTTCAATGCCCTGACCTCTTGTTGAGAGGTTTCATCCAACTGGCGGCGCAGCCAGAGAGCCACAACCGCCAGAGCGGCCCCCATCGCAAACGGGATGCGCCAGCCCCAGGCGCGTAGATCTGCATCGCTGAGAATATGTTGAAGCATCACCACAACGAGCAGAGCAAGCAGTTGCCCGCCGATTAGCGTGACATACTGGAATGAAGCATAGAACCCTTTGCGCCCTTCAACAGCGACTTCACTCATGTATGTCGCGCTGGTGCCGTACTCGCCGCCAACAGAAAGTCCCTGGAACAAACGTGCCAGCAGGAGCAACGCGGGTGCCCAGGTGCCGATTACGTCATAACCGGGCAGGCAGGCAATGACCAGCGAACCCACGCACATCATGCAGACCGATATGAGCATTGAGGTTTTACGCCCTTTCCTGTCGGCAATACGGCCGAACAACCACCCGCCAATTGGACGCATCAAAAACCCGGCGGCAAAGACGCCTGCGGTTTGCAGAAGCTGTGTGGTGGTATTACCGGATGGAAAAAAGATATGCGCGAAGTAGAGAGAGCAAAATGAATAAACGTAAAAATCGAACCACTCTACCAGGTTCCCCGATGAAGCCCCAACAATTGCCCAAACCCGACGGCGGGTATCTTTCGCCGTTAAGTTTGTGTTTTCCGTATCTGTACTTGCTACGGTTTCTGTCATTTTAAATCCCCTGTCTCACATTGCGGGCCAGTGCCCACCCACAGTAAAACCGGATTTAAAACGAACCGTTAGGTAAAAGAAATGTTTCCAATATGTTTCATTACGTTTTGTGAAGTTGATCAGATATTGAATTATTAGCGAACGTAGTAATTATCCCCACTTACGTTGATGCGCTTTTTTCCTCTGCAAATAATCGTCGTCCTCACGGATCTTATCCCACCACGCTTTGAATACCGCAGCGGCTTCAGCTTTTACCGGATCGTGCTCGAGGGGTTTGACCTGACGCTCCTCATCGTACTTTTTACCGCCTTTATGGTTGGCATATCGACGGGCGCGCGTATAGCCCATCTGAATGAATTTTCGAGCCATATCCATGCCAACAAAGTCGTTCTGCTGGCGGTATTCTTCAAACAGGGCATATATCTCTTTTGCAGAACGCGCCGCCACTTCAGCATTTTTGTAGCGCCAGTGAGGAAGGATTTCGCTTTTATAAGGCTCGACCATCAAAACGCCCTGTTCACCCCGGCCAACCTGGTACAGTTCGGGACGTTCGCGAAAATTAATGTTGGCAAAATCTTGCTGATAATCAAATGGACGGGTCAAAGCGGCACCATTGTTAAAGTCTTTTTAACAATTTTAGACGGCAATGAAGAAAAGGTGTTGAGGTTTTTGGGATACAAAAACGCAAAAAGGCCATCCTTCCGGATGGCCTCTTCACTTGTTTGATGCCTGGCAGTTCCCTACTCTCACATGGGGAGACCCCACACTACCATCGGCGCTACGGCGTTTCACTTCTGAGTTCGGCATGGGGTCAGGTGGGACCACCGCGCTAAA